>JAFMGZ010000092.1 GCA_017854855.1 Sulfitobacter sp. | reverse complement strand
ACTGGGTCGCCAGTCGGCTGTGGTTTCTAGATTGAAGTGCGCCGCCCCCTCAGATCGGAGGAGCGGCGCGCTCGGTGATCAACTGGCGCGCGGTGACCCTTTCGCGGTGGATCATATAAAGACCTGCGCCGATGATGATGCCGATGCCCGTCAGCGTCAGCGCGTTGGGGAAATCGCTGAAGACCAGATAACCCAGCAGGGTTGCTACCGGCAGTTCCAGATATTGCAGTGGCGCAAGTGTGGCCGATGGCGCCAGCGAAAGCGCATAGGTCATCATCATATGGCTTAGTGTGGCGAAGAACCCCACACCCAGCAGCCAGAGCCACGCAACCCCTTCGGGCCAGACCGGATCAAGCAGTTCGGCCCCCGTGCCTTGGGCCAGTATCATCACCGGCAGGCACAGCAGGCTGGCGATCAGGCCGGTGTGGAATTGCAGGGTAACGGGATGCATCCGCCGCGACAGCCCGCGTGTGACAAGTATGTAGAACGCGAACCCTACCGCCGTGCCCAGCGGAAACAGTGCTACCGCGCCAAAGGCGGCGAAACTGGGCTGGATAACAAACAGGACACCCACAAAGCCCACCATCGCCGCCCCAACGCGGCGGGGCCCGACATCTTCGCCCAGATAGAATTTCCCAACCAGCAGAACGATGAACGGGGCCACGAACACGATCGCCAGCGCATCGGCCAGCGGCATGACGCGGATTGCTGCGATAAAGCAAAAGGTCGAGGCAAGCAAAAGTACGGCGCGCAATAATAACGCCGGCCATTGCCCCCGCGCTACCCGCAACGATAGCCCCATGATCCAGACAAAAGGGGCCATTAACGCGCACTGCACGATAAAGCGTGCGGCTGTGATCTGTCCCACGGGTATACTGTCCGATGCCAGCTTGGCCGCCACATCCAGCAAGGGGGCGGTGACGCAAAATCCCAGCATCAAGGCTACACCGGCAAGGATGCGGTCCGTCGCGGGTATGTAGGACGTGGAACTTGTCATAAACTCTCGCTTAACGGCGTGATACGATGCGCGTCTATTGCGTTTACGACAATTGGTGGCATCAAAGGGGCTACCAAAGATATGCCCCACCTGCATTTGTCCACTTCTGGGGCAGGTCGACGTCATGGAGATACGTCCGCCTAGAGCCCATTATCATGAACATGGGCGTTCCAGCCGTTGTTGGTCGATCACTTTAAACAATAAAGCCAGAGCGCCCAGATTTCTGCAAGCATTAGCCGCATTTCTTGACACCGACCCATCAAATAGTCGATCAGCAAGAACATAAAGTGAACATGTGGAGAATCGCAGATGCCAGTTTTTCCGATAACAGCCCCCATTATGGCTGAGACTAATGTCATCCCGATTGCTTTGCCGCGCGTCAGCGCAGGCTTTCCATCACCAGCAGGAGATGACCTTGAGGATGAGATTGATCCCATCGCGTGGGTCGTACGGCATCCGACATCGACCTTCTGGTGGCGGGTTGAGGGGGACTGCCTTTGGGATGTTGGAATTCGTGATGGCGACATCATTGCGGTTGATCGCGCGGGCAAGCGGCGCTTGGGGCGCGCGGTGCTTGCGGTCGTAGAGGGCGCAGTGACCGCGAAGATCCTGCGCAAACGGGATGGCAAGTACTTCCTTGCCCCCGCCAACAGCCGGGAGGCCTTTCCAGAGATCGAGCTTACTGAAAACAGCGAGATCTGGGGCGTCATTGCAGGCGTTGTGCGAAGGTACGACCTGGCGTGACAAAGCCTATCGCGATCAGTGACAGCGCGAACTTCTACGTCAGCGCCGAACGGATCTTTGACCCTACCCTAAAGGGCGTGCCCGTCATTGTGCTGTCGAACAACGATGGCTGTGCTGTCGCGCGCAGCGATGAGGCCAAAGCGCTGGGCATCAAAATGGGCGAGCCACTACACCTGCTACGCGACAAGATCGCAGCGCATGGCGTAAAAGTGTTTTCATCCAACTATACGCTTTATGGCGACATTAGCCGCCGTGTGGTCGAGGTCTACGAGGATTACACACCGAACGTCGAAATCTATTCAATCGACGAGTGCTTTCTGGATTTCAGCGGGTTTAGGGACCGCGTGACCCATGCCAGGACAATGCGTCGCGATGTGCTGCGGCGCGTTGGTGTGCCCGTCCGCGTCGGGATTGCGGCGACCAAAACCCTCGCAAAATGTGCCAATGACATTGCAAAGAAGAACCCAATCTTTGCGGGCGTTCTGGATATGACCGACCCTGCGCTCGCCGCCTGGCTGCTACCCCTCGTCCCGGTTGGTGACATTTGGGGGATCGGCAGGCGCACTACAAAAAAGCTGGAGGGTATCGGTATCAGCACGGCGGCAGAGTTGCGTGATATGCCACTGCGCCAGGCACGGGCTCTGGGCACCGTGGTGTTGGAACGTACCGTTCTCGAGTTGCAGGGGGAGCCCTGCATTGCCTTTGATGACTTAGAGCCGCAGCGAAAGGGAATGGCCGTCACACGGTCATCTGGCAAACCCATGGAAGACTTCGACACATTGTTCCAAGCGCTCACTGCCCATGCAACACGCGCAGCTGAAAAGCTACGGACACACGGGCTGGTGGCCGGGACTCTTACCGTCTTCTTCCACACAAACCGACATCGCTCTGATCGGCCGCAGTATGCAGGATCGCGCTCCACTCGTCTGACTCCGATGTCCTCGGACACGCTTGATCTGGTCGCTGCAGCCAAACGGTGCGCCATGGCTGCTTGGCCAAAGGTTGATGCTCAGACATACGGCTTCACCAAGGCGGGCATTATGCTGGACGATCTGCTGCCATTAGAAGATCGTCCACGGACGCTGTTCGATGTACCGACGGGGTCGCCAGCATTGATGACAGCGCTTGATGCTGTGAACACACGGTTCGGCAAGAAGACCTTGGTTCTGGGCAGTGAGGGGATGTCGCGCTCCTGGAAGCTCCGCGCCAATCACCGCAGCCCACGCTACACGACGCGCATATCGGATCTGCCAGTGGTCAGGTAACCCCCCACCCATGGTTCCTCCCGGGCGCGATCCGTATACGGGGGGGCTTAGCGCGCCATTTCGCTAGCGCGTGGCTTTTTCACCGGGGAATCCACTTCGAAGCCAGTTTGGTCGGCGGCCAAAATAAAGTGACTCAATTACAAAGGGTTGGACGCACAAAACTGGCTCTCAGGGTGGATTCTTGAGTGGTTTAGTCAAGAATCCACCTGGCCAAAAGCGAGCCAGTTTAGCCAAACAGGGAAGCCACCCTCTTTACAGACGTTTCAGAGGCTCCAAAAGGACAACACACAAGCCGCAAAAAAATGGTTTGACATTTCTAGCCCCCTTGACTCATACACAAATCATCGGAGTTTTGCGCCCGGAGGATATCCCTTACGGGCGCTTTTGTTTTCCTGACATCGCGGATCCTGTTCTGGTCGCCGGTCACGCCGGCGTGAGCATCGGTATGTCGCCCCTGCCCTAAATGAGAACCGTCGATGGACCTCGTCTTTGCACCGAGCCAGATTGAAAGCTGGCCGATCGACCGGCTGCGCCCCTATGCCCGCAATGCCAAGATCCATGGCGATGATCAGGTGGCAAAGATCGCAGCCAGCATGGCCAAGTTCGGCTGGACTGTCCCCTGCATGGTCGCCGACGATGGCCAACTGATCGCCGGGCATGGCCGGGTGCTGGCCGCGACAATGCTGGGGCTGACGGATGTGCCGGTCATTCGGCTGGGGCATCTTGATGAAGCCGAGCGGCGGGCCTACCGGATCGCCGACAATAAACTGACTGAACTGGGTGACTGGGACGAGACCATGCTGCGCGACGAGATCGCTGGGCTGCTGGCGGATGATTTTGATCTGTCGCTCCTGGGGATCACGGACGAAGAGCTCGACGCCTTGCTGCAAGACCCCGATGCGCTGGGCGCAGATGGCCCGGTCGAGGGTGAGGATGATGTTCCAGACCTGCCGGTCACGCCGGTATCGGTTCCGGGCGATGTCTGGCAGCTGGGTGCACATCGTTTGATCTGCGGCGACAGCACCTCTGCCGATGTCGTCGGGCGGCTTCTTGGCGACGTGAAGCCGCAGCTGATGGTCACTGACCCGCCCTACGGTGTGGAATACGATCCCGGGTGGCGCAATAAAGCAGGTGCCGCTGCAACCAAGCGCACCGGCAAGGTGCTGAACGACGACCGCGCTGACTGGCGCGAGGCGTGGTCACTATTCCCAGGGGACGTTGCTTATGTCTGGCATGGCGCGCTGCATGCCGCGACCGTGGCAGAAAGCCTCACGGTGACAGGCTTCAACATCCGCTCACAGATCATCTGGGCCAAGGACCGCCTCGTGCTGAGCCGCGGTGATTATCATTGGCAGCACGAGCCCTGCTGGTACGCTGTGCGCGCCAAGGGCAAGGGCCACTGGGCAGGCGATCGCAAGCAGACCACGCTGTGGCAGATTGCCAACAAGGATCAGGATGCAGAAACCGTACACGGCACGCAAAAGCCTGTGGAGTGCATGCGCCGCCCAATCCTGAACAACTCGTCCCCCGGCCAGGCCGTGTTCGAGCCCTTCATGGGGTCCGGCACCACGCTGATCGCGGCGGAAACCACGGGGCGGGTCTGCTACGGGATTGAACTGAACCCGGCCTATGTCGATGTAGCCATCGAGCGCTGGCAGGCGTTCACCGGCCAAGACGCTGTGCTTGTGGAAACCGGCGAGAGCTTTGCCGCCCTCAAATCTCAAAGGCTGGCGGGATGAGTCAGTCGCGCAGGATGTCACTGGTTGAGGCCGTGACCAACGTCGTGGTCGGTTATGTGCTGGCCGTTGCGACGCAGATCGTGGTGTTTCCATGGTTTGGTCTGGTGGTCAGCATCGGCAACACCCTCGCGATCGGCGCGATCTTCGTCATCACCTCGCTTCTGCGCAGTTACGTGCTGCGCAGACTGTTCGATCGCTGGCCATAAGGACCACAGTCACGCAACGTCGAGTTTGTAGACTGTGCCCCGCCCGTCTTGCTTCTCGGAGGTGACCGGCAGACCCAGTTTTTTCTTCAGGCCACCAGAGATCAGGCCGCGAATACTATGCGCCAACCACCCCGTCACCGCGACGATTTCGGCGACCGACGCGCCCTCGGGCCGCTGCAGCAACGCGATGATCTGCGCCTGTTTCGTGCCGGTTCGTGGGGTCGGCGTCTTGGGCACATCTGCTGTGGCTACATATTGGCGGACCGCAGCCATGGTTTTGACGACCACCGGTTCAATCCCGACCGCCAGTAGCCCCGCGTCGGTAACAACCAGTGTGGTGCCGTGACCATCACCGGTTTCGCGCCAGAGGGGTTCGCCTTTGCGGGTGTTGGCATCGACCTCTTCGAGCCAGCCGCGGTCGATCATCATGGTCACGACCTTCTTGGCAGCAGCGCCATGCAGCCCTTCCGGCAGCGGCATGGCGATGTTGTCTGCGCGCTGGGCGCCTGTGGTCAGGATCAGGCTTTGGGTTTTGGTGAGATTGGGCATGGTAGCCTCCGGTCAAACGGGCCGCGCAGGATGCGTGCCCTTCTACCGGCATTGGCCCGCGCGAGCGCGGGCTGGCCAGAACGTGATGGGTGCGAGCCTCAGTCCGCGTCTGCCATCGCGGCCGTCACTGCAAAGTGCTGCACCCAACCCGTCAGGTAGGGAAGGCCTGCGGGGATGCCCTCCTCGCGTTCTGTGCGGCTGCTGATGCGCCAGTCCTGCCAGCGGCGGATAGCGGATGCGACCGCAGTCTCGGTGTCGATGTTGCAGCCCATCATGTTGCCGACAACATCGTCGGCGAAGTGGCGACCCATGCGGCTGTCGAGGAAATCGCGGATGCCGATCATCTCGTCTTCGGTGTCGGTGCTGATGGCTGCGGCGATGAGGCGAGAAGCCAGCGTCCAGACCTCTGCGCTGCGCCGCTCGCGCTGCGGGCAGTTTGTCAGGGTTTGGAAAAAGCCGTAATCCTCGTTGCGGCTGGGCAGAATGGCGTGTGCGGTCATGGGCTTGGATCCTTTGGTGCGGTGCATCGTTTTGCTGAGACAACCATCGCTCTGACAGGGCGATTAGCGTAGTCAATTCGGCGCAATTTGATTGCTTTTTTGCACCCCACGCAGGGAGGTCAGTTCACGCCATACACCGGCCTGCCAGATATAAAGATGGCAAAGTTCGCAAGTGGGCTGTTGCAGGATGCGGGGCGCGCGTGGTGGATCAAAACAATCCAGTGCGTCCGCACGCACCTGCCGGATTTCGCGGGCGGCAAGAATGTCCTCGGGTGTCCAACGGGCCAGCGCTGGCAGCATATGGGAGGGGTAACCATCAAAATGCACATACACATGCGCCCATTCGTCAGGCCCTGTCTGGATGGCGATTTGTGCGCGGGTGCTCATGGTCCGTCCTCCTTCAAATCAGCTTAAGCTCGGCCAACGCCGCGCAGGCGGCAGTAAGCTGGCTGGTCGACAGTTCGACCTTGATATGCGAGAAGATGTCCAAGACCTCGGCCTTGACGCCGTCCTCCCGCAGCGCGGTCTCGATGGCCTCCGCGATGGCGTTGGGGCGGCTGCGGTCGAAATGGTCGGGCAGCATTGCGTGGTCGATGCGGATTGTTGTGGTCGCCATGCTCATGGTCTTCTCCTCAAGCCTGCTGTTCGATGAGGGCGAGAATGGCGATCGCCATCCCGCCGAGGTACTCGCTGC
>JAFMGZ010000043.1 GCA_017854855.1 Sulfitobacter sp. | reverse complement strand
AGGGCCTGCAGCAGCTTGATATGGGCCGCCTCCGCGCTTTGGTGGCCTGCCACGGTATGATCCAGAGCGCCCTCTTGGGTATGCGCCAGCGTCAGGGCCGCTGCACAGCAGATGAACCCATCCAGAATGACCGGAATGCGCAAGACCCGCGCCCGCGCAATGGCCCCGGCCATCGCAGCCAGTTCGCGCCCGCCCAGACGCCTCAGCATCTCCATCCCGTCGCCCTGCCCCTTGTGCAATGCAACGGCTTCGGCGACCACCTGTGTCTTGATGCCCAGGCCCGCATCATCGACGCCGGTGCCCCGACCGGTCCAATCACCGGCCTCTCCGCCCAGCAGGGCACAGGCCAGTGCCGCCGCCGACGTGGTATTGCCGATCCCCATCTCGCCGACCACCAGCAGATCGGCATCCGGTTTGACCGCTGCCCAACCCGCAGCCAATGCCGCAACCACCTCTTGTTCGGTCATGGCGGGGGCTTGGGTGAAGTCCAATGTGGGCTTTTGCAGATCAAGCGCCACCACATCAAGGCTGGCACCGTTCACCCGCGCAATCTGGTTGATCGCAGCCCCGCCGTGCTGAAAGTTAAGGACCATCTGTTCGGTCACTTCCGCCGGAAAGGCCGACACACCCCTGGCTGCCACACCGTGATTGCCAGCAAAGACAATCACCTGGGGTGCCGCAATCTCGGCATTCTCGCCGCCGCGCCAACTGCGATACCACAAGGCAAGCTCTTCGAGCTGACCCAGAGCGCCGGGAGGCTTGGTCAGTTGCATGTTGTGATCAGCGGCCGCCGACAGTACATCGCCATCAGCACCGGGCTGTGCGGCCAGCAGGGCGCGAAATTCGGACAGGGTTGCAAATTCTTGGGTCATGGGCATGCTCAGGTTCTGGTTCCAATAGGCCCATGTCTAACCACCGCAGCGCGCAGCAGGAAGGGGCCGAGAGGCATAATATGGATAGAAACGACATCCCTGCATCTGCCTTTCGCCCGGCTGTTGCTGACCTACGAATCGCCCTTGGCCTGCTGACCCGCCTGCCCCTGCCTCACCCCCCCTTCAAGGCGGATGATCCGCGCCCTGCGGCCCATGCCGCATGGGCCTATCCGCTGGTCGGCATCGCGGTTGCGGCCTGCAGTGCCGCCGGCGCGGGGGCTGCCTTGTGGCTGGGTCTGCCGGCAGGCGTGGCCGCGCTTTTTGCGGTGCTGGCAGGCATTTTTTGCACTGGTGCCCTGCATGAGGACGGGCTGGCAGATTGCGCCGATGGCTTTTGGGGCGGCTGGACGCGCGCGCGACGGCTGGAGATCATGAAGGACAGCCAGATCGGCACCTATGGCGCCATCGCCCTGATCGCGGCGATTGGCCTGCGTTGGGTTGCCATCACTGGCCTGATCAGCGCGGGCAGCTTTGTTGCGGCCCTTATCGGGGCGGCTGTCATGTCACGGGCGGCAATGGTTCTGGTGATGTATGGGCTGCCCAATGCCCGTAGCGCGGGTCTGTCCAGTCAGACCGGGCGGCCACCGCAAGCCGCCGCATTGATCGCGGCAGGATTTGGGCTGGTCTGCGCGGTGCTGGCCCTGCCTGCCCCCTTGTTCATTGCGCTGATCGTTGCGGGACTGGTGACGCTGGCCGCAGCCCTGATCGCCAGGGCAAAGATCGGCGGGCAAACCGGCGACGTTCTGGGTGCCACCCAACAGCTGGTCGACCTCGCCTTGATCCTTGCCTGCCTTGCAGCCCTGCCATAAAAAACGCCGCCTCCCCTAAGGGAGACGGCGCATGGATAACAGATGGTCTGGCGATCAAGCCGCGATGCGGCTTTCCAGCACGTCACCGACCTGCTTGGCCGCTGCCAGTTCATCACCGCCGCTGACAGCCGCGACTTCGCGGGTCAGACGCTCAAGGGCAGCCTCATACAACTGGCGCTCTGAATAGCTCTGCTCGCGCTGATCATCCGTGCGGTGCAGGTCGCGCACGACCTCTGCAATCGCGATCAGATCACCGGAGTTGATCTTTTGCTCGTACTCCTGCGCGCGACGCGACCACATGGCACGTTTGACCTTGGCCTTGCCTTTCAGCGTCTTCATCGCGTGGCTGATCACATCGGGGCTGGACAGCGCCCGCATGCCGATCTCGGTGGCCTTATGCGTCGGAACGCGCAGGGTCATCTTGTCTTTCTCAAAGGAAATGACGAACAGCTCCAGCGTGATACCGGCGACTTCCTGCTCCTCGACCGAGACGATCTGCCCCACGCCATGCGCCGGGTAGACAACAAACTCATTGGGGCGGAAATCAAGCTTCTTCGACTTACTCATGTACTGGCTCCTATGGCGCGGGCTTCCCCGCTCTTGGTAGTATTCGCATGGTCCGCGACACAAAAAACGCAATCAGACAGCGCGATAAAGCGCATGTCGGTGTGCGTTTGGTTAGAGAGTTAAAAACAACCTGGGCAGCGTGGTTGTGCGTTCATATGCCGTGGCAAGACCATTTGGTTTTTCATATTGGTATATCTATACCACAAAAAAGGACCATCTGAAAGATCATGACAACGGCATGATCACAGATGGTCTAAACCCAATGATATATAGCGATTTTCCGCCAAAAGCCGGGAAATCCGATTCGGAATGACGCGAATCAGCCGCCCTCGCCCGGCGCTTCGGAGAAATACTTCTCCAGCTTGCCGGTTTCTCCGTCCCGTTCTTCTGCGTCGGGCAGCGGGTCTTTCTTGGTGATGATCACCGGCCACAACTCAGAATATTTGCGGTTGAACTCAACCCATTTTTCCATGTCCGGCTCTGTATCGGGACGGATCGCATCGGCAGGGCATTCCGGCTCGCATACACCGCAGTCAATGCATTCATCGGGATGAATCACCAGCATGTTCTCGCCTTCGTAAAAGCAATCAACGGGACATACTTCGACGCAGTCGGTGTATTTGCATGCAATGCATGAATCGTTCACGATATAGGTCATGGAAAAGTCTCTGTCAGGATAGCCTGACTTCTGCCTAAATCAGGGGGCAGGATCATTCAAGATGGCGGGCCTTAGAAAGATCAAGAGTGCGACGATCCTTCTTTGTCGGGCGACCTTTTCCATCAAAACCCGGATTTGCGGGCTGTTTGTCCTCTTTGTGAGGCTGAGGCGGGGACAGATCGGTATAGAGCGCCTGCGCCTCTGGTGCAGGGCCGCGCCGTTCACCCAATGCCGCGATCTGGATCACGCGAATATGATCGCCCTGGGCGAATGTCAGAACGTCACCGGCCGCAACCATGCTGGAGGTTTTCTGTGTAGCTGTCGCGTTGATGCGGACCGCCCCTGCCTTGACACGGGCGGCGGCAAGCGACCGCGTCTTGAAAAACCGCGCGTGCCACAACCATTTGTCCACGCGCAGCTTTTCCGTCTTTTCAGACACTTATTTGTTGTCCTTCAACCCCATCAGGGCTGCCGCAAAGGGGTTGTCAGGGTCAATCGCCTTTTCCTTTTTCGGGGGACGGGCGCTGAAGTTTTGTGACTTGGCAGCAGTCTCGCCGCGCGGCGCGCCTTTGCGGCCCTTGCCTTGCGGTTTGCCTTTGCCGCGTGGTTTGTCACCAGTGCTGCGGCGGGGGGCCGCATTTGCACGCGGGGCGCGACCCCAGGTGAAGGTATAGAACACCTCCATCTCGGCAGCCGCTGGTGCTTCTTGCGTCGCGTCTGCTGGGGTCTGTGCGGCTGCGTCGGCCCCTGCTTGGAGCTCAGGGGCTGTTTCGGCCTGTATTTCTTCAGCGGGCGCTTCTTCGGCAGGCGCTTGTGCGACAGGCGCATCGGCGGCTTTAGCATCGGCGGCAGTGGCTTCGGGCACATCAGGGGATGAGCCATCAGCCTGATCGGCCTCGATGGGCGCTGTAGCAGCCACAGGTGCTTTGACTTTTTCGCGTTCGCCTTTTTCCGCCTTGTATCCCAAACCGCCCATCAGATCGGCGAATTGTTCCAGCGTCATGCCTGTGATCGACAGCATGTCCGCCTTGGCCTCAAAGCCGCTGCGGGAATTTTCACCGCGCAACATATCGGCCAGACGTTCCAGCATATCGATGCGGATGGCGCGCGTACCTGCGTTGCGGTAGCCTGACATTGTATCGGCCCCCTCGGGCGCGCCTGTCTCTACGGGAATGGTCACCAGACCGGGCGGAGGCGATTCAGGAAACTCTTGCAAGCCTTTGGCAATAGACCACAAAACCAGACGCAGACGCGTCGGCGCAGGTTTCAGCAGCAAGGGCATAAAGATGGTGAACTGACCAAAACGTATGCCATGTTTGCGCAGGGCACCACGGGCGTCCTGATCCAGCGCTTTCACGTCATCGGCCACGATCGTCCTTGGCATGATGCCAAAGTTTTCGACCATCTGAAAGGCAAAGCCACGGGCCAGACCGTTCAATGTCTCATCCTTGGACAGCGCCAGAAGCGGCTCGAACAGGGCTGCGATCTTGCGGTCGATAAAGTGCTGCAAGCGGCGTTCAACCTTTTGCGCAACCTCGGGTCCCGCGACATCGTCGACAAAGACCTGTACTTGCGGCTTGAGCGGGTCAGCGCCCGCCACCAGCTTGCCAACTGCCGACGCGCCCCACATCAGGCCGCCCTGCTCGGTGAAATCAATCTCCGTATCGGGCGCGTTGTAGAAACGATCCGCCCGCAAATGGAACTGTGGGGCCAAAGCCTGAAGGGCTGCTGACTTGATCGTCTTTTCCTCGGCCCCGCCTGCGCCCTTGTCGGCGCGGAAACGGAAACCGTCCAGCTTGCCTACAAATTCGCCTTCGACTGTTACTTCACCGGTCTCGTTTACTTCGGCCACCATGGCTTCCTTCTGTCCTAGCCGGCGCAAAAGCACGGATGTGCGCCGGTCTACAAATCTTTGGGTCAAACGTTCGTGCAAGGCGTCCGACAGTCGATCTTCTACGACACGAGTCGCCCCGCGCCAATGACTTTCGTCGCTTGTCCAGCCTTTCCGCTGCGCAACGTAAGTCCATGTGCGGATAAATGCTAACCTTTTGGATAAGGCGTCGATGTCCCCATCGGTGCGGTCGATACGCTTGATCTGGCGCGCCAGCCAGTCGTCGGGGATCTTGCCGCGCTGATGCAGGTCGATGAAAATCGTCTCCAGCAGATTGGCGTGTTCAGCATGGCTGATGCCCCTGAAATCAGGGATACGGCAGACATCCCAAAGCAGTTTTACTGAAGGGCCGTCGGTACTTCTGGCGAAAACTTCATCCACCTGGCCCAGCGTTTTGAGCGCCCTCAGATCATCTGCCTCGCGCGCGCGCACCAGCCGTTCATCTTCTGATTTCGCCTCAAGCGTGGCGATCAGCCGGTCGATGGAGCCGAACTGAAGCGCGTGGTTGCGCCAGTTGATCTTGTTTTGCGGTGTGAAACTATGGTCCATAATTGCACGCGCAATACCGTCATCCAGCGCAGGCGCATCCCCGGTGACGCCAAAAGTTCCGCTTTTAAAGCCCCGACCGGCCCGTCCGGCGATCTGTGCCAGTTCATTGGGGGCCAAGGGGCGCATCCGCCTTCCATCAAATTTGGACAGCGCCGAAAAGGCCACATGATCCACATCAAGGTTCAACCCCATACCTATGGCATCGGTGGCCACCAGATAGTCGACCTCGCCGTTTTGGTACATGTCCACCTGCGCATTGCGTGTGCGCGGCGAAAGCGCACCCATCACCACGGCAGCCCCGCCCTTCTGGCGGCGGATCAGCTCTGCGATGGCATATACATTCTCAACCGAAAATCCGACTATTGCACTGCGGGGCCGCATGCGGCTTATCTTTTTCTGACCTGAGTAGATCAATTCGGACATCCGCTCGCGGCGGATGAACTCTACGCCCGGCACCAAGGCCGCGATGGTGCCGCGCATGGTGTCCGAGCCCAGAAAATTGGTTTCATGCAGCCCGCGCGCACGCAGCAGACGGTCCGTGAACACATGGCCCCGTTCAGGATCGGCACATAGCTGAATTTCATCAATCGCCACAAAATCCGCGCCCATGCCTTCGGGCATCGCTTCGACGGTGCAAACCCAATATTGGGTGCGCGGCGGGACAATCCGTTCCTCACCAGTGACCAGCGCCACGACAGACGGGCCGCGCAGCGCCACGATGCGGTCATAGACCTCGCGTGCCAAAAGGCGCAGCGGCAGGCCGATGATGCCCGTCCGATGGCCCAGCATGCGTTCTATGGCATAGGTGGTCTTACCTGTGTTGGTCGGGCCCAAAACGGCCACAACCCTTGCATTGCCTGACACTTTAGTCCCCGATCAGAGTTCACGACCAATGCCGTCGCGCTTAAGACGGCTCAGCGCCTCGCGTGCGTTATCATGGTTGGGATGGAGTGCAAGCACCTTACGGTAGAGTTCGGCCGCTTTGCGCAGTTCTCCAAACTCCTGAAACATCACCGCAAGGCCAAATATTGCATCGAAATGACTGGGGTTCAGCGCAAGCGTCTTCTCCAGATCATCCAGTGCCGGCCCGTAAAGGTCTGCGCGAAAATATGCCTCGGCCCGCGCATGGTAACCTTCGGCGAATTGCGGTGCGTGATCGGTCAACGCCGTGAGATGTTCGATCGCCAGGGGGTAATCGCCCTTCTCAATCGCCTCGCGCCCGCGGCGCAGCAATAAATCCATCGCAGCAGAGCCGGACTTGGACCATTCCGCCTTGATTTCCTGAACGACCCGGGGCGCTTCTGCCTCTGTCGCGCTCTGGAGGCGGTCAAACAATTCAACGGGCGCCTGCTCTGCCGTGGCTGTGCTGCACAGCAACACAACCGCAACAAGTGCCGTAAGGTGATGTTTGAGGTTGACGGTCAAGATGCGCATAACAAAGGTGAATGTAACAGGCTGCCGGAACAAATCCAGAGATGACCGGCACCAATTGATGAAAAAGGGCCTATGATGAGTGATATTTTGAACGAAGCTGTTGCTGCGCTGAACGAAAAGCTGGGCGGCGCTGATTTTGACGGCTCTGCCAAATTCGATATTGTCGGCGAAGGGGCCGTCATGATCGATGCAAATGGCGCACGTGCTGCGGATGAAGAGGCCGATGTGACGCTCAGCGCGGATGCCGAGACATTCAAGGAAATCCTTGACGGTGAAACCAACCCCACCTCTGCCTTTATGACCGGCAAGCTGAAGGTTGATGGCGATATGGGCATGGCCATGAAATTGGCGGCTGTCCTCGCTTAATGGACCTAACCCCGGCACCCTTGTATACCGACGTGCACCCCGGCCCTGCGGGCGGGGAGGCACTTTGGGCGGTCACCTCTGACAGCAAAAGGATCAGGGTTGGCCATTGGCCCCTGCAGGGGGCCAAGGGAACGGTTCTGCTGTTCCCTGGGCGCAGCGAATATATTGAGAAATACGGCCCGACTGCCCATGCCTTGGCGCAGCGCGGCTTGGCCACCATGACCATTGACTGGCGGGGACAGGGGCTTTCTGACCGTTTGCTTGATGATCCGCTGATCGGTCATGTTGAGGCTTTTTCGGACTATCAAAAAGACGTCGCCGCGATGATGCGCGCGGCGCGTGCCCTTGGGCTGCCGCGCCCCTATTTCCTGCTCGCCCATTCGATGGGCGGATGCATCGGCCTGCGTGCCGTGATGGAAGGGCTCAGCGTTCAGGCCGCAGGCTTTACCGGGCCGATGTGGGGGATATACGTCAAACCCCATATGCGCCCGCTTGCAAAAGTACTGCCCAGGCTCATGCCGCAAATGGGCAAGGGACACAGCCTGCCGCCCGGCACGACAAAGACCCCTTATGTGCTAAGCGAACCGTTTGAAAACAACATGTTGACCAGCGATGAGCAGATGTATGACATGATGCGCGACCAGCTGATCGCGCATCCTGAGCTGTCCTTGGGCGGGCCCAGCTACATCTGGCTGCGCGAGGCTTTGGCAGAAACCCAGCATCTGTCTGAACGGGCCGCACCCAATATGCCCGCCATCACCTGGCTGGGCACGAATGAACGCATTGTCAGCGTCCCCCCGGTCCAAAAACGGATGGAAAGCTGGATTGGCGGCCGCCTTGAGATGGTCGCGGGCGGTGAACATGAAATCCTGATGGAACAGGAAAGCATGCGCACCCCGGTGCTGGATGGGCTCAAAAAGCTGTTTTTGGGCAATATCACCAGCTAGGGTTCTGGCCGTAATCCCGCGCGCTTTGTCGCTGCTGGCCCTTTGCATCTGCTTTTGTCGGCTTAGATGCATCTTATGACCAAATCGTCCGTCCTTACCTTTACCGAAAAAGGCATCTATTGCCCGGCCGGGGATTTCTACATTGATCCCTGGCGTCCGGTTGAACGCGCCCTGATCACCCATGGGCATGCGGACCACGCGCGCTGGGGGATGGGGACATATTTGGCCACAGATGCGGCTTTGCCGGTTATGCGCCACCGGCTTGGGGATATATCTGCCCAAGGGGTTCGATATGGAGAAGTCTTGCAGTTGGGCGATGCGCGGGTTTCCTTTCATCCTGCGGGCCATGTGCCGGGTTCAGCACAGATCAGGGTCGAGGTGCGCGGCGAGGTTTTCGTGGCATCAGGCGATTACAAAGTGGTGGATGACGGGCTGTCAGAACCCTTTGAACCCGTCAAATGCCACCATTTCATCACCGAAAGCACCTTTGGCCTGCCGGTCTTTCGCTGGGCGGATCAAAGCGAGGTCGCAGCCGATATCAACGCCTGGTGGGCAGCATGTGCCGCCGCAGGAAAGACAGCGTTTCTGGGGGCTTACGCCTTGGGCAAAGCGCAAAGGTTGCTTTCCATGCTGGACCCTGCGATTGGTCCGATCCTGACCCACGGCGCGGTTGAGGCGACAAATGCCGTGCTGCGCGCGCAGGGCCTGTCCCTGCGCGACACGCTGCAGGCCACCGCAGATGTCAAACCCAAGGATCATCCCGGCGCGATTGTTCTGGCCCCGCCCTCTGCCCTGGGCAGCGCATGGGCGCGCAAATTCGGGCCACAGGAAACCGCGTTCGCCTCTGGCTGGATGGCGGTGCGCGGCATCCGCAGACGGCGTGCTGGCGACCGTGGCTTTGTGATCTCGGATCATGCGGATTGGGCCGGATTGCTGTGGGCAATCAAGCAGACGGAAGCCGAAAACATATACGTGACGCATGGTTACACTGATATCTTAACACGCTACCTGGCTGAAAATGGCTGGTCGGCGCAGGTTGTCCAGACCCAGTTCGAAGGCGAAACACTGGACCAGGGGGAAGCCACGTGAAACGCTTTGCCACCCTGTTCAGCACCATCGACCAAAGCACCAAAACAACCCACAAGGTCGCGGCCCTTGCCGATTACTTTGCCCATGCGGATGAGACCGACAGGCTCTGGACCGTCGCACTCTTCTCGGGCCGCCGCCCCAAACGTGCGGTGACGACGACGCGCTTGCGAGAATGGGCGGCAGAGGTGGCGGATATTCCGCTTTGGCTGTTTGAGGACAGCTATGCGGTGGTCGGCGATCTGGCAGAGACGATCGCGCTGGTGCTGCCACAGAACCAGACTGGGGATAACCGCAGCCTTTCCCAATGGATCAACGACTTGCGCGCCCTTGCTGATGTGGAAGAAACTGAACGCAAGGATTTTGTGCTGGACGCGTGGCGGCAGCTGGGGGGCACCGAACGGTTCCTTTTCAACAAGCTGATCACAGGCGGGTTTCGGGTGGGGATCAGCCAGAAACTGATGACGCGCGCCCTGGCACAGGCCACGGACAAGCCGGAGGCAGAGTTGGCGCATCGTCTGATGGGAAACTGGCATCCCGATGAGGTCACATGGCACAGCCTGATCGAGGCAGAAGACGCCAGCGCAGATGCATCGCGCCCCTACCCTTTCTATCTGGCCCATGGGCTGGAGGACACAGCCCAAAGCCTTGGCCCTCCGGGTGACTGGTGCGCCGAATGGAAATGGGATGGCATCCGGGGCCAGCTGATCCTGCGCGATGGTGCCTATTTCGTCTGGTCGCGCGGCGAAGAGTTGATGACCGACCGTTTCCCTGAACTGGCCCGCGCCATCGACCATCTGCCCCCCGGCACGGTGCTGGATGGTGAATTGCTGGTCTGGCAGACAGATGCTGACAAGCCCGCGTCCTTCAACAGCCTACAGGCGCGTATCGGCCGCAAGACTGTCCCGAAAAAGCTGCTGGCCGAGGCACCTGTCGTGTTGCACGCCTATGACCTGCTGGAATGGGAAGGGCGCGACATACGCAACCGTCCCTTTGCCGAACGCCGCGCGCTGTTGGAACGGGCCTGCGCAATGCTGCCCGCGCAAGCCCCTGTGCGCCTGTCGCCCCAGCATCATTTCGACACTTGGGAGGCGCTAGCCCAGCTGCGCGATACGGCACGGGCGGAAAACGCCGAAGGGCTGATGCTGAAACGCCGCGACAGCCCCTATTTGTCGGGCCGCAAAAAGGGGGATTGGTGGAAATGGAAGCTGGATCCGCTGACCATCGACGCGGTGATGATCTATGCGCAATCAGGATCAGGCCGGCGTGCCAACCTGTTCACCGATTTCACCTTTGCCGTCTGGAAAGGCAACGAACTGGTCCCCTTTACCAAGGCCTATTCCGGCCTGACCGACAAGGAATTCCGCGAGATTACCGCCTGGGTCAAGAAAAACACCCTGCAACGCTTTGGCCCGGTGCGGCAGGTCACGCCGCATCATGTGTTCGAAATCGCCTTTGAGGGCATACAGGCCAGCAGCCGCCACAAGTCCGGCGTGGCGCTTCGTTTTCCGCGCATGAAACGCTGGCGGCACGATAAACCCCTGGCAGAGGCAAATTCGCTGGACGATCTGAATGAAATGCTGCGCATCTATGGCTGAGCAGCGCTTGTCCCTGCGGCGCGAGGCGCTTAGGTATTGGCAAACAACAAGAGGTATTTCATGTTCCAGCTTCCCTTTCCCGTGCGCGACGCCAATGCAGGCGGCGGAAACAAGAACCTAGGCGACCTGCCTGAGTGGGACCTGAGCGATCTTTACACCGATGAGGACGCGCCCGAACTCAAGCGGGATCTGGACTGGCTCGAAGAGGCCTGCAACAGCTTTGCCACCGATTACGAAGGCAAACTGGCCGATCTGGACGCCAAAGGCCTGCTGGACTGCGTGCTGCGCAATGAAAAGATCAACCAGATCGCGGGCCGGATCATGTCTTTTGCCGGACTGCGCTATTACCAGCTGACAACGGATTCGGGCCGGGCAAAATTCATGTCCGATGCGCAGGAAAAGATCACCAATTTCACCACGCCCCTGGTTTTCTTCACGCTTGAACTCAACAAACTGCCCGATGATCACCTCGCAGGTCTGCTGAACCAGAACCCCGAACTTGCCCGCTATAAACCCGTCTTTGATCGCATCCGCGCGATGAAACCCTACCAGCTGTCGGATGAGTTGGAAAAATTTCTGCATGATCTGGGCGTGGTGGGCGACGCATGGGAACGCATGTTCGATGAAACCATCGCCGGTCTGCAATTTGATGTGGATGGCGAAACCCTGGGCATCGAAGGCACGCTGAATTTTCTGACCGACCCGGACCGCGCAAAACGCGAGGCCGCCGCACGCGAATTGGCAGAGGTTTTCGAAAGTAACATCAAGACCTTCTCGCGGGTGCACAACACCCAAGCCAAGGAAAAAGAGATCATCGACCGCTGGCGCGGCATGGAAACGCCGCAGACGGGCCGCCACCTGAGCAACCAGGTCGAACCCGAGGTGGTCGAGGCGCTGCGCAATGCGGTTGTTATTGCCTACCCCAAGCTCAGCCACCGCTATTACGAGCTCAAGCGCAAATGGCTGGGGCTGGACGTGATGCAGGTCTGGGACCGCAACGCGCCCCTGCCCATGGAAGACCCCCGCGTGGTCGACTGGCCCACAGCCGAGAAAATGGTGATGGACGCCTATAACGCCTTCGACCCGCGCATGGGCGAATTGGCAACGCCGTTTTTCCGCAAAGGCTGGATTGATGCTGCGGTCAAACCGGGCAAGGCACCGGGTGCCTTTGCCCACCCCACAGTGACGGATGTGCATCCCTACGTGATGCTGAACTACCTGGGCAAACCGCGTGATGTCATGACCCTGGCCCATGAGCTGGGGCATGGCGTGCATCAGGTTCTGGCCGCCGGCCAGGGTGAGATGCTGTCATCGACCCCGCTGACGTTGGCCGAAACCGCATCCGTGTTCGGTGAGATGCTGACCTTCCGCAAGATGCTGGACAATGCCAAGTCCGACATAGAGCGCAAGGTCCTGCTGGCAGGCAAGGTCGAGGATATGATCAACACGGTCGTGCGCCAGATCGCCTTTTACGACTTTGAATGCAAACTGCACGCCGCACGGCGCGCAGGTGAATTGACGCCCGATGACATCAACGCGCTATGGATGTCCGTTCAGGCCGAAAGCCTTGGACCGGCCTTTGAATTCATGGACGGATACGAGACCTTTTGGGCCTATATCCCGCATTTCGTGCATTCGCCCTTTTATGTCTATGCCTATGCCTTTGGCGACGGATTGGTGAACGCGCTCTATGCGGTCTATGCCGAGGGCGAAGAAGGCTTTGAAGAGAAATACTTCGACATGCTCAAGGCGGGCGGGTCCAAACACCACAAGGAGCTGCTGGCCCCCTTCGGTCTGGATGCCAGCGATCCGGCCTTCTGGGACAAGGGCCTGTCGATGATCTCGGGCTTTATCGATGAATTGGAAGCGATGGAGGGCTAAGGCCCTTCGCGACTGCGGCAACTGTTCAGAAACACCGCGACAGGCCCGGGGCATCCCCCGGGCCTGTTCACTTTAACTGACTGTCCTTTGATCCGCGTCGGTTCATCCCGCCGCGTGCCTGAAACTTCTGGTCCCGTTCCTGCACGCAGTCGATGCATAGTTTCACCCCGGGCAGCGCCAGACGGCGCGCCTCAGGGATGGGTTCTTCGCATTCGGCACAATGCGTCAGGCTTTCGCCCTGCGGCAGCTTGCGGGCCTTCAGGCGGGCCAACTCATCGTTGATGGATGCCTCGATCTGCTCACTGACCGCACCGTCCTTTGCCCAGCCACCTGCCATTGATCGCCCCCAAAATAGAAAAACCCTGCCTGATGATGCAGGCAGGGTTCTGGTATCGTCAAGCCATTGGCGGGATCAGGCGGTCGCCATCATCCCTTTTTCCTTGGCCAATTCGCGCATCCGCGTTTGCAGTTTCTCAAAGGCGCGGACCTCAATCTGGCGAATCCGTTCGCGGCTGACGTCATATTTGGCGCTCAGGTCCTCCAGCGTGATTGTCTCATCGCTTAGGCGGCGTTGTGTCAGAATGTCCTTTTCACGGTCATTCAGCACGTCAAAGGCCTCCGCCAACATCTCGCGCCGGGTTTCCAGCTCATCGCGTTCGGCGTAGTCGCTGGCCTGATCGGCATCCTCATCCTCAAGCCAGTCCTGCCACTGCATGGTCCCTTCACCTTCAGAACCGACCTGCGCATTCAGCGATGCATCCCCGCCCGACATGCGCCGGTTCATCGAGATGACTTCCGCCTCGGTCACGCCCAGCTGGGTGGCGATGGTTTTCACGTTCTCGGGGCGCAGATCGCCCTCTTCCAGCGCGCCAATCTTGTTCTTGGCCTTGCGCAGGTTGAAAAACAGCTTTTTCTGGCCCGATGTCGTGCCCAATTTCACCAAGGACCATGACCGCAGGATATATTCCTGGATTGAGGCCCGGATCCACCACATGGCATAGGTCGCCAAACGAAATCCCTTTTCGGGATCAAATCGTTTCACGGCCTGCATCAGACCGACATTGGCCTCTGAAATAACCTCTGCCTGGGGCAGACCGTAACCGCGATAGCCCATGGCGATCTTTGCCGCCAACCGCAGATGCGATGTGACCATTCGATGTGCGGCCTCGGTGTCCTGCTCCTCCACCCAACGTTTGGCGAGCATGTATTCCTCTTCAGGCTCCAACAAAGGAAACTTACGGATTTCCTGCATATAGCGGTTCAGACCGCCTTCCGGTGTTGGTGCCGGCAGATTTGCATAATTGGCCATCGTATTTCCTTCCCAGTCATCAGAGCCTTATGTTTAAAGCCTTAACATGGATATGGTCAGCAAAGAGACCCAATTCAAGGATCAACTGCTGCGATTTCTTCACATTGCTACAACAAAGATAAACAGAGCGTTACGATGAAGGACTGACAAAACGCAATCTGCCGTTGTTTTTCGACTGATATTTTTCAAACCCGCTGCCGCAGGATATCCAGCAAATTCTGCATATCGTCCGGCAATGGTGCCTCAAAGCGCACATTTTCGCCGCTGACCGGATGCTCAAAGCCCAGCACAGCCGCATGCAGCGCCTGTCGGTCAAAGGCTTTCACAGCTTCCGCTGCACTGAGGGATATCGCAGCCTTGGGCAGTTTGCGCCGCCCCCCATAGGTCGGATCACCCACCAACCCATGACCGGCATGGGCCATGTGCACACGGATCTGATGCGTGCGCCCTGTCTCCAGCCAACATTCCATCAGCGCCAATACCGGCGGCGTGCCGAAATCCTCCACCGTGCGCGCCCGCGTCACCGCATGCCGCCCGCCCTGGAACAACACGGCCTGGCGCTGCCTGTCGGTGCGGTGGCGCGCCAATTGCGTCGTCAACTTCAAGATGTTGCCGGGCTCGAACGATGCGCCCTTGATCCCGCGCAGACGGGGATCATTGGCATCGGGCACACCATAAACCAAGGCTCTGTAATATCGCTCGACGGTATGTTTCTCAAACTGGGCGGCCAGCCCGTGATGCGCCGCATCCGACTTTGCCACAACCAGCAAACCACTGGTTTCCTTGTCAATTCTATGCACGATACCGGGCCGCTTCACGCCCCCCACCCCAGACAGATTATCGCCGCAATGGGCCATCAGCGCATTGACCAACGTACCTGATGGCGTGCCCGGTGCCGGATGCACCACCATACCGGCCGGCTTGTTGATCACCACCAGATCGTCATCCTCAAAGATGATGTTCAGCGCGATGGCCTCTGGCCGGATATGGCTTTCCTCAGCCTCTTCCACAGCAATCTCGACGCTCTGGCCCTCGGCGACTTTCGCCCGCGGATCCCGCACCACCTCGCCGGCGATCCTGACAGCCCCCTGCTCGATCAATTTGCCCATTCGCGTGCGCGACAGGTTCGCATCCTCTGGCACATCCCGCGCCAGCGCCTTATCAAGGCGCGGCGGCGGCGCTTCGCCGAAGACAAAAGAAATAAGACGGTGTTGCGACATGGATGATCCGATTGAGCCTGCGAATTTGCGATTCCTGCGGCGGCTGGTGACAGTCCTGACCGCCGTGATGATCTGCGGGGTTCTAGTGGTGATTGGCCTGCTTGTCACCCGCTTGAACCGCGATACACCGATTTTGCCAGATCAGATCACCCTGCCCCAGGGTGCCCAGGCCCGCGCCTTCACCCAAGGACCCGATTGGTACGCGATCGTCACCGACAAAAACGAAATCCTGATCTTCGACCGCCTGACAGGCTCCCTGCGCCAGACAGTCAAACTTGACTGATCCCGCCCCCTCTTTTTGGCTCCAAATACCTCGGAGAGTGTGAGAGGCAGCGCCTCTCACGCAGATTTGCACCGCGCACCAAGGCCTAAGCAACTGCAGGCCATCTGCAAAGGCAACGATTACAAAAAATATCTCGGGGATAGGTGGTACCACCTCCTGGTCTCGAACCAGGGACCTCTTGATCCACAATCAAGCGCTCTAACCAACTGAGCTAAGGCGGCACAGGACGGGATTTAGCCCCCCCTTCTCCGGATTGCAATACCTTACAACGGCTCAAATCCCGCAGGCACGGTTCTGGCTACAAAACTATTTCCCAATGTTGCTCCACCAAGGGCTGGCCAAAGGAAACCACCTTCTGCGAAGACGTCAGCCGCCAGCCCGTCTTGGCATAAAGCGCACCTGCCGCGCGGTGGGATTCGTGGGTCCAAAGCTGCATCTTCCGGTAGCCCTTGGCCTTTGCATAGCCCATGCAATGGGTCAGCATCCGCAGGCCCAACCCCTTGCCGCGTGTTTCCTCGCGCATCAGAAACAGGCGCAGCTTGGCGGTCTGTGCGTCCACCCTGACGCAAAAGATTGATCCCAGGCGGCGCTGGCCTGCGCATGCGACCCAGCCGCATTCGACCTCTGCGTCATGGCTGCGCAGAAAATCATCCACGATCCCGCCCACCAAAACACCAAAGCTGGCGTCAAAGCCTTCGGCGCGGGCATAATGATCGGCGTGCTGGGCCACCACCCAGTCGCGATCCTCTGCCACGAAACTGCGAATCTCTATTCCGTCCATGCCCCATCATGCGCGCCGCGCCGCTTGCCTTTCAAGACATGTCGCGCTAGCGATAGGTCGCAGAAAACCGGAGGCTCCCATGGGCATTAACGACGAACGTGACATCGAGGCGAATCTTCAGATTGGCCCAACAGATGCGGGCATGGTCAGGTTGTTTGTCGAAGGCAACGGCGTGGAGATCCCGATGGATTTCACCCCCGAGGAAGCCTATGAAATCGCCGAAGAAATCATTGCCGCCGCCAATCGCGTCTCGGGTGCGCAGAAAAACCGCTGAACCGTGGTGAATAACGCGGCTTTGCCTAACGCTGCCTGAAACCAACGGTTTCAACGCGCCAAGCACCTCATGATCTCGCTGGCATTGCGGGAAGTTCGCTAATCCCACTCAGGCAACATGTCGGGGTCGCGCAAACGGTGCAGCCTGCGGGCCGCCTGAACCGCAAATTTTTGCGTCATCACCCTGCGCCGCGCCGGGGCCAGACGCGTCTCGGGCCCCATCCTGATCAGCTCTGCCCCATAGGCGTCGCCGATGATCAGCCCCGTTTCATCAGGCAGCAATTCGGTCGGGAAATCCGCATCGACCGCCCAGAAAAACCGGTCGGCCCATTCCAGATAGCCCTGCCATTTCGCATCCGATGTGAAATCTGTGCGCGATGATTTGCATTCCACGATCCATATCTCGCCCTTGGGCCCCAGTGCCATCACATCCACCCGCAGGCCGCGCGCCGGCACCAGTTCTTCAACGCAGGCAAAGCCGTGGCTGACCAGATGCCGCGCCACCCCGCGCGCCAACAGCTGGCCGGGTTGCGGGCGTGCCGCCGTGGGCTGGAGATCAACTTGGGTCATAGGGAAATTATGAACATTTCGTGAACATTGACAAGTGTTTTGCCCGCCTGAACGTTTCATGGGATGGCCTGCACATCACCTATGAAGGAACCCGGTCAACCCCTTCACCGCAGGCAGCCTTGAGTGACGCAGTTTTAACGAGAACACTCTCATGGTATTTCGCGGCGCTGCACCTATCTTGATCTATGGATCCAAACCAAGAGGCCAACATGCCGAATGAAGCCGAAAACGCCCATGGCGTCCGATATGCCCAGGAACTCGAAGGGCATCTTGCCTGGCTCGATACGTTTACCGGAACCGCGCTTGGCGTACTGGCGACCGCCTCTGGCATCTATACCTATCTTGGGGTCTCTTCCTTGCTGGACAACAACGGCGCGATGTCGGCCTTTGCGGCCATCGCCTATTCGGTTGCCGTCTCGGTGGGTATTTTCGTGTTCTGGTCCTATATGCTGCGGCTTTATCCGGCTGTGCGAACGATGCGGGCACGTGTGGGCCTGCTGGGGGCAATGGGGCTGGGGTCGCTGGCCATTGTGGCCATGTCCAGCTGGCTGAATGCGGCGGCGCTGGCCGGATCAGCGGCGGTGGAACAGCATCTGGCACGCACCGTCCAGGACTATCAATCCTCGCTCGAACGCGCCCATGAAATCGCCATTTCCGCCCAGGGGCTGGAACGCGATGTCGCCCGGGTCCGCCAAAGCTTTGAGGACCTCAGCCAACAAGAAGCCACGGGCGATCTGTCGGGCCTTGCCGGGCGCGGTGCGGTCTTTCGCCTGCTGCGCCAGAAATCTGCAGAACTGACAGGCCTTGAGGCGCAGATCGCCAGCCAGACGCCGCTGGTCGATCAGGCCTTTGTCGAAGGCAACCAACTGCTAAGCCGGATGCGCAGCCTGACCGTAGAGCCCGGCCCGGTCGAGACCCGCTCGGTCGAATTTTCGGAACAGGCCGTGCGTCTGTCAGGTCTGATCACGCAATTGCGCCAACTCTCCGTGGCGGCCCTGGTGGAACGCGCAGCGCAGGATCTGGCAGCCTCTGTCGTTTTGCCGGAACTGGATGCCAGCACTGCCGAGGACCGGGGGGCGCAGACCGCCACCATCACGGCGGTACTTCAGGTGCTGGCCCAACGTGCGCTCACCCTGGAACGTGCAGCCCAGGCCGTGATGGCCATGCCGCCCCCCGCCGAGACGACATATACGCCGATCTCCAGCGCAGATGCGGTCATCCTTTATGCGCGCAATTTCATGCCGTCCTGGGCCGGGGCGATTGCGATTGACCTGCTGCCGGCGGTGCTGGTCTTTATCCTTGCCGTCACCCAATCCGCCATTCGCACGGGCCGCAGCGGTGCGGCCCTGGGCGACACCCTGACATTGGCCGAATTGCGTGCCGCAATGACAGCCCTGCGCGACGTGGAAGATGCGATGAAGGGTGCCACCCTCGAAGCACCGCCCGCCAGCCCCAAGGATCCCGGTGCACAGGTAACATCGCTGAAATCGTCATGACCGACAGCGCCGCGCCAAAACCCCATAACCCGATCCGCCGCATCCTGACGGCCATCTTGCTGTTCCAGCTGGGCCTTGGCGGCTTGTTGTTTTGGGGTGATCTGCAAAGCGGCCTGCGCCTGCCCTCTTTCGCCCCCCGCGCCCCTGAACTGACCCAACAAATCCGTCCAGGCGACCAGACCCGTCGCTACCGTCCGGACCGCGCACCCGCACCGGGCCAGCCGCTGCCGCGCACGCCCCTGCCAGAGCGGCTGGTGATGACCCGCCTTGAGGCCGGTGCATCGGTCTTGCTTGAAGGGTCCATCGCCGCGGGCGACGCGGCCCGCATGATCAAGGAATTCGCAGCCCTTTCTGCCAAACCTCAAGAAGTCTTGCTCAATTCGCCGGGGGGCTCTGTGCCGGATGCGCTGGAACTGGGCCGCTACCTGCGGGCCGAAGGGATCAACACCGCCCTGCGATCCGGCGACATCTGCTATTCCGCATGTCCCTATCTGCTGGCCGCAGGTGCGCGGCGTCAGATCCCCGATGACGGATCGGTTGGCGTCCATCAGCATTACTTTGGCGAAAACGCCCTGCTGCCGGCCTTTGTCGCGGTCGAAGACATCCAGCGCGGACAGGCAGAGGTGATGGGCTATTTGAACGACATGGGCGTTGATCCGCTGGTCATGCGCCACGCCATGGCAACCCCCCCCGATGAGATCTACATCCTGCTGCCCGAAGAACTGCGCGCCTACAGATTTATTGCCGAAAGCCCCGACATTTAGAAACGCCCCCTTGTCGCGGAGCACCCACAGGTCTACCTGTGTTGTGTGACGGGTTCTGCGCTGCTCGTGTGACGTTACATTCCAGTGGCCTTAAGCAAAACCGAGGGAGCTGGCTCTGTTCGGACCCTGGTCCGGTTACCTGGCGCCCACCTGTACATACAGGTCCTCGGGAATAAAATACTGACCGGCAAATGTGGTCCCGTCACACTTCCACAACGCCTCATGGACCCTAGGACCGCGCAGGGTTACGCTGTCCGAATTTTCGCAAGAGTGATGTTGCGCAAGCTCGCCCTTTCAAAACGCCCCGCGTTCAAAAGGCTTCTGGCCGTGCCTCTCGGGCCATATGATCCAGCACCGCGTTCACAAAGGACGCCTCTTTGCCTTCGGGGAAAAAAGCCCGCGCCAAATCGACATATTCGCTGATCACGACTTTGGGCGGTGTGCCCTGATCGCGCAATTCGGCCCCCGCCGCGCGGAATAAGGCGCGAATGGTTGGATCAATCCGCGCGATCGCCCATTTCGCCACCAGGGCACGATCGGTCATCTGATCAATCGGTGCCTGATAGTTTACTGCATCTTCAAGCACTTGCGCAAAAAGATTGATGTCACCGTCCTGCAATTCATCACCGTCATAGGTCGCGCCGAACCGATGCTCCAGAAACTCGTTGCGCACGGCGTCAATGGTCTGGCTGGAATGCTCCATCTGAAACAACGCCTGCACGGCATAAAGCCGGGAGGCGGATTTCATCTTGCGTTTCTGGTTGCCCGACAATCCGGGCGCAGGGGTGTTCATGCGTTTGTGTTTCCGTCAAAATCGCCCGCCATCAGCGTGTCTTCGCCACGGGGCATAAAACCGATACCTTTGCTGGTCTGCGCCCACTTACGGGCCAGTGCAATCAGATGCAAGGCCGCTGCCGCCGCACCCCCGCCTTTGTTCTGGCCCTGAGGGTCCGCGCGGACTTCGGCCTGCTGGTTGTTCTCAACTGTCAGGATCCCGTTGCCGATGCACAGCCCCTGCAATCCCAGCATCTGCAGCGCGCGGCTGCTGTCGTTGCAGACTGTCTCGTAATGCGTGGTCTCACCGCGAATGACGCAGCCCAGGGCGACATAGCCGTCAAAGTTGCTGCGCCTGTCGCTGATCCCGATGGCGGTGGGTATCTCAAGGGCACCGGGCATTTCAACGACCTCATAAGACGCACCCGCTGCCTCCAACTCCGCCTTGGCCCCGGTCAGCAGGCCTGCGGCAATATCGCTGTAATAGGGCGATACAACGATCAGAACCTTGACCGGCTTGTCGAATGTCGGGCGGTCCAGCACCGTATGTGCCTGAGATGAAGCCATCTGGGTTACTCCTGCGTGATGGGGCGTGTCCCCACAATTTCGATTTTATAGGCATCCAGACCCAGATACCGGGTTTCGGGGTTGTCCGTCAGCAATATCAGCTTGTTCAGCCCCAATGTCGACAGGATCTGCGCGCCCAGCCCGGTGTTCTTGACCGTGCGGGGGCGCTCGTCCTCTTCGCCCTCCAGCCGCAGTTTCGGATAGGGATCGCGGAACAGCAATACCGCCCCCCTGCCCTCTTCGGCGATGATCTGCATCGCGCGGGGCAGTTCATCTGCCGGACTTGGGCCCAGCCCCAGGATGTCTTCCAATGCGTTGATGGCATGGGTGCGCACCAAGACAGGCGCGTCGGTGGAAATATCGCCCTTGGTCAGCACCACATGGTCGGTGCCGGTGATCTGGTCACTAAAGACCCGCATCTGCCAATCCCCGCCATAGGCCGAAATCACCTGACGGTTGTCACGCTCCACCAGCAGATTGTCATGGGTATGGCGATAGGCAATCAGGTCACTGATCGTGCCAACCTTGAGCCCGTGGGTGGTACCAAAGTCCAGCAATTCGGGCAAACGCGCCATGGAGCCGTCATCGCTCATCACTTCACAGATCACACCTGACGGATGCAGACCCGCCAGGCGGCTGATGTCCACTGCCGCCTCGGTGTGACCGGCCCGCACCAGAACCCCGCCATTGCGCGCGCGCAGCGGGAACATGTGACCCGGCGTGGCAATATCTGCGGCACCGGCGCTCTCGTCGATCGCCACCGCCACGGTCAATGCGCGGTCCGCCGCAGAGATGCCCGTTTCAACCCCTTCGCGCGCCTCGATGCTGACGGTAAAGGCCGTCTCGTGGCGCGATGAATTGTTCATCGCCATCATTGGCAGACCCAAGGCATCTACCCGGTCCTCGGTCAGCGGCAGACAGATCAGACCCCGGCCATAGGTGGCCATGAAATTGATCGCAGCAGCATCGGCAAATTGTGCCGGAATAACCAGATCGCCCTCGTTCTCGCGGTCCTCATGGTCAACCAGAATGAACATCCGGCCCTGGCGCGCTTCTTCGATGATCTCTTCGATCGAGGAAATCCTGGCGGCTAGCCCCTCTTCCACGGGACCCGGCTTTTCATAGTTCATCGTGTATCCTTACCTGATGGCGTCTTGTCTGGCTTGCCCCGACATAAACCAGCCCCCAGGGCTTGACCAGAGCAGTTCCTTTTGGCCCCCGACCGCAGCGGAGGACGGGCGGTTCTTAGGTCTGCGCAAAATACCGCTGCGCCTCAAGGTAGCCAGCCGCGCGCCCGGCCGCATACCAGTCGCGTTCAAACGACGTATCCCCGATGATCAAAACCTGATCGCGCAGCAGATGCTGCTGGGTCATAAAGGCCCCCAGATGTTCGCCCATCGCACTCCAGCTTTCGGTGAACTTTGGCGCGGGCCCGACTGCATCCAGCATCGGGTTTGCCAGCCCGATCATATCGGGGTTCAGCGGCGCATGGGCCAGCGCCAGTTTCCTGGCCCCGGTTACGGCGGCCACGACGGCACCGCGTTCCACCGGGACATAGGGTGCCTCGGCGCGCACCACACGCAGGGCGTTGGACGAAAACAACAGCCCCATGATGTCGCGCCCCGTGGCTTTGCGCACCGCCGCATAGGTCGGGTAATCCAGCCCCAGCGCATGGGCGCGCGCCACATGCATTTTGACCACCATCAGCGGGATCGCCTTGGGCATTGCCGCGTCGCGGGCCTTTTGCCACTGGAATGCACGCCATTTCTGGCCGCGCTCCATCGTGGGGCCCTGATTATGCCCGATGCCCGCCCTCATGACATGTCCGCCAGACGGGCCACGTATCGCGCCAGCGTGTCGATCTCCAGGTTGATGCGGTCGCCAACCTGCACATCCCCCCAGGTGGTGACTTCCTTTGTGTGGGGGATAAAGTTGATCCCGAAATCGCAGTCATCCACCTCGTTCACCGTCAAGGAGGTGCCGTTCAGCGCCACAGAGCCCTTGGGCGCGATAAAACGCGCCAGGCTCCGGGGGGCGCGCAGGGTCACCCTGGTGCTGTCGCCGTCATCGGACACCGCGACCACTTCGGCGACACCGTCCACATGGCCCGACACGATATGCCCGCCCAATTCGTCACCGACCTTCAAGGCCCGTTCAAGGTTCAGGCGCGTGCCGACCTCCCATGCGGACAGGTTGGTCTTTTGCACCGTCTCGGCGCTGATCTGCACTTCGTACCAATCAGGGCCCAGTCCGACGACCGTCAGGCAAACCCCGTCGCTGGCGATGGAGGCTCCCATATCGATGCGGCTGGTATCATAAGAGGTTGAAATCCGCGCCCGCAGATCACCCTCCTGCTTTAGCGTGGTGACTTTGCCAATATCGGTAATGATGCCGGTAAACATGGACAGCAGGCTCCTTTGATCGCATTCCTGATTGAGGTAACGCTGGCATGGGCCCAAGACAAGCGGGAAGGACGCCACAATTATGCCCTTTTTGTCCTATTAAGTCTCCGGGCAAGATAAAGAACAAAGGTGCAGATGACCGTGACACCGACAGACAGCAGGGTATTTTTGTTCCTGCAAGGGCCGCATGGGCCTTTCTTTCACCGCTTGGGCAAGATGCTGCGCCTGGCGGGGGCAGAGGTCTGGCGCGTGGGATTCAACGCAGGCGACCGCGCCTTTTGGTTTCATCCGCGCAGCTATATCCCCTATCGCGGCACCTTGGGCGACTGGTCCGATACCTTTTGCACCCTGCTCACCGAAAAGAATGTGACCGACATCGTGCTGTACGGCGATACCCGCCCCGTGCACGCTCAAGCGGTGGCAGAGGCCAAGGCCCGCGGCATCACCGTCCATGTCTTTGAAGAAGGCTATATGCGGCCCTATTGGGTTACCTATGAACGCGGTGGGTCAAACGGCAACTCACGTCTGATGGATATGACCATTCCCCAGATGCAGACGGCACTGGCGCAATCGGACATGGAAGCGCCGCTGCCGCCGGGACATTGGGGCGATATGCGCCAGCATGTGTTCTACGGCGCGCTTTATCATTGGTTTGTCATGTTCCGGAACGGCGATTATCGCAATTTCCGCCCCCACCGCAGCCTGCCGGTGACCAAGGAATTTCAGCTCTATGTGCGCCGTCTGCTGCTGATGCCCTTGCTCTGGGCGGACAGGCTGCTGGCGACCTTGCGCATCCGCCAGGGCGGTTTTCCCTATCACCTCGCGCTTTTGCAGCTGGAACATGACAGTTCCTTTCAAAAACATTCGCCCTTTGAAACGATGGCCGATTTCCTTGAAATCGTGATCGAAGGCTTTGCCAAGGGCGCACCCCAACATCACCACCTTGTGGTCAAGGCCCACCCGCTTGAGGATGGCCGCCGGCCCGTGCGCCGCGACCTCAAGCGGCTGGCGCGGCAATACGGCGTTGCCAAACGCGTGCATTATGTGCGCGGCGGCAAGCTGGCGCAGCTGCTCAATGACGCCCGCAGTGCGGTGACGGTGAATTCTACCGCCGGTCAACAGGTGCTGTGGCGCGGTATCCCGCTCAAGGTGTTCGGCCGCGCGGTCTATGACCAGCCGGAATTTGTATCGGATCAGCCATTGTCCGAATTCTTTGCCGGGGCCAGCCGCCCCGACAACAAGGCTTACAAGGATTATCGCCGCTATCTGCTGGAGACATCGCAAATTCCGGGCGGCTTTTATTCCACGCGTGGCCGCAGGCAATTGCTACGTCAGGTTGTTGATATGATGCTCTCTCCCGAGGATCCATATGAGGCGCTGCAATCGGGAACCGCGGCCCCACGGCAACAGTTGCGGCTGGTTACCTGATCGGGGCGCGCCGGAATGCTGGATTTTTGGAAATCGCTAAGGTAGAGTGAAAATAATTACGCCGGAAAACCGGTGAATTTCGAGGCAGAGTAAAATAGGTCGAGGAGACCGGGCAGTGAAATCCGTATTTACCCGGTGGGCACGTCCCACCGCAGCAGTCGCGGCTTTGGCCGTTTTGGCGTCATGTGGCCTGCCACATGTCGGCCCCAACAAACGCCAGATTTTCGCAGGCTCCGTCCAGAGAGAGGGCGACGCCTTTGTGGTGGCCGTGAATGACCGCGTCACCCGCGCCACCGCTGTCGTGCCGGCCCTTGGCTTTTCTGAGGCGTTCAAGAACGCGGGCAAGCTGGGCTCTGACACCATTCGTCCGGGCGATGTGCTTGGCATCACGATCTATGAAAACGTGGATGACCCGCTGCTTGGCGTCGAAGGTGCGCCAGCCACCACATTGGAAGAAGTGCAGGTCGATGGCGCGGGCTTTATCTTTATTCCCTATGCAGGCCGGATCAAGGCTGCGGGCAATACGCCCGATGCGATCCGCCGGATCATCACCAACAAACTGGGCGAACAGACCCCCGATCCACAGGTCGAAGTGCGCCGCGCGGCGGGTGACGGCTCAACCGTGTCGCTGATCGGTGCGATTGGCGGCCAAGGCGTCTATCCGATTGAACGCCCGACCCGGACCCTCAACACCATGCTCGCGCGCGCCGGAGGTGTGACGATTGAACCTGAAATCGCACAGGTCACCGTCATTCGCGGCCAGGCGCGTGGACAGATCTGGCTACAGGACCTGTATGACCATCCCGAACTCGACATCGCCCTGCGCGGCGGCGACAGGATTTTGGTAGAGGGCGATACACGCACCTTCACAGCCCTTGGGGCGACAGGGGGTCAGGCGCAGGTGCCCTTCGAATCCCAGACGCTTTCGGCGCTTGAGGGTATCGCGCAGGTCGGTGGCCTGAATGCCGCCACCGCCGACCCCACCGGCGTTTTCGTGTTCCGCAATGAACCCGCCGAAGTCGCAGGCCAGGTGCTGGGCCGCAACGATCTGGAAGGCGCACAGCGCATGGTCTATGTTCTGGATCTGACCAAGCCGAATGGCATGTTCATGGCCCGCGATTTCGTGATCCGTGACGGTGATACCATCTATGTGACCGAAGCCCCGTTCACCCAGTGGAACAGAGTGATCCAGGCGATCACCGGCACCGCCACATCGGCGGATGGCCTGACATCGCTGGGCTCAGGCGGCTAAGCCTGATGGCCCTGGGGCCTGAAATATATGACACCCCTGCCGCCGGCCCTACACAGGACCGGCGGCTTTTTGTCTATAACGGCGGTTTTCTGACCCAGCGCCGGGTGCGGCGCATTTTGCAGCTATCGGGCCATTCGCTGCACCTTGGTCTGCCAGGACCCGGCGATGCCGTGGCGGTCTGGGGCAATTCACCCACCGCCCACCGCGGCCTTGGGGTCGCGGCGAAATACCAGGTCCCCGTGGTTCGCATCGAAGATGCACCGCTGCGTTCGCTCTTTCCCGGCCGCGCCGGAGAGCCCCCCCTGGGCCTGCTGGTGGACCACCGTGGGCTGCACTTTGACCCCAGCCAGCCCTCTGACCTTGAAGAGATACTGGCCCGCCACCCGCTGGATGACACCGCCCTGCTGAACCGCGCACGCGGGGCCATGGCGCGTCTGGCAGAGGCGCATCTGACAAAATACACCGCCTTTGACCTTGCCACCCCGGTGCCGGATCCGGGCTATGTGCTGGTCATCGACCAGACCTTTGGCGATGCCTCTGTCACCGCCTGCGGGGCGGACCGGGGGCGGTTCATGGAAATGCTTGTCTTTGCCCAGGAAGAACACCCCGGTGCCAGGGTCATCATCAAAACCCACCCCGAAACCCTGCGGGGCTATCGCAAGGGGTATTTCGGGCCCCAAGATGCCTCTGACCGCGTCACGCTGATGGCAGACCCCATCAGCCCCTATGCGCTGTTTGAGGGGGCCGTGGGCGTCTATACCGTTTCTTCGCAAATGGGGTTCGAGGCGATTTTCGCAGGACACCGGCCAAGGGTCTTTGGCCAGCCCTTTTATGCCGGATGGGGCCTTACGACGGATGAATTCCCGGTCCCGCGCCGTCAACGCAAACTGACGCGTGCACAGCTTTTTGCGGGGGCGATGATCCTGTATCCCAAATGGTATGATCCCTACCGCGACCGCCTGTGCCAGATCGAGGACACGATCGAGGCGCTGGCCGCCCAGACCCGCTGCTGGCGCGAGGATCACAAGGGTTGGAACGCCTCGGCCATGCGTCTGTGGAAACGCAAACCCCTGCAGGGATTTTTTGGCCGGCACAAACCCGTGATCTTTGACGATGATCCGGCCCGTGCCCAGGGCTCTGACCGGCGCTGGATGGTCTGGGCGGGCAAGGCGGGGCCGCACCATGCGGGGGCCATCCGCGTCGAGGACGGCTTCCTGCGCTCCAAAGGTCTGGGGGCTGCGCTGATCCCGCCGCTGTCGCTGGTCTGCGACGATCTGGGGATCTATTATGATCCCTCGCGCCCCAGCCGATTGGAGAAATGGATCGCGGAACGGGCCAGCCTGCGGCCCGATCAACAGGTCCGCAGTGCCCAGCTGATCGAACAGCTGACCGCGGCGGGCCTGAGCAAATACAACCTGCCCGCTGTGCAGACCGATCTGGATAACCTGACCAAAGGCCGCCGCATCCTGGTGCCCGGTCAGGTCGAGGACGATGCCTCTATCCGCACCGGCGCAGATGCCGTGCGCACCAACCGGGCCTTGCTGGAGGCTGCGCGCGCAGCCCACCCAGATGCGATGATCCTTTATAAACCGCACCCCGATGTGGAAGCGGGCCTGCGCCCCGGCGGTGTGGATGCCGCAGGGCTGGCCGATATGGTGCTGCACCACGCCGACCCCATCGCGGTGTTGGGCCATGTGGATGAAGTCTGGACGATGACCTCGCTTCTGGGGTTCGAGGCGCTGTTGCGCGGGGTGGCGGTGACCACCCTGGGCGTGCCGTTTTACGCGGGATGGGGGCTGACCCGTGATCTGGGCGATGTCCCGCCACGGCGCAGGGCGCTGCCCAGTCTTGAGGGTCTGGTCCATGCCACGCTGATAGACTATCCGCGCTACCGGGACCCAAGGACCGGCCTGCCCTGCCCCGTCGAGGTGATTGTCGAGCGGCTGGCCACAGGGGATATCCCACGCCCCGGCCCTGCCAACCGGCTGCTGTCCAAGCTGCAGGGGCTGTTTGCCACCCAATCGCATCTGTGGCGCAGGGATTAGGCCTGGCGCTTAGGTATTTTTGGCCAAAAAGAGATTGGAACGGTTTTTTCGGAAAAGCCTAAGGGCGAGACCAGATGTGCAGGATGTCCTGGCCTATGGGCTGGACAGAGCGCAGTTTGTAGCGCGGTGCCTCATCAAGCCGGGCCAATCCCATGGCACCGATGCCCGGCAGACCTTCTGCGCCGATCACCAGACCTGCGGTAAAGCCTGCCAGTTCGTCCACCAGATCCGCCTCGATCAAAGAGGCCGCCAATGCGCCGCCGCCTTCGCAGAAGACCCGGGTGAGGCCGTGGCTGCCCAGTTTTTGCAGCACATCCCGCGGGTCCAATTGCGTGCCGCGCAGTCTGCAAGGCAACAAGGTGGCCCCCAGGTCCTGCCATGTCTGCAACAGATGGGCATCGGCGTCTGCACCGTGGCACAGGATGAGCGGCACCTGTGACGCCGTACGGGCCAGATTGCCCATCAACGGCAGATCAAGCCTGCGTGTCACGACAATGCGCGCGGGCTGATGGTCGATCCCCAGATCGCGCACCGTGAGGGTTGGATCATCCTTGCGCGCAGTGCCGCCGCCGACCATCACCGCGTCATGGCGGCTGCGCATGGCATGGACCGCGCGGCGTGCTTCGGGCCCGGTGATCCACTGGCTTTGGCCGGTCCCCGTTGCGATGCGCCCGTCAAAGGAATTGGCCAGTTTGAGCGTTACGAAGGGTCTGCCCAATTCGGTCCGGGTGAAAAAACCCGCGTGATCCTGACGGGCGGCTTCCGCAGCTTCGCCAAGGCTGACGTCGATGCCCGCATCGCGCAGCATCTGCAGCCCCCTACCGTCGACCCGTGCATCGCTGTCGGCTACCGCCACCACCACGCGCGCGATGCCCGCCGCAATCAAGGCTTCGGCGCAAGGAGGGGTTTGGCCGTGATGGGCGCAGGGTTCGAGCGTCACATAGGCGGTGGCCCCGCCTGCCGCCTGCCCGGCCTGGGCCAGGGCGACGGTTTCGGCATGGGGGCGGCCACCTGGCTGGGTCCAGCCGCGCCCCAGGATCAGCCCGTCCCTGACGATCACGCATCCCACGGCCGGGTTGGGCCAGACGCGGCCCTGTCCACGCCGGCCCAAGCTGAGGGCCAGCGCCATGAAGCGCGCGTCGCTCACTCTTCTGGGGGGGAATCGGGGCGGAGTTCCTGCACAAACTTGTCAAAGTCGTCTGCCGCCTGAAAGTTCTTGTAGACACTGGCAAAACGCACGTAGGCCACCGTGTCGATCCGCGCCAGCGCTTCCATCACGATCTCTCCGATCTGCTTGGAGCCGATGTCGGTTTCGCCCATGCTTTCTAGTCGGCGCACAATGCCGCTGATCATCTGGTCAATCCGTTCGGGATCAATGGGACGTTTCTGCATGGAGATGCGGATCGACCGCTCCAGCTTGTCACGGTCAAAATCCTCGCGTTTGCCAGAGGTCTTGATCACCACCAGATCGCGCAGCTGTACACGTTCGTAGGTCGTGAAGCGCCCGCCGCAGGCGGGGCAAAACCGCCGCCGCCGGATCGAGACATGATCCTCTGCGGGGCGAGAATCCTTTACCTGAGTGTCGATATTTCCGCAAAACGGGCAGCGCATGGGCCGTCCCCCTTTATTGTCCGTGCCTGACTAGTGGGGTGATCCCCATAATTCACAACAGTTATAGGCCAACCGCGAAGTTTTGGGTAGGGGCGAAATGCAGCGCAACATCTTGCGTTGCATCGGGGGGATAAATCGATGTCACCCGTCATGCTGCAGCGCGCAAACACCTTGAAAAGCTGATGAAAGTGTTTCTCAGCAGGGCTGATCCATCCGGATCTGATCAAGGGTTTTCGCAGACCCCTCTTGGGCGGCGCGCGCTTAGTCTGGCCTGAAATGGGCGGCAACCTTGCGGCTGTGGGGGGCATGCCGATGTTCGAACAGATAGATGCCCTGCCATGTGCCCAGACGCAGCTGGCCCCGTGCCACCGGGATCGACAGGCTGACGGGCAGCAGGGCCGCCTTGATATGGGCGGGCATGTCATCGGGGCCTTCGTAGGTATGGCGCAGATAGCGCATTGCGGGATCATCCGCAGGCGGGACCAGCCTGCCGAAATAGGCCAGAAGATCCGTCTGCACCTCAGCATCCGCGTTTTCCTGGATCAGCAAAGACGCCGATGTGTGCTGTACCAGCAAGCTCAGCAGGCCATCGCCCTGCCCCGATACGAAATGGGCCGCCTCGCGGGTGATTTCATAAAGCGCCTGACCATGGGTCTGTATCGTGATTGTCGACTGCATGATCTCACTGTGACGCCCAAGGCCTGCTTTGACAATCCGCTGGCGGCCTTGCTCACTTGGTGGAGCGGGTAAATGCATCCCTGCAGTACCGCCGGGCCTGCGCGGACTTCAAGGTTGCGCCCACCACCTCCACGGTCAGTGTGACGCGCCCGGGATCAGCAGCGGGCAGCCCTGCGTTGCTGGTGCTAAACACCACGCCCTTGCGCCCCGGTGCCGTTGTGCTGGGACCCAGCGCGCGTTTGACGTAGACCGCTGTCAGCTCTGACAGGCCAGAGCGGCGCTCGACATAGGTGGCGGCACCGCACCAGAACTCTGCCGCGCCAAAATTTATGCCCTGGATCACTTCGAAATCACTGGCGTTGACCGGGTTGATCACGATCCTGTCTTCTTCGGACTGGGTTGTGGCCTGCAACGCCACAGGAAGGGCTGCCAGCATCATGCACAGCAGTGCGACCTTCATCTGGACGGCAACCGTGCACTGGTGCAGAACTGATAGGCATGATCCACCGACAGGTTGGACCCCGGTTCCGACAATGACGCCCCCACCACCACCACCGGCTTTGACCTCAGCCCGCTGCCATCCATGCTAAAGCGCACCGGGCCGCGTTGTCCCAGCCCCGGATTGCGCCCCTGTGAGATATAGATGCGGTCGGTGCCTGCGGCGCCCAATACTTTGCGCGCATAATCGGCAGCGGCACACCACATTCCCATCGCGCCATGGTCACCGCCGCTGGTGATGACAAAACCGTCGGTCACAGGGGTCACCATCACGCGGTTCTCCGCGCGAAAAGTCTGGGCCATGGCGGGCGATACACTCAACAAGGCGGCGGCGATGGGCAGGATATAGCGGTACATGGTTCGGTCCCTCAATCAGCGGTCAAAACCGCTCTCGCAGTTCAAGCAGGTAATCCTTGCAAAATTGCAGCGCATGTACGACCGACAGGCCGGATCCTGCGTCCCGCACGCTGACGGAAAAGGATGTCGTGGGCGGTGTGCTGAGAGAGGCCGCATTGGTGGTAAAGACCACACCGATGCGCCCCATCCCACTGACGGACCGCCCGCGCGGCGTCTTGACATAAAGCCTGCCTGACGTGATCCCCCGGACCTGGGTCACGTAATCCGCAGCGGCACACCAGATGCCGCGTGCCCCTTCGCCCCGGGCCTCGATCACCTCAAAGTCATTGGCGTTCAGCGGCACGACCTGCAGACGGTTTACCGCCTGATAGGACTGTGCCAACGCAGGGGCGGGTGCCGTCAGCGGCAAGGTGAGGCAGCAAAGCATTAAAACAAACCGACGCATAATCTGGTCTCCTTTGGGTTATCTTAGGAGTTAGAGCATCGCGGGCATTGATCAAAATCAAATCCATGCGCCTCGCGGGGCTGTGATCAGGCCGTCACCCCAGACCATGCCCGACGTGCATGGCGTTCAGGACGAAAGCGGGCCAAAACGAAAAGGGCCGCCCCAAAGGACGGCCCCAAAATAATCACCTCGACAGTGTACCTTACTGATCCAGGAAGGACCGCAACTTGCGGCTGCGGCTTGGATGCTTGAGCTTGCGCAGCGCCTTTGCTTCGATCTGGCGGATACGTTCGCGGGTCACGCTGAACTGCTGGCCGACTTCTTCCA
>JAFMGZ010000042.1 GCA_017854855.1 Sulfitobacter sp. | reverse complement strand
GATACGCTGGATTCCGGTGTCAGCTCTATGGTTGATGCGGATATGGAACAAGAAGCGGCACGTTTGCAGGCGCTTCAGGTGCAGCAGCAGCTGGCGACACAATCCTTGTCTATTGCCAACCGCGCGCCTCAGAACATTCTGAGCCTGTTCCGCTAATCAACGCGGACCCCAATAAACATACGTCCCGTCCGGTGAACCCTGATATGTCCCCCATATCGCACCGGGCGGAACGATCCCTTGCGCTTGGCAAGATGACGGCGGCTATCGCCTTTTCCCAAAAAATCCCGGTTCTTTAACCCTGCGTTAACCTCGATCTCTAAATAGAGAACGTTGGCTAAGGCTAACCTTCAGTCAGAAGACTGAAAAGACTAGAGAACACAGGGGAACATTAAATGTCATCCATTCTCACAAACCATTCCGCAATGGTGGCTTTGTCCACGCTCAATGACGTGAACCGCAGCCTGAACGAAACGCAAAATCGCGTATCTTCCGGGCTCGCCATCCGCTCAGGTAAAGAAAACGCCGCCTATTTCGCCATCTCCGAGACGATGAAGGGCGACAGCGGCATGTTCAAGGCCATCAACGAAGGCATGACCGCCACGCGCAACTCCGTCGCGACAGCGCGCCTTGGTGCTGAAACCGTGGCCGATCTGGCCAAACAGATGGTTGAACGTATTGCATTCGGCATCAGCGATGGTGTGAACCAGGATGATGTTCAGCTGGAACTTGATGCGCTGGCTGCAAACATGCTGTCCGCCATCAACCAGGCAACATTCAACGGCGACGATCTGGTTACTGGTACGGCTGCCGTATCCGTGGTCAATGGTGTCACCCGCTCTGGCGGTTTTGCCGTCACGACATTCTCATTCAATCAGGTCGATCTGAGCGCTATCCAAGGTGTGTTTGATGGCATCGATCTGGCAGGCGCTGCCGATGCAACCGCACGGGCCGCACTTCTGACCACGGCCGAAGCCCAGCTTGGCCTTGCCATTGATGCTGCAACATCATTTGGTATCACGGAAAAGACCCTGGATAACCAAATGCAGTTCATTGACAGCCTGACCGACACGTTGGATTCAGGCATCAGTTCAATGGTTGATGCCGACATGGAAGAAGAGGCAGCACGTCTGCAGGCCTTCCAGGTACAGCAGCAGTTGGCAACGCAGTCCTTGTCGATTGCGAACCAGGCACCACAGAACATTCTGACCTTGTTCCGTTAATCCATAACAGCCGCAGACCGCAAAGTCTTTCTGCTCGGTTGATCTGATCTTCAGATCGACCGAGGCTGTAAACCTGCGCGTCTTGCAAGCCGCCTCAGCCCGTTTGGCTGTTCATGCCCTTTTGCAAAGGGGGCAAAGGCGTACTGCTGTGTTTAACGAAAGGATCAGAATTAGAAATCGGCGCTAAGCTGATACTCAGTCAGAAGACTGACACCACCCGAGAATAGAGGAGAACATTAAATGTCGTCCATTCTCACCAATAACTCTGCAATGGTGGCGCTTGCCACCCTTAACGAGGTTAACCGTGGTCTGAACGAAACGCAAAACCGCGTTTCATCAGGTCTTGCTATCCGTTCTGGTAAGGAAAACGCCGCCTACTTCGCCATCTCTGAGACGATGAAGGGTGACAGCGGCATGTTCAAGGCCATCAATGAAGGCATGACAGCCACCAAAAACTCGGTCGCAACAGCCCGCCTTGGGGCTGAAACCGTGTCCGATATTGCCCAACAGATGGTCGAACGTATTGCCTTTGCCCAAAGCGATGGCATCAATAAAGCCGATGTTCAGTCTGAACTGGTTGCACTGGCTGCAAACATGCAGTCCGCAATTGATCAGGCCACGTTCAACGGTGATGACCTGGTTGGTGCTGCAGCAGCAACTGTAACCGTCGTCTCGGGGATCACCCGGGCGGGCGGTACTTTTGCGACCACTTCCATGACCTTTGACTCGGTTGATCTGCAGGCAGTCCAAACTGCCCTGGCCGCTGTTGACGTGACAGATACCGGTACAACGATGGCAGCAAAACTTGTTGTCGCCGAAGGTCAACTGGACGCATCCATTACCGCGGCTACCTCAATGGGTGTTGCGGAAAATGCGTTGGATGGCCAGATGAAGTTCCTGGAAAGCCTGACCGACACGCTGGATTCCGGTGTGAGCGCGATGGTCGATGCCGACATGGAGCAAGAAGCAGCACGTCTGCAGGCGCTTCAGGTTCAGCAGCAGCTGGCAACGCAATCCTTGTCGATTGCAAACCAGGCACCGCAGAACATCTTGAGCCTGTTCCGTTAATCGGTCCCGGTTTTAGATCCTGATAACGCCCCATCCGGGTGATGTCATTTCATACCGGGCGTGGCAAATTCACTTCCCAAAATTGAATTCAGCCGGCCTTCCCCATCGGGGAGGGCCGGTTTTCAGGCTGCCGCACCGGGTTCGGCTGCGTCTTGCTTTTGCCGGTCAGCCTGTTCGAAAAAGGCGCGCAGTGGGTCCTCAATACCGCTTTCCAGGATCATCCGGTACATATCGGCAAAGCTTTCGCTGGCGGGCATTCTGTCGCCGCGGCTTTGCGACAGATAGGGGCTGGCCGCGCTGAAAAACCGGATCGCCTCGTCCGTGGCGGGATCCGAACCTGCCTTGTAGGCACCCAACCGGATCAGGTCTTCCATATCCGCATATCGTGCCAGCGCCTTGCGCGCGGCCTTGGTGATCTCGAATTCCTCTGGCGAATGGCAACCGGGCAGCATCCGTGACAGCGATTTTTGCAGATCAACAGCAGGAAACCGGCCCTGCTCCGCGATCCTGCGGTCCAGCACCAGATGGCCATCGACGATGCCGCGCACCGCATCTGCAATGGGTTCGTTCATATCATCCCCATCGACCAGCACCGTATAGAGGGCCGTGATGTCACCCTCGCCTTCCCGGCCGGGGCCGGCACGTTCCAGCAGATGCGGCATTTCGCTAAAGACTGATGGCGGATAGCCACGCAAGGTCGGCGGTTCGCCCCGCGCCAAACCGATTTCACGCTGCGCCATGGCAAAACGGGTGACGCTGTCGAGCAGCAGCAGCACCTGTTTGCCGGTCGATTTGAAGTATTCAGCAATGGCAGTGGTCGTCAACGCCGCCTGTTTACGCAGCAACGGTGCCTCGTCCCCGGTTGAAACCACGACAACGGCCCGCGCCATGCCCTCGGGGCCAAGGTCTTCGTGAATGAACTGCTGAACTTCGCGGCCCCGTTCCCCAATCAGGCCGATCACGATTACATCCGCATCCGTGTTGCGCGCCAGCATCGCCATCATCGTGGATTTGCCGACCCCCGATCCGGCAAAGACACCCATGCGCTGCCCACGACAAATAGGGGTAAAGACATCAATGCATTTGATCTGCGTTTCCAGCTTTTCGCCGACTTTCTTGCGCTCAAACGCGCCGGGCGGTTGGACCTTGAACGAAGATTTGCGCCGCGGCCGGCGCGCGCGGGCATATTTGGACAAGGGCCGGCCCAAGGCATCGACCACACTGCCAATCCAGCTGTCATCCGGATAGATCATATCGTCCATCTCGATCAGCTCGACAGGGTCGCCTACCGCGATCCCCTCCCAGGTGCCAAAAGGCAGAACACACAGGTCGGACCCGTCGGCACCCACAACCTCGCCGTCCACCACCCCGGTGCGGCCGAACACACGACAACGGCTGCCGATGCCTGCGACTGCCTCCAATCCGCGCACGGTGAGGGTCAAACCAACGATGGCTTTGGTCGCACCAATGATGCGCGTGCTGGACGATGAATAGATCGCTTTTTGCATTTTGGAGAAGGTTGACAAGGGAATTTAAACCTTTCTTAATCTTCCTATCCTTGGTATATGACAAGAACAAACAGCGAGTCTATGATGAATACCGAACCGACCTCAATCTTTGACCTGGCACCGAAGCGTCTGCAGTGGCTTGCGACCCGTCAAAAGGTGGTTTCCGAAAACATTGCGAACGCGGATACCAACGGTTATCGGGCCAAGGAAACCGAGAGTTTTGCAAACTATCTCGACCGGGCGCAGGGCAGTGGCGGACTGCCTGATGCGGATGTGTCAAAGGTGCGCGAAACCTGGGGCGAGGACCTTTCTGGCAACAATGTCGTGCTCGAAGAGCAGATGATGGAAGCCAACAGCAACGCAGGACAATTCAAGATCGCAGCCAACCTCTACCGCAAAGCGCACGAGATGCTCTATGCGGTGGCCGGCCGCCGCTAAGTTTAGGGAGCAGTCAAAATGGATCCACTGAGAAGTATTTCGACCACCGCTGCCAGCGGAATGCGCGCCCAGGGCGAGCGGCTGCGCGTCGTGTCAGAGAACGTGGCAAACGCCAGCACAACCGCCAAAACGCCGGGTCAGGACCCCTACCAGCGCAAGACGATCTCTTTCGAATCTGCGATGGACGACGCCACCGGTGCCGCCATTGTCCGCGCAGGCGATATCGACCGTGACCTGCGCCCGTTTGAGCTGCGGTATGACCCGTCGCACCCTGCTGCGGATGAAAACGGGTATATCAAGCTGCCAAACGTGAACCCATTGATTGAAATGAGTAATATGCGCGAAGCCTCGCGCAGCTACGAGGCCAATCTGTCGATGATGGAAAACGCCCGCGAAATGCGCCAGCAACTTGTCGATATGCTGAAGTAAGGGAGCCGCAGTGTCTGATTTTGCATCCATCCGGTCCTCTTATGTTCAGGCCGCCTATTCCAAGGCGTCCGAGAACAAGCCGAAGACGGCTGAGGTCGCACCGGCGAACGCCGACTTCTCTTCGATGGTGGCAAACGCCGCATCGCAAGCGGTTGAGACGGTGCGCACAGGTGACAGCATGGCGATTGCCGGGCTGACCGGTCAGGCGGGCTTGCAGCAGGTGGTTGAGGCGACAATGGCCATGGAAAGCACCGTTCAGGTCTCTGTCGCGTTACGTGACAAGTTGGTTGAAGCCTATCAAGACATCATGCGCATGCCAATCTGACGGTCGGTATTGCGGCCAGTAACAAGAGGCTTATCGTGGATCCTGTCTCCGCCTACGAAATCATTCAGCAGACGCTCATTGCCACATTGCTGGCCTCTGCACCTGTGCTGGTGGTGGCGCTTGGCGTGGGCCTGGTGATTGCGTTCTTCCAGGCTCTGACACAGATCCAGGAAATGACGCTGACATTCGTGCCCAAGATTGCAGCTATCTTTGTAACAGTCGCACTATCCTTGCCTTTTATCTTTTCCACCCTGACCCGTCTGTCGGACCGGGTTTTTGACCTTATTGCCAATGGCGGGGTTTAGCATGGGATGGCGCGGTATTGCCTTTGCGGCATTGGTGCTGGGCAGCAGCCTGCCCTTTGCCGCCGCAGCAGATATCTGGTCCGGTTTTTACCGGCCAAGCGTCGTTGAAACCCCCGTGGTCCCCGAACCGCTTGCATCAACAGCCGAAACAGTCTGCCTCAAGGCGATCCTTGATGCGCAAACCCGCTACGGCATCCCCGACAATCTGCTGCTGGCCATTGGCATCCAAGAGGCCGGGCGCAATGTGAACGGTGCCTTGACCGTCTGGCCCTGGACGGCCAACTCGCTTGGCAAAGGCAAGTTTTTCGGCAGCAAGCAAGCCCTTGAAGCCTGGGTGCGCCAGACGCAGGCCAATGGCACACAATCAATCGACGTCGGCTGTATGCAGGTGAACCAGAAATGGCACGCCAAGCAGTTTACCTCTCTCGAAGACGCGACGGACCCCGCCCGAAACGTGGACTATGCCGCGCGTTTCCTGCGCGGCCTTTATGCCCAGACCCGTGACTGGTGGCAGGCAGCCGGGCGCTATCATTCCTCAACCGACAGCTACAAAGAGCTGTATCTGCAAAAGCTGGCCCAGAACCAGCGGCTGGCCAATGCCAATCTTGCCACCTTCGCCGCCGCCGCACGGACAACTTATGCGGTGCAAACCAGCCTGAGACCCGCATTGCCCCAGCCCACCATCAACTGGAGCTCTAACATGACCGGCGATGCAGTGGTGGCCGGGACGGTCCTGTCCATCTATTCGGCTTCGCCATTGCAGGCCTTGCTGCCCAATTACGCTGAGGCGAATTAACATGAGCACGCCAGATACCAACATCGCGCGCGGCCAGATCATCAGTTTTGCAAAGCTGGGGCACAGCAACCGCGACATCGGCTTTGCCATTGGTGTTGTCCTTATTCTTGGGATGTTGTTCATCCCCCTGCCCGCCTTCTTCCTGGATCTGGGCCTGGCGATTTCGCTGTCGCTGTCTGTTCTGATCCTGATGGTGGCGCTGTGGATCGGCACACCGCTTGAGTTCAACTCTTTCCCGACCTTGCTGCTGGTTGTGACGATGTTGCGTCTGGCGCTCAACGTCTCCTCGACCCGGCTGATCCTGAGCGAGGGGCACGAGGGGCCGGGGGCGGCGGGCAATGTGATCGAAGGCTTTGCCAACTTCATCGTGGGCGGTGATTTTGTCATTGGTATCATCGTCTTTGCCATCCTGGTGATCATCAACTTTATCGTCATTACCAAAGGTTCGACCCGTATCGCCGAAGTCGCGGCGCGTTTCTCATTGGATGCGATGCCGGGCAAACAGATGGCGATTGATGCCGATCTTGCCGCCGGTGTGATCAGTGATCAGGAAGCCAAGGAACGCCGCAAGACGGTTGAGGAAGAAAGCTCTTTCTTTGGTGCGATGGACGGTGCGTCCAAATTTGTGCGCGGCGATGCGGTGGCCGGTATCATCATCACACTGGTCAACGTCTTTGGCGGCATCCTGATCGGCATGATGAGCCACGGTCTGAGCGTTGGCGAAGCGATGAGCAACTACACCGTGCTGACCATCGGCGATGGTCTGGTCACGCAGATCCCCGCACTGATCGTATCGCTGGCCGCTGGTCTGCTGGTCACCAAGGGCGGTACCCATGGTGCCACCAACGAGGCGGTTCTGGGCCAGCTTAGCAATTTTCCCAAGGCGCTTTATATGGCGTCGGCGCTGACCTTTGGCATTGGCTGGCTGCCGGGCTTTCCGCTGAGCATCTTCCTGCCGCTGTCCATCGGCATGGGCGTCTTTGGCTATGTCATGCAACGTCAGGCCGGGGACCGCGATGCCGCAGCACTCAAGGCGACGGATGATCTGGACGCTCTGAACGCCCCGTCCGAAGATCCGATCGCAGATATGCTGCGCGTCGATGATGTACGCCTTGACCTGGGCACGGCGCTGGTCCCGATGATCACGTCAACCAACGCAGCCCTGCCCGGCAAGGTCAAAAGCCTACGTTCCTTGTTCATTCAGGACTTTGGTTTCATCCTGCCGCCCGTACGGATCAAGGATGACGTCAATCTGCCCGCCATGGGCTATTCGATCTCACTACAAGGGGTAGAAGCCGCGCGCGGCGAAGTGGAGCCGATGATGATGATGGTAATCAACCCATCAGGCGGTGACATCGACCTGCCCGGCAAACGGACGCGCGAACCCACATTCGGTCTGGATGCCATCTGGGTCGATGAGGCCCGCGCATCAGAGGCAGAACTGGCAGGCATGACAGTCGTCGATCCCGAAAGCGTGATCACCACCCATCTGACCGAGGTGATCAAGGAACATATGCCCGAGATCCTGACCTATTCGGCCACCCAAGAGTTGATCGACGGGCAGCATAAAGACTACCAGAAACTGCTGTCGGACAGTTCCAACAACAGCCCCGCGGTAATGTTGCAGCATGTGCTTCAGGCCCTGCTGGCAGAACGTGTTTCCGTCCGCAACCTGCCCAAGATCATCGAAGCCGTCGCCGAGGCCAGCGCCAACACCAAGAACATCCGCACCGTTATCGAACACGCACGCGGCAAGCTGGCGAAACAGATCTGCCAGTCCCTGACCGATGCACAGGGCTATATCCCCGTGATCAATCTGGGCGGGGAATGGGAAAGCGAGCTGCTCTCCGCCATCTCGACCAACAACGGCGAAGAGACGTTTTTGATGTCGCCCTCGCGGGTGCAGGAATTCGTGCTGGCGATGCGCAAGGAAATCCAGAAATTTTCGGCTGCGGATGAATGGCCGGCTATTCTGGTCACCCCGCAGGCCCGGCCCTATGTTCGTTCCATCCTGGAACGTGTCAGCCCGATGACGCAGGTGATTTCGCATAACGAAGTGCACCGCAAGGCATCTTTGCGTACGGTTGGCACGGTCAGGCAGTGACCGATGTCGCTTGAGGCATATGTCAGCTCGTTCTTCTTTTCCTATCTGATGGTCTTTGCCCGCCTCGGCTCTGCCTTGATGTTCATGCCTGGCTTTGGTGAGGTGCAGATCCCCGTACGCGCGCGGCTGTCTTTTGCGCTGGTGCTCTGTGCTGCATTGCTGCCGGTCACGCCCGTGCAGGCGGCAATGCCGGCTGATCCGGTGGCCGTCGGTCTGATGCTGGGGGCAGAGGTGACCATCGGTCTTTGGCTGGGGTTGACCGCGCGTATTCTTTTGTCTGCGCTGCAATTCGCCGGGTATCAGGTGGGGCAAGTGTCTGGCCTTGCCAATGCCTTTGGCCCCTCCTTTGGATCTTTTGAAGGCGCCACGATGGTTGCCACATTGATGCTGATCAGCGCCGTTGCGATGATCTTTGTCACCGACACCCACCACATCATCCTGCGCGCCCTGCTGTCCAGCTATGTGATCTTCCCCCCCGGCGAGGTGATGCTGGCGGATTTGACCGATCAGCTCCTCAGGGCCGCCGGCCAAAGCCTGTATATCGGCACCGCAATTGCCGCGCCCTTCTTTGTGATGGGTGTCGTTTTGAACCTTGGCATGGGCCTGGCCAACCGGATGATGCCACAGCTGCCGGTATTCTTTGTTGCAGCATCCCTGCTGATCGGGGCAGGATTGCTTATCCTGGCCGTCTCCATGCCAGCGATTCTTGACTTCTTTATTGAAAAATTCAGCGAATGGCTGGTCGGATTTAGGTTCTAGATATGGCCGAGGGCAACGACAGTACCGAAAAGACGTTAGAACCGACCGAAAAGCGGCTACAGGACGCCCGCAAGAAAGGTGACGTTCCGACCTCCAAGGAAACCGGCAATATGGTCGTGGTCATGGCCTTGCTGGGGATCATCGCCTTTGTCCTGCCGCTGCAGACGCCCAAGGTGGTCGATGCCCTGACCAGTTTGATCGACCAATCCGCCAGCCTGACCGTCGCCACCGGAGCACCCGGCGTGGCGCGTCTGGGTCAGATCATCAGCGAATTCGCCCTGAACCTGGCCCTGACCGTTGCCCCGATTTTTGGTGTCTTGCTGCTGGGCGGGGCGATTGGCGCCGCCATTCAGGGCGAAACCGTCATCGCCTTTGAACGGATTGAACCAAAGCTGTCCAAGATATCACCGGCCGAAGGTTTAAAACGCCTGTTTTCGGCCAATTCTTTGGTGGAATTCGTCAAGAGCATCATCAAGGTCTTTGCCATCGGCGGGTTGGCGATCTGGTTCACCGATCAGGCTGTGCGCAAGATCTGGATGACCTCTGGGTTCTTGCCCGAATTCCTGCCTGCCTATCTGGTTGAAGCATCGCAAAAGCTGCTGATGGCCGCCGCGATCCTGCTGGTGCCCATCGCAATAGCAGACATCATGTGGCGTCGTTTTGATTGGCGCAAGAAACAGCGGATGAGCCAGAAAGATCTGCAAGACGAGATCAAGGAAAGCGAAGGCTCTCCCGAGATCAGAAGCAAACGCGCCCGGCGGCGGCGTGAATTGTCACAGCAGCGCACCATTGCCGTAGTGCCGATTGCCGATGTGATCCTGACCAACCCGACCCATTATTCGGTTGCTCTGAAATATGATCCCGCCTCTGACATGGCACCGGTCTGTATCGCAAAAGGTGCCGATCTGGTTGCCCTGCGCATCCGCGAAATCGGCTTTGAACATGACATCCCGATCATTGAAAACAAACCACTGGCCCGACTGCTGTATGACACGGTCGAAATTGATCAGGTCGTGCCGGTCGAACATTGGGAAATCGTGGCCGAGATCATCAGCTTTGTCTTTGACCTCAAGAACAACAAGCCGCGCAAGGCGCCCGAAGGGTCCGTTCTGCGCACCCGGCTGAACTGACCGCAGGCCCCGCACAGGGGGCCCACGCATTTGCACCATTCCTCGGAAAACCCGGTATCAGGTATTCCGACAAATGTTTTAGTTCAGCTTGATGCCAACTAGATCCTGATCACCCGGCAGCTGCGACCGTTCCAGAATGATCTTGGAAATCGCGCGGGCCCGTACAGGCGATACTTTCGCAAGGATGGGTGCGGCGGTACGCGGGTTCATGGTGCCCATGATCATGATCGTCGTCTCGATATCCATGTCGTCCATGATCCGTGCGGCATCTGCGGGTTTCATGTTCTTGTAGAACTCGATCAACCGGTTCAGGTCATCCGTCTGAGAGGCCTCAACCCGCGCCAACAGCTCTTCGATAGAGCCTTTCAATTCGGTCAGGGACGCCTTTTCCACCGCAAGCCGTTCCTCTGCCAGCGCCAGCTCTGCCTTGCGTTTTTCGATCTCCTGCTTTTGCAGCTCGACCAATTCCCGTTCTCTGGTCAGCGACCGCAGGATTTCCTCGGGGGCGTCGTTTTCGCTGGTGCGCATCGGCAGGTCATCGACCAGCGGCGGCGCGTCCGTGGCGGCTTCCGGCCCGGTCGATTCCTTTTCGGCGGCGACCTGAACGATCAGCGGATCATCCAGAACACCTGTATCGCTGAACATCGGCAATTCGGGAAAGGACATCGCCGCCTTGGCAAACAACGTGATCGCCAATCCGCCAATAATCAGTTTACCGCTCAACAGGTTGCGCATGGTCTACACCTTCGCCGGATTTGACGTTTCAAAAAACGCCCGCACCAGTTCCTTTTTGTCGCGCACAACCCGCAGACCCGGCATTTCCACCGGTGCCGTGCGGCGGCTGGCAAATGCCGTCTGCTCTGGCGGCTGGGGTGCGATCACTGGTTCAGGAATGCGGGGCTGCTCTGCGGCCACGATATTCTCGCGCATCTGGTGCACGGAATGGGTCGATTTATCTACCGCAGATGAAAATTCCTCCACCAGAGGCTCAAGCTCCTTGAGCGTTGCCATCAGCAACCGCACCTTGCGCGATACCATGTAGCCATAGGTGATGCTGCCAATCAGAAGCATGATGATCACGCCGTCAATTATCATTGCCATCTTCTTCGGGCTCCTCTGTGAATGAAAGTTGTTCAGTTATTTGTACGGCGATAAAGCCGTTGTTGCGGTGGCCGATGGACACTTTGAACATCGGCGTATCGGAACCGACCATGGTCGCGTCCTGTCCGTCTTCGATACCAAATTCGATCGTGTCACCGGGTTTCCATGACATAATCTTTTGCAGCGGCAGCCGCTCTTGGGCCAGGACGACCTCGATATCCATATTGGCGCGTTCGATCTGGCCACCAATCAGGTCATGCCAGGTGCTTTGGCCTTCGCCACGGTCGCCGAAATAGATCTTGCCCAGATCAGGGCGGATCGGCTCAAGCGCGTCATAAGGGATGACAACATCCAGCACACCGTTTTGCCCCGCCATCGTGACAGAGAATTTCATCCGCGCGCATAGGCTGTTGTGCTTGGCCACCATCACCGCATCGGGGTCGGTATCAACCCGGTCCAGTTCAAGGGCCGCGGCACACACCACCGACATAGACCGCTGCAGTTCCGCAAAAACCGCCGACGCCAGCCGTTCACCAAACCCCAGCTCGATCGCGGTGAAATCTTCGATACCGTCAAAATTGACCTCTTTGGCGCTGCCGCCCAGCATCAGCTCGATTGAGGTCAGCAACAGCGTGGTATCCATCGACAGCAGGATTTCACCCTCAAACGGCTTGCCGATCCCCACAGCCAAGAGCGCGGGCTGCGGCAGCCCTTCGATCACCTGACCCATGGGAATGTAGTCCAGCGACAACAATGACGCCTCGCAGGCCACACGCGTCAGATCGGGAAAGGCCGCATTCAGGTTTTCAACCAGCCGTGCGCCGATGATGTCCAGCATCGGCAACCGGTCAAAGGTAAAGTCCGACAGGCGAATGATCTCATCAATGAGATTGACGCCCTCGGCTTCGATGTCGTCTTTTGACAGTACCTTGTTCACGTGCCGGTTCCCTATTGAACGATCAAATCGCGGATCAGAATTTCCTGGGGCAGATCATTGCCGGTCGCGGCCCGCGCCCGCTTTAGCAGCTCTGCCTTGACATAAAGCACCCCGGCCATGCCGCGCACATCGCTTTCGGAAATGCCCCGCAGGTAGCTGTTGAACAAATCCCGCATAAAGGCCTCGCGCTCTTTCATCAGATCGCCAGCTCCCTCGTCTGTGCGGTAGGCGACAACCAGGTTGATCTTGAGAAAGGCCCGCGTCGGCGTGCCCTGCGCGTCAAAGCCCTGGATGTTCGTCAGGATGTCGCCGAATTCCAACATGCCGGTGTCGACAACCTCAACATGCTCGCCGTCCTTGGCTTCTGCATCACCGTCTTCCTTCTTTTCTTCCGTCTCTCCGTGAGCACCTTCTTCCCCATTGCCATCCTCAGCTTCGGCTTCGGCGTCCTTGTACTCGGGCTCATAGGTTTCGGCGTCTTGCAGATACGCCATTCGCGCCAGAAAAAATCCGCCGCCCAAGGAGAGGACGCACAACAAAGCCGCCGCCAGCAGCATCTTGCGAGAGCCGCGCGGCTTTTCCTCAGCCCCCTCGACGGCAGGCGCATCCTCTTTGGAGGTTTTCGCTTTGGGTTTGAGCGCCATGTCTGAAAGAGGTCTCCTTATACAAGAATAATCGGCTTTTTCTGCTTGGATTACAAGTTTACTTTTGAGTTTAAACTTGCTTTAACTTTTTATTAATGATGTATACTCACGTCAACTGTTAGTGGGGCTGTTCGTGCAAGGATTATTGGAAAATCTGGCTGCTTTGGGTCAGCGCAAACTGGCGATCATGGCCGCAACCGGTGGCGCTGTTCTTTTGGTGCTGTTGCTGGGCCTCGGCGTTGTCGCACGGCCAGACTATGCACCCCTGTATTCCAATCTTTCCGTAACTTCCGCCAATTCCATAGAGGCAACGCTGGCCAATGCCGGCTTCAAGGTGCAGCTGTCCGAAGACGGCTCCAGCGTTTTGGTGCCGCGTTCTGACGGTGCCCGTGCACGGATGGTGCTGGCAGAAACCGGCGTTCCGATTGACGGCGATCCCGGCTGGGAATTGTTTGACGAAAACAGCGGGTTGGCGATGAACTCCTTCCTGCAGAAAATCAACCGCGTCCGCGCCATGGAAGGGGAGCTGGCCCGCTCCATCCAGACGCTGGACGGCATTTCATCGGCGCGGGTTCACCTTGTCCTTCCCGACCGGGAGCCTTTCTCAAGAGAGGCGCCAGCGCCGCGCGGGTCCATCATTGTACGCCCTGAACCCGGCCGCACAGTTACCCGCCAGCAGGCCATCGCGGTCCGCACTCTGGTTGCCTCTGCCGTGGCAGAACTGGAATTGGCCCGCGTCACCGTCCTGTCCGCCAGCGGCGAGACGATTCTGGCCGAAGGCGGCGACGGCGACAGCCAAAGCAGCCTGCAAAGCGCAAAGACCGGCATCGAAGACCGTCTTGCCCTTGAAATCCAGAACATCCTGACCGCCCGCGTCGGTGCCGGAAACGCCCGTGTCCGTGTCAACGTCGATCTGACCACACAGCGCGAAGTCATTGTCGAACAAAGCTTTGATCCCGATCAGCAGGTTGTACGCTCCACCGAGAACAGAACCGAAAACCAAAGCGGCACAGAAAACGACGGCAATGTCGGCGTGGACAACAACATCCCAGAGGCGCTTGCCGATGGCGATGGGCAGGGCGGCACCACCTCCAACCGGTCAGAGGCTGACGAAGTCGTTCAATACGAGATCGGCAACACCCGCCGCGAGATCGTGCGCGAGGCCGGCGAGGTCCGCCGCATGACGGTCGCGGTGTTGGTCAACGGAATCTACAACGTCGAAGGCTCTGATGTGGCCTATGCCGAACGCACACCAGAGGAACTGGCGCGTCTGACCGAACTGGTGAAATCCGCCGTCGGTTTCGAAGAAGCGCGCGGCGACAGCGTATCCGTCGACAGTATGCGCTTTATGGATTATTCGATGGATCTGGGCGACCCCATTGATATGACCATCACCCAGCAATTGACCGAAAACATGGTTCCGATCATTCGCGGCCTGCTGGGTCTGTTGATTGTCGCATTGGTGCTGATCCTTGGCGTCCGGCCCATGCTGCGCAGGCTGGCCGAGCCAGAGCAGATTGCAGCCCCCGAAGAAGCAACCGCCCTGACAGCCGACGGCGAAACCGGCGATCCTGACCTGCTGGAACAGCAAAACAGCCAGGGCAAGCCCCGCGCGATGCTGTCCTCAGACCTGCCAGACAGTCTGAACCCGAATAGGGCAGCCGCCAACGCAATGGTTGATACCGGTTATGACGATGACGGGCTGGAGCCTGAATATGTCACCAAACAGGGCATCCGTGGCGGTCTGCACAAACGCAACATCGACCGCATTCAAAAGCTGGCCGATGAACGCCCCGAAGATGTCCTGCGCGTCCTGCGGTCATGGTTGCTGACTGAGGCTGAGGTATGATCAATCTCTTTGGCCAGAACTTTGACCTGGAGGCGAAACGGACGGTTCACAAGGAATCAGCTGCCACCGCACAGGCCACTGCTGATCTGAAAGAACAGCTTGAGGTCGCGCGCCAGCAAGGTTTTGACGCAGGTCGCGATCTGGGTCGCAAAGAGGCAAAGATCGAATTCGAGGCCGCTGCCCAAGAGCGGCTGGAAAGCGAACGCCAGATCATGCAAGACCAACTGGCGCAAATGGTCCAGCAAGATAACCAGCAGCAGGCTGAAACCGAACGCGACATCGTTGAACTGTTCCTGGGTATTGCTGACCGTCTGGCCCCCGAACTGATCAAAACATATGGCACGCAGCTGGCCATTGATCGCATCCGCCATGCGGTACAGCAGGTGCGCAGCGATCCCGCGCTCAGCATCCGTGCCCACGCGGATGTGATTGCCGCACTTCAATCTGAAAGCGCGACATGGCTGGCCACCGCCGGGCAAAACGCCCGGATTGATCTGCACCCCGATGCCGCGATGGCCCGAGGTGCAGCCCAGGTCCGCTGGAACGGCGGGCGGTTGGAATATGACATTGAAGCGGCCTGTGACGCCATCCGCGAGGCACTGGCAGAGGCCGCAGAGCATTATAACGAAGCTACGCAGAAAGCAGGATAAATGTCGGAAACCGAAGAAACCGCTGCTGACTCCGCCTTGGCATCAACCGATGCGGCCCCCCCACCCGCGAAACTGAACACAGAGCCGGGCGCTGACGCCAAAAGTCTGGATGCCATCTTTGGCGTGAAACTGGATGTGCGCGTTGTTCTGGGCCGCAGCCGGATTCCGATTTCAGAGTTGCTGAACCTGACCAAAGGATCGGTGATCGAGCTGGACCGCCGCGTCGGCGAACCTGTTGATCTGATGATCAATGACCGCATGGTTGCACGCGGCGATCTGGTGCGGGTCAAGGGTGACATGCTGGGCGTCGCGCTGAGGGAAATCGTCAAAGACTTCATCTCTGACGCCTGAGATGCGGCACCTGTCCCTGCCCTCCCTGCACAGCCTTTTGGTTCTATGTGCCGCAGCCCTGACTGCGCTGCTGTGGACCAGCGGCGCGGCCTTGGCGCAGGACAATGAATTTGGCGGGCTGATCCGCGATCTGTCATCGCAATTTGGCGATGTCCCCCCCGGCAGTGATCAAGGGGCAAGCCTGTCAGGCCGGTTGATCCAGCTCTTTGCGGTCATAACCGCCCTCAGCATCGCGCCCGGTCTGCTGGTCGTGATGACCAGTTTCACCCGCTTTGTCATCGTCTTTTCGATGCTGCGACTGGCCCTGGGCCTGAACCAGACACCCCCCAATATCGTCCTGAACGCCATGGCGCTGTTCATGACATTTTTCGTTATGCAGCCCGTCCTGGAGGACGCATGGGAAGGCGGCGTGCGGCCCCTGCTGAACAATGTGATCACCGAAGAACAGGCGATACGCAACATCTCTGAACCCTTCTATACCTTCATGCTGGTCAATACCCGCGACAAGGATCTGCAGCTGTTTCAGGACATCGCAGGCGAATCTGTAGCGCAAGAGGACGGCACCATCGCCGAGCCAAGCTGGCGTGTGCTGGTCCCCGCCTTCATGATCTCAGAGCTGCGCCGCGCCTTTACCATCGGATTTTTGATCTACCTGCCCTTTGTCGCCATTGATCTGATCGTGGCTTCGGTGTTGATGAGCGCGGGCATGATGATGCTGCCCCCGGTTTTGGTGTCATTGCCGTTCAAGGTGATCTTTTTCGTGCTGATTGACGGCTGGTACATGCTGGCAGGGTCACTGATCCAATCCTATTTGACCGGATAATCGGCTCTGACCAAAGAAAGCCGTTTTATTCAAGAATAGTTTGGTTTATTCTTTAACCAATCCGTAACCTTGTGATCAGGATGACCTCTTTCCATGAACCAGTTCGTCCCCCTCCGAAAGCACCGTCGCATGTCAGGCGCGCAGAAATCTGCGATCCTGTTTCTGTGTCTGGGCGAAGGGCGCGGCGGCGCATTGATGCAGCAGTTGGACGTGACGGAAATACGTCAGATCACCACCGCCATCTCGAACATGGGTGAAATCGACGCCTCCATCGTTGAGGAAATTCTGCAAGAGTTCGACATGAAAATCAGCCACGAAGGCGGTGTTGTCGGCTCCATCGAAGCGGCACGGAACCTGCTCAAGGAATTCCTGCCAGAAGACCGCGTTGCCGAAATTCTGCAAGAAATAAACGGCAACACCAATGACAACGTCTGGAAAGAGCTGTCAGACCTGGATGAAAAGCAACTGGTTGAATTTCTGCGCAAGGAACACAATCAGACTGTCGCCGTGATCCTGACCCGCATCCGGGCGGAATCAGCTGCCAAGGTGCTGCCGCTGCTGGGCGCGGACCGGGCACCTGATGTGGTTGAACGGATCATGGCCATGGAAAGCCTGCCGTCAGACACCATCCTGAGCATCGAAAACACCCTGCGCGAAGACGTGCTGGCCAAGGCTGGCCGCAGTTCCGAGGCGCGGGTGGAAGGGCAATTGGTCTCCATTTTCAACAAGCTCGACGAAGATCTGTTCAAAAAGATCTCGCGCGAGTTGGAAAAGCGCAAGCCTGACCATTTCAAAGCCATCAAGCAAAAGATGTTCGTCTTTGACGATCTGATCAAGTTCAAGGAAACGCAGCTGGGCAAAGTCATGCGCGAAGTGACCGGCAACACCCTGCCCCTTGCCCTGCGCGGCGCAAAAAAGGAAGTGCGCGAACATTTCCTTGCCTCCCTGCCCTCGCGGTCACGCGGGATGCTGCAGGATGAAATGTCATCCATGGGCCCGGTCAAACTGAAGGATGTCAAAGACGCACAATCGCAACTGGTCGAAGCGGCCCTGCGACTGGTTGCAGATGGCTCTGTCGAACTGGCCAGTGACGATTCCGATGAAATGATGGCAGATATCGACGATTGATTGGCCGCTCAGCGGTACAGTTTCGACGCTGAAAAATTGATCGTGCCGACATCCATGGTAAAGGGCACGAATTGAGAGCCAAAACTGGAAGATTGCAGAATGCTGAGCGCGGCATTGTTGGATTGGAACCCTTGCGGGTTCAAAACATCCGAAATCGCCGTATAGCGCCTGATCAGGTTTTCACGCACAGCAGGATCCGCCAGATCGGCAAGATCGAATTTCTCTTCCAGCAGTTTTTTCTGCACATCCAGGTCCAGCCCAGAAATCTGTGACGGCAGGTTCAGCGCAACCTGAAAGAAATTGGTCAGCTTCTTATCGCGCAGCACCTCAAACCAGTTGGAAATGTCTCCCGCCTCTTCGCGAAACTGCAACACGGTGCCGACCGTCGTGTTCTGACTGTCGTTATCATTGATGAATTTGCGGTTGTAATATCGGTCCGCAATGCTGTCGAGGAATGCCGGTTTGGTAAAATCAGGCGTCACCGGCCCGGCCTCGGTGGTGAAGCCAAGCGCCAGATGCATCTCCCGGAACCGCGTATCGGTCAGCCGGTTCATCAAAGAGCTGGGCTCAACCGGATCACTTTCCAGTATTTTGCGGATCATGCCCTTGCCGAAAATCTGATCTTCAAGGTCAAAGGCACGCATGACAAAACTGTAGACTTCGTAATCGGCCACGAATTCTTCTGGCGTCTTGATATTTGCGATGCGTTCACGAAACGCCTCTTCGCCCCGTTTGTTCACAGGATCTTCGCGCATCAGTTCGACCTGACGGTCGCGCGTGGCGTCAATCAGCTTCAGCGCAGTCTGGCTCCCAAGTCCTGATATGCTGATCATGGCGCGGTCCTATTCCGCCGCCGTCGCGGCGGCACGGGCATTCAGCACTTCAAACAGTTTCGACTCGTATTCCATAACCGACCGCAGGGCGCGCATGGCTTTGTAAAAATCCGTTTGTGACACGTGGCTTGCGGCCTCAAAGATATGTTCAGCCATATCGTCGTGAAAAACAGGGACCAGTTTGCCCAGTTTTTTCTGAATGATTGGCACCAGCTTGTCGCGCTTCTTGGGGTCCAGCAGCGCGGCCTGGATAAAGAAATAGACTTCTTTGACCGGCGTGCGGGCTTCTTCTTCGCCCAGCAGATCTGCCTCGCGGACAATGTCGGCGTGGTTTTCGATGACCAACAATTGCCGCCGGTCGCTGTTTCGGATCACACAACCGTTGATCAAGATACGTTCATTCGGTTTCAGAGTCAGTCGTAGTCCCATCTGCTTTTACTCCGCTGCCTCAGCACTGCGACCACTCAGGCCGTCAATGATGCTTCGATTGATATCAATCAGGGGTTTTACAGATTTCTCGCCCGACAAAACGCCTTGGGTCTGCTTTTCGACCCAAGCTGCCAGCGACAGGATGGATGCGCGCAGATCGGGGTTCAGACCATTGTTTTGTTCGACCAGATCCATCTTGAAGGTCAGCCAGACCATCTGGTTCTTCCATAGGGAATCGCGCAAACCACCCGCAAGGACCTGAAGGCGGTCGAGTTTGCGCTCGGCCTTGTCAAAAGCTTCGAATTGTTGCTCCAGCTCACTTGTCACTTGCGCAAGGATGCGGCGCTCAATTTGGCGCGGTGCTTCCGTGTGCGAGATGGTCCGCTTATATGCGGCTACACTCATGCTCGTCACCTGTATGTTTATTTTTCTGCCTCAAGAATAGTTTGTAGCCATCCGCAGTTAAGGGAAATTTAATTTTTATGAAATTTTGCTGAAGCTACGGTTTTCTCGCAATACAACCTAGAATTATGGCACAGATGCCACAGGTCACTGCTCAAATACTGCCTTTTCCACAACTTATACGGTATCACCTGTTGCCCGGCATCGGGCATCCAGGTGATTCGTTTAGGCAGAACGCGCCTACAAAACCGTAGATGCAACAGACTGCGGCATTACCACCTGCTGGGTCTGTTGGCCCATATCCTGCGTTTTCCCAAACTGTCCTTTGGGGTGATCAAGACCAGAAAGTTCTACCAGAATTTCGCCCAAGGATTGGCCCAGTTCCTGACCTGTCAGCGGCTTTGCATCGGTCATGGTCAATGGCTCGATCAGAACGATTGTCTCGTCGCTGATTTCAATAGCGAACTCTTCGAACAGAACATCCGCCAATGTGGCACCCGGCATCACCTCGGCACCGGCAAAGCTGACTGTGGGCCGTGCATTGGCACCACCCATCCTGGTCGTGAAACATATCATCGGCGCGGCCAAGAGCGAGCTAAGGATGCTTGCCAGCGGCGGCAGGTCCGCGCCTTCGCGCAGGTCCAGTGTTTCACTCCAGATGTGTTCAAGAATTTCCACGGACATCTTCCCCAAATATGCAGCCTGACCCCAAGGTTTTTCCCTGGGCAACTGGGTAAAGAGTATTCCCGTCCGGCGGGATTTTGAATCTGAAAATTGTTAATACTCGCGTCTGACACTTTGCATCGTTACGCGGTGCAGCCTGCAAATTCGCGGATGATTATGCAGACCGACGCAGGTTGCGTCGCGAATTTCTGTTGTTTTTAAGAGCCCTATATCTTGTATAGAGTTATCCACAGGCAGCTATTTGTAGTAGACTGGCCAATATCTAGAAATACCGCCTATGGGTGCAATCTTTACATTTCTATCGTTGACGCCCCTTTGGCGTGGTTCGGACCACCATCAATAGATTCCATATATTATTGGGGTATGGCCGATTCACAGGCCCAAGGATGCCTCTAACCGCGTTCGAACAAATCGTCGCCAGAGGTTACAAGACGATACCCCGATGACCGGATCGTTGACACCGATACACCAGAGCAAAAGCTGTCAGATAGTTTCTTTCGGATCTTGGCGACATGCACGTCGAACTTGCGATCACCGTAGCGCCATGGCCGGTCATCCAGCGCCAGGCTCAGTTCATCGCGGCTGACGATCTGGCCGTCACGGTGATACAGAACCCGCATCACCTGCGCCTCTGACAGGGTCAGCCCCGCACGTTCGGCGATATATGCTTCTGTCTCCCAGCTGATCTTGTCTATGGGCAAATTGGTCTGATCCAGCGGCCGGCCCAAACGCACGAATAACCGTGCGGCCAGTTCATGCAGGCTGCAGGGCCAGGTCACCACATCATCCGCACCAGCCAGAAACGCCTGCGCCCCAAGGTCCGCCTTTTCGCCCTGCAAGACGATAACAACAGGTGCGGTCCGCATTGATTTCGCCTGCGTGATCAACTCCAGCGATTGCGTGCATTTTGACGTCATGTGAACGAATACCGCGTCCTTGCCAGAAAGCCGCGCCTGCAGGTCCTTGAGGCAATCAGAGGCTTCGAAATGGTGTTTCAGAGCGACCGAGAACAGGTAATTCAGCGCATTCCTCAGTTTTGGGTCACGTGTCACCAAGAGAGACGAAACACTGTCTTGGATCACGCCCATCTCCCTCAATATACTGTCGGACTTTGAATGATTTGGCGGAATGCGCTCATCCAAAAAACTATAACCATCGCCTACAAGGCGCAAGATTTAACTGGAATTTAACGCGGACCTGAAGTTTCCAGGAAAGCCCGCATATTTTCTTGCAAGAACTGTCAATGTGAAACCTTCGGTTAACTTTTGCGCTTAAGTAGTCTGTGTCACGGCAGCAGAAGCGCCGGGCAACGACTGGAAGTTAGGTACTCGAATGACACACCCAAATACCGTGAACGCCCCCAGATCCATCGCTCTCGCAGCTGCGCAAAGGCTTGAAGCCATGATCGCACTGAACAAAAGCGATCCTTTCATGCAGCAAACAATGAAAAGCGCCAGTTTGGTGGTTATTCAGGCTGGGCTGCTCCCTTCGTCAGATGTTGACCTCATGTGCGACGCGCCTTGGGCTGCTGACACAGGCGGGACATATACCCTGCACTAAAGCGTTATGGCTAACAGGCCCGGTCACGACATGAACATGCGTGCCGGGCCCGCAATCAACCCACCCTATCACTGGCAAGAACCAGCAGCTTTTCTTGTATAATCAAAGAATAACGTAACGGCGAAAGCCACTGCGCATGATTACACCGATAAGCTTATTCTTGACTCGCTGCATATTAGCGTCAATTTAGGACCGTTGCTGCCCTGGGCCGACCGTGGTCAGCAGAAAAGGTAAATCGTGTACGATAAGAACAACATCCCTCTTTCTGACGTGGTCGCACAGGTGCTGGCACAATTCGCTGCGCGTGAAAATGCAACCGTCGAAGATGTGATTGCCCTGGCCAGACAGCTGCCCGGCGCTTTGTCCCTTGCCCCGCAGTTGCGGCCTGCACAGATGCCCACAAGGGTCAGCGATGAAACCATGGCCCCACGTCCCGCGGTTGCCATAGATCAATCCGTGTCAGATGAAACCGTGACATGCCTGTGCTGTGGCAAATCCTTTACCATGCTCAAACGCCATCTGAAGGCCGAACACGGCCTGACAGAAGGCCAGTACCGTGCCCAGTTCGGTCTGGATGAGGCCCATCCGCTGGTCGCACCCAACTATTCCAGCCGCAAGGCAGAATACGCCAAACGCATCGGTCTTGGTAAATACGCCCGCGAGGACACGCCAGCCCAAGGGCCCGGTTCAAACGGCTGACACCATAGGCAATTGCTGCCTTGCAATTGCCCCAGTTTGGTCCTTCAAACCTCTTTTTCTCTAGGCATACCCATCGTCAACGGGAAGTAGCAGAAGCACTTCCGTCATAGAATTTTTTAGCAATTCTGGATGACGAGGCAGAGAATATGGCAGCGACAGTGCAGCCCAAAATCTTTAAGAAGTACGAGATCATCGAAGGTGGCGGCCACCACGGTGGTGGTTGGAAGGTGGCTTATGCCGACTTCATGACCGCGATGATGGCGTTCTTTCTGCTCATGTGGATTCTAGCCAGTTCCGATGAAGCGAAACTGGCGGGTATTGCTGAATACTTTACCAATGCGACCCAGCCCGGCGGCAGTGGTGTCCTGGACGGTTCAACATTGGGCCCCCCCGGCACGCTGAGCGCATCAAACGGCAACGTCGTGGCGCGCGGTTCTGAACTGGGCAAGATTGATGACCCCTCCCCTGCACAATGGGAAATCCGCGATACGACTCCGATTTCCGATGCGCAGGAAAAGGCGATCGGCAGCAATGAAGGGGATCATGAAAATCCCGCAGCCGGTGACACAGGTTCAGGCCAGGGCACAAACGGCAATGACGGCAAATCGTCTTTCAATGGCACCGCAGACAGCGACATCGAAGCGGCTCATGCCTTGGACGACATGAAATTCAAGAAGCTGCAAAAAGACATCATGCAGGCGATGCAGGACAACCCCGATCTTGATCCGCTCAAGCAGAATGTGATCTTTGAACAGACACCCGAAGGGCTGCACATCCAGATCATTGATCAGGAAGGCAAACCCATGTTCCAAAGCGGCCGCGCCGATATGGCAGGAGCGACCAATGAACTGCTGAACAATCTGGGCACCGCCCTGGCAGAACTGCCAAACCGCATTACGCTGGCAGGTCATACCGATGCTGTACCCTTTGCGGATGGCGCGCAATACGACAACTGGGATCTGTCCTCTGACCGGGCCAACGCAACCCGCCGCGTATTTGAGGCCGCTGGCGTCAACCGGGATCGGGTGATCCGCGTCTCTGGCATGGCCGATACCGATTTGCTGGTCCCGGAAAACCCTACTGACCCATCGAACCGCCGTATCTCTATCATGGTGCAATATCAGGATGAAACAGATTTGGTGCCCCCTGCCGAGGAACAGCTTGAACAGGCGCATACCGACACCCCCGTGCCACCAGCCGAAGCTATGCAAGAAGAAGCGCATGCAGAACCGTCACATGGCGACGCGCCCGCAAATGTCCTGCTTGCATCGGATCAAAGCCAACCTGCAGCCAGCCCCATAGGGGACCAGGTCCTGCAGAACCTGCGCAACGCGCTGCGCTAAATCGGTTCTTTTCAAAAAGCGCCTAGGCCTGGGACAGCAACATCGCCATCTTGGATTTGCGCACACTTGCAAATCTGGGCCGGCGGGCCTGTTCCGCGGAACGGCGCAGGAAATCAGGCAGCAGCGGACTTATCTCTGAAGTCGGTGCTGCCTTTTCCGCAGACCGTGATACAGACGCCCGCAATGTCGGCATGACCACCTTGTCTTGCGGCGCAGGTTTGAGCCCCAAAACCACATCCGGGTCCAACCCTTCCTCAAGCGCGTAAGTATAGTTTACCGCATAATCAATCGCCTCATCCAGGATCGCCGGATCAGACGCAACCAATGCCATCAAGCGGCGTTCATCTGAGTAGCGGAAATGCCTGGTCGGAAAACCGGGAACCTGCGGTACAAAACACACTTCATCCAGATCTATCCGCAACAGGTGCAGCAACCGCGAAGGAATAGTGGACCGTTCATCGCGGCGGAATACGATCATGCTGCAGTCGCCGTCCCGGTCCAGACAGGCAGCCAAACATATATGATCCGGCCAGCCCGCAAAAACATGTTTCACGTCGTCCGCATCAATCAGAACCACCAATGTGCTTACCGTATCGGTCATGCAATGCAGCCTCTGACTTGGGAAATGAACACAACTAAACATGTATTCTTCTGCAATCTGGTGTCAACTGTTATTGTAACGGTGATTTTATACTTCGGAACGAAGGTCTATTCTTGAAATCGCGCGCCCGAGAGCGCTATAGTTGAAAAAACAAAAAGAGCAGGTGCAGAATGACAATCATCCTTGGCTTCGCTGTCGTGCTTGGCATGGTCTTTGGCGGCTATATGCTGTCGGGCGGCGATATGGATATCATCATGTATGCCCTCCCGTTTGAGGGCATGATGATCGGCGGTGCGGCACTTGGTTCCTTCATGGCTGCAAACTCCTTTGCCAATCTGCTTGGCGCGGGCAAGGCGCTGGTAAAGGCATTCAAGGGACCAAAATGGAAAACCGCAGACTACATCGATCTGCTGAACCTGATGTATACGCTGGCCCGGATGTATCAGCAAAACGGCATGCTGTCCTTGGACGAACACATTGAAAACCCAAAGGAAAGCTCGATCTTTTCACAATATCCCAAGCTACAGAAAGATCACTTTGCGATTGACCTGATCACCGACAGTTTCCGCCTGCTGGCCCTGCAATTCGATGACCCCTACCAGACCGAGGATGTGATCAACCGCAAGCTCAAGAAACACCATCACGAGGCGCTGGTCGCCCCCCATGGCCTGACGACAGTGTCAGACGCCTTGCCCGCCATCGGGATCGTTGCGGCGGTTTTGGGTGTGATCAAGACGATGGCGTCCATCGACAAACCACCTGCCATTCTGGGTGGTATGATTGGTGGTGCCCTTGTGGGTACTTTCCTTGGGGTTTTCCTTGCCTATTGTTTCGTGGCCCCCCTGGCCAACCGGCTGGAAGCGATCGAAGAGCAAGATGGCATCTATTACGCCGTGATCCGTGACATCTTTATCGCGATCCTGCACAACCATTCGCCTGCCATCTGCACGGAAATTGGGCGCGGCAACATCCCGTCGTCACTGCAGCCCACGTTCTACGAAATGGAAGAGGCGCGGCAGAATATCCCAGAGGCGGCCTAAGCCGTGGCGGCCCGCAATCGTCTTGCCGCTTTGCGGTTGATCGACCGGATCAAGCAGCATGAGATGGAAACCATCGGGTCAGACCTGGCCCGGCTGCGCGCCGCCCAAAAAGACATCGACGATCAGAGCCAAAAGTTGCGGCACGACGCCCAGCATGAGGCCAGCACAAGCACGGATGAAACCCGGAAATTCCTACCCAGCTTCCTGGCCTCTGTCGATATCCGTCAGGCCACCCTGTCAAAACAGCGCCAAGCCATGGACAAGGAAGTGTCCATCGCGGAAACCAAGCTGTTTGCGGCTTTCAGGGAAACCAAGACCACCGAACAGGTGCTTGGCAAAGTGGTCAGGGAAATCGCACAAGAGGATGCCCGTGCGGCAACGGTCGAAATGGATGACGCCACCCGTTCCCTGTTCCTGCTGCAGCGCCGGGCGCAGCAAACCCAATAGATCGGTCTGGATCAGATGATCCGCTATTGTTTCGCGTTCCAGACGTCGCGAATTTCGTCAGCAAGCGTCGTGGGATCAAAGGGCTTTCCAATGATTGCCCAGTCTTGCGAATGCACCAGCAGGTTGGGCGATCCATTCATCAAACGCGCCGTCAGGTAGATTGTGGGGATATTCTCGTAACCCGGTATCTTGCGAATTTCTGCAACAGCTTCTGGTCCGGTCAGGCCGGGCATCTGGACATCGCTCAATATCAGTTGCGGCGCGAATTCCTCGATGGCACTTAACGCTTTTTCACCCCGATCCAGCTGCAGGATTGTATATCCGCCGATCATCTCCAACGCCATGCCCGTGATCTGAAGGATCTCATGATCGTCTTCCAGATGAAGGATCTTAGTCAGTTCAGTCATAATACAACTCTAATCACTCAACAGTGCCTTTACGCTCTGCGGCGCCCTCTTGCGGCACCCCCACTTGAGAACTTTGATACCACACCTTGTCCGGTTTTCGCATTGGTAATCCTGGAAACAATCAAAACCATTGGCCACTCTGCAGGTAGCTGCCCATTTTCCATGGGATACAAGACCAATGTATCGATATCGTTCTTATCGCCGAACTGCCCCACCAGATCCGCCTGCGCATAATCGGGATGCGCCTTGAGGTGTTCAGCCTGCGATACTGCCGTGATGCCCCGGTCTTTCAACAGCGACTTCAGCACCGGCTGGTCCGTAATCGCCATCAGGTTCGGGGCCGCATCAATATCCAGCATCTCGGTGCATTGCGCCAGCCAGTCGTCTACCATTTTCGCCATCTCGATGCCCCGCGCAGACCGTGACATGTCGGGGTCAACCGGTTGCTCAATCTCGATCAGGCACAGCTCGCGGTCGCTGATTGTGCCATCTTCCAGCATGGTGTTCAGGAATTCGCGTTCCTCTTTGCCAAACCAATTGGCCGCCAGCGGTGTTGCAGCATCGGTTTCGCCAGACGCCAGCTGCTTGGCCGTGGCGGCACCCATCTGCAAGTCAACCTTCAACCCTGAGGCCCGCATTTTCTCCAACAGGCTATCGCCAACGGCCTGGCGAACCTGCTCGGCCGCCATCGGTACCGCAGCAACTGTCGGATCATCAGAGAACCGGCTGGGCTGTTCGATGCTGCGTCGCGCATTAGGGATAGCGGCTACGGTATCGCCGTCGACCATCGGCAGATCGACAAAGAATTCCGTGCCGACCCCTTCTTCGCTGACAAATGAAATCCGGCCCTGATGATGTTCGACAATCAACCTGACAATCGACAGGCCCAGACCTGTGCCGCCTTTTGATCTTGTGTCGGAACTATCCGCCTGGGTGAATTTTTCGAAAATGGTCGGCTGCGCCTTTTTGGGAATACCGGACCCGAAATCACGAATACCTATCCGCAGGCGGCCGCTGACTTCGCTCAGCGACACATGAATTTCCGATCCCGCCTCAGAGAATTTGGCGGCATTCGAGATCAGGTTGTCCATCACCTGCGTCAGGCGCGTCGCATCGCCATAGGTCAGCCAGCTTTGCCCCGGTTTGCTGTCCAGACGGCGGATTTTGACACCATGTTCGTCGGCATAGAACTTGCTTGATTCAAGGGCCTTGGTCACCATTTCATCCAGATCAAAGATCTGCTTTTTATAGTCCATTTTGCCCGCCTCGATCTTTTCCAGATCAAGGATGTCGTTGATCAATGTCACCAGACGATCACAGCTTGAGGCAGCCATATTGATCATGCCGTTCATTTTTTCGGGCATTTCCCCAACCGCACCAGACAGCGCCAGCCCCAATGCGCCCTTCATAGAAGTCAGCGGCGTGCGCAATTCATGGCTTACGGTGGCGATGAATTCGTTCTTGGCCTTCTCGATGACCTTGCGCTCTGACACATCGCGGTAAATCGCAATCAGCCTTGGGCTGTCCTGATCCGGCTGGGCATATTCCAGGCTGATCTCATAGGTGACGTCATTCTTGGCCGCGACCTCCCAGGTGACCCGCCGCTGCGGACCGGCGGCCAGCGCCGAACACCGCATCTGCAGGGTTTCGAAATCATCCGGGGTGATAAAGGATTCAGCCGTCTTGCCCTTCCAACGGCCACCCATGCGTTCGTTGATCAGCCGCTTTTCCGCAGCAGAGTTGGCATAGAGAATTTCCAGCGTCTTGGGGTGCAACACGATCACCTGATCCTGGATCAACTCAAGCGTATCGTTGAACCGCGTCTCGGACACCCCGGCGCGGGTCTTGGTCACATCAGAGGCGACAATGGCTATTTCGCTCAGTTTGTCAGAACTGCTGGTAACCGGAATAAAGGTACATTGAACCCACGCCGCCTTGCCGTTCTGCTTGGTCAGTTGCAAGGCACCCTGCCAGGGCACGCCGGCGGCCATGGCACCCATGATCTGACGCTTTAGCAACTCCTGGTTGGCGTCGTTCAGGATGGCGGCCAGCGGGCTGGACACCAGGCTGCTGCGCGACCGGTCCAGCGCCGACACAAATCGTTCATTCACATGTGAGATCACGCCGTCCTTGGTCAACATGCAAAAGACCGTGTGGTCTTCAATCGCATTGCGGTAGAACTGCTTGGACCGGACCTCTGATTTCAGGACATCGCGGCTTTCTTCGGCCAGCCGCGCATTGCGTCGCAGCTCAATCGCCAGAAACAGGATCGACAGGAAAATGAACGCACCCAGACCCAGCATCGGCAGTTTATAGGCACGATAAATCCGGGCAAAGGCCTGCCACAGATAGTTCTCATAGGGCCGTGCGCGCAATGAGATCAAAAGCTCATGCACCGGCTGATAGTTCTGCGGTGCCTGCCAGACCACACCGCCAGCAGCGACCGCGGCAGGGCTGGTGACATCCACATCCAAAAGCGTCCCGATCACCAGGCCCAGGGCATCCTCTGGCACATCGGGCAGCGCCCCCATGACCCAGTCAGGATACAGCGGCGTTGACACCCAAAACGGATAGCCCTGCTGCGCTATCGGTGCAACGGGGCGGAAATCTTGCAGGTTGATGGCACCCTGTGCGGCCAATGTCTCCAGCACACCGGCGCGGATCACGCCAACATCCACCAATCCATTTTGCACGGCATAGACCACCTCGCGCTGGTTGCCGCCGGAAAACACCAGATCAGACATCAAGGTGTCAGGGTTGAGCCGGTATTTGCGGGCCTCCTGCAACGCCAGTTTCCAGCCCGTCAGTTCGTTCGGGGCAACGCCCATGACCTGACGGCCCGCAATCTGCGCAAAGCTGCGAATGTCGCTGTCACTGCGGGTAAAGACCAGCGCACCGGTCTGATCATAGGTCAGCCCGTCCCACATATGCGCCACGGACATCAGCGCACGGGCCCCCTCTTCGACCTCGGCAATGACAAAACCTGCCGGATCGGTCAGAAACAGATCAATGGCACCAGCATCCATTTCCGTGATCAAGGATGTATCGCTGTGGGGTTCCATCCGAAACTGATAGGGCAATTCCTGCTCTTCTGCCGCACGGTTCAACAGTTCAATCGTCGGGGCCCATGCCTCTAGCGCGCGGGTCACCCCTTCAGAGGCAAGGACCCCCAAGGTCAGTTCCGTCTTGCTGGACAGATCGGTGTTCTGCGCCTTTACCGGGCCGATCAATGCACAGCACAACGCGATCAACAACGTCCTGAGCAGGCCCAGCCTGCCAAGTCGTCGGATCACCGTCGCGCTGAACATCTTGAGCTGCATGAATTCAACCGGCGCTTAGGCTTGCGTCAATCAAATCCAGAAGCGCGATCAGATGCACTTCAACTTCTTCTGTATGAATGGGCTGTGGGCCGGCCATCACACGGTCCGCCCTATGTTCAACCTTTGCGGCCATCGCACCGATGTCGCCAAACCCAAACGATCCCGCCTGCCCGTGCAGTTTATGCGCACGCTGGCTGATGGCCTGAACCACCTGTGCCGGGTCTTCGGTTTCATAAAGCGCGTCCATCAGTTCATCAAACTCGGCAACAAGACCGGGAAGGGACGCCAAGAAACGCTGTTTGATTTTTTCCAGACCCGCCTGAAACTGGACAAGCTTGTCTTCTGCTATTTGCTGCTGCATTTTTCTGCCTCGGTCGTTTTTTTATATTTTTCCAAAATCCTAACACAACATCGTCAGACCTCTTTGGGAAAACTCCCTGTCTGGTTAACAATTTGTTAAGGTTTTGACCGTTTGTTCTTTGTTTAGAAACCTATGCTGCCTTTTTGCCACGAATTTCTGGCGCATTCTGGCCTGCTGTTGGTTTGGCGATCTGACCCGATTTCTGCGATGCCACGCAAAATGGTGCAAATATAGGCCGCTATATCCGTCACGAACCCCATCTCGCCTTCTGGCGAAGAGCCTGTTGTCGTTCACTAAACTGAAGATCTTTTGGGCTGTTAACCATTGTGGCGGCTGAATGTGGCAGAAATTGGGCCAGAGATACAAAAGCCTAAAAAAGGGGCGTTTGACCTGTTTTTGGAAACAACGCCCAATCCCGCATGATCGCAATCTGGCGTCTGAAACGGTTCCGCGCAAATGGACCTCAGGTCAACATCTCAGCATCCTGGCAGACGATGGGTTCATCAAGCACGGGTGGCAATCTGAGCAACAGGGTAAAAATACTTCCGCTTCCTTCGGTGGTGGTTGCGGTCAAATTGCCGCCATGGGACACCGCAATTTCACGAGAGATGGCCAAACCCAGCCCCGTGCCGCCAATGCCCCGCCTTTTGGATGAATCCACCTGATGGAAAGGCTCAAAGATCTTTTCCACTTCGCTGTCCGGCATGCCCAGGCCGGTATCCTCAACCTGAACCTCAACACCCTGCGGCCCGATCTGGGTCGTTACGCTGATCTTGCCTGCGGGGGTAAATTTTGCCGCATTCCCCAGCAGGTTCATCAGCACCTGCTGGATACGTTTGGGGTCCACGTGAACCACGCAAGATGTGTCATCGACCACCAGCTCAAGACCCTTTTCCAAGATCATCGGCGATATCTGGTCAGCTGCCGTCTTGATGATATCCGCAATGTCTGTCTGCTCGCGGTTCAGGGTCAAACCGCTGGCTTCCATCTTGGCAAAATCAAGGATCTCATTCACGAGGAACATCAGATGTTCGCCCGAATTTTCGACCTTGATCATCATATCCTTGACGCTGGCATAGACGGCATCAACGTGGTTGCCCAATATCTCCTGATCCTCTTGGGGCAGCTGCGCCACCTTGCCGCTCAGCGCCTTGGACGCGGGCAAACGGTCAATGTTCTGGGACAGGCGCGCCATGCCCAGCATGACGGTCAGCGGAGTGCGCAATTCATGGCTCAGCACCGCCATGAAATCCGATTTGGCCTTGTTCGCGGCATCTGCCGCCACCTTTGCCTCTTTCAGTTCCGTTACATCAACCCGCAGGCCAACGGTATTTCCGTCAGGCATGGTCCGGTCGGACGCACGGATCACCCGGCCCGTCAGCGTTGTGATCTCATGGTCAAAACTGCCCTTCTTGCGCTTTTGCTCCCAGTCGGCCAGCCATTCCTGTTCGCGGCCGATCGCCTCCAGCATGTTCCTGCGGTCAATTGCTGCCAAGATCAGCTGCCGGTAATGGACCCCCGGCACGATCAGTTCCGGATCCCCGCCCAGCAACTCCACGTATCTGCTGTTGCAGGTCACCATCCGGCCTTTTGGGTCAAAGATGACAAAGGCATCGGGCAGCGCCTCAATTGCATTTGTCAGCAGTCTTTTGTTGGTGCGATGCGCCTCGACCAGCTGCAAAACATACCACAAAACGCCCAAAACAAGTACTAGAACCAAATATTCGATGGCCAGAGTTCTCTGGAAATCAGGTCGGAATTTTGGCCATCCGCCGGCCGTGGTCGCCGCCAATTCCCAAACCCCAAAGGGAAAGTCGAACTCCAGCTTTTCGGGGTCGCGGTCCAATATCGCAGGGTCCCCGAAAAAGGTCTGCTGTTCATGGCTTTCAGCGCCGATTTCGTGAATCAGAATATCATATTTCTTGGTGAACTCGGGCAATCCAAGCCCATCCAAAAAGGCCTGGTAGTCCACCACCATAGACAACATGCCCCAGGGCTCTTGGCTGGCCTCATCTTCTGGGTTCCGCTTTACGAAAATAGGTTGCCGCAGGATCAGCCCCTGCCCCCCCTGCACCAGATTGACAGGGCCCGTGACCAACCCGTCTCCGGTTTCCATCGCCTGCTGGACCTTTGGAAATTGCTCTTCGTTCTCGCGATAATTCAGCCCGATGGCTTTCTCGTTACCCTCGATCGGAAATATTGAGGTGATAATCAGATCTGGGGCCATGGCGACGTTAATCACCTCGGGATTATTGGTCAGGTATCGCTGCGCAGCCGCTCCAAACACTTCGTC
>JAFMGZ010000091.1 GCA_017854855.1 Sulfitobacter sp. | reverse complement strand
GATCTGCCCGCCCATCCCGAAACCGGTTTTGAGCAAACGGGCACCTGCGGCATCGTCGCGGAAAAGCTGAAGGCATATGGCGCGGCCGTGGCGGGGGCCGCTATCATGGCACGTATCGTGGAACACCGTCTGGTCGCCTGAGGAGGGGTCTGATGAAGCCACTGGATCTGAGATTTGATGCTGAGCGGATGCTTGCCGGGCGGATGGGCTTTGCAATCAGGTGGCAAGATGTTCAATTATCTATATGACACGTCCCAGATCACGACCAACGACGAATAATTTGTAACCGAAAAACTGTCGCCGCATCGCCTCAGGTGCATGCACTCAACGCGGCGGTTTCCTCTGCCAACTAAGGAACTGGGCCATGGCCAATCCCCTTTTCGACACCCTGTTTGGACAGCATATCGGCAGCGACGCCGTCTTTTTGCAACTGCCCGGCAATCAGAACCTGACCTATGCCAGCTTTCTGGATATGGCCGCCAGATACGCGGGGCTGCTGACCGACTTTGGGCTGGTGCCCGGTGATCGCGTCGCCGTGCAAATTGAAAAATCCCCTCAGGCGCTGGCAGTCTATGCCGCCTGCGCGCAAGCGGGTTTGGTGTTCCTGCCCCTGAATACTGCTTATACGGCAGATGAGGTTTCCTATTTCGTGGAAAACAGCGGCGCTGGGATCCTTTTGGGCGATGACACCAAAAAACATGCGCTGGCACCGATTGCAGAACGCTGCAACGCGCGTCTGGAAACGCTGAACGCTGACGGCTCAGGCTCTTTCCCAGACAAGGCCGCGGCATTTCCCCGGACGTTCGACACAGTGTCGCGAGACGAAAGCGATCTTGCCGCATTCCTGTATACATCGGGCACCACGGGGCGTTCAAAAGGGGCAATGCTGAGCCAGGGCAACCTGCTGTCAAACGCGCGTGTTCTGCTGTCTGAATGGCGGTTCACCTCAGATGACGTCCTGCTCCATGCCTTGCCGATATTCCATACGCATGGGTTGTTCGTTGCCACGAATATCATCCTGCTTTCAGGCGGGCAGATGATCTTTTTGCCGAAATTCGACCTGGACCAGATGATTGCGGAGCTGCCGCGCGCCACCAGCCTTATGGGGGTGCCCACATTCTATACCCGTCTGCTGTCTGATGCGCGTTTCACAAAAGATCTGGCGCAGCACATGCGCCTTTTCGTCTCTGGCAGCGCGCCGCTTTTGGCCGAAACCCATGTTCAGTTCGAAGACAGAACCGGGCACCGGATCCTTGAGCGATACGGCATGACCGAAACGAATATGAACACCTCGAACCCCTATGATGGGGAAAGGCGTGCGGGGACTGTCGGCTTTCCGCTGCCGGGGGTGGAGTTGAAGATAACAGACAGCAAGACGGGCAAGACGCTTGCGCAGGGTGAGATCGGCGAGATCGAGGTGCGCGGCCCGAACGTGTTCCAAGGGTACTGGCAGATGCCCGAAAAGACGGCCGAGGAACTGCGTGAAGACGGTTTTTTCATCACCGGTGACCTGGGGCAGATCGACCCGGACGGCTATGTCACGATTGTCGGGCGCAACAAGGACCTCATCATATCGGGTGGCTACAACATTTACCCCAAGGAGATTGAGCTGATTTTGGATGAACAGGATGGTGTGCTTGAAAGCGCGGTCATCGGCGTGCCGCATCCTGACTTTGGCGAAAGTGTGATTGGCATCCTGGTCGCCAAGCCCGGTGAAAACCTGGATCTGGATGGTATCGGGGAAAATATTGGCAAGTCACTGGCGCGTTTCAAGCAGCCGCAGAAGCTTGTTGTTGTGCCTGAACTGCCCCGCAACACCATGGGCAAGGTGCAAAAGAAAGCGCTGCGCGAAGAGTTCGCCGCAATATTAAGTCGGTAGGCCTGCAGTTCAGCCTGCAACCGGGTTTCCACCCGCGCGGTCACAGCGGATCCTTGGGAGAGATCACGACCGGCGCTTTGGAAAGCTGCTTGAGCTGATGCTGATCCACGCCCTTGAATTCTCCGATCAGGTGAAATGCGCCGGATACGACGTGATCCAGTGCACCGAAATCTACGGCTGACAGAATTCGGCTTTCTACCGCGCCACGCGGATCGGCCAGCACGGCGGCAAAAGGCAGGTGCTGTGCGGCCAATGCGGTCTCAAGGATTTCACTGATCAACGCTTCGGACCCCGGTTCGGCAAAGATATTGCCGACACGGGCAAATCGAAGGTCAGCAGGTTTGAATTCCCGGCCAAGAAGCGGGATATGGGGCAGGACCTGCATGGCAATTTTTCCCTGCCAGCCCGGCAAGGCCAACAGTTGCCAATGCAGGACATGCACCTGCGCACCGGCCACAATGTGGCCCTGACGGCGCAAAACCAGATAGCGGTCGGGGTCAAGCGAGGTGTCAAAGCTGCAAAGGGCATGGCTGTGGTAGGCCGCCTTGAGACGGGCAAGCATGTCAGGGCGGGCGTTCTGACCCAACACTTCGACGCGATCAGACAGACGGGGGCGCGAGCGGCTGAAAATGCGCGATCGTATCTCGCCCATATCCTGATATCCCAGACCAAGATTAAGGCGCAAGGACGCCTCATTACCGCTTTCGATATAGCCGTACAGCACGCCTGGTGCCTGCAGCAGGTCAAAGTAGTGGGTTCTGGACACCTGCGCCAATACGCTGCCCAGTCCCTGCCTAGTGAAATCGCGGTGTACGGCAAACAGCGCCAGATGGACGGCGTCATATGGGGTACCGGCGATCTCAACCTGCTTGCGGTTCCTGACCGCGGCAGCCACGGTCCGTCCGCTCTTGGTCAGGCGCATGAAGCTGGGGTTTGAAAGATCCTGCAACATCTTTGCCATGTCGAGGGACCGGAAGGATACGCCGTGCTGCCCCCAGATCGTCTGGTCAAGCAGTTCGAGCAGGTCGGGGGGGAGTGTATCATCCAGCAGCACCTGAAGATCCCGGCTGGGGTCTGAATGAATGATCGTGGTCATTCCTGGCCTCTCATTTCCGGCCTTGCCGGGTAAGGCCGCGCGGATACATCTGCGGCGACGGGCGTGGAAAACAGTCCTCATTTATGCGCCGATGTTGGGGTGCCATCGGACCATCACGCAACTGCAGACGTGCCTCGGTGTTGTACCGGATTGAACAGGCCTTTCGCAGGCCGTCATGCATATTCACCGGCACAGTTATCAGCCCCTTCGCCATGGCCGCGATATCAAAGGCGATCCTTTCCATTTCGTTCGGCAGCAGATCCAGGGCGGCTCGCAATTGTCTGACCCTCTGCGATACCCTCCGCCGGGTCATGTTGGTCCAGACTTTGTTGCGCAACGCAGTAATACAGACACGGTCGCCATCGCGGGCCACGCGTTCAAACAACAGACCCGGTATTATCCGGCCTGGTGCGCATCCGATGATGTCGATGGGTCCAACAGGTTCTCTTGCCATAGCATCAAGATACACAGACGCGCGGGGCAAGAGGTTGATGGATATCAAGCCCGGCAGCTATCGAAATACCAAAATGCGCGGCCGACCCTGGTCCGCGGCAGTATGACCGTCACCCCCTTTGCCAAGGCGGGTGACGGGGCCATATGGGCTGTTGAGTTATAGGGGCAGGGTCAGTGACCTACAGGCGGTGCCATTCCCGGTCGCCATTGGCATCTTTCACCCGCGTTGGCAGTCCGATCTTGTCAAGCAGGGTAAAGAGCGGCTTGGGGTCCAATTCTTCTACGTTCATCATGGTGCCGTGGTCATAGGTGCCGTCGGCGATCAACATCGCAACCGCCACGGGCGGCACACCGGCGGTGTAGGAAATACCCTGACTGCCGACTTCGTTATAGGCATCCTTGTGGTCGGCCACATTGTACACGAAGACCTCGACCTCTTTGCCGTCCTTCACACCCTTTACCAGATCGCCGATGCAGGTTTTGCCGGTGTAACCGGGTGCAAGGCTGGAGGGGTCGGGCAGAACGGCCTTCACCACTTTCAGCGGTACAACCTCAAGACCCTCAGCGGTGACAACAGGCTGTTCGGACAACAAGCCAAGGTTTTGCAGGACGGTAAACACATTGATGTAATGATCGCCAAAGCCCATCCAGAAACGGATGTCGGCATCGGGGTAATTCGCGGCCAGCGAATGGACCTCATCGTGACCGGACATATAGGCCTTTTGTTTGCCTACGACGGGAAGGTCCCATTCGCGGCCAACCTCGAACATCTTGTTCTCTTGCCAGGCCCCTTGCTGCCAGCTGTACACGGTGCCGGTGAATTCGCGAAAGTTGATCTCGGGATCGAAGTTCGTCGAGAAATACTTGCCATGGTTGCCCGCGTTGATATCGACGATGTCGATTGAGGTCACCTTGTCCATGAATTCATCCACGGCAAAGCGCGCAAATGCATTCACCATCCCCGGGTCGAAACCGGCCCCCAGGATCGCGGTGACACCGGCATGGGCACAGTCTTGGCGACGCTTCCATTCGTAGTTGGCATACCATGGCGGGGTTTCGCATATCTTGGTCGGATCTTCGTGGATTGCAGTGTCGATATAGGCGGCCCCCGTCTGGATGCAGGCCTCAAGCACGGTCATGTTCACAAAAGGAGAGCCCACGTTGATCACGATCTGTGATGCCGTCCGGTTGATCAGGTCTGCAACCGCCGCACTGTCCATGCCGTCCACGGCATGGGCTTGCAAAACGCCGTCCTGTTTCATCGCAACCTTGTCATGCACGCTTTGGATAATGGCCTCGCATTTGGCGACAGTTCTGCTTGCTATGTGAAGATCGCCCAGCACGTCGTTGTTTTGCGCGCATTTATGCGCCACGACCTGTGCGACGCCACCAGCGCCGATGATAAGAACATTGCGTTTCATGTATCCAAGTGATCCCTTTTATTTATCGTCAAGACAGCGCGGCGGCGAAATCATCATAGCCAAAATCGCGCACCAATCGAATGCTTCCGTCCAGTTCGCGGATTGCGATGCCTGGCATCTTTACCCCGTTGAACCAGTTTTTCTTGACCATGGTGTACCCTGCGGCGTCCTGAAACGAAAGGCGATCCCCGGCCTTGAGGGGCGCATCAAAGCGAAACTCGCCAAAGATATCGCCGGCAAGGCAGGATTTTCCGCAGATCATCCATGTGTGATCACCTGTATTCGGCGCGATTTTCGCAGGCTCACGGTAGATCAGCAGATCCAGCATATGGGCCTCAATGGAACTGTCGACAATCGCAAGGTTCTTGCCGTTGTGCATGGTATCAAGCACCGTCACCTCAAGCGTTGCCGCACCGGTGATCGCCGCTTCTCCGGGTTCAAGATAGACCTGAACCCCGAACCTGCTGCCAAATGCCTTGAGCCGCGCGGCGAGGCGATCCAGCGGATATCCTTCGCCGGTAAAATGGATGCCGCCGCCCAGGCTGATCCAGTCCATGTCATGGATCACTGCGCCGAAACGATCTTCGATCAAGGTCAGCATCTCGTCGAACCGTTCAAAACTGTCGTTTTCGCAGTTGTTGTGGAACATCAAACCACTGATCTGATCGGTGACTTGGGCGATCATGGCAGGGTCATGTTCACCCAGACGGCTAAAGGGGCGGGCAGGATCGGCCAGATCAAATTCGGATGTCGACACGCCCGGGTTCACCCGCAATCCGCGGATATGGCCCTGCGATGCCTGTGCGAATTTCTGCAGCTGCCCGATCGAGTTGAAAATTATCTTGTCAGAGCACGCCAAAACCTCGTCGATCTCATGATCGGCATAGGCCACGGAATAGGCATGGGTTTCGCCCGGAAATTTTTCCTTGCCCAACCGTACTTCGTACAATGACGATGACGTCGAGCCGTCCATGTAGTCTGCCATGAAGTCAAAGACCGACCAGGTGGCAAAGCATTTGAGCGCCAGCAAGGATTTCGCGCCGGAGGCTTCGCGCAGCCAGGCGATTTTTTCCAGGTTGGGAAGCAGGCGGGATTTGTCGATGAGGTAATAGGGTGTCTGCACGGCAAAATCTCCCAATCATGCGTTCTGTCGGATTATGGGCAGGACCTAAGGTCGGTCGGGCCAACGTGGAAATATTCTTGGGGGTCTGTAGCTTGCCTTACCCTACTTCGAAAGGGCGTTTTTTGACGCGGGTGGGCTGAAGGGGAGGCCGGGTTGCGCAGACGCAGGACTGGCCGCCATAGGGTGCTGCCGGTGCAAATGCAGATGTCATGCATCCAGCCTGAGTGCGCAGAGAGCCTCAACCGCCCCAATTTTTAGTGCTAGTAGATAAATCCCGACACCAAATTGGCGCTGATCTGACTGCTTTCCCAATCCTGGGCCGCTGAACGGCTGTCTTGTGACAGGGGCATGGCCAGTTCCGGTCCGTCGCTATGTCGCAGGCAGGTGCGGGCCGTGGGGCCATAGGCTGCGGGAAAGTCCTTTAGCTGGGGGAAAAGCTCAAATATCTCGGCCTGTGCTGTTTTGCTCAGGGCGTTCAGGCCGGCCATGCCAGGATGGAAGCTTTCAGACAGCGCGCCTTCGGCCCAGACCAGTTCATGCGCGTCAAAGAGCATGTGGAAATAGGTCACAAAGCCACCGGTCTGGCGGCGGATCGTGGTGTCGTTGATCAGGTGTTTCGCCGCGATCAAGGTTTCTGTATCGCCGTAGAGCAGCTCACTTTGCCAGCCGGTCAGCAGCATCCGGTGCTGGGGCGACACCAACAGATCGCGGTGATTGCCCAGCACGCCCCGCGCGATGCGGATCGGGGCCAGATGATCCCGGGCGGGCACGATTGTTGATCCGATCCAGCGGATCGGTTGCGCCCCATGATCGAACGTTTCGACAAGGTCACCCGGGCAGAGGTCCTCTATTGCGACCTCGCCTTTTGGGGTCCGGATCATCGTGCCGGAGGCAAAACACACCACGCCGGTGTTGTCGGCTGTAAAGCTGGCGGGCGTGGCCCCCTGCATGGTGACGGAACCACCGCTGAACTGCG
>JAFMGZ010000041.1 GCA_017854855.1 Sulfitobacter sp. | reverse complement strand
AAGTGGCAGCCCGTAGGGGAATCGAACCCCTCTTTCCAGGTTGAAAACCTGGCGTCCTAACCGATAGACGAACGGGCCACTCTTGTGAGCGGTTCATTACGGAATGACCGCACCGCGCGCAAGTGGAAATTTCGCGGAAAGTTGAGAAAAGCTTTTTAGGCCGGTGCCGCGTCTTCCAATCGCAGCTGGACGGTCTGGCGTCCGCGCCATGAATTTATGTCCAAACGCCCCGCCAGATGGAACCTTGCCCCACCGTGGTTTTCCAACGCGGGCCCCAGCGCGCTGTCATAGGCACCAAAGGCGATGGCCTCCATCTTGCCGCCCAACCCGTCGCCAAAGCTGATTTTAAGGTGGCTTTCGCCCACGCGTTTGGCAAAAAGAATCTGCATGTCGGCAAAGGCATAGCGAGGTGCGGGCGATGAGGCACCGAAAGGTCCGGCCTGTTCGACTATTTCGGCCAGTTCGACAGTGGCGGCACCGGGCATCAGCAGGCCTGTGACCTTGAGGTCGGCAGGACCACCCAGATGCGCGCCCTGTTTGGCAAGCAATTCGGCCAGACGGGCCATTGCAGGGGCGATGTTTTCTTCGGCCACGGTCAGGCCTGCCGCCATCTTGTGACCGCCCCCTTTGATCAGCAACCCTTCGGCGGCCAAACGTTGGATCGGTGCGCCCAGGTCAATCCCACTGACCGAACGGCCAGAGCCTTTGCCGATTCCGTTCTCAACGCCGATGACAATCGCGGGGCGGTTGGAGGCTTCCTTGAGGCGAGAGGCGACAATGCCCACGACGCCCGGATGCCAGCCGGGGCCAGAGGCCCAGACCAGCGGCGCGTCAAAGCCGCGCGTTTCTGCCTGATCCAGTGCTGCGGCACGCACGGATGCTTCGACTTCGCGCCGTTCGGTGTTCAAATGATCAAGCCGTTCGGCCAGGGCTGCCGTTTCATGCGGATCGTCAGAGGCCAGCAGGCGCGCGCCCAGATCGGCCTGACCGATCCGGCCCCCGGCGTTGATGCGCGGCCCCAGCAGGAAACCCAGGTGATAGGCAGTGGGGGCTGTCTCCATGCGGGCGACATCGGCCAATGCGGTGATCCCCAGACGTTCGCGCCGGGCCATGACACGCAAGCCCTGCCGGACAAAGGCGCGGTTGACGCCTGTCAGGGGGGCCACATCCGCGACGGTGGCCAGTGCCACAAGATCCAGCAGCGCCATCAGGTCGGGCCCCTTGCGGCCCGCCTCGCGCAGCTGGCGACCTGTTTCGACCAGCATAAGAAAGACCACGGCAGCAGCGCAAAGATGCGCGCAGGCACCGTCTTCGTCCTGTCGGTTTGGGTTCACCACGGCCAATGCGTCGGGCAGGGTCTCTCCGCCCAGGTGGTGGTCCAGAACGATGACATCGGCAGCGGCGGCTGCCGCGATGGGATCATGGGACAGCGTGCCGCAATCCACGCAGATGATCAGGTCGTGCTGTGCCGCCAGTGCCGCCATCGCCTCTTCGTTGGGGCCATAGCCTTCGTCGATCCGGTCGGGGATATACAGGGTGGCTTTGCTTCCCATCTCGCGCAGCCAGACCAGCAAGAGCGCGGCGGAACTGCCGCCGTCGACATCGTAGTCGGCAAAGATCGCGATCCTTTGGCGGTTGTTTACGGCAGCAAGGAACCGCGCGGCGGCGGTTTCCATGTCCTTGAGGCTGCGGGGATCGGGCATCAGGTCGCGCAGCGATGGCGCAAGGTAGCTTTCCGCCTCCTCCGGTGTCACGCCACGGTGCGCCAGAACCTGACAGACCGCAGCGGGCAGGGTGCTGCGCTGGGTCAAAAGCTCGGCTGCGCGCTCCACCTCGACGCCGGGGCCGACCCAGCGGCGTCCGGTCAGGGATGTCTCAACGCCTAAGTATGACATGGGACTGTCCCTTTCCTGATGCGAAATGACTGAAACGGTCGGGCAGGGCCGACCGACCGCGTTAGTGTTTTTCGATGGGGGTGCGGTAGTTGATGCGCCGCACGGAGCCAGATTTTGACCGCATGATCAGCGTTTCCGTTGTCATCCAGCCCAATTCGCGTTTGACGCCGGGCAGCAGGCTGCCGCCTGTGACGCCCGTCGCCGCAAAGATCACGTCTTCGGTGACCATGTCGTCGCGGGTATAGATACGGTCAAAATCCGTGATCCCGGCCTTGGTGGCGCGGCCGCGTTCGTCATCGTTGCGGAACAACAGGCGGCCATACATCTGTCCGCCCATGCATTTCAGCGCGGCTGCGGCCAGCACGCCTTCGGGCGCACCGCCAGAGCCCATGTACATGTCGATCCCGGTATCGGGGTCTGCGCAATGCATCACACCTGCCACGTCACCGTCGGTGATCAGCCGGATCGCGGCCCCTTTGGCGCGGACCTCTGCGATCATCGCCTCATGGCGGGGGCGCTCAAGGATACAGACGGTGATGTCTGAGGGGCTGCAGCCACGCGCCTTTGCCAGCGCCTCGACCCGTTCGCCGGGGGTCATGTCCAGGGTGACAACATCGGTTTCATAGCCTGGCCCGATGGCCAGCTTGTCCATATAGGTATCGGGCGCATGCAACATTGAGCCGCGCGGGCCCATCGCGATGACGGTCAGGGCATTTGGCATGTCCTTGGCGGTCAGGGTCGTGCCTTCAAGCGGGTCAAGCGCGATATCGACGCCGGGGCCGTTGCCGGTGCCGACTTCTTCACCGATATACAGCATCGGGGCCTCGTCCCGTTCGCCTTCGCCGATGACAACGACACCGGCGATGTCCAGCAGGTTCAGCTGTTCGCGCATGGCGTTGACCGCCGCCTGGTCGGCGGCTTTCTCATCGCCCTTGCCGATCAGCTTTGCAGAGGCAAGCGCCGCTGCTTCGGATACGCGGGCAAGGCCAAGAGAAAGCATACGGTCTTGGAAATCGGCAGAAGCGGTCATGTGCAGGGTCCTTGAAGCTGTTTTGTTGCACCCCCTCTAGCGACAGGCGTGCTTTTGCACAAGCATGCCAAGGCGCGCGCCAATGTCCACCTTTACGATCTTGGCGCTGTCATTGGTGTTATGGCGTGCGGTGGGGCGGAAAATACGGGGTTTGAGACACAAGTTAGTGGCAAGCGCTGCATTGGCGATCAGACAGTGACATATGCTGCTGACAAAGCGGGCTTGCCCGTCCTTGCGCGTGGTTTCCAAAAACTATTGGAGCCACGCCAATGTGAGCGCGGTCAGGACCGCATAGCGCCCGCCCTTGGCCAGTGTCACAAGAATGACGAAAGAGGGCAGCGGGGCCCGCAAAATGCCCGCGACAATGGTCAGGGGATCGCCGATCACAGGCAACCAACTGCCCAGCAGCGACCATTTTCCATAGCGTTGATACCAGCCTTGAGCGCGGGCAAGCTGCTGGTCTGACGCGGGAAACCAGGCGCGATCTTTGAAGGTCAGCAAGAATCGACCCATGTACCAATTTACGACGGAGCCAAGCACATTGCCCACCGTGGCCACGATGAAAAGCGCCAGAACAGCACGTTCTGCCTGCAGCAAAAGGCCAACCAGCACGGCTTCGGATTGCATGGGCAGCACGGTTGCTGCGACGAAAGCAGATGCGAATAGGCCAGCGTAGGCTAACATGGGCGTCCTTTGCGGGATGGCAGGCGGGCCAAGCTGACTGTGCTGCTAGACCTCTTCGATGCGCAGGGCCACGGGAGCACCGGCCAAGACGCCTGTGCCGTCCATCCGGCCCAGGGCTTCTTCCAGGTTGGCATGGGTGGTCTTATGCGTGACGATCAGAACCGGCGCAGAAGCGGCATCATGTTCATATTGGCGCATCCGGTTGATGCTGACGCCTGCCTCGCCCAGAACGGTTGCGATCTTGGCCAAGGCACCGGGTTTGTCTACCAGATCCATCCGCAGGTAATAGGGCGCAGGCAGTTGCGACAGGGCTGCGGTTGAGGTGACAAGGCTGGCTGCGGGCTGGCCAAAGACCGGGCCGCGCAGGCCGCGCGCAATGTCGCAGACATCTGCCATCACCGCACTGGCCGTTGGCCCTTCGCCCGCGCCGGCACCGCGCAGCACAATCTGTCCCACCGCATCGCCTTCCAGCACCACCATATTGGTGCCGCCATCCAACTGGCCCAGGGGCGATGTGTCAGGCACCAAACAAGGCTGCATGCGCTGCTCCAGCCCGCGCCCGGTCATCTGTGCCACGCCCAGCAGCTTAATCTTGTAGCCCATGTCGGCTGCGGCACGAATGTCTTCGATACTGACCCGCTCAATCCCCTCAAGCTGGATACCGTCGAAATTGACGCGTGTGCCAAAGGCGATGGCGCTGAGAATGGCCAGTTTATGTGCTGCATCAATGCCGCCCACGTCCAACTGCGGATCGGCCTCCAGATAGCCCAGGCCATCGGCTTCGGCGAATATCTCTTGGTAGGTTTTGCCAGAGTTCTCCATCCGGGTGAGGATGTAATTGCAAGAGCCGTTCATCACGCCCATCACGCGGGTGATCTGGTTGCCTGCCAGGCCTTCCATCAGCGCCTTGATCACTGGAATGCCGCCGGCAACGGCGGCCTCGTAGCGAATGGCACGGTTGGCTGCCTCGGCCAGCTCTGCAAGGGATTGGCCATGAATCGCCAGCATGGCCTTGTTGGCGGTGACCACGTCCTTGCCGGCTTTCAATGCGGCTTCGGTCGCATTTTTGGCAGGGCCGTCTTCGCCGCCCATCAGCTCGACAAACAGATCGACATCATCGCGGGTGGCCAGCGCCACGGGATCATCTTCCCATGCGTAATCGGACAGGGAAACACCACGGTCCTTGTCCTTTGACCGGGCCGATACCGCTGAAATCGTGATGCGGCGGCCTGTGCGGGCCTCAAGCAAGGCTGCTTGCTTGCGGATGATGCGGATCACGCCGACACCGACGGTGCCCAAACCTGCAATACCAAGACGAAGGGGGTCAGACATTTGGGCGGTCCTTTTCAAAACGGAATTGAGCCGCGATGTAGCCGTTTCGCGCCCGCCATGCAACGCGGCAAATCGCTATCGCAGGCCTTCGTCCAGCCGCCGCTTTTCCTGTTCCGTCAGAACCGCGCCGCGCATGCGGTTGGCACGGGCCCGCAGGCCGCTCAATCGGCCATCAAGATTGGATTGGGTCTGCGCGGGTTCGGCCTGCGGGGCCTGCGCCTGTGCCAGGATCTGATCCAGCGACACGAGGGGCGGGTATTCTGCCGCCTCCAGCTGCACTGTCTGTGTCCGGTCGAGTTCTGGAAACTGCGTGCAACCGGCAAGACTGGCTGCGGCAAGCGACAAAAGGCAAAGGCGGGCGAAAGGTTTCATGGCCTCGTTCTTGCACCACCCGAAAGCACCGCGCAAGCGGGCTTTGCTTTTGAACGATTGTTCATTAATTTACGCCCATGGCACGAACAACAGGCTCTCACGCGGGGATTACAGGACCAAGGGTGCGGCAAGCGGCATTGCGGCTGTTTGCCCAACGCGGCTATGCGGCGGTCTCCATGCGGTCCATTGCAGCAGAGGTCGGTGTGCAGGCGGGGGCCTTGTACAATTACACGCCCGATAAACAATCGCTTTTGTTTGACCTGATGCAGGGGCATATGACCGAGCTGTTGAAAGAAGCCCAAAGCGGTGGTGGCGGCGATCCGTTGAAGCGGCTGCAGACCTTTGTGGAGTTTCACATCCGGTTCCACGCGGATCGGCCCGATGAGGTATTCATTGCCTATATGGAATTGCGCAACCTCAGCCCCGAAAATTTTGCCCATATTGAAGACCTGCGGCGTCGCTACGAAGACCGGCTGGAAACGATCCTGAGGGACGGGGCCAAGCAGGGTGTCTTTGCCGTCGAGGATACCAAGATCGTCACCCTGGCCATCATCGCGATGCTGACTGGGGTCAACACCTGGTACCGAACAGGCGGGCGGTTGTCTCTGGATCAGGTTGTGGCCCAATATTGGGACATGGTGCGCAAGGCTGTTGGCGCGGGTTAGGTCGTTTCTTGGAAAATCGTACACCCCTTAATGCCGTCTGAAAAATATGGCAGCGCGTTAAGGGGGGGCGTGATGGATCGGGTATTTCGGACAACGTTATTGCAATGACGGCCATGTTTGGGCGCAGGCCGGACAAAAGGTCCGGCCTGCAAAGCCGCATTTCGGAACGATCAGAAAAGTCCCCGGCGCAGCAATTGGCGCATCGGGTCTGCCACCCGGAAACTGGGCTGATTGTTGCCACGCCGCCCCAACGAAATGGACAGGCCCGCACGGATTGTCGTATCGACACCCGCAGCATTGCGCCCGCTTAGCCAGTCACGCGATGCCTCGGCAAACAGCGAAACCGGACTGTTGTTGAGCCGTGTCTGCACCCCAAAGGTGACCTCATTGGCGCGCGCCCTGAAACTGGCCTCATCAAATTCGGTCAGGTCGTAATGGGCATAGAGCCTTGTGGCAGTGGTGGCTTGCCAATGCACACCGGCACCGATGCCGATCCAGTCCAGATCATTCTTGCTCGACAGGCCGACGGTGGCCCGGACCTCAAGGTTTACATCTTCGCCAATCTGAAACATGCCCGCAGCCCCCAGCTGCCCATAGGTCGCAGAGGCGTTGTTGCGGTCGGCCACCATCAGGCTCAGACCATATTTCTGCCCCTGGCGCGGTGTCATGTAGAGGACCGTCCCGATCCGCCCGATGGCACCTGTGCTACGCTCTTCGTACTGAAGATCAAACTGCGCCCCGTGAAATTGAGTGATGGCGACATCCAAGGTTCCGGCGACATATCCCCCTTCACCGGTCTGGTTGGAATAGCCAAGCAGCAGGTCACCGCCAATGATGCCCAACCCGCTGTCAGCCTGCGCCGCCTGCGATGTCAACGTGGTCATGGCCGCCAGCGCAGCGGCCTTGATAAAATAAGTGGCCATTTGAAAATCCTATATAAACGTCAAACGCGTCCAATCCCCCGACAGCACCTGACGAGGGGAATAGCGGTTTTCATTGTTTCGGAAAGTTCAAACAGGATCAGTGGTTAAATGGTAAATTGGTTAATTCGCACCGTGCCACGGGGCGCAGGTTCCCGCGCCCCATGTTGCCTGCGTCAATCGCGTTAATGCGCGGGTTTGATAAAGGTCCCGTTGCGCAGTTCAGCAAAGGCTTTCTCCAGTTCCGCGCGGGTGTTCATCACGATCGGGCCATGCCATGCGACCGGTTCTTCGATCGGCGCACCCGAGATCAACAAAAAACGCAGCCCCTCTGGCCCTGCCTGAACGGTGACTTCATCGCCGGTGCCAAAACGGATCAGCGTGCGGTCCCCGGACATGTCGCGGATGTTCACCTCTTCGCCGGCGACTTCTTTTTCCAGCAAGACGCCGCTGGGTTTTGACGCGTCGGCAAAGGCCCCCTTACCTTGGAAAACATAAGCAAAAGCGCGACGATAGGTGTCGATCTTAAACGTCTTTTTGACGCCTGCGGGAACAGTGATATCCAGATATTGCGGGTCAGCGGCAATGCCATCTACGGGTCCTGTCTTGCCCCAGAATTCACCGGTGATCACCTTGACCCGGGTGCCGTCATCATCTGTCACCACCGGGATATCCGCGCTGGTCACATCCTGGTAGCGGGGGGCGACCATTTTTTGGCTGGCAGGCAGATTGCCCCACAGCTGAAAACCATGCATCTGGCCGCGGCTGTTTCCATGTGGCATTTCCTGATGCAGGATGCCGCGTCCGGCGGTCATCCATTGCACATCGCCCGCACCCAAAGTGCCTACATTGCCCAGTGAATCGCCATGATCCACGGTGCCTTCCAGAACATAGGTGATGGTTTCGATGCCGCGGTGGGGGTGCCAGGGAAAGCCTTTTTCGAAATCCTCCGGGCGCTCGTTGCGAAAATCGTCAAACAGCAAGAAAGGGTCAAGTTCGCTTGGGTCCTGAAAGCCAAAAGCGCGGTGCAGCTTGACACCGGCCCCTTCCAACGTGGGGACAGCACGGCGGGTTTCCAATGTGGGTCTGAGGGACATGAAGGGTTTCCTTTGATCGGTTTCGCCTAAGATGGCGCGCAAGGGGGCCTGCGACAAGGGCCGCAGGCATTTGCTTATGTGCAAATCCGCGCAGAATGCCCTGCGTGTCCCAACGGTCCGGTGCGTCTCAACGGCTGCCTTTTTCATGCGGGCGTGCCCACCAATCGGACGGCTTGCGCCGCCCGCCCCGGCGGCGGTCCAGCCAAAGCGCCAGCTTGCGCCAAGGCGACAGCGCAAGCTTGAGCCACAGCCGGTGCGGCCATTTTGAAAAATCCCGGTTGAACGGGCAAACCCGCATGCAGATGGCACAATCCGACGACAGCTTGGCCCAAAAGCCGAAACATTTCTCTGCGTCCGAGGTCCATTTGCGCACGCCCCTGATCGCCGAGACATTTCCGCCTCCGACCTCAGGGGGGCCATAGGGCAAGGCTTTGACCGGGCAGGCGTCAGCGCATTTGGTGCAGATATCGCAAAAGGCGCGCACACCTTGGGGTCTTGGGCTGTCATGGGCCAGCGGCAGATTGGTGAATATCTTTGAGAACCGCAGCCGCGGGCCGAATTCTGGCGTGATCACCATCTGGTTGCGCGCATATTCCCCCAAACCGGCCTTGATCGCGTAAGGGATCACCAGACCGGTGTCATTCATACTTGCGGTCGCTTCATAGCCCAGGTTGCGGATATAGGCGGCCATCTGCATGACAATGGCGGCCTCATGGCTGTATTCGCGGCCCGTGGCGGCCCCTGCAAGGGCAGACGGATAGGTGGCCACAAGGTCCTCTTCCATCTGGTGGCCCATCACGATGACGCTGGTCATGCCCTGGGGCAGATCATTGGGCGCATCCGACATGTCGCGGGTATCGACGCGGCTGGCATAAAGCCAGCGGTCATCCATATCCGTGATCCCGCAAAGGTCCGCGCCAAAGAATTTTGCAATACGCTTCACCTCGGTGGCCATCTGGTGCGGGTCATCGATCTGTTGCTGCATGGGGGCCACGGGGGTGTCATTGGCGATCGGGGCCTGAAACCCTTCGCGCCGCCCCGTTTCAGTGCCGCGGTCCGAAATCAGGTCGCTGATCAGCCAACTGGCATTGCGCAGGGCGAAATCACGCTGGGTAAAGCCGTCACCGCGGCGCGGTGTGGCCTCCATCCGGTATGAGGCAAAGAAGGCGTCGGTTTGTTTCGATCGGATACTGCTGTCCCAGAAGGCGCGGGTGAAGATGTCATTGCGCTGGGCAAAGCGTTCAAACGCGGGCGTCACCTTAATGCCTGCAGCAGCATCGGTGGGGTGTTCAGGCGGCTGGTTCGAGGGGTATGTCATGAGATGACTTGAGCCTGAAGCCATGGGTTTGTCAAAGGGGTGTAGCAGGGCAGGCTTTGACCGCTTTGGGCGGTGCAATGGTTGAATTGGTCGCGTTTGGACGCGACATGTCGGGGGCCAGACCTGCTGATGGCGGCAAACGCTAAGGGAGAAAGCGATGAAAGTTGGATTTATTGGTCTGGGCAATGTAGGCGGCAAATTGGCCGGATCACTGCTGCGAAACGGCGTGGATTTGGCGGTCTTTGACCTGAATGCCGATTTTGTGGCGGGTTTTGTCGCCAAGGGCGCGCAGGGGGGCACATCTGCCGCAGATTTGATGCAGACCTGCGATGTGGTGATCACCTGCCTGCCCAGCCCGGCGGCCTGTGCTGCGGTGGTGGCCGAAATGCTGCCGCATGTGGGTCCGGGCAAGATCTGGATGGAAATGTCCACCACGGACGCCGAACAGATCAAGGCCCATGCAGAGGCGATTATCGCCAGGGGCGGCGAAGCGGTGGATTGCCCGGTATCGGGCGGCTGTCACCGGGCTGATACCGGGAATATCTCCATCTATGCGGGTTGTACGCGCCCCACGTTCGAAAAGGTGCTGCCCGTCCTGACCCATATGGGGCGGCGGATCTTGCACGTGGGCGATATTGGCGTGTCCAGCACTTTAAAGGTGATGACGAACTATCTGGCAACAATCAACCTTTTGTCTCTGTGCGAGGCTCTGACGGTGATGAAGGCCGCAGGCATGGATCTGGGTGTGACCTATGAGGCGATTGCCGCCTCATCGGGCAATTCATTTGTGCATGAGACCGAAAGCCAGTTGATCCTTTCGGGATCGCGCGATGTGAATTTCACCTTGGATCTGGTGCAAAAGGACGTCGGTCTGTTCCAAAAGCTGGCGGATGATTTCAATGTCCCGCTTGAGCTGTCGCCGCTGATGATCCAGATGCTGACCGATGGCCAGCAGCGCTACGGCGAACGGGCCCAGTCGGACCGGATGATTGAACGTCTGGAAGAGGCCACAGGGCTGAGCATCACGGCACCGGGATTTCCCACCGAACTGGTGGATGATGAACCCGAAGAACGCGGCTATGAGGTGCCCGTGCGTCGCTAACGCGGTTCCGGGACTACCCGAGCCTGGGGATATGGCCATGACGCGACCCGCAAGGGCGCGCGTCATGGCGCATCATCCTTGGTCAACAATTGGGAACGTTGACGGCCAGACCACCAAGCGAGGTTTCCTTGTATTTTTCCGACATGTCCGCACCGGTCTGGCGCATGGTCTCGATGCAGGCGTCCAGCGGTACCAGATGCGTGCCATCCCCCCGCAGGGCCAGCGATGCCGCCGAGACGGCCTTGATCGCGCCCAGGCCATTGCGTTCGATACAGGGCACCTGAACCAATCCCTTGACCGGATCACAGGTCATGCCAAGGTGATGCTCCAACGCGATTTCGGCTGCATTTTCAATTTGTTCCGGTGTGCCACCCATAACGGCACAGAGGCCCGCAGCGGCCATGGCGGCCGCGGATCCCACTTCGGCCTGACACCCCGCTTCGGCACCCGAGATGGAGGCGTTGAACTTGACCAGGCCGCCAATGGCAGCTGCGGTCAGCAGAAAGTCCTCAACATGGGCCGTAGAGGCCCCCGGCACATGGTCAAGATAGTAGCGCAGTGTGGCGGGCAGCACGCCTGCGGCCCCGTTTGTGGGGGCGGTGACGACCTGGCCGCCGGCGGCATTTTCCTCGTTCACGGCCATCGCATAGGCGCTCATCCAATCGTTGATCGTATGCGGCGCGGGCTGGTTCAGGCCGCGTTCGGCCAACAGCGCATCATGAATGCCCTTGGCACGGCGTTTGACGTTCAGCCCACCGGGCAGGATGCCATCCGTGGTCAGCCCCCGGTCGATGCAATCATTCATCACCTGCCACAAACGCTTTGTCCCGGCGCGCAGATGAACTTCGCCGTTCCGAGAGATTTCATTGGCGCGTTTCATGCCCGCGATGGTTTTGCCCGAGGTTCTGGCCATCTCCAGCATTTCGGTGGCTGACTTGAACGGAAAGGGCACAGGCGCGCCCTCATCGGTATCCTTGCCTGCGGCCAGCTCCGCTTCGGTCATCACGAAACCGCCGCCGATGGAATAATAGGTCTCGCGCAGGGTGACGTCGCCCTGGGCGTCAGTCGCCATCAGGATCATGCCATTGGCATGGCCGTCCAGTTTCATGTCGTAGTCAAAGATCAGATCGGTCTTGGGGTCAAACCGCAGCGGGGCCAGCCCGTCTACGGTGATCTGACAGGTCTGCTTGATGGATGTCATCACCGCCTCGGCCCGCTCCGCGTCAAAGCTTTCGGGGGTGAAACCGGCAAGGCCCAGGATGGTCGCCCTGTCTGTCGCATGACCGACGCCCGTAAAGGCCAGCGATCCGTGCAGGGAGGCGCGCAGCCCCGAAAAATGGAATGGCGAGGCGCGCATCAGCTTCAGAAAACGCGCAGCCGCAACCATAGGTCCCATCGTGTGCGAGGAGGAGGGGCCGATGCCCACTTTGAACATGTCAAAGACCGATAAGAACATTATATGGCGCTGCCTTCTGGTGGATTTGGGATTTGCGGGGCGGTGAAAGGAGTGGGGCCAAGCCCTTCGGCCTGTTGCGCGCGTTGCGTGCAAGGCAGGCTTTCGACATGGGCGCAAAGCGCGAAAAGGGCGGGGTAGTCTGACAGGTCGAACCAGTCACAAACCTGCCGCCCGGGATAAAGGGCGGACCAGCGCAAGAGCGCACAGATGTAAAAGTCGATCACGGTCGGTGCCTTGGCACCGCACCAGTCCGGACGGGTCCGGGCGACCGCGTCCAGCATGGCAAAGTTTTCGTGCAATCGGGCGCTCAGGCCGGTTTGCAGATTGGCCGCATGGTCAGCGGCGATGTATTTTTCGGGATAGACCATCATGCGCAGGGCGGGATGCGGCGTGTTGGCAATGTAGAACAGCCACTTCAGAAAATCGCCACGATCAGGATCGCCGGGTGCCGGGCCAAGCCCGCCATGGGTGTCGGCCAGCCACAGCAAAATGGCACCGGTCTCGAAAATCGGGCCTTGCGGTGTCTCAAGGACAGGGATCAGCCCATTGGGATTGAGCGCGCGGTAGGCCGGCGCAGATTGCGCACCTGCGGCGCGGTCAACCAATGCCGTGCGATAGTCCAGCCCACGATGATCCAGCGCCATCCTGATGATGAGCGAGGCATTGTCTGGGGCATAGTGCAGCACATAGGTCATGGCGCAGGTGATAAAGCAGCGATGCGGGTTTGCACATGTGAATGCGACGCTTTCTGGGTTGTTTTGGGCTTTGGGGTCGCAAAACGATGGGGGCTTGTCAGTCAAGCGGAGGCCAAAGGCACCCCCTTGGTCGCGAAAGGCCGCGAGCCTGGAATGCCTTTGTAAAAAACACTGCGGCGGGTCTCGCACCTATAGGGGAATCTGCCTATAACCCTTCGAGGACCTAAATCGGAGCTGTCCCATGGCCGGAGAATTATCGCCAATCGACAAAGCGAAATTTGTCGCGGCCAAACGTGCTGCTCAATTTGTTGAGGACGGGATGCGCGTCGGGCTTGGCACAGGGTCCACGGCGGCCTGGCTGGTACGCTGCCTGGGCGAGATGGTGCGCGAGGACGGATTGCGCATCAAGGGGGTGCCCACTTCAACCCGGACGGCGTCGCTTGCGCGCGATGTCGGGATCGAAGTGATCTCGCTTGATGAGGCCAAATGGCTGGATCTGACCATCGACGGGGCCGATGAATTTGATGGCGACCTAAACCTGATCAAAGGGGGCGGTGGTGCCTTGTTGCAAGAAAAGATCGTGGCCACGGCAAGTGACCAGATGGTGGTGATCGCGGATGTGGGCAAAGAGGTTGAGGCGCTGGGCGCTTTCCCGCTGCCTGTTGAGGTGATCCCCTTTGGCTGGCAGACCACCCAGGCATTGGTCGAGGAAACGTTGATCAGCATGGATGTGCTGGGCCGGACATCGACCCTGCGCATGAATGGCGCTGTGCCGTTCATCACAGATGAGGGCAACCACATCCTTGATCTGCATCTCAACCGGATCGGGAATGCGCGGCAGTTGGCGCTGGTGCTGAACCAGATGCCCGGCATCGTCGAAAACGGGTTGTTCATCGACATTTGTGATGCGGTGGTCATTGGATATGGCGATGGGCGGGTCGAAGTGCGCGACATCAACGAAGGCACCGTCGCAAGCGAGCGGCTGGATTTTGTCGAGACGGACAATCTTTTTTCAGACCTCACCGACTAGGGAGACAGACCATGGCGGATGCCTTTGACTACGATCTTTTTGTGATTGGCGGCGGGTCCGGCGGGGTGCGCGCCGCGCGCGTGGCGGCCGGGGAATACGGGGCAAAGGTCGCTTTGGCCGAAGACGACCGCTATGGCGGCACCTGCGTCATTCGTGGCTGCGTGCCCAAGAAGCTGATGGTCTTTGCCTCTGAATATGCCTCCATGCCGCAAGAGGCGTCGGCCTATGGCTGGGACATTCAGGCCGGCCCCTTTGATTGGCAGCGTTTCAAAGCCAAGCTCAATGCCGAACTGGACCGGCTGGAAGGCGTCTATCGCAAGTTGCTCAGCGGCTCGGGCGTGGAGACATTCGACCAGCGCGCGACGCTCAAGGATGCCCATACGGTCGAATTGGCCGATGGGACGACCAAGACGGCGAAACATATTCTGGTGGCGACCGGCGGGCATCCGGTGCGGCCCGACCTGCCCAATGCGGATTTGGGCATCGTGTCGGATGACATTTTCCATCTGGAGCAGTTGCCGAAATCAATCCTGATCGTGGGCGGTGGCTATATCGCCTGTGAATTCGCCTGTATCTTCAACGGATTGGGCGTCGAAGTGACGCAATATTACCGGGGCGCACAGGTGCTGCGGGGCTTTGACGACGAAGCCCGCGGACTGGTCGCGGAAAGCATGATCGAGAATGGCGTTGATCTGCATCTGGGCACCAATATCGTGGAGATGGCTCGCGCCTCGGACGGGGCGACCACGGCGAGCGGATCCGGGCCAATCTGGGTCAAATCGACGAACGGCAGTGAAAAGACATTTGATCTGGTGCTTTTCGCCACGGGCCGCGACCCTTCGACCCACAAGATGGGTCTGGAAGAAATCGGCGTGAAACAGGGACGTCGGGGCGAAATTCTGGTCAATGAATACAGCCAGACGGATGTGCCTTCGGTCTATGCCATCGGGGATGTGACCGACCGGGTCAATCTGACCCCGGTGGCGATCCGCGAGGGGATGGCTTTTGTTCAAACGGTCTTTGGTGGCAGGCCTACGCCGGTGGATCATGATCTGATCCCCAGCGCGATCTTTACCCAGCCGGAAATGGGAACCGTCGGGCTGAGCGAAGAACAGGCCCGCGAGCGCGAGGAAGTGGAGATCTACTGCACCTCATTCAAACCGATGCAGTCGTCCTTTGCCGGTCAGTCGCATCGCGTCTTGATGAAACTGGTCGTGTCCAAGGCCACCCGTGTGGTATTGGGCTGTCATATCGTCGCACCGAATGCCGGAGAACTGATCCAGTTGGTGGGCATTGCGGTCAAGGCGGGGCTGACCAAAGAGCAGTTCGATGCGACATGTGCTGTGCATCCGACAATGTCCGAAGAGTTGGTCACAATGCGTAATCCACTGCGGAGCGCTTGATTTTGCAGGTTTTGTGCACACATCTGACACATCACTAAATGTGGCGTCACGAAGGTTTGCCGCAGGGTTGCGGCGCAAGAAGGGAAAAGAACTACATGGCTGGTAACAATGGCGGCCCCTGGGGGGGCGGCGGTAGAAATTCTGGCGGCGATGGCGGACGGGATGATGGTCCTGGCAATCGCGGCAATAACGGCGGTGGCCGGGGTCCTGGCGATGAAAAGCCGCCGATCCCCGAAATCGACGAGCTGGTCAGAAAGGGCCAAGAACAACTGCGCGTCCTGATGGGCGGCGGCGGTGGCCGCGAGCGCGGCACCGGTGGCGGTCAAGGAGGCGGCGGTGGTCCGCTGCTGACACGTGGCACGGTCGGTCTGGGCCTGGTCGCGGCGGTCGTGGCCTGGGGCTTTGCCAGTTTTTACACGGTTCGGCCCGAACAGCAGTCTATCGAGCTGTTCCTGGGCGAGTTTTCCCAGATCGGGACAGAGGGTCTGAACTTTGCGCCATGGCCTGTTGTCACGGCTGAAGTGTTTGATGTGACCACCAACCGTACCGAGGAAATCGGCGTTGGTCGGGGCAACTCGGACAATGATGGCCTGATGCTGACGACGGACGAAAACATCGTCGATATCGATTTTCAGGTGGTCTGGAACATCAAGAACGCCAAACAGTTCAAATTCTCGCTGCGCGATCCTGATGCTTCGGTCCGGGCGATTTCAGAATCAGCCATGCGCGAAGTGATCGCGCAATCGGAACTGGCACCGATCCTCAGCCGGGACCGTGGCGCTGTCGCCGATCAGGTAAAAGAACTGATCCAGACAACTCTGGATAACCGCGAAACCGGCATCAACGTCTTGCGTGTCAACCTCAACAAGGTCGACCCGCCAAGCCAGAATGTGGTGATGACAAACCCTGATGGTTCCACTTTCCAAGCATCCGTTGTGGACGCTTTCCGTGACGTTCAGGCCGCCGAGCAGGAACGTGACCGGGTGGAGCGGCAGGCGGATGCCTATGCCAACCGGCGCACTGCCGAGGCACGTGGTGAATCCGCGCAGTTGCTTGAGGCTGCAGAAGGCTACCGCGCAAGGGTTGTCAACGACGCGGTCGGTGAGGCCAGCCGCTTTGAAGCGGTTTTGAACGAATACGTTCAGGCACCTGAAGTCACGCGCAAACGTCTATACATCGAGACGATGCAAAAAGTTCTTGGCGGTGTCGACAAGATCATCATCGAAGGCGGTCTTGGCGGTGCCAACGGTCAGGGTGTCGTCCCTTACCTGCCGCTGAATGAATTGCGTCGCAACGGAGGGTCAAACTAATGCGGAAACTTGGTTTTTTGGTCCCGGTCGTCGTTGTGGCGATCGTGGTGGCCCTGTCGTCCATCTTTGTGGTGGACGAACGCGAAAAGGCGCTGGTTCTGCGTTTTGGTCAGATCAAACAGGTCGTGACGGACCCCGGCATTGGTTTTAAGGTGCCATTGCTGGACGAAATCGTACGGTTCGAGGATCGTATCTTGTCGCTGGAGACTGAAGTAATCGAAGTCACGCCGGCAGATGATCGCCGGCTTGAGATTGACGCTTTCGTTCTGTACCGGATCGACGACATCGTGCAGTACCGCCAGGCGATTGGTGCGGGCGGCGAACGTCAGGCTGTCAACGACCTGAGCGGTATTCTGGAATCCCAGATCCGTGCGGTTCTGGGTTCGCAGGGTGTGACCTCCAACACCATCCTGTCACCAGAACGGTCGTCCTTGATGGAGCAGATCCGTACACGTTCTGATGCGCGTGCCGATGCGCTGGGACTTGCCGTGGTCGATGTGCGTCTGCGCCAGACCAACCTGCCCGAGCAAAACTTTGCTGCCACGCTGCAGCGGATGATTGCGGAACGTGACCGCGAAGCGACAGACGAACGTGCCCGTGGTCAGGAAGCCGCGCAGCGTGTCATCGCCCTGGCCGATCGTACCTACGAGGAAATCCTGTCAGAAGCCCGCCGCGATGCGCGCATCATCGAAGGTGAAGCGGATGCCGAGCGGAACAAGATCTTTGCCCAAGCCTACGGCAAGGATCAGGAGTTCTTTGAATTCTACCGGTCACTGACGGCTTATGAGGAAGCGCTGCAAGGCAGCAATTCTTCCATGGTGCTGTCGCCGGATTCGGAGTTCTTTAACTACCTGCGGTCAGATCAGGGCAGCCGATCCGCCGAAGGAGAGCGCAATTGAGCCTATTGCTGCTGGCCCTTGGGTTGGTGATGATATTGGAGGGGCTGGTGTACGCACTGGCCCCTTCGCTTTTGGAGCGTATGCTGGAGATCTTGCGCGCCATGCCTGAAGCCGCAGTGCGCCAGATTGGTGCATTGGTGATCGTGGCGGGTCTTGGTCTGGTCTGGGTGGCGTTTCAGATCGGATTTTGATCTATGCCGCTGCGGATATTCCGGTAGAGCAGGCACAGCCTGCATTCGATTTTATCTGAGTAAGGGGGACGCTGTCCCCCATGCCCCCTGAGGTATTTTTGGCCAAAAAGAGGGGCAAGGTCGAAGGCTGTCATCAATCCTGTGTGAATGGTCCGAGTTGGGCTGTTGAAATGCCTGCGTCAGAGGCCATCTTTGATATTGCGGCAGGCGCGTCACCAATGCACTCTGCCTTCAAGGAATTCAGGGCAGCGGTGCCCCAAGGGATGAAAGCAGGAGATACACCATGCAAGCAGGCGTCAAGGTGCAGCAGTCAAGAGGCGCACAGGCCAAGGTGCAGGCCAGGCAGTTGAACGGAACGGTGACATTCAGGCTGATGATGCTGGGTGTTTTGGCGTCCGTTTTGGTCGCACTTCAAACAGTCATGGCCTTTGCCAAGCCCGAGAGCCTTGCACCGCTTGCAGAAAAGATCAGCCCCTCGGTCGTGAACATCACCACGTCAACAGTGGTGGAAGGGCGCACGGGGCCGCAGGGGATTGTGCCGGAAGGCTCGCCTTTTGAGGACTTCTTTCGCGAGTTTCAGGACCGCAACAATGAAGGCGAAGGGCCGCGGCCCCGCCGTTCCTCGGCTTTGGGGTCTGGTTTTGTGATCTCCGAGGATGGCTTTGTGGTGACCAACAATCACGTCATTGAAGGGGCTGACGAAATCACGATCGAGTTCTTCTCGGGAGAGGAGCTGACGGCCAAGGTGATTGGCACCGATCCGAACACGGATATTGCCCTGCTCAAGGTGGAAGCTGACAAGCCGCTGCCGTTTGTGAAGTTCGGGGATAGTGATGCCGCACGGGTTGGCGATTGGGTTATTGCGATGGGCAACCCCCTGGGGCAGGGTTTTTCTGTCTCTGCGGGGATCGTGTCGGCGCGCAACCGTGCCCTGTCGGGGACCTATGATGATTATATCCAGACCGATGCGGCGATCAACAGAGGCAACTCTGGGGGGCCGCTGTTCAATATGGATGGTGATGTCATTGGCGTGAATACCGCGATCCTGTCACCCAATGGCGGCTCTATTGGGATCGGATTTTCGATGGCGTCCAATGTGGTGACGCGGGTGGTCGACCAGTTGCAGGAATATGGTGAGACCCGTCGCGGCTGGCTGGGCGTGCGCATCCAGGATGTGACGCAGGATGTGGCCGATGCCATGGGGTTGGCCAAGGCCAGCGGCGCTTTGATCACCGATGTGCCCGAAGGACCGGCCAAGGAGGCCGGTTTGATGACGGGAGACGTGATCATGTCCTTTGACGGCGTTGAGGTGGCCGATACACGCGGGTTGGTCCGTCAGGTTGGCAACAGCCCCGTCGGGGCCACTGTCCGCGTTACCGTTATGCGTGAGGGCAAGAGCCAGACCATCAAAGTTGTGCTGGGCCGCAGGGAAGACGCGAATGGTGAAACGCCATCCAGCAGTGCAGAGCCAGAGCAGGAAGCAGACCCAGTCACCAAGGACCTGCTGGGCCTGACACTGTCGCCTTTGACAGATGAGATGCGCGGTGAACTGGGCGTGGATGAAACCACCGAAGGTTTGGCTGTAACTGCCGTGGACGAAGCGTCTGAGGCCTTTGAGAAGGGATTGCGCAGTGGTGATGTCATCACAGAGGCGGGTCAGCAGAAGATCACCAGCATTGCCGATCTTGAGGGCCGCGTTCAGGCCGCCAAAGATGCCGGGCGCAAGTCTTTGTTGTTGTTGGTTCGTCGGGCGGGTGACCCGCGTTTCGTGGCCTTGTCGCTGGGCGATTGATCCCGGATCGGATCTTGGACTGCCCGATATATCGCGCGCTTCCTGCCGTCTTGGGTTTTAGATAGCGGTCAGGCGGTGAGGGTTGTTCGAAAACGTGCGTGATCAGTCTTGATCATATTGGGGTACCCGGTTCGGGTGCCCCTTTTTTGTCAGTTTTTTGCGGGATGGTTGGTCATTCCAGCGCGGTGCGTGGCACTGCGATCAGGCCCAGTCCGCGCGCTGTTTCAAGGGACAATACGCTGCTGTTCAGGCCGTTTTGCTTTTGTAGCCTGGCCACCGCTTCGCGCGTGGGGGGGTCGAAGGTGCCGGTGATTGGGCCCGCCAGACGATTGCGCGCCTGCAATGCGCGTTGCAGTGATGCGATAAACTCGGGGCTCAGCGCATCGGGGCAGGGGGTTTCGAACCAATTGTCACGGCGCGGGGTCACGATCACCTGTTTGTCTTCCGTTCTGTAGACAGGGGGTTTTGCGATTGTTCCGTCAGGGTTGACCTGTGCCGGTCTGATCTGGACCTGTTCGGTGATCCTTTCGATAACGGCGGGGCTGACCGTCTTGCCCCAGCATGTGCCTTCGGCAGCACCGGGGGGGCCGTTTCGCGTGGCTTCCAGAACGCCCGGTTCGGGTGGGTCCTGATCTGCCGGAGAGGTTGCCGGATCGCAGCCCGCAAGCCCGGCCACCGCGAGCAGCATTAAGGGAAAGCGCAAAGCCCGCGCAAAAGGAAAAATCGCCTGTGTCATTGCCCGTGCCTCTGGGTCTGAATTGGTGAAACTCTAGCCGATTTGAATGGCCCTGCCTAGCGGATGCAGGATGGTACATAAAAGGGGCTGGCAGTGGCCCGCCTGCGCGGCTAAAACCCTTTGGACACATCTGAAACGAGGAAGTCTTACATGGCAAAAATCACATATGTTGAACACAATGGCACGGAACATGTGGTCGACGTGGCAAATGGCCTGACGGTCATGGAAGGCGCACGGGACAACAACATTCCCGGCATCGAGGCTGACTGTGGCGGTGCTTGCGCCTGTTCAACCTGCCATGTCTATATTGATCCGGCTTGGGTCGATAAATTGCCGGCCAAGGACGACATGGAAGAAGACATGTTGGATTTCGCCTATGAGCCTGATCCGGCCCGGTCGCGTCTGACCTGCCAGCTCAAGGTCACGGATGCCCTGGACGGTCTGCGGGTGCAGATGCCAGAAAAGCAGATCTGATGCGTCTGTTGGGTGCTTTGCTGGGCGTGTTGATCGCGCTGCCAGCAGGTGCCCAGACCATTTCTGCGGCCCGTTTTTCGGAGCCGACAGACAGGTATGGCCATGGTATTCTTGGGGATGCCATTGAATGGGGTGCTTTGGAACTGGACCTGGCCGGGGCAGGTACGGTGACGTTCCGGCTGCCCTTGGATCATGTGTTTGAGGATGTGGCACCACGTCTGCTGGATGTCACAGGCGACGGCCTGCCCGAAGTGGTTGTTGTGGAAACCGATGTCGCCTTGGGCGGTGCCTTGGCCATTTACGGGGCGACGGGCAAGATTGCACAGACCCCGCACATCGGGCGGACCAACCGCTGGCTGGCTCCGATCGGTGCCCATGATCTGGACGGTGATGGCGCAATAGAAGTGGCCTATATCGACCGGCCGCATCTGGCCAAGGTGCTGCGCATCTGGCGGTTTGAGGATGGGGGGCTCACGCCGCTTGCCGATTTGCCCGGCTTGACCAATCACCGCATCGGAGAGACGGATATCGCAGGCGGTATTCGCCTGTGTCGTGGCCTGCCTGAGATGATTGTTGCCACTGCCGATTGGTCGCGGCTGATGGCTGTTACATTCCGGCCTGACGGGTTTGAAACCTCTGACCTTGGTCCGCACCTTGGCCGCCGCAGCTTTGCAAGGGCGATGGACTGTCGGTAGGGTCAGGACTTTGGGCGCGGGTTGATCCGTGCCTAGTCCAGTGCCCGCCAGCCGATGTCACGGCGGCAAAACCCTTCGGGCCAGTCAATTTGATCGACCATGTCATAGGCGCGTGCGCGGGCTTCGGCCAATGTGTCTCCGCGGGCTGTCACGTTCAGGACACGACCGCCGCTGGCGGTGATGGCACCGTCCTTGGCTGTTGTGCCGGCGTGAAACACCATATTCTTGCTGTCTTCGGGCAAGGCATCCAAACCTTTGATGACAGAGCCTTTTTGATAGGTTCCGGGGTAGCCATCGGCAGCCATCACCACGGTCAGCGCATGATCGGCACCCCAGTTTACCTGCATTTCGGACAAACGCCCGTCAGCTGCGGCATGCATCAGATCAAAGGCCTGCGCGCCAAGGCGCATCATCAGCACCTGACATTCCGGATCGCCAAAGCGGGCATTGTATTCCACCAGACGGGGCACCCCGTCCTTGATCATCAGCCCGGCATAAAGCACCCCCTGATAGGGCATGCCGCGTTTTGCCATTTCGGCCATGGTAGGGCGGATGATTTCACGCAAGGCGCGTTCGGCGATGGCATCTGTTAGAACGGGTGCGGGTGAATAGGCCCCCATGCCCCCGGTGTTGGGGCCCGTGTCGCCGTCGCCCACACGTTTGTGGTCCTGGGCGGTGCCAATGGGAAGGACGGTTTCGCCGTCACACAGGATGAAAAACGAGGCTTCCTCGCCTTCCATGAATTCCTCGATCACGACTTCTGCCCCGGCCGCGCCGAATGCGCCGTCGAACATCTCATCCACGGCGTCTGCGGCTTCTTGGTCGGTCATGGCAATGATCACGCCCTTGCCTGCCGCCAGACCGTCGGCCTTGATCACGATGGGGGCCCTCTGTTGGGCCACATAGGCGCGGGCAGCGGCATGATCGGTAAAATGGCCATAGGCAGCTGTGGGGGCTTGGGCCGCGTCACAGATTTCCTTGGTGAAGGCCTTGGAGGCTTCGAGCTGTGCGGCTGCGGCAGAGGGGCCAAAGACTGCAAAGCCCGCGCCGCGCAGATCGTCGGCCACACCTGCGGCCAGGGGTGCCTCGGGTCCGACTATGACAAAGTCGATGCTGTTTTCCTCGCAGAAGGTGACGACCGTAGCCCCGTCCATGATGTCGATGCTGGCGCAATCGGCAATGGCTGCGATGCCGGCATTGCCGGGTGCCACGATCAGCTTGTCGCATTTGGGGTTCTGCAAGGTGGCCCAAGCAAGGGCATGTTCGCGTCCACCGCTGCCCAAAATAAGAATGTTCATGGGCGTGCTCTCCCTTGGCCTTCGTTGACGGGCGTTCTAAGCTGTAGGGCAGGTGGTGACAAGGTGAAGTGGCGGCGAAGCGGTGATGAAGTGGTGATGAACGAATGGACCTGATTGATGATCCCGCCGAAGGGCTGAACAGCCCGGAATTTTCGGTCACCGAACTGTCCGGTGCGATCAAGCGCGTGATCGAGGGCGAATTTTCCCATGTGCGCATCCGCGGCGAGGTGGGGCGCGTCAGCCGCCCGCGCTCCGGCCATATCTATCTTGACCTGAAAGATGACAAATCGGTGATTTCCGGAGTGATCTGGAAAGGCGTATCGGCACGGCTCGAGACGCAGCCCGAAGAAGGTATGGAAGTGGTGGCCACAGGCCGGATCACCACATTTGGCGGTCAGTCAAAATACCAGATCGTGATCGAGGACATAAAGCCTGCCGGCATGGGCGCATTGATGGCCTTGCTGGAAAAGCGCAAGACGATGCTGGCGGCAGAGGGGCTTTTTGATCCCGCCCGCAAGCAGCCACTGCCCTATTTGCCCGAAATCATCGGCGTTGTGACATCGCCTTCGGGGGCGGTGATCCGTGATATCCTTCACCGTCTGCGCGACCGGTTTCCGCGCAAGGTGCTGATCTGGCCCGTGGCCGTGCAGGGTGCCAAATGCGCCTCTGAAGTGGCGCGTGCGATTGCAGGGTTCAACGGGTTGACGCCGGGCGGCGCGCTGCCGCGTCCTGATCTGTTGATCGTCGCGCGGGGCGGTGGATCGGTCGAAGACCTTTGGGGTTTTAACGAAGAGATCGTCGCAAGGGCCGCGGCGGCGTCCAAGATCCCGCTGATTTCCGCCGTGGGGCATGAAACCGATACGACCTTGATTGATTTCGTGGCCGACAAACGCGCGCCCACACCGACGGCAGCGGCTGAACTGGCGGTTCCTGTACGGCACGAGCTGGCCGCCTGGCTGGAGGGCCAGGAGGCGCGGATGTCGCAGCTGCTTAGTAACGGCCTGTCCCAGCGTGGCCAGCGCCTGCGCGATATGGCGCGGGCCTTGCCACGGGCAGAGACGCTGCTGGACGGGCCGCGTCAGCGGTTGGACAGGGCCGGTGAAAAGCTGGAGCCCGCACTGATCGCAGGGGTGCAGCGCCGCCGGGTGCGGCTGGCAGATGTCTCGGGCTCCCTGCGACCTGCCACCCTGCGCCAAAGGGTGATGAATGACCGGCGGCGGCTGGATGTGCTGGCGGCGCGGCTTGGCCCTGCGCTGATGCGCGGCCTGGCCGCGAAACGCGACCGGTTTGAAAGCAGGGCCGCGGGCTTTCGGCCTGCCACCCTTGCGCGGGACCGCAAGGTGAAGGCGGAAAATTTTGCCAAGCTTGTCGCGCGCCTGTCGGACGCGGGCCAAAGACAGACCGCCGGCTGGCGGCAAAAGCTGGCCGCACTGGAGCGGTTGCGCGAGACGCTGAGTTACAAATCCACCCTTGCACGCGGCTATGCGGTGGTGCGGGGGGACGGCCAAGTGGTCACCACAACCGCGGCCGCGAAACAGGCGGCGGCACTGGAGATCGAATTTTCCGATGGGCGGATGTTGGTCGGGGGCAAGGCGGGCGCGAAAAAGGCCGGGGCCAAGCCGCCCGGTCAGGGCAGTCTGTTTTGAGGCAGTGATCGCCCCGAAACGCAATCTGAAGTCATATGTTTCAAGGGGTTGGGAGATCGGTGATGTGCCAAGTGTTTCTTAACAGCCGTTGGTCGTTGAGGGGCTGTCGTGCTGAGGTATTTTTGGCCAAAAAGAGGGGGTAGGGGCCTGCGCATGGGCACCGTTGCGGTCAGACGCCGACCTTGGGACCCAGGCAGATCATTTCTTTGCCGATGTCTTCGGCTTCGTAAAGTTGGGTGGTGGTGTCGCGGTTCTCAAAGCGGGCGATCAGTCCCTTTGGGCCTTTGACGAAGCTCCAGCATTGGGGGTTTGGATTGTCGTCATAGACAAAGCAGATCAACCCGGCATCTTCGTACCATTCACCATCCTTGCATTCGCCGTCCAGAAAGGACCATTGAACCTGCCGGTTCTCGCGGTAGATTTCCGCGCCGTAGGCCTGGCCATCCTGGCCAAAGAACAGGGTTTTGCCCCTGGTATAGGTGTCAAATTCTTCGGCGGTCATCAGCTCTTGGGCGCAGACCGGAGGGGCCAGAAGGGCGATCATAAGGGCGATGCGTTTCATGGGGTCAGTCTTGCAGAAATGCAGTGGGGCTGCCAGTGGGCTGTGCGGTTTTCTGCCAGCGCGCGGCACGTTTGTCCATCACGCGGTGCCACAATGGGGGGACCAAGGCGATCACTGCCATGACGGGCAGGGACTGGGGAAGGAGGGGCATTGTTTGGGGTGTGATCTCGAGGTTGGTAAAGGGGCGTGCGGGCCGGATATGGTGGTCTGAATGCCTGGGGGCATTGAGCATCATCGCGCTGGAATACCATTTTGGCGCATTCCAGCTGTGTTCCGGGCCCATGGGTTCTGGTTTGCCATTCGGCTGAAGGTGGCGGCGCAGGCCGTAGTGCTGGACGTAATCTGACAACAGCAGCTGCATCTGGGCATAGAGTGCGATGGCCAGGTAGATGAGCAAACCCTTGATGCCCGCCAGGAGCAGGGCTGCGATCAGCGCGGCTGTGCCGCCCAGAATGTAGAATACGTAAGGGTGAATGCTGCGGCCCCCTTTCGGAGTGGGCCCTTTGCGAAGCGCCGTTTCCGCCCGCAGCCCTGCCGAGAATTCGCCGCCCGTGGCGCGCAGCGCATAGGCCCAAAAGCTTTCACCCGCGCGCGCGGAATTGGGGTCTTTGTCGGTGGCTGCATGGATGTGGTGGACCTTTAGGTGGGCGGATACATGATGGCCGTGCAACAGCGAGACATAGACCGCAGCCCCCAGTCTGCGCGGCAGGCGGGCGCTGGCGTGGATCAGTTCATGGGCATTGGAATTGGACACTTGCCCGACATAGAGGCCCAGCCCGGTAAAGATCAGCAGCTTGTCGGTCAGGCTGTGCCCTGCCTGTGTCGAAAGGGCCCAGACGCCCAGGGCCAGCAGCGGGAAATGCACCAGTGCAAGCAGCAGGCAAAGCACGCGCCCGTCGGACTGGGGCTGGGGCAGATGGCGGCCAAGCTTGTCCATGAAAAAGACCAGGACCGTGATCGACAGCACAGCCAACAGCGCGACCGGCCCGCCATAGAGACAGGCCAGTGCAAGCAGCACGGCGGGGGTCAGGCTGGCGGTGGCGTACCAAAACATCTTGGACTCACATCAAGGGCACCTGTTTCTTATAGGCGAAATATGGCGTGACAAAGAACACTTCGTGGCGATACCTGCCCGCAAAGGGCGGCGGAACTGTCGTTTTTTGATCGCGGGCTGCGCGGCGTTCTTGGTAGAAGGCATGCAACACCCAAAGCAGAGAGATCGAACATGGCGCTGGATGAGCAAGATAAGGCCGCAGGCAAGGGCCCTGAAAAAGGCGTCTGGAAATCTGGCAAGGGCAAGGGGCGGCATCATACCAAGGGCCGCCAGCTGACCGATCAGTCCTGGGATGAGGTCCGCGCCCTTTTGGCCGATCGGCCGCGCCGCGCGGATTTGTTGATCGAATATCTGCATCTTATTCAGGATGAATACGGGCATCTGTCGGCTGCACATCTTCGGGCTTTGGCCGAAGAGATGCGCATGTCCATGGCCGAAGTCTATGAAGTAGCTACCTTTTATGCGCATTTCGATGTGGTCAAGGAAGGCCAGACCCCGCCGCCCGCGCTGACCATCCGTGTTTGCGATTCGCTGTCTTGTGAATTGGCCGGTGCACAGGCGCTCAAGGCCGCGTTGGAAGAGGGGCTGGACCCCAAGCAGGTCCGGGTGCTGAGGGCCCCTTGCATGGGCCGTTGCGATACAGCGCCGGTGCTGGAACTGGGACATGCCCATATTGACCACGCCACGCCTGAAAAGGTCCAGGCGGCGATTGCGGCAGGCCAGACCCATGCGCATATCCCCGACTATGAGACCTTTGATGCCTATGTGGCGGCGGGCGGCTATGCCAGCTTGCAAGATCTGCGCAAGGGCGGCGATTGGGAAGCGGTGCAGGACAAGGTGCTGGCCTCTGGTTTGCGCGGTCTGGGCGGCGCGGGTTTCCCGTCGGGCAAGAAATGGGGCTTTGTGCGCGCCAATGCCGGGCCGCGCTACATGGCTGTGAACGGCGATGAGGGCGAGCCGGGCACCTTCAAGGACCGCTACTATCTGGAGCGGGTGCCGCATCTGTTTCTCGAAGGGATGCTGATTGCGGCATGGGCCGTGGAGGCGGAAAAGGTCTTTGTCTACATGCGCGACGAATATCCGGCAGTGCTGGCGATCCTTGCGCGCGAGATTGACGCGCTGGAGCGGGCCGGGATCGTGGCAAAGGGCTATATCGACCTGCGGCGCGGGGCCGGTGCCTATATCTGCGGCGAGGAATCGGCGATGATCGAAAGCATCGAAGGCAAGCGTGGGATGCCGCGCCACCGTCCGCCTTTTGTGGCGCAGGTCGGTGTGTTTGGTCGCCCGACTTTGGTACATAATATTGAGACATTGCATTGGGTTGCACGGATTTGCCGTGAGGGACCCGAGGTGCTGTCAGCCACGGAAAAGAACGGGCGCAAGGGGCTGCGGTCCTATTCCGTTTCGGGGCGCGTGGCCAAGCCGGGGGTGCATCTGCTGCCCGCAGGGTCAACCATTGTGGACGTTATTGCGGCCGCAGGCGGCATGGCGGAGGGTCATGTGTTCAAGGCCTATCAACCCGGTGGGCCGTCATCGGGGCTTTTGCCTGCCCATATGGATGACATCCCGCTGGATTTTGACACCCTGCAGCCGCATGGCAGCTTTATCGGCTCTGCGGCGGTTGTGGTTTTGTCGGATCACGATTCCGCGCGGGCCGCAGCGCTGAACATGCTGCGCTTTTTCGAGGATGAAAGCTGCGGGCAATGTACGCCCTGCCGGGTTGGCTGCGAAAAAGCGGTCAAGCTGATGCAGGCGGACAGGTGGGACACAGGCCTGTTGGAAGAGCTGAGCACCGCGATGGTCGATGCGTCGATCTGCGGTTTGGGGCAGGCGGCCCCAAATCCAATTCGGATGGTGATCAAACATTTTGCCGATGAGATCTAGAATGTTCTTTAGGAAAGCCTGAAACGCTTAACACTGCCTGAAGCGAAAGATTTCAATGTGTTAAGGGGCGCGTAATCTATCGGGTATTCCGCTTAGCGCTTTGGGCCTAGGGCCGGCTGACATGTCCCGTCAGCCGCCTGTCCCCCGGTTGGATCAATTCTGAACCACCCGGCAGGCGCATTGCTGTCGGCGCATGGCATTGCACAGCTTTTGCGCCGCGTCGCGGCTGTTGCGGCCAAAACGGGCGAAAAAGAAACCCTGCTTGGTCGCGACCCTATGTGGCTTGTAGATCAGGTCAGCCTTTTCGCCCCCCACCAGCCGCCTGCAAGAGGCGGTTTTGCTGCGCAGGGCTGCACGTGCGGCTTTTCTGGATTGGGCAAAGGCCACCTGGATGCCCCAGGGTTTGAGGGCCGGTTCAGGTGGCTTGGGCCGGGCCAATGGGGTGATCCGGCGGTTTTGCGCCATGGCATAGCAGGCAGGCAGGAATGCCTGCGCGGCCGACAGGCGCATATCGTGGTCTTTGGGTGGCCGGTCGCGCCAGTCTTCGGCGGTCAGGCCGGTGATGATCGGGACATAATTCACTGTTTCGGGGGCCAGCCCCTTGCCGGTCAGAAACCCCTCGGCGCGACGTTCGCCGCCGTTATAGCCGATGGCGGCCATGCCTTCGTTGCCATAGCGACGCACCATTTCCGCCAGATATTGCGCGGAATGCTCCAGTGCATCGGCAGGGTTGTAGGGGTCGTTCAGCCCGCGCAATCGCGCGGTGGAGGGGATGAATTGTGCGATGCCGCGTGCATTGGCATGGGAAAGGGCGTTGGGATCAAAGCGGCTTTCTTGCCAGATCAGCCGGGCGAAGAAACCGGTGTTCAATCCGTGTCGTTCGGTAAAGGTCTTGATCGCATTGCAGGTGTCATAAACGAAATGATCCGGGCGGATGCATTCTGAATGTCCCCACTTTTGCGATGAACACATCTTGCCGGGGTCCGCCACAAGCGGAGCCGCAAAAAACGCAAGAACAATGGCCAAGATTGCACGCATGGGGTGTTGGTGGGCAGTTTGAACGCCTATGTCAATTGTGCAGGCTCTCTTCCATCCACTGGACAGAGGCGCTAAGCCTTATCCAAACTGGTGCGGAGGCCTTCCTTGGCGTTTTTCAAAAAGCTAAAAGATCGTTTGTTCAAATCCTCGTCCAAGATTGACGAAGGACTGGAGGCGATTGTCGGTGAGGGGGATGAAGCCGAGGTTTCAGCTGTTGGTGAGACTGTGCAGGATGCCCCCGCGCAGGCGGTTGAGACGGCTGTCGCGTCCCCGGATGATGCCGCCAAGGCCGAAAAGGCCGCATTGCGAGAGGCGGAAAAGGTTGCCGCTGAACGCAAGGCGCAGATAGAGGCGCATGCGCAGGCAGCCCAGCTTGCCCGCGCAGCGGAAGCCCGCGCCATACAGCAAGCCGCCGATGAAGCCGCACGTCAGGCGGCAGAGGCTGCGGCCCTTGAGGCAGATGCTGAACGCCGGGCCGAAGAAGAACGTTTGCTGGAAGAGGCCCGCAAAGCCGAGGACGCCCGCGCCAAAGAGGCTGCCCGCCATGCCGCCCAAGAGCGTCAGGCCGAAGAAGAACGTCTGGCCGCAGAACAGGCCCGGCGCGATGCGGCCCGAAAAGCAGCCCAGGACGCCGAAGAACGGGCCGCCGCACCAGAGCCTTTGCGCGCGACCATGACGCCTGTCGCCCCCGATCTGATGGAAGATACGTCATCGTCCACCGCCAAGCCCGGTCTGCTGGGCCGGTTGATGGGCCGGGCAGCCCCCCAGGCCGTGCGGCGTCGCGCGCTGGATGACGAAATGCTCGAACAGCTAGAAGAGCTGCTGATCACCGCTGACATGGGCGTGGACACCGCGCTGCGCGTGACGGCCAACATGGCCGAGGGGCGTTTCGGCAAGAAACTCTCGGTGGCTGAGATCAAGCAACTGATGGCCGATGAAATTGCCCGCATCATGGAACCTGTCGCGCGGCCATTGCCGCTTTATCCCAAAACACCGCAGGTGGTTTTGGTGGTGGGCGTGAATGGATCGGGCAAGACCACGACCATCGGCAAATTGGCCAGCCAGTTCCGGGCTGCAGGCAAAAAGGTGGTGATTGCGGCTGGCGATACCTTTCGTGCGGCAGCGGTGGAACAATTGCAGGTCTGGGGCGAGCGTGCGGGCGTGCCTGTTCTGACGGCGGCGCAGGGTTCTGATCCGGCCAGCCTTGCGTTTGACGCCATGACACAGGCGCAGGCGGATGGCGCGGACCTGCTGTTGATCGACACTGCCGGGCGTTTGCAGAACCGTGGCGACCTGATGGAGGAACTGGCCAAGATTGTGCGCGTCATCCGCAAGAAGGACGCAGAAGCACCGCACAATACGCTTTTGGTGCTGGATGCGACCACCGGTCAGAATGCGCTGAACCAGGTAAAAGTGTTCCAGGAGATTTCGGATGTGTCCGGTCTGGTCATGACCAAACTGGATGGCACGGCAAAGGGCGGTGTGCTGGTCGCATTGGCAGATAAATTCGGCCTGCCCATCCACGCGATCGGCGTGGGCGAACAGATCGACGATCTGCAGCCCTTTGACCCGCAGGAATTTGCCGATGCTTTGGTGGGATACGAACGTTGAACCACGCTGACAGCTTTGCCTTTCGGGCTGTTGTTTACGGATGACCGATTGGATCATCTCAGTCGAAGGCACCGAACAGGGCCACCAGATTGCCCTGATGCTGGCGTTGATGGCGGCCTTCTTGCATGCGGTCTTTGGCGCGCTGCAAAAGGGGCGGCATGATCCTTGGCTGACACGGGGCGCGATTGATTTTGCCTATTGCGTAATGGCCGCGCCCTTTGCGCTTTTCGTGGTCCCCTGGCCAGAGCCGCATATGTGGATCATATTTCTGGGTGCCTTTGTTATTCACATTATTTACAAGTGTTTGCAGGCTTGGGCCTATACCAAGGGGGCCTATACGGTGGTCTATCCGGTGGTGCGGGGCACAGGCCCGCTGTTTGCGGTGATCGGGGCCTATCTGATCTTTGATGAACGGTTCACCGGGGTGCAATGGCTGGGGGTTGCGGTGCTGCTGGCGGGCATCTTTGGTCTGGCGCTTTATAACATGGTCTATCTGGTGTCAGAACGCGATACATTGAACGCCGCGCTTGGCATCGCGGTGCTGACGGGACTTTTTGTCGCGCTCTACACCACCTATGATGCTTACGGCATTCGGGCGACGGAAAACCCATTCACCTTTCTGGCATGGTTTTTCATGATTGACGGGTTGGTGATGCCCTTTATCGCCGCCCGGCGCTGGTTTCGCATGCCGGATGCACCGGCCCTTGGCCCGTTGATGACACGGGGTTTTTTCGGCGGGATTGTCGCCTTTCTGAGCTTTGGTGCCATCATGATGGCAACACGTTTGGACAAGGTCGGTGAGGCAGCGGTGCTGCGCGAGACATCGACCGTGTTTGCCGCCATCATCGGCGTTGTCTTTCTCAAGGAAACGGTGGGGCCGCGCCGGGTGGCCTTGATGGCATTGATTGCTGCGGGCGCTGTGATAGTTGAAGTGGGAGGCTAAAGGAGCAGATATGTCGGACGCGCCAAAGACCATCAACCCGATCCTGAAACAGGTCCTTGAACTGGGGCCACCTTTGCTGTTTTTCGTGATCTATCTGCGCATCCGGGATGATGTCTTTTCGCTCGGCGGTGTCGAATATTCCGGCTTTATCGTCGCCACGCTGATCTTCGTCCCGATCCTGCTGATCGCCATGGGCATCTTGTGGGTCTTGACAGGCAGGTTGAGCCGGATGCAGATCTTCACGGCCTTCATGGTGATTTTCTTTGGTGGGCTGACGGCCTGGTTCAACGATGAGAGGTTCTTCAAGATGAAGACCACCATCGTCTACGCTTTTTTCGCCGTGATCTTGTCCATCGGGCTGGTACAGGGGCGCAGCTATCTGGCCTATGTGATGTCTGAAATGATCCCGATGAAGCATGAGGGCTGGATGCTGCTGACCCGCCGGTTGACGGTCTTTTTCATCATTTTGGCAGTGGCCAATGAACTGGTGTGGCGCACCATGTCCACCGATGCCTGGGTCAAGATCGAAACCTTTGGTTTTCCGATCCTGATGTTCCTGTTCCTATGGAGCCAGATCGTCGCCCTTGAGCGATTTACCGAACTGGACGATAGCGAATAGCGGCACCGCCCTCAGCTGTCCTTTTTGAAGAGCCGCTCTTGGGCGTCCTTGTCCTTGGCGAAATCGGCGCGCTTTTCGGCATAAAGCGCGCGACCAGCCTTGACGCCGGGGCGCGCCCACATGGCCTCCAGCCATCTGGCCATATGGGGTTTGTCCTCAAGGGTTTGCTGCTGACCCTCCCAAAGGGACGCCCAGCCCCAGATCGCAAAATCTGCAATCGAAATGAAATCGCCCGCCACCCAGGCATGCTTTGACAACTGGCGGTCCAATACACCGTAAAGCCGCGCCGTTTCATTGCGGTAGCGGTCCTTGGCGTAGGGCAGGTCGTTGGGCGGGTCCATATGGGGCGCGTATTTCAAAAAGTGATGCGCCTGACCTGCCATCGGACCCAGACCGCCCATCTGCCACATCAGCCATTCCTCAACCGCGACCTGCTGTCTTTCGGTGCTGCCGTAAAAGCGGCCGGTCTTGCGCGCGAGGTATTGCAGGATTGCGCCGGATTCAAAGACCGAGATCGGCGCGCCATCTGGCCCGTCTGGGTCAACGATGGCTGGCATCCGGTTGTTCGGCGCGATTTTCAGAAACTCGGGCGCGAATTGGTCGCCAGCCCCGATGTTGATCAGATGCGTCTGGTAAGGCAGGCCCATCTCCTCCAGCGCGATGGAGATCTTCCACCCGTTCGGGGTGGGCCAGTAATACAGATCAATAGGCCGGGACATAATGGCTTCCTTTGCTTTGCCCCATCTTGCCTAATTTTCACACGATGCCAAGCCACCGGATTGACGAAGGCCCGCGTCAGGCGTATGGAAATCGTGTGGTGATTTGTTACCGGATTGCGGGCCACGTTAAACAATCTGCTAAAAGGTCAGGATGAAAGCCCCCTT
>JAFMGZ010000040.1 GCA_017854855.1 Sulfitobacter sp. | reverse complement strand
TGAAAGCCCCCTTTCGCTTGACCGCGTCTGGGGTTTTTTATTGCCCGCCGCAGCGGCGGGTCGGAAGGATAGATCAATGAGCAATGACTGGCACGAAAGCACCCGCGCCGTACATGCAGGCACCCGCCGCAGCCAATATGGTGAGGTATCTGAATCCATCTTCATGACGCAGGGCTTTGTCTATAACAGTGCCGAACAGGCCGAGGCCCGGTTCGAAAGCATCGGCGAGGACGAATTCATCTATGCGCGCTACGGCAACCCCACCGTCGCCATGTTCGAAGACCGTATCGCCGCGCTTGAAGGGACCGAGGATGCCTTTGCCACGGCCTCTGGCATGGCTGCGGTGAACGGGGCACTGATGTCTTTGCTCAAGGCGGGCGATCATGTGGTGTCGGCACGGGCGCTCTTTGGGTCCTGTCTGTATATCGCCGAAGAAATCCTGCCGCGCTTTGGCGTTGAGGTGACTTTTGTGGATGGCAGTGATCTGACCCAATGGGAGGCCGCGATCAGGCCCGATACGCGGGCTGTCTTTTTTGAATCGCTCTCCAATCCCGCGTTGGAACTGGTCGATGTGGCAGCGGTGGCCGAACTGGCCCATGCCCAGGGCGCAGTGGTCGTGTGCGACAACGTCTTTGCCACGCCGGTCTACTCCAAGGCCGTTGAGCAAGGCGTTGATCTTGTTGTCTATTCCGCGACTAAACATATTGACGGACAGGGCCGTGCGCTGGGGGGGGTGATCCTGGGATCGCGCGAATTGATCCGCAAGACGGTGGAACCCTACATGAAGCATACCGGCGGCTCCATGAGCCCCTTTACGGCCTGGATCATGCTGAAGGGTCTGGAAACCATGCGTCTGCGCGTGCGCGAACAGGCAGCCACCGCGCTGAAACTGGCACGCGCGCTGGAAGGGCATGAAAACCTGTCGCGCGTGATCTATCCGGGGCTGCCCAGCCATCCGCAGCATGATCTGGCCACGCGCCAAATGGGGGCGGGGGGCACCATGCTGGCGATCGAGGTAAAGGGCGGCAAGGAAGGGGCGTATCGGTTTTTGAACGCCTGCCAGATCGGGATCATTTCCAACAACCTGGGCGATGCCAAGACGATCCTCACGCCACCGGCCTTTACCACCCACCAGCGCCTGCCGCAGGACCAAAAGGATGCGCTGGGTATCACGCCCGGATTGGTCCGCATTTCAATCGGACTTGAAGATGCCGATGACCTTCTGGGTGATTTTCTGCAGGCGCTTTCGCGCTGAAAATGTCGGTTTTGCATGGGCTTAGTGTACTAAAAACAAAGTATGACATAACTTAATTGGTAATCAGTGATCTGCACCCTAAGTATGGATTGCGCACCAACGAGGGGGCTGAGATCATGAATGCAATTACTTCCGTAACCAAAGCACCGGAGCGGTCTGAGGCCGAACAGGCCCTGGCCACGCTGAAAGCCTGGGCTGCCGGGGCATCCCCGTCAGAGATCGAAGGGCTTGATCCCGCGGTGACACGCCTGTTGTCATCCGAGGGGGCATATCCAGCATTCAACCGCACTTATCCGGATGATTTCGCGGTGGGGGATGGCTACAAGGCGTCCTTGCCTGATCTGCAAAACGGTCCGTCCAGCCTGATCCGGGGGGCCAAACAGCAAATCCAGCATGTGGGCATTTCGAATTTCCGTTTGCCGATCCGGTTTCACACCCGTGACAATGGTGATCTGACACTAGAGACATCGATCACCGGTTCGGTCAGCCTTGAGGCGGACAAAAAGGGCATCAACATGTCCCGCATCATGCGCAGTTTTTACAAACATGCTGAGCGGACGTTCAGCTTTGAGGTGATCGAAGCGGCCCTTGACGACTATAAGTCGGACCTCGAAAGCATGGATGCCCGTATCCAGATGCGCTTTAGCTTTCCGATGAAGATCGAAAGCCTGCGTTCGGGCCTTTCGGGCTATCAGTATTACGATGTGGCGCTTGAACTGGTTGAAAAGGACGGTGTCCGCCAGAAAATGATCCATCTTGATTACGTCTATTCCAGCACATGCCCCTGTTCGCTGGAATTGTCAGAGCATGCCCGCGCGACGCGCGGTCAGCTGGCGACGCCGCATTCGCAGCGTTCCGTCGCGCGTGTCTCTGCCGTGATCGACGAAAGCGCCGCCTGCCTGTGGTTTGAGGACCTGATCGAGATTTGCCGCAGGGCGGTGCCGACAGAGACGCAAGTCATGGTCAAACGCGAGGATGAACAGGCCTTTGCCGAGCTGAACGCAGCCAACCCGATCTTTGTCGAAGATGCAGCACGGCTATTTTGCGAGCAATTGCAGCTGGAGGCCCGCGTGGGTGATTTCCGGGTAATCGCCAGCCATCAAGAAAGCCTGCACAGCCATGACGCGATTTCTGTGCTGACAGAGGGTCCAACATTCGAAATGCAAAGCATTGATCCGAAGTTGTTTAACACCCTGTTCCACGTCGGCTGAGCAATACACAATTAAATCAAAAGGATGGCGTGCCAGTGGCGCGCCATTTTTCGTTAATGCTGCGTTGCGGCGTCATGCGCTCAGCAGAATGCTGCCATGCAGAATTGTCGGTTTTTCTCTGGCACTGCCCACCCTATCTCAAGGGCAGGGTGGAACCGAACTATAACCAGAGGCAAAACCGATGATCTATAACAATGTATCAACCCCCGCATCCGTGCTTATCAACGAGATGGCAGCGACACGCCGGTTCTTTGAGCGGCTGGGCCAATCTTTTGAGAAGCTGATCACGCGGATGATGGAAAATTCATCAGGCAGCCACCGCGTGCAGGCCGTGCGCCGATTGGAAGCCCTGTCAGACGATGAACTGGCCAACCTGAACCTCAAGCGCGAAGACATCGTGCATTTCGTGTTCAAAGACCTGTTTTACTGAAAAGTATCAGGGCAGGGCGGTCTGACCGCCCGACAGCGATCATCGGCCCGGTATTGGTGCATTACGGCAAATGCACCGCCCGGGCCGTTTTCATGTCTGAACATCTGTGATCGCTTGACACCTGCGCTGGCGCGCGCCAACGCTGCGGCATGTTGGATTTGCGCCCCGTTGGATATGTTGTTGGCCTGCTTGTAGCGGTGCTTGGGATCGCGATGATCTTGCCTATGTTGGTCGATGTGGCCGAAGGGCGCGGTCATTGGATCGTTTTTGCCGAGGCCTGTCTGATCACGACCTTTTCCGGCAGCATGATTGCGCTGGCATGTGCCAATGGCGTGCGCGAAGGGCTGACCATCCAGCAGACCTTTTTGCTGACCACGGGTGTTTGGCTGGCGCTGCCGCTTTTCGGGGCCTTGCCCTTCATGCTGGGGGCCACGCAATCGGGCTTTACTGATGCGTTTTTTGAGGCGATGTCGGGGCTGACCACCACTGGTTCAACCGTCCTGACCGGGCTTGATACCTTGCCCAAGGGGCTGCTGCTGTGGCGTGGTATTCTGCAATGGCTGGGTGGGATCGGTATCATCGTCGTGGCCATGGTGTTCCTGCCCGAACTCAAGGTCGGCGGCATGCAGATCTTTAAATCCGAAGGGTTTGACACCTTCGGCAAGATCCTGCCCCGCGCAGGACAGATCGCAACCCAGATCGCGGTGATCTATCTGTGGCTCACCTTGGCCTGTGTCCTGAGTTACCTGGCGCTTGGCCTGAATGTGTTCGATGCCACGGTCCATGCGCTGACCACGATATCGACTGGCGGATTTTCCAATTATGACGCGTCTTTCGCCACCTTTACGGGGCCGCCGGAATATGTGGCATCGTTGTTCATGATCCTCGCGGCGCTGCCTTTTGTCCGCTATGTGCAGCTGGTCAATGGCAATGTGACGGCATTGCACAAGGATCCACAGGTGCGCGGCTTTTTGTTGACCATTGTCGTTCTGGTCGCCGTTGTATTTGTCATACTGCTTTATGTGTTTCCGAACCATTGGGAACAATCGTTCCGCGAGGCGCTGTTCAACATCACCTCGATCATTTCGGGCACGGGGTATGCTTCTGTTGATTACATGCTGTGGGGCCCTTTCGCGGTGGCGCTGTTCTTTTTCATCGGGCTGATCGGCGGTTGTGCGGGATCGACGGCCTGTTCGATCAAGATTTTCCGCTATCAGCTGCTGTTTGCCTCGATCAGGGCGCAGCTACGCCGCATCCGGTCGCCGCATGGGGTGTTTACGCCCAAATACGACGGCCGCCCTGTCGGGCAGGATGTGCTGTCTTCGGTCATGTCGTTCTTCATGTTCTTTATCGTGACGCTGGGTCTGGTCGCTGTGGCGCTCAGCCTGACGGGGCTGGATTTCGTGACATCGGTTTCGGGGGCGGGGGCGGCACTTGCCAATATCGGTCCCGGTCTGGGGCCAATCATCGGACCTGCGGGCAATTTCAGCACGTTGAACGACACGGCCAAGTGGATTCTCAGCATCGCCATGCTGGTTGGCCGGCTGGAGCTGTTGGCCGTCTATGTCATTCTTACCGTTAAATTCTGGAGGGCCTGAGATGGCACAGGAACACAGACCGCTGGGCGCGCAGATCTCTCACATGTTGAAAGAGCGCGGGGTGGATGTGATCTTTGGCATTCCGGGCGTGCATAATCAGGAAATGTACCGGGGCATCGAAGAGGCGGGGATCACCCATGTGCTGGCCCGTCATGAACAGGGCGCGGGTTTCATGGCCGATGGCTATGCGCGGGCCACCGGCAAGCCAGGGGTGGCCTATGTGATCACCGGTCCGGGACTGTGCAACATCATGACGCCGATGGGGCAGGCCTATTCGGATTCGGTGCCGATGCTGGTGATTTCAAGCTGTCTGGACGAGGTGGCGGCAACGCGCGGCCAGCTGCACCAGATGAAGGACCAACGCGCCGCTGCCGAAACGGTTTGTGACTGGTCCGAAGAGGCCCGCACACCACAGGCCGCCTACGCCTTGATCAACCGCGCCTTTGCGCAGATGCAGACCCAGCGCCCCCGGCCCAAGCACATCCAGGTGCCGATCGCAGCATTGCAGGCGCAGGCGGCACCGCATGATGCCACCGATATGGGACCCCCCGTGGGACAGATGCAGGCAGATGGGCAGCAGTTGGCCGAGGTGGCGAAACTGATAGGCCAGGCCCGCCGCCCCTTGTTGGTTCTGGGGGGCGGTGCAAGCGAGGCCGCGTCAGAAATCCGCAGCCTTTTGGCGCGTTGCCCGATGCCTGTCTTTACCAGCTACGCAGGGCGCGGCATTGTGGGGCCCGATTTTCCATGGCTTTTCGGCAGCGCGCTGGCGCGTCCGGACAGCGCATCGGTGTTTGAAAGCGCCGATCTGGTGATCACCGTGGGCAGTGAACTGGCCGAAGTGGATCTGTGGCGGCCGCAGTTGGGCCATCGCGCGGCAATGGTCCGGGTGGATATCGACGCCGAAGTCTTGGCCGCGCAGGCCGGAACCACCTTGCGCCTGCAAGCCAGGGCAAAATCATTCTTTGCGGGGCTGCTGGCGGTAGATAATCTTCCATCCGCCTTTGACTGGGTGCTTGAAGATGTCAGCAAGGCCCGTGCGCGGTGGCATGCGCAGACCGATGCGGAACGCCCCGGTATCGTCCCGATCTGTGATGCGCTGCGGGCGGTCGTTCCGGCTGATACGATGATCTATTCTGACATGACGCAATTTGCCTATGTGGCCAAAGAGGTCTGGGATATGGACCGTCCTGGCCATTGGCACCACCCTTACGGCTTTGGCACCCTGGGCTATGCCACGCCTGCGGCGATTGGCGGGGCCGTCGCGCGCAGGGGCAAACCCACGATGGCGATCATCGGGGACTATGGTTTTCACTATACCTGTCAGGAACTGGGGGTGGCGGTGGAACTGGGGCTAAGCCTGCCGATCATCCTTTGGGACAATGGCAAGCTGAAAGAGATCGAGGACAGCATGGTGCGGGCCCAGATTGCACCAAACGCTGTCGTGGCGCGCAACCCCGATTTTGTGAAACTGGCCGAAGCTTTCGGTGCGCAGGCCGTGGCACCGGGGTCCCTGGCGGACCTGCAATCGGCGGTCACTCAGGCCTTTGCCGCCCAAGGCCCGACGCTGATTTATCTGACCCCCGACATCGCCGGGTAGGGGCGCGGCTCAGCCAAGGGCAGGGCCGCGCCGTGCCCTTGGTCGTTATTCCCAGCAGCTGACCAACACGGTCATGCCCTGTGCAGCCAGCCTCAGATCGCGCGGCGCTGCGGTGCCTGTGCGGTCTGCTGCGGTCAGTTGCACACCGGCCTGACCCGCAATCGCCGCGATGGAGGCACCGTCCAGTGCAAAGCTCACGTCTTCTGGCAATTGTTGCCCACCGGCGGGGGGCGTGATCAGCATCCCCATCACATTGCCACTGGCATCAAACACGGGGCCACCGGCATCGCCGGGTTGCGCCCGCAGGCTCAACCGGTTGAGGTTTTCCTCGCCCTGCAGGCCGCGGATATCCGCCAGCGTGCCAAAGGTCAGGGTCGCCGCGCTCAGCACGCCTTCGTAGGAATAGCCCGCGACAGAGATTTCAGACTGCAGGCGCGGCGGGGTCAGGTTAAAGGCGGCGACAGCCAGCGGTGCCAAGGGGCTGCTTGGCTTGAGGATCGCCATGCCGTTGCCTGCATCCTGTGTCAGCACTTCGGCTTCGGTGTCGCCATCCAGGGTCAATCTTGAGCAGGACTCGGCGACTTCTGCCGTGGTCAGCACCGTGCCGGCCCCATCAATGAAAAAGCCTGAGCGGGACAGTTTCGGCTGGCGTACCTGCAGGCCAGAAACAAGGTCAATCGCCTGTTCAACGTTGCTGCCCGCCGCAGGGTCCAGCACAGCGGGCAATCGGGTAAAGCTGTCGCGCAGGGCCGCCATGACACGGGTGCGCCGGTCCTCATCGCCTGCGGGCCAGACCAGCGTAAAGCCCTTGACGTGACCATCTTGCAGCGAGACCTGGGTCTCGCTGATGATCTGTGCGTTCTGGCCGATCAACTCAAAGGAATTGTTCTTGCGGCTGCGGGGGCCGTCAACGGGGACGATCTCAAGGGTTTGCATGATGTCATAGAGACCAAACAGGGTGTTCTGGTCGCCGGCCTGGCTGATCAAAAGCAAACGTGCACCAATCGGGCCGGTGCTGTCATAATGGGCAAAAGGTGCCTCAAAACGGGCAAAGCCGACCTCGGCCGTAGGCATCACCATTTCGATGCCCGCCTCTTCGTTGCGCACCACTTGCAGGCCCAAACCGTCAAGCACGGCATTGTACTGGCCCAACAGGACCGCGCGTTGCATGGTGGTCAAAATGCCAGTCGGCTCAAAGTTATTCGCCTCCTGCCAGGCGGCCATCGAACTGCGCGTGCCGCGCCCGAATGCGCCGTCAATCGCCGCATCGTAGTAGCCGGCCCATTGCAGCGCGATCTGCAGCTCTTTGCGCGCATCCGCGCTCAGATCCCGTTCGCTGCGCTGCGCTTGGGCGCGGGTTTCATCGGCGGGCTGGATCACAGGTGCGGCTTCGGTCACGGGCTGGGGTGCCGGTTCCTGTGCTGCCACAGTTTCGGTCGGTGCGGCTTCGGTGGGGGCGAGCAGTTCGGTCTGCTGGATTGGTGTCGTGGTGATCTCTGTCTCTACAGGGGCATCGGCCACACCCAGTTCCAGCACATTGGCCCCGACGGGCCAGAATTGCTGGCGAAAGGCGGAGGAAAGCTGGATGAAACTGTCACGCGGAACCAGCCTGTCGCGGATGTAGGCGCGCAGAACCTGTTCTGCATCTGCCCTGCGATAGGGGCCGACGGCGATGCCGTACCATCCCCCGCCAATGGAAAACCCATTCACGTCTTCCAGCGCTGCGGCATAGGCCTGCGCACGCGCGGTGGCCTGGCTGAGGCTTGGTTGTGCCTCGATCTGAACCCAGACCACCTCATCGGGTGATCCGGTCTGTGCCAAGGCTGCGGACAGGGGCAGCACGCTCAGCAGGGCTGCGAAAAGGGACGAAATAAAGCGCGTCATGTGAACCGGTACTCGTTTGAATCTGAATTGCTGAACCCTAAGCAGGAATCGGCCTGAAACGCCATGGGGCTGCGGCGATTTTGTGGGGCTGATGCAATTGACGCCCAAGGGTGCGCGCCGTAGGTAGGGGCCGCAGACCGCGAGAGGCCCAGTCGATGTCAAAGTCCCCAGAGAAACCCCGTTCATTTCAGTCCATCATTCTGGCATTGCAGAATTATTGGGCCGCACAAGGCTGCGCCGTGCTGCAGCCCTACGACATGGAAGTGGGCGCGGGCACGTTCCACCCCGCGACAACCCTGCGGTCGCTGGGCACACAGCCCTGGGCCGCCGCCTATGTGCAACCCTCGCGTCGCCCGACCGATGGGCGATACGGCGAAAACCCCAACCGGTTGCAGCATTACTACCAGTATCAGGTGCTGATCAAACCCAGCCCCCCCAATCTGCAAGACCTCTATCTTGGCTCGCTTGAGGCGATCGGGATCAACATGGACCTGCACGACATCCGCTTTGTCGAGGATGACTGGGAAAGCCCGACGCTGGGCGCATGGGGTCTGGGCTGGGAAGTCTGGTGCGACGGTATGGAAGTCAGCCAGTTCACCTATTTCCAACAGGTCGGCGGCCATGACTGCCACCCGGTCAGCGGTGAACTGACCTATGGGTTGGAGCGTTTGGCGATGTATGTGCTGGGTGTGGATCACGTGATGGACATGCCTTTCAACGATCCCGGATCGCCGATCGAATTGACCTATGCCGATGTCTTCAAACAAACCGAAGAAGAATACGCGCGCTGGAACTTTGACACCGCCAATACCGATGTCCTGTTGCGCCAGTTCGAAGAGGCAGAGGCGCATTGCCAGGCGATCCTGGACCAGCCTGCGGTGGACCCCAAGACCGGCAAGCGGATCATCATGGCGCATCCGGCCTATGATCAATGCATCAAGGCCAGCCATATGTTCAACCTTCTGGACGCGCGCGGGGTCATCTCTGTGACCGAACGGCAGGCCTATATCGGGCGTGTGCGCGCCTTGGCCAAGATGTGCGCGGATGCCTTTGTGCAGACCCGCGCCGGTGGCTGGTCAGAGGATGCGGCATGAGCCGGGGTGCACCACGGCCGCACCGTTGGCTGCAGCCTGTCGCGACATCGGGCATGGGGCAGCGGCGATGAACGGGAAAATCATAGGGATTGTCATCTTGATATCTGCATTGATCGCGGGTGCAGGGCTGTATTACCTGCAAATCTACGGCTTTTATAACGCGGTTTATGAAGAGGACGTGCAGCTTGTCTCGCTCAGCACTGATGCGCCTGAGGCAATCGTGTTCGAGAACTTCGAAGCGATTGATGCCGACAGCTCTCCGATCCGCTACCGGGCTTGTTTTACCACGCCGCACAGCCTGTCGTTCCTGACCGAAACCTATGCGCTGGTAGAGGATGCAACCCCGCGTAACGCGCCGGGCTGGTTTGACTGCTTTGACGCCGCCGCCATCGGTGCCGAGATTGAGGCAGGCACAGCGCTGACATTCCTGGGCGGCAAGAACGTGGCCTACGGTGTCGACCGTATTGTCGCGATCAGCCAGGACGGGCGCGGCTATGTCTGGCACGAACTGAACGACTGTGGCGAGAAAGCCTATGATGGCACGGTTGTCGGCGAAGAATGCCCGCCGCTGCCTGCCTCTGATTGATCTGGACCCTGAAACATCCCGGGGCTATGCCCCCCTGTGCAAACAAATTGCGTTGAGGAAATACCGTGCCTGACCTGCTGATTGAGCTTTTCTCTGAGGAAATCCCCGCCCGGATGCAGAACCGTGCGGCGCAAGACCTGCAAAAGCTGGTGACCAATGGTCTGGTTGAGGCCGGTCTGACCTATGCATCTGCCGCAGCCTTTGCCACCCCGCGCCGCCTGACGCTGACCGTTGAGGGGATGCTGTCAGAAAGCCCGTCACTGGTCGAGGAACGCAAAGGCCCCAAGGCCGATGCGCCCGAACAAGCCATCGAAGGGTTCCTGCGTGGGGCCGGTCTGACCCGTGATCAGCTGGAAGAGCGCGACACGCCCAAGGGCAAGATCCTGTTTGCGATGATCAAGAAGCCGGGCCGCCCTGCCGCCGATATCGTGGCAGAGGTGCTGGAACATGCGATCCGTACCTTCCCCTGGCCCAAATCCATGCGCTGGGGGGATGGCAGCCTCAAGTGGGTGCGCCCGCTGCATTCGATCATCTGCCTGATCAGCGCCGAGGATGGTGCGGAAATCGTGCCGATGGATGTGGACGGGATCAAGGCGGGGAATGTGACCTATGGCCACCGTTTCCTGGCCCCTGATGCGATCACGGTCACAGGTTTTGAGGATTACGAGGCCAAGCTGAAACGCGCCTTTGTGGTGCTGCGCGCCGATGAACGGGCCCAGGCCATCTGGAATGATGCGACCAATATGGCCTTTGCCGCCGGTCTGGACGTGGTCGAAGACAATGGGCTGCTGGCCGAAGTGGCGGGGCTTGTCGAATGGCCCGTCGTGCTGATGGGCCCGATCGCGCAGGATTTCCTTGGCCTGCCGGCAGAGGTGCTGCAGACTTCCATGCGCGAACATCAGAAATTCTTCTCGGTGCGTAACGCCAAGACGGGGCGGATTGAACGGTTCATCACCGTGGCAAACCGCACCACGGCAGATCACGGCGCGACGATCCTTGCGGGCAATGAAAAAGTCCTGTCCGCGCGCCTGTCGGATGCCAAATTCTTTTGGGAAAACGATCTGCGCATTGCAAAATCCAAGGCGGGGATGGCTGCTTGGGTCAAATCGCTTGAGAATGTGACCTTTCACAACAAATTGGGCACCCAGGCCGAGTTGATTGAGCGGATGGCCGTGCTGGCGCGTGAACTGGCCCCGATGGTCCGTGCCGATCCGGATGCGGCAGAGCAGGCCGCGCGCATCGCCAAGGCCGATTTGTCCTCCGAGATGGTCTATGAGTTTCCCGAATTGCAGGGACTTATGGGGCGCTATTATGCCAAGGCCGCAGGTCTGCCCGATGCCGTGGCAGCAGCGGCACAGGAACATTACGCGCCTTTGGGGCCATCCGATGAGGTGCCCACCGCGCCCCTGTCCGTGGCCGTAGCCCTGGCCGAGAAGATCGACAAGCTGACGGGCTTTTGGGCGATTGATGAAAAACCCACAGGCAGCAAGGACCCCTTTGCCTTGCGGCGGGCAGCCTTGGGGGTCATTCGGATATTGGTTGAGAATGGCCTTTCCATCAGCCTCATAGATGAGGCCCTAAAGCCCGCCAGCGCGGTCCTGACCACGATGAAAGATGTGTCGCAGGCCGATGAGGCCGCGCGGTTGAAAGACCTGCTTGCCTTCTTTCACGACCGTCTCAAGGTCTATTTGCGCGATCAGGGCATCCGCCATGACATCATCGACGCCTGTATCGCCATGCCGGGCAACGATGACCTGACACTGCTGGTCAAACGCGCCGGTGCCCTGTCTGAGACGTTGAAAACCGATGACGGGGAAAACCTGATCCAGGGCTTCAAGCGCGCCAACAATATTCTGAGCCAGGCGGAAGAGGCAGACGGCGTCGAATATTCCTATGGCGCGGATGTGAAATTTGCACAAACCGATGAAGAAAGAGCCCTGTTCAGCGCCCTTGACGATGCCGAGGCCAAGATTGCACCGGCGATGGCCGCACAGGACTTTACCGATGCGATGTCCGCCATGGCGGCGCTGCGCGGACCGATTGATGCGTTTTTCACAGCGGTTCAGGTAAACAGCGACAATGCAACCGTGCGCCGGAACCGGCTGAACCTGTTGAGCAGGATTCGTACGGTCTGTTCGTCGGTTGCGGATTTGACGCGGGTCGATGGCTAAAGGGTAACGCCGCTACTATTTTCGGTACAGGTGCTGTCTAACCCAGTTGACAAGTTGGACTTGTCAGACTGCGATTAACGCCTATGCTGCATCTGAATTCGAAAGGTGCTGCAGTGCAGAATAATCCCCATACCACCTTGGTGACGGCAACCGCGCCGATCAAGAATCAGACCCATGGCGGGCGTGCGAAATGCCTGCAACGCCTGGTGCGTCTCGATCTGCCGGTGCCTTGTACCGTTGCGCTATCCTTTGATGCGGTGCAGAAAATTGCCAAGGGCGAGATGCCGGATGTCGCAGCCGTGGTGGCGGCCATGCCAGCGGGTGCGCTGATGTGTGTGCGCCCCTCCAGTCAGGATCCCGATTGGGGCGGGCCGGGGGCGGTTCTGAACATCGGCATCAACAACACCCGCTTTGAAGAACTGGTCGAAAGCATCGGCGAAGAGGCCGCCGCCTTGCTCTATACCCGTTTTGTGCAGTCCTATGCGGTGAATGTCGCGCGGCTGGACCCTGATATGTTCGATGATGTCTCGGGCGATGGGCGGTCGGCGCTGGCGCAATCCCTGCATGCCTATGAGGTCGAAACCGAAGAGGAATTTCCCCAAGATACCGCTGTGCAGTTGACGGCCGTGCTGCGGTCGATGGCGCGGGCCTGGGATGGTACGTCAGCGCGGCTGTTGCGGCAGGCCAAAGGGGCACCTGCGGATGCGGGTCTTGGGCTGGTCGTGCAACAGATGGCCTTTGGTGTAGGCCGGGCGCAATGTGGCTCGGGCGTGTTGCAATTGGTCGACAGCGAAACCGGTTTGCCGCAGATCACGGGACGTTACCTCAGCCAGTCACAGGGCCGTGACGCGCTCAAGGGCGACTCATCGGATGCGCTGTATCTGACAAAGGATGCCCGTGGTCCGTCGCTGGAAGAGCTGGCACCGGAGGCGTTTCAGCAATTGGTGTCCCATGCCGCGCTCATGCGGCGCAGGCTGCGCGCCGAAATGCAGGTGGAATTCGTGATCGAAGACGGAGAGCTGCATATTCTGGACGGCATGCGCGTGCCCCGTTCCTCGCGGGCGGCGGTGCGGATCGCTGTGGCGCTGGCTGACGAAGGGATCATTCCGCGCGAAGAAGCGTTGATGCGTGTTGAGCCGCGCACACTGACCGAATTGTTGCACCGGCAGGTTGATCCAAAGGCCAAACGCGATGTGATCGGCTTTGGCATCGCGGCAAGCCCGGGGGCTGCAACCGGCAAGATCGTATTCTCGGCGACCGAGGCGCAGGCCTATGCGTCGCGGGGGGAACCTTGTATCCTGACCCGCCGTGAAACCAGCCCCGAAGATATTCGCGGGATGCAGGCCGCCGCCGCCGTGCTGACCGAACGTGGCGGTGTGACCAGCCATGCTGCGGTGATCGGGCGTGGCATGGGCCTGCCTTGCGTGGTCGGGGCCTCCAGTCTCAAGTTCAACCTTCTGCGCAAACAGTTGACCACGGCAGATGGGCGGGTCTTTAACGAAGGCGACCAGATTACTGTCGATGGTTCAAGCGGCGAGGTGATGGCGGGCGGCGTTGCCATGCAAGAGGCGGCTCTGGATGAGACCTTTACCCGCTTGATGTCATGGGCCGAAGAGGCGGCCGATATTGGCATTCGGGCCAATGCCGATACCCCGGCTGATGCCCAGACCGCGCGCAATTTCAACGCGCATGGGATCGGGCTGTGCCGCACGGAACATATGTTTTTCGACAGCGACCGTTTGACGGTGATGCGCGAGATGATTTTTGCCGAAACCGGCGAAGACCGGCGCGCGGTGCTCGAACGCTTGCTGCCCATGCAGCGCGACGATTTTACCCAGTTGTTCCGCATCATGCAGGGTCAGCCGGTTTGCATCCGCCTGTTCGACCCGCCGCTGCATGAATTTCTGCCAGTGGACAAGGCCGGACAGCGCGAATTGGCCGATGCCCTGAACCTGCCGCTGTCCAGCGTCACCCGCCGGATCGAGGCGATGTCGGAATATAACCCGATGCTGGGGCTGCGCGGCGTGCGCCTTGGGGTGACGGTTCCCGAAATCTACCAGATGCAGGCCCGCGCGATCTTTGAAGCGACAATCGAGGCCAGCCGCGATGGTGATCCGGTGGTGCCAGAGATCATGATCCCGCTGGTGTCGGCCAAGCGCGAGGTAGAGCTGATCAAGAAATCGGTTGATGCAATCGCCGCAGCCGTGCGCACCGAACAGGATGCGAGTTTTACCTTCCGTCTGGGCGTGATGGTGGAAACGCCCCGCGCAGCTCTGCGCGCGGCTGAAATTGCGCCCAATTGCGCCTTTTTGAGTTTCGGCACCAATGACCTGACACAGATGACCTACGGTTTGTCGCGGGATGATGCGGGCCGGTTCATGTCAGATTACGTCCGGCAGGGTGTTTTTGCCGAAGATCCATTTCACGTGCTGGATACAGATGGCGTGGGCGAGCTGCTCAAGCTGGGGGCAGAGCGGGGGCGCGCGGCGCAGCCCGGGATCACTTTGTCGATTTGTGGCGAACATGGCGGCAACCCCGAATCAATCGCTTTTTGCCGGGATGCGGGTTTTGACTATGTTTCATGCTCTCCGTTCCGCGTGCCGGTCGCGCGACTGGCGGCAGCCCAGCTGGCGATCAAGAGCAAGATAGGGTAGGCGGCCGTCGCTGTGGCGCTATGACAAGTAGTGACAGGCCAGTTTCCGCGTAGTTTTTGGCAGGTGGGTTTACCCGCTTGCCAAAACTGGATAGGCGCTGCCCAGTCGAAACAATCGTAGAGCCTATTTATGTTTTCTGTCCGCAAAACTGTTCTGACCCTGATCATGGGTGCTTTGTGTCTTGGACCTGTCGGCGTTTCGGCATCCTCCGAAAAAGCCCAGGATCTGGCCCGCGTCGAAGCAAAAGGCCTGAAGTCAGTTGGAAATGCCCGGATACAAGATCTCATAACCCCTGCATCTGCCACTGAAGGATCGGTGCAATTCTCTCGCAGCTGGATCGATGCACAGCCACAGGCGTCTGGATCGGATCAATGGCGCTGCCTGGCAGAGGCCCTTTACTTTGAGGCCCGCGGTGAAACTGTCAAAGGGCAATTCGCCGTGGCTGAGGTGATCATGAACCGGGTCAAGAGCAAACGCTTTCCCGGATCGCCCTGTGCGGTGATCAAGCAGGGCACCGGCAAGAAATATCAGTGCCAGTTCACCTATACATGTGATGGCCATGCCGAGGTGATCGCAGAACAACGTGCCTTTGCTCGTGTGGGCAAGGTGGCGCGCTACATACTGGACGGCAAAGTGCCGCCCCTGACCGAAGGGGCAACCCATTATCACACCACCGCCGTGCGTCCGCGTTGGTCCAAGGTCTATACCCGCACAGCCAAGATCGGCGTACATTTGTTTTACCGTCACACCTGGCGCACGGCTTCCAACTAAGGGCTTCCAACTGGGGGGCTGCGACGGTTTCAGGTGCTGGCCTGCCGGAAACCGGGGTGTTAAAAGGGTGCAGGTCGGCTAATGCCTTTCAAATCTGCAACTGAGGGCCATCGCCATGTCCAATGAAATTAGTATCGCTTTTGCGCATCCCTCTGAACGGGCGGCGGCAATGGCAGGCAATGATCCGCTTGACCGGATTTCGCTGCGCGACCATATCGTCGAGGTTGAGATCGGGGCCTTTCAGGCCGAACGCGGTGTCACCCAACGCATATGTTTCAATGTCGTGGTCGAAGTGCAGCCGCTTACCGGGCCGATTGACGACGATGTCGACCGTATTCTCAGCTATGACCGGGTGACCGAGGCGATTGCGGCCGAGCTGGCCGTGGAACGGCTGGCCCTGCTGGAAACCTTGGCAGAGCGGGTGGCAGAACGCATTCTGCTGGAACCACAGGCCGCACGGGTCTTTGTGCGGATCGAAAAGCTGGACCGTGGTCCCGGTGCCCTGGGCGTTGAGATCGTCCGCGCCCGCGAAGGCCATGCGCCATCAGACATGATCCAGGAAACCGCACCCCGTCCGGAGCTGGTCTTTCTCAGTAATGCGGCCATTGCCTCGCCGCATGTGGCTGGCTGGCTGGACCAGTTGGAGGCTTTGGGCAGGCCCTTGATCATCTGTGTTGGGGCCGATGATACGCCCGCGCCGCAGGTGGCCCACAAGATGGCGCAGCGCCGCATTGACCTGCTGGCGATTGAACAGAACGCCTGGGTGCTGGCCGCACGTGATGATCGCTGCGTTGTGGTCGAGACACGGACCGAACTGGATTGGGCGATGAAGAACGGACAGACCTGTGTCTGGGCCCCGTCCAAGATCGTCTTGGACGCGGTCGATACCCCCTCCGCACAGCCGCGTGACGCGGTGGCCCTGGCGGCATGGTTCGCTGCCCTGCTGGAGGCAGAAGAAATGTTGGTGATCGGCGCAGAGCTGCCTTCGGGCGTCGCCTTGCAGCTGCGGTCTTTCGCGGTGGATCAGGCGCACCTATGAGCGCGGACAGGCTGTATTACCGTCCCCTTGTTCAAATCGGCCCCGCGCGACCGGCCGGTGCAGCAACGCTGGCTGGCGGCTGGTGCTGGTTTACCCATCTTGAGGTTTTGACCCGCCGCGACAAACCCCGCGTGATCGGGCTGGCCGATGCGCCCGATGCGGTGCTGAACGTGCTGACCATGCCGCCTGCGGATGTGGGCGGGCTGAACCTTGAACAGCCCCGGGTGATGGGTATCCTCAATACCACGCCTGACAGTTTCTCTGATGGCGGGCTGCATGCGGCGGCACAGGACGCCGTGGCAGGCGGCATCGCGATGCGCGATGCCGGTGTGGATCTGCTGGACATCGGGGGGGAATCGACCCGCCCGGGGGCAGATACGATTGCCCCTGAGGAAGAAATCCGCCGCACGGCTCCGGTCATTGCGGGCCTGCGCGCCGCGGGGGTGCAAAGCCTGATTTCCATCGACACCCGCAAGGCGGCTGTCGCGCAGGCGGCAGTTGCGGCCGGCGCACGGCTGATCAATGATGTATCGGGATTTACCTATGATGGGGGGCTGGCCCCCTTTGCGGCCCAAGCCGAAGTGCCGGTATGCGTGATGCATGCGCTTGGTGATCCGGCCACCATGCAGCAGAACCCGCAATATGATAACGTCTTGCTGGATGTGTATGATTTTCTCGCAACGCAGATCGCGTATTTGGAACAGGCCGGCGTCCCGCGCAGGCAGATCATCGCGGACCCGGGCATCGGCTTTGGCAAGACCCTGGCGCATAATCTGACGCTGTTGGCGCGGCTGAGCCTGTTTCACAGCCTTGGCGTGCCGATCTTGCTGGGGGCGTCGCGCAAGCGTTTTATCGGGACCATTGGCAATGCGCCGCAGGCGACTGCCCGCGCTCCGGGCAGTTTGGGGGTCGCTCTGGCGGGGCTTTCTCATGGCGTTCAGATGGTTCGGGTGCATGATGTCCCTGAAACGCTTCAGGCCATTGCACTGTGGCGGGCAGCTATGGCAGGAGCACAAGCATGAATGGTGACACGGGTTTGAATGGTAACGCGGGTATGAAAAAGCTTTTTGGAACTGACGGCGTGCGTGGCACGGCCAATATTCATCCCATGACAGCAGAGATGGCCTTGCGCATCGGCGCTGCCGTGGGCCAGCAGTTTCGTCGCGACCGTGGCGGCGTGCACCGGGTGGTGATCGGCAAGGACACAAGACTGTCGGGCTATATGTTCGAAAATGCGCTGACCGCAGGGCTGACCAGCACGGGCATGAATGTCTTGTTGCTGGGCCCTGTGCCAACCCCGGCGGTGGGGCTGCTGACGCGGTCGATGCGGGCGGATCTGGGGGTCATGATCTCGGCCAGTCACAATCCGGCGGATGACAATGGCATCAAGTTCTTTGGCCCCGATGGTTTCAAACTGTCCGATAAGGTCGAGGCCCAGATCGAAGCATTGGTGGACAGTGGCGTAGAGCCTGCGGACGCCAGCACCATTGGCCGGGCCAAGCGGATCGACGATGGCCGCTATCGCTATATTGAACGGGTCAAATCGACCTTTCCGCGCCGGATGCGTCTGGACGGTCTGAAGGTTGTCATAGATTGCGCCAATGGGGCGGCGCACCGCGTGGCCCCTGAAACCCTGTGGGAACTGGGCGCAACCGTCATTCCGATGGGGATCTCGCCCAACGGGTTGAACATCAACCAAGGGTGCGGTTCCACACAGCCGCAGGCCGCTGCAGAGATGATTGTCGCCCATGGTGCCGATGTCGGGATCTGTCTGGACGGTGATGCGGACCGGGTCATCTTGATCGATGAAAAGGGCCGGGTTGGTGATGGCGATCAATTCATGGCGCTGATGGCGGCCCGCTGGGCGGCTGATGACCGGCTCAAGGGCAAGGCCCTGGTTGCCACGGTGATGAGCAATCTGGGCCTTGAGCATTTTCTGCAAGCCCGCGGTCTGCGCCTTGAACGGACCAATGTCGGCGACCGCTATGTGGTTGAGCGGATGCGCCAGGGCGGCTTTAACCTTGGGGGCGAACAATCGGGCCATATTGTCATGACAGACCATGCCACCACCGGCGACGGCCTGATGGCAGGCCTGCAATTTTTGGCAGAAATGGTGCGCTCTGGCAAACCGGCCTCTGAATTGCTGCACCAGTTTGACCCGGTGCCGCAGCTGCTGAGGAATGTGCGCTTTGAGGCGGGCCAGACCCCGCTTGAGGCGCAGAGTGTTCTGCAGGCCATTGCGCAGGCAGAGGCTTCGCTTGCGGGTGGGGGGCGGCTTTTGATCCGCAAATCCGGCACGGAGCCGTTGGTGCGGGTGATGGCAGAGCATGAAAATGCTGTTCTGATGGAACAGGCGGTCGAGGGTGTCGTGCAAGCCGTGGAGCAAGCCGTCGGGCGGTGAGCCCAAGGCATCGCATCTGCAGGGTGGGAAAGCTGCCCCGCTTACGTCGCTGCGGCAAAAAGCCTGCGCAGCGCCCCGTATTGGCTGAGGCCGACACCGATAAGGATCAGCAGCATCGCGTAGAGCAGCGAGGGCGGCAGCGGTTCTGACAGGATCAGCGCACCCAGCACCACCGACCACAGCGGCACCTGATAATTGACCAAGGACATGAACACCGGCCCCGCACTGCGCACCACAAGAACGCGCAGGAAATTGGCAGCGGCCGTGGGGACCAACCCCAGGAACGCCAGAACCAGCAGGATGTCACCGCCGGGCAGGGGCGGCAGGCCCTCGATGGCAAAGGCCATGGGCAGGCTGACGCCCGCGCCAATCACCAGCAACATTGTTGCCAGCCCGATCGGATCAACAGCCGGCAAGCGCCGCATCAGGATCGACCCGACGGCATAGCAGCTTGCCGCAGCCAGACAGGCGAGCCGGCCCATGGTTTCCGCAGATCCGCCTGTACTTTCAAAGGCTTGCCCGCCAATAAGCACGATCACACCGACAAAACCGATGACAAAGCCGACAACGCGCCGCCATGTCATGCGCTCTCCGGGGACAAGGAAATGCGCCAAGGGCAGCACGATCAGCGCGACAGAGGCCATCGACACACCGGCAAACCCCGAGGTCACATGTTGCTGGCCCCAAGCCAGCAGAGAAAAGGGGACCGCAGAGCTGATTGCGCCAATAATCAGCAGCGTGAGCCATTGGTCCGGCGGCAGCCGATCCTCAAACAGCGCAAAGCCGCGCGCGCCCCAGATCACGACCATGACAATCGCGGCAAGTCCGACCCGCGAGGCAGCCACCCAAAAGGGCGGCATGCCGGTCAGCGCCACTTCGGTCACCATGAACGTGCCGCCCCAGACAAAGGCCAGCGTGGCGATCATCAGCCAGCTTTTGTAGGTGATGTGAGGGGTTTGGTTCATGTGCTGCAGGTACGTGGGATGCAGGCTGCGGTCAATGTCGGATGGTTGCTGTCGGGTGGTGCGATACGCCGGCGTTATGCTGGGACTGCCGGGGCCGCAACAGGCAAGGCCCGGAACGATGTCCGGGCCTTGCCGTTGGTTTTTGCGAAAAACCTTAGTTCTTGGCTTTGTCGACCATCTTGCCGGCAGAGATCCAGGGCATCATGCCGCGCAGGGTTTCGCCCGTGGCTTCGATCTGGTGCTCGTCGTTGATGCGACGTGTGGCTTTGAACGACGGCTGGCCCACGGCGTTCTCTACCATGAAGTCACGCACGAATTTGCCGTTTTGAATGTCTGTCAGAACCGCTTTCATCCGTGCCTTTGTCTCGTCGTAGGGCAGGATGCGCGGGCCGCTGACATATTCGCCATATTCGGCTGTGTTGGAGATCGAGTAGTTCATGTTGGCGATCCCGCCTTCATAGATCAGGTCCACGATCAGCTTCACTTCGTGCAGGCATTCGAAATAGGCCATCTCCGGCGCATAACCGGCCTCGACCAATGTCTCGAAACCCATACGGATCAGTTCAACCAGGCCACCGCACAGGACGGCTTGTTCGCCAAACAGGTCGGTCTCGCATTCTTCGCGGAAGTTTGTCTCGATGATGCCCGAGCGGCCGCCACCGATGGCAGAGCAATAGGACAAGCCGATTTCCAGCGCCTTGCCGGATGCGTCCTTGTCCACGGCAACAAGGCAAGGCACGCCGCCGCCCTTGGTGTATTCGCCGCGCACGGTGTGACCGGGGCCCTTGGGGGCCATCATGATCACGTCGATGCCCTCTTTCGGCTCAATCAGGCCGAAGTGGACGTTCAGGCCGTGGGCGAATGCGATTGCTGCACCTTCGCGGATGTTGTCATGCACGTATTTCTTGTATGTCTCTGCCTGCAGTTCGTCTGGCATGGTGAACATGATCACGTCAGCCCAAGCCGCAGCTTCGGCGATGCCCATGACCTTGAGGCCTTCGCCTTCGGCCTTGGCTGTTGATGCAGAACCTTCGCGCAGGGCGACGACGAGGTTTTTCGCGCCGGAATCGCGCAGGTTGAGGGCGTGGGCGTGACCCTGAGAACCATAGCCGAGGATGGCGACTTTCTTGTCCTTGATCAGGTTCACATCACAGTCACGGTCGTAATAAACGCGCATTGGGTTTTTCCTTTGGTTGGTGTCGATCTGGGGTGCACCATAGGGGTTTATGCGCGAGGAGCCATTGTTGTTTTATGAGTTTATTTGGCAAGATGAAGATGGTAATGCGTCAAACGTCAAAAAAATGGAAAAATCATGCTTGATGATCTGGATCGTCGTTTGCTGCGTTATTGGCAGGCTGAGCCAAGCCTGAGCCCGGGCGAGTTGGCCGAGCGCTGTGGCATCACTGCGGGGAAGGCTGCGCGGCGCATCGGGCGGATGGAAGAGGAGGGTATCGTGCAGGGGGTGGGTGCTGTGGTGAACTGGGCGGCACTTGGCTATGCCGTTGAAGTTTCCTTGCGGGTGACTTTGGACAAGACCCTTGGGACGGCCTTTGACGATTTTCTGGCCCAGGCGCGGGAGGTGCCGGAAGTGATCGAGGTGCAGACTTTCTTGGGGCGGGTCGATGTGCGTCTGTCCGTGATCGCCCGCGACATGGGGCATTATCAGCAAATCTACCGCAGCCGCATTCTGACCTTGCCGCATATCGCCGATATCGAAGCCCTGATGCAGGTGGCGCGGATCAAGGGTGAGGAGGCATTGCCGTTATGATTGAGCTGGATGACATCGACCATCAGTTGATCAAGGCGCTGGTGCGGGATGCGCGCCAGTCCGCCAGTGCCCTGGGAAAACGTTTCGGTCTGTCGCAGCCGGCCACCTGGCGGCGGATCCGGCGGCTGGAGGACGCCGGTATCGTGATGGGCAAAAGGTTGCGGCTGGATGCCGAGAAGCTGGGTTTTGGTGTGACGGTCTTTTTGGGGATCAAACTGGCGCGCAAGGGCGGTGTGTCATTGGAGGATTTCGAGCGCGCGGTTTCGGCCATTCCAGAGGTCCAGACGGTGGAACATGTTCTGGGCCTTTATGATTATCGTTTGCGGGTTGTGGCCCGTGACCTGCCTGATTTTGAACGGGTGTTGCGGCGGCGGATCATGACCTTGCCCGGCGCGGGAGAGGTCGAGGCGAATGTCTTGCTCAGTGAAGAGCGGCTGGGCGGTCCCTTGGGTCTATGAGGGACAGATGTCCGGCATCGGAAACAGCGCAAGGCTGCGGGCGGTTTCGGTATACCAAGATAGGCTTTGCACATCGCGGGGCGGGCTTTTATGCAAGATGTACCGTGTAGGAGGAGATCACGAATGGCATTGCTTGATACAGTAGACCCGACAGGGCTTGAAGAATTTTCAGTGGTCTTTACCGACCGCTCCTTGAACCACATGAGCGGTACCTTTCAACAGGTGATGCGCGACATCTCTGAGATGTTGCGTGAGGTCTATCAGGCGGATGCGGTGGCCGTGATCCCGGGCGGTGGCACCTATGGGATGGAGGCCGTGGCGCGCCAGTTTGCCCGCGGTGCCGATGCACTGGTCGTGCGCAACGGCTGGTTTTCCTACCGCTGGAGCCAGATCATCGAGACCGGCGGGCTGACCGCCAAGACAACTGTCTTGAAGGCCCGCCAACAGGGCAATTCCGCGGTATCGCCCTTTGCGCCTGCCGCGATCGAAGAGGTGGTGGAGGCGATCCGCACCCATAAACCCCAGGTGGTTTTCGCCCCGCATGTTGAGACCAGCGCGGGGGTGATCCTGCCTGATGATTATATCAAGGAAATGGCTGCTGCCGCCCATGAGGTTGGCGCATTGATGGTGCTGGATTGCATTGCCTCGGGCTGTATCTGGGTGGATATGCGAACGCTTGGCGTCGATGTGCTGATCTCTGCACCGCAAAAGGGCTGGTCTGCGTCGCCTGCGGCGGGTCTTGTGATGATGTCGGCACGGGCCGAGGCGCGGCTGGCCGAGACCACGTCGGACAGTTATTCCATTGATCTGGGTAAATGGCGGGCCATCATGAAAGCCTATGAGGATGGCGGCCATGCCTATCACGCGACCATGCCCACAGATGCGCTGCGGCAGTTCCGCGACACCATGCTTGAGACCAAGGCCTTTGGGTTCGAGCGGCTGAAAGAAGCGCAGTGGAAACTGGGTGACGCCGTGCGCCGCATGCTGGCGGCCAAGGGCGTGACGTCTGTTGCGGCGGAAGGCTATGGCGCGCCGGGTGTCGTGGTCAGCTATACCAGCGACCCGGAGGTCCAGAATGGCAAGAAATTCGCCGCCAAGGGCATGCAGATTGCAGCGGGGGTGCCGTTGCAGGTCGGAGAACCCGAAGGGTTCAGCACCTTCCGCCTGGGGCTGTTTGGTCTGGATAAACTTTATGATGTAGAGGGAACACTGGGCCGCCTGACGCCTGTGGTCGAAGAGGTCCTGTGATCTGCTAGGGTGGGCATCCTGCCCACCCTTGCCCATCTTTGCGCGGCTCGCCCGGTTTCGCGTTAGCGCACGCCAAGCCCCATCTGCATCAGCATCTTGCGCACCGGTGCCATCGCATAGAGCGCATCCAGCCCCTTGGCACGGGCATCCCTGGCCAGCGGATGGCTGGCCTGCGACACGCGGTTCAGCAGGTCAATGCCATTGATGCGCAGTTTGATATCGGCGTATCGGGCCTTGTGATAGCGCGCTAGCATCGCGGCATCGCCCAGTCCCTCTGGATCCGCCTGGGCCAGATCCAACAAGGTTGAGACGTCCTGCAACGACATGTTCAGACCCTGTGCGCCAATCGGGGGCAACACATGGGCCGCCTCTGCGATCAAGGCGATGCGTTCGCCGGACAGACGCTCTGCGTGTTGGCTGATGATTGGCCAGACATTGCGCGGGCTTGCCAGTTTGAGCGGGCCAAACAGATGGCAGGACCGTTCCGACATCTCTGCCTCAAAGGCGGGCACATCGGCCTGCGCGCGGGCCTGGGTGGCGGGGCCATCGTCCATCCATACGATGGCGGAACTGGGCATGCCGTCCCTGTCGGGCAGAGGCACCAGGGTAAAGGGGCCACCGGTGCGGTGAATTTCGGTTGAGACATTGGCATGGGGCACCGGGTGGGTCACGGCAAAGGCCAGCGCCTTTTGGCCGTAGCGCCGGGTGCTGACCGCGATGCCTGCCGCCTGTCGCATGGGGCTGTCGCGTCCATCTGCCGCAATCACCAGCCTTGCCGTGATCTTGCTGCCGTCGGTCAAACCGACCTTGGCGCTTGCCGTGCGTGTGAACAGCGATGTCGTGCCGGTGCCGGGGCGGAAATCGACCAGGGGCAATGCCGCCAGACGGCCGACCAGCTCCCGCCGCAGCAGCCAGTTGGGAAAGTTCCAGCCAAAGGGCAGATCAGAGATATCGGCGGCATTGAATTCGCGCGTCACCCGCGGCTCTGCCAGATCACCGCCCGCATCGACGATCCGCATGACCTGCAGATCAGCTGCATGTGGTGCCAGTGCCTCCCAGACGCCTGCGGTCTCCAGTACTTGACGCGCGGGTTGCAGCATCGCGGTAGAGCGCATGTCAGCCCCCTGCGCATCCCTGTCGGTGATGGGCGGGGCGGGATCCACGCAGATCACGTGGAAACCCGCAGTGCCAAAGACCGCAGCAGCCGTAAGGCCCGCAATGCCGCCCCCTGAAATCAGAATATCGCAATCATATGTCATGAAACTTAATTAGTCCTGCAGCAGGCCAAGGAAACGAGACAAATCGTCCGTGTGGTGGTGAATATGTGCCGCCGCCAATGCCTGTTCGGCGACATGGACCGTGCGCATCCCCAACTCGAATGGAACGGCCAGGTTGCGCGGGTCATCTTCGAACATTGCCGCGCGCTGCGGGTCCACGCGGTCAGTGGCAAATACCTTTTCAAAGGCGGCGCGATCGGGTTTGGGATGAAAGTCTGCGTGTTCCACACCATAGACCGCATCAAACAGGCCTGAAAGCCCGCGCGCGGCCAGCACCCGTTCCGCATAGGGCGCGCAGCCGTTGGTATAGACGATGCGGCGGCCGGGCAGGGCGCGGATGCGGTGGGCCAGTTCGGGATCAGGGGTCAGCCTGTCCATAGAGATGTCATGCACATCTTCCAGATAGGGCAGCGGATCAACGTCATGTTCGCGCATCAGCCCTGCCAGGGTGGTTCCATGGGTCTGCCAATAGTGCAGCCGCAGCCTGTCTGCTTCGGTATGATCAACACCCAGCACATCCATCACCCATGCCGTCATGCGCACTTCGATCAGATCAAAGAGCCGCGCCGAGGGCGGATAAAGCGTGTTGTCGAGGTCAAAGACCCAAGTGTCGACATGAGAGAAAAGATCACGTGCCATGGGGCCTGTGTTAGGGCCTCTGATTGCACACCGCAAGTCCGCCCGCAGAGCGAGTGCTTGCGCAAATGGACGCGGGCGGTAAAGTGGCCCCAGCTGGAGGAAAACTGCGCATGGCCACACTTAAACCGGGCTCGACTGATGCCTATTCGATGATTCTTGATGCAATCGACGTGGGCACCTACCGCCCCGGTGACCGTTTGGTGGAAAGTGAGCTGGCAGAACGATTTAACGTGTCGCGCACGCCGATCCGCGAGGCGCTGCAGCGGCTTGAGACGCAATCGCTTTTGGCACGTGAGGGGCGCAGCCTGATCGTGGCATCGCTGGATCACAATCAGACGGCCGAACTTTATGTGGTGCGCGGAGAGCTGGAAGGGCTTGCCGCCCGGCTTGCGGCGCGGCACGCCACCGCTGAGGAAGTGCGCGTCCTGCGCGAGATGGTGGAGGCGGATAATGCGCTGATTGACCAGCCCGCCGCCCTGTCGCGCAGCAACCGGCGGTTTCACAAGCAGCTGCATCTTGCCTCGCATAACCGTTATTTGGTGCAGCAACTGGACCTTGTCTACCGCTCCATGGCGCTGATGGCGACAACATCGCTTGCGGCAGAGGGGCGCGGCGAGATTGCGCAGGCAGAGCATGACAAGATCGTCTCAATGATCGAGGCGCGCGATGAAGACGGTGCTGATGCCGCACTCAGGGCGCATATTTCAGTGGCCTTTGTCACAAGGCTCAAGCAAGAGGCCGCGCGTCTGGAGCCAGAGGCATAACCACCTCGGGCATAGGGGTGACGCCATGCTCGGTCTTGTCCCAGAAAAACGGGCTGACCACGAATTCATACAGCGCCTTGATGGCCGCCAGGGTGCCCAGCGTAAAATATAGCGGAGTGGTAAAGACCCACCACATCAAATGCCGATGCCCCTTGCCCGATACCGCCACCAGCGACAGACCGAGGTTCAGGGTTTCCGCCACGATGAACACCGCCACCATCGACCAAAGCACCGGTGCGCCCAGGCTGATCTCAATCGGGTGCGTCAGACCCAGAAGGGTCAGCCAGAAGGTCCATAAAAACGGGGCAAGCGCGAATTGCGCAAAAGTCGCGAACATCATGGTTTGCACCCCCAGAAAGCGCAGCCAGCCCAATTCCGCCAGCAGCTTGGCCGGATTGCGCATATGGACGCACCAGGTGATCAAGAACCCCTTGAGCCAGCGTGACCGCTGCCGGACCCAGGGCCAAAGGCGGCAATTGGCCTCTTCATAGGTCACCGTTGGCAGCAGCTCTGTCACATATCCACGGCGCGCCAGCCGCACGCCCAGATCGGCATCCTCTGTCACGTTATGGGCGTCCCAGCCGCTTAGCTGTTCCAGGATGTCGCGGCGAAAGAACAATGTCGTACCGCCCAGCGGGATCACAAGGCCAAGCCGCGCGGCACCGGGCAGGATCATCCGCCACCAGCTTGCATATTCTATTGTAAAACAACGGGATAGCCAGTTTGCCTGACTGTTATAATAGTCAAGTATTCCCTGCAGGCAGGCCACATTCGGGGGGGCCTCTTGAAACCGGGTGACTACTTTTTCGATCTGATCGGGTTCTGGGGCATCTTCGGCATCCCAGACGCCGACGATGCTGCCCTGACAGAAATCCAGCGCGTAATTAAGCGCGCGTGGCTTGGTGGTCAGCCGGTTGGCCTCGGGCACTTCGATCACGCTGATCCAGGGCGGAAGGGCCGTGTGCGCCAGTGTCTGACGGGTGATCACATCCCCGGCTTCCAGCACCAGCACCACCTCCAGCTGGGACTTGGGATAGGTCAGCTTTGACAATCGCTTGATCAATGCGCCGGCAATTTCCTTTTCATGCAATAGAGGGACCAGCATCGACACTTTGGGCAGGCGGTAGGGCAGGCTTTGCCGGGGGGAAAACGGCAGGGGCTGTTCGGCGGTCTTGTGGATGATCTGGGTCGCAAAAGCTGCGGCCTTGAGCAGGGTTGTCGCAACCATCATGATGAAGGCCAGCAGGATCATCCCCGTCAGCGCCCCCAGGGGTGCCGCATAGAATGTGGCCATCATGGCCCCGATTGCACCGATCGCCCAGAGGCTGCGGCTGTTGCCTGTGATGTGCCAAGTCCGGCAGCTTAGCGCGTCGGGGACGCGGGTTGCCGCCTTTTGCGCCAGCTGCGCACCATACAGGCGCGAAATCTGTTCCTTGATCTGCGTCTCATCGGCGATCACGGGCAATATGGGCATCGTATCATCGTCATGCTGCAAGGCGCGGCGCAGGGCTGCGAACTGATGCGGTCTGCTGGTCGCAACCAACAAAACATCGCCCATGCGCATCCAGGGCACCGCCCGATATTCAAGGCACAGCGCCACAGGCAGGCGAAAGGCCAGAGCACGCGCGGGCGGATCAAGCTCAAGGTCCACCAATTGCGCGGTGTGTTGGGTGGCTAGGGAATGGAGGATTTGGGGGGGGGTGGCGAGGCCTTCGGCGATGAGGATCTCACCAAGAGGTGAATCGATGCGGCGCTGCAGATCCAGACCGTGCAACAGATCGCGGCTGCTGATGATGCCACTTTCCACCAGATGGCGGCCCAAGGGCATCGCAGGCCCGACGCGGGCTGCGGCGCTGCGGGGCGCGGGAAGGTGAAGGCGGAGGTTGCTCATCCAAGATGACCTTACGGAGTAATGTAGGGTCAGCAGTGGCAGATCATGCTTAATGAGTGGTTAAGAGGCTCCGCTCCAGCCCTTTTCAGGCGGGTTGGCTGGCGCGGGCCTTTGCTGCCATGGCTTCGGCAAACCGTTCAAACAGGTAGTAGCTGTCTTGGGGTCCGGGAGAGGCCTCTGGATGGTGCTGTACGGACCAGACGGGACGGTCGGCCATGCGGATGCCGCAGTTGGAGCCGTCAAAGAGCGATACATGGGTTTCGATCACGCCCTCGGGCAGGGTCTGGGCGTCCACGGCAAAGCCGTGGTTCATCGAGGTGATCTCGACCTTGCCGGTGTCGTTGTCCTTGACGGGGTGGTTGGCACCGTGGTGGCCGTGGCTCATCTTGATGGTCTTGGCCCCCAGGGCCAGCGCCAGCATCTGGTGGCCCAGGCAAATGCCAAAGAGCGGCAGATCGGTCTTGGCCAGGACGTCGCGGATCATGGGCACCGCATAGACGCCGGTCGCCGCAGGGTCGCCCGGACCGTTGGACAGGAACACGCCGTCGGGGTTATGGGCCATCACATCCTCAAAGGTCGCAGAGGCAGGCAGCACCGTGACATCGCAGCCCGTAGAGGCCAGACAGCGCAGGATATTGCGTTTCGCGCCATAGTCGACAGCCACAACTTTATGTTTGGGATCAGTCTGTTGGGCATAGCCGTCAGGCCAGGACCACCGCATTTCATCCCAGCGGTAGGATTGGGCGCAGGTGACTTCCTTGGCCAGATCCATGCCTTCGAGCCCGGCAAAACCGCGTGCGGCCTTGATCAGTGCCTCGATGTCGAAATTACCCTCTGGGTCATGGGCCAGTGCCACATGGGGCGCGCCCTGATGCCGGATCGCGCGGGTCAGCCGGCGGGTGTCGATGCCACCAATGGCGATGCGGCCGCGCGCGGCCAGCCATTCGGACAGCGGTTGGACATTGCGCCAGTTGGACGGGTCCGTTGGCATCCATTTGACCACCATGCCTTCGGCGACGGGATCGCCGGTTTCATCGTCCTGCGGATTGGTGCCGACATTGCCGATGTGAGGGAAGGTGAAGGTCACGATCTGCCCGGCATAGGAAGGGTCTGTCATGATCTCTTGATAGCCGGTCATGGAGGTGTTGAAACACAGTTCCGCGACGGTCTGGCCAGTGGCACCAAATCCCATACCGTAGAACAAGGATCCGTCCGCAAGAGCAAGGCAAGCGGTCGGGCGGGCAGGTTTAGGCGCGGACATGGGGCAGTCTCCGGCAGATGTGAGTGGGTAAACGATGCGGAAACTACTTGCCGGTGCCCTGAGGGTCAAGGGTGTAAGTGAAATGATATTTCAAATGAAATCAACGGCTTGGCAATGCGTGCTGCCCATTGCCTGTTGTCTGGTCTTTGGGTAATGTGCGCGTCTTGAATGGTCAATGAAATAGGACGGCTGCCCATGGCTTTGCGCACGCGCATTACGGATGCTTTGAAACAGGCGATGAAAGACAAGGATGCGGAGCGTTTGTCGACGCTGCGGCTGATCAATGCCGCGATCAAAGACAAGGACATCGACGCGCGCGCCACCGGCAACGACGAGGGCGTGTCGGAGGCAGAGGTGCTGGCGATCTTGGGCAAGATGGCCAAGCAGCGCCTTGAATCTGCACGCGCCTATGAAGAAGGCGGCAGGCTGGACCTGGCGGAGCGGGAACGTGGCGAGATCACGATCATCGAAGAATACCTGCCGCGCCAGTTGAACGCCGATGAGACCGCCGCCGCTGTTGAGGCCGCAATCGCGGACATCAGCGCAGAAAGCATTCGTGACATGGGCAAGGTGATCGGCGCGTTGAAGGCGCAATACACCGGCCAGATGGATTTCGGCAAAGTCGGCCCAATGGTAAAAGACCGGTTAAGCTGAGGCTTGCACTTCGCGCTTGGCGGGTGGTTGTTTACCGGATCTTAGGAAAGTGTTGCGCGGCACCGGATATCGGTTGCCGCGTTTTTCATTTTTCGGGAAATACTTATAAGTCAGAGCCTTAGGGGGCAAAGCTGAGGCGACGATTCAACTTTGTTAGCGAAGGGTAAATTGTCACATCCTGTACACCGGGCGTACACTGGGCGTACATATGAGGCTGTGATTTCACTGTTATGCTGCCGGGGTACTGCTGCCCGGATCAGATGTCGGGGTCAGATGTCGCGGTTCAGGCTGCGTTGCAGGTCTTCGTAGAGTTCGATGCGTTCCTCTTCGCTGAGGAAGGATCCGATCTCAACCTCGCGGCCTTCGCCCCGCAGGGTGACGTATTGCGGCACGGGGCCGTCATTTTCGTATTTGGTGACCTTGGTCCAATACCGGTTGCATTGCCATTCCTTCACCTCGCCCTTTGGGGTGGTATGGGTCAGGCGGGCGTTCTGGCTGTCGATGGTCAGCACTTCTTCGATCTGGCGGGATTTGTGGTTGGATTGCAGCGCGATATAGACCCCGATGACGGCCATCATGACAAAGGGCAGCATGCCCCAAAGCAGCACGGTGCCCAGTAGCGTCAGGGTGGGAATCAGAATCATCGTGAAGGTCGTGAGGATGAAGGCCGCGAATCCCCGCGCAGGCAGGGATTGATGTGGCCAGAGGCGCATTTGCTGCGCTGCACTGTCGGGGGCGGTGGTCCATTCGTAAGGCATCGGCTGTGTCCGTGTGGATATGTCAGACAAGATAGCGGAGCCGTGGCCGGAGGCAATGCGTCAGGTTGGCCGCAGGCCAAGAAGGGTCGATACCGCGCGGCGCGCAGCGTTGGGGGTGAGGGTGAGCTGAGGGGTGGGTTGGAACCCACCCCTCAGCTCACCCTATGTTACTCCAATTCGACCAGCAGGTCCTTGGCGTCGATCTGGCCGCCGGGCTGGACATGCACCGCCTTGACCACCGCGTCGCGTTCGGCGTGGATGCCGGTTTCCATCTTCATCGCCTCAATCGTCAGCAGCAGATCGCCGGCATGGACATGTTGACCCACAACCGCGCCCACGGAGGCCACGACACCGGGCATTGGCGCGCCGATGTGGTTGTCATTGCCTGCTTCGGCCTTTGGGCGTTGCTGGGTCGTGGCCTTGACCAGGCGGTTGGGCACGCGGATCACACGGGGCTGACCGTTGAGTTCGAAAAAGACTTTGACTTCGCCGTCTTCATTGGTGTCGCCAATCGCCTGCAGGCGGATTTCCAGCGTCTTGCCGGGGTCGATTTCCGCTGAAATCTCCTCGGAGGGTTCCATGCCGTAAAAGAAGGTCTGGGTGGGCAGGGTGCGCACGGGGCCGTATTGGCGGTGCCGGCCCATGTAGTCGAGAAAGACCTTGGGGTACATCAGGTAGCCTGCCAGATCTTCGTCGTCGATGGCCATGCCATCGAGTTGGCTGGACAGATCGGCGCGGGTGGCCTCAATATCTACGGGTTTGAGGTGTTTGCCGGGGCGTTCGAGGTTTGGTTTCTCGTCCTTGAGGACCTTGGTGATGATCTTTTGCGGGAAGCCACCGGGGGGTTGGCCCAGATTGCCGCGCATCATGTCGATGACGCTGTCGGGAAAGGCGACATCGGTTTCGGGGTCTTCGACATCGGCGCGGGTCAGCCCTTGGGAGACCATCATCAGCGCCATGTCGCCCACCACCTTGGAGGAGGGGGTTACCTTGACGATATCGCCGAACATCTGGTTCACGTCGGCATAGGTGCGCGCGACCTCTGGCCAGCGGTCATCGAGGCCGAGCGATGCGGCCTGTGCCTTGAGGTTGGTGAACTGGCCGCCGGGCATTTCGTGCAGATAAACCTCTGAGGAGGGGGCCTGCATGCCGGTCTCGAATGCGCCGTATTGGTGGCGCACCTCTTCCCAGTAGTCAGAGATTTCGCGGATGGCGGACATGGACAGGCCGGTGTCACGGTCGGTGTGCTGCAAGGCAGAGACGACAGAGCCAAGGGTGGCCTGCGAGGTATTGCCGCTGAAGGCGTCCATGGCGCAGTCGACGGCGTCCACGCCGGCCTCTGAGGCGGCAAGGATCGTGGCGCTGGCAATGCCGGCGGTGTCATGGGTGTGGAAATGGATGGGCAGGCCGACCTCTGATTTCAGGGCCTTGACCAGCACGCGGGCCTGGGCGGGTTTCAGCAGGCCCGCCATATCCTTGAGGCCCAGGATATGGGCCCCGGCCGCTTTGAGGTCCTGGCCCATTTGGACATAGTATTTCAGGTCGTATTTGGCGCGGTCGGGGTCAAAGATATCCCCGGTGTAGCAGATCGTGCCTTCGCAGACCTTGCCTGCATCAATCACCGCATCCATGGCCACGCGCATGTTCTCAACCCAGTTGAGGCTGTCAAAGACACGGAACACATCAACCCCCGAGGTGGCGGCCTGACGCACAAAGAACTGCACCACATTGTCGGGGTAGTTGGTATAGCCCACCCCGTTAGAGGCGCGCAGCAACATCTGGGTCATCACATTGGGCATCGCTTCGCGCAGGTCGCGCAGGCGCTGCCAGGGGCATTCCTGCAAGAAACGGTAAGCCACATCAAAGGTCGCACCACCCCAGCATTCCACCGAAAACAGCTGTGGCAGGTTGGCGGCATAGGCAGGGGCCACCTTGATCATGTCGTGGCTGCGCATACGGGTGGCCAGCAAGGATTGGTGCCCGTCGCGCATTGTGGTGTCGGTGATCAACAGCTGGCGCTGCTGGCTCATCCAGTCGGCCACAGCTTGGGGGCCTTTTTGTTCCAGCAGGTTGCGGGTGCCCATCTGCGGCTCTGCGCGGTTGGCGGGGGCCTTGGGCGCGCGGATCTGGCTGCCCAGACGCGGGTGGCCCTTGGTCTCGGGGTGGCCGTTGACGGTGATGTCGGCGATATAGGTCAGCACCTTGGTGCCGCGGTCCTTGCGCTTGGTGAACTGGAACAGCTCTGGCGTCTCGTCGATGAACTTGGTGTGGTATTCGTTGTTCAGGAAGGTCGGGTGTTTCAGCAGGTTTTCGACAAAGGCGAT
>JAFMGZ010000090.1 GCA_017854855.1 Sulfitobacter sp. | reverse complement strand
GCATAAGGTTCAGTAAGGCGGGGTTCACCCCGCCCTGCAGATCCATTGAAAGGCCGCTCCTTCGGGGGCGGCCTTTTGCTTTGGCGGGCTGTAGCCGCGATATTTTCGATGTATGAAAGAATAATGACTGAGTTTTCTTATGCCGCCCCGACGGAGATATACCCGCTGAGATTGCCCGATGGCGCGGCCAATCGCGGGACCGTATTTCTGAAACCTGCTATTGATCATCCCCGGTTTACCGTGGGGGAATATACCTATGCCAGCGCCTTTGATCCGCCCGATGACTGGGCGGCGCGGCTGGCCCCCTATTTGTTTGACTTCAGCCCCGAGCGACTAAGCATCGGCAAGTTTTGCCAAATTGCTGATGGAGTGCGTTTTGTCACCGCATCGGCCAATCACCGCTATGACGGGATTTCCAGCTATCCGTTTGCGATCTTTGGCGGCGGGGGGATGGAGAACCGTCCTTCACTGCCTGATGCGGGGCCCGATACCCATATCGGGCATGATGTCTGGATCGGGCAGGGGGCGACGCTTTTGCCGGGTGCGCGGCTGGGCAACGGGGTGATTGTCGGCGCAGGCGCTGTGGTGAGCGGTACGGTTGCGGATTACACGATCGTGGCCGGAAATCCGGGCCGGGTTGTGCGGCAGCGGTTCTCAGCCGCGCAGACAGCAGAGCTGAACCAGATCGCCTGGTGGGACTGGCCGATTGAGCTGATTCTGGCCCATGAGGCGCAGATCATGGGCGGAGATGTATCCGCTTTGGCGGCGGTTTCGCCTAAATAATGGGCTGAATACCGCTGTATGCCGAAAAAAATTGCGCAGCATTGCCGATGCTGTGGCTGCATCCTGTGGTGGAAAAGGTCTTTGCCTTTCAATGTGCCGGCAGGTGTTTGCAGGTGCAGAAAGCCGTTTCTGTATACGATGGTCTACAGTTAAGCCATTAAAAGCATTTGATTTTATATTCTCATGCGGCACATCAACAAGGGATGACGCAGGGAGGATGACAATGGATCAGATCAATCTTGGGGCCTGGATCGACAGGACCGATACGATCGACGGCGGTGTTTCCCCGCAGCAGGCCGCATTGATCCATTCGGTGCTGGGCGCGCCGGGCAGCACCGCACCCCGCAAGGGGGATTTGCTGCCACATCTTTGGCATTGGTATGCGTTCCCGCCCCTGGCTGCGATGGAGGAACTGGGTGAGGATGGCCATCCGCGCCTGGGGGATTTCATGCCGCCGGTGCGGTTGAACCGGAGGATGTGGGCCGGGGGGAGCCTTGAGTTTCTGGCCCCTGTGCATGTGGGAGAGCCGCTGCGACGCCGGAGCAGGATCGCGGATGTCGTTGAAAAAACGAGCGCGGCAGGGCCGATCGTGATTGTCACCCTGGACCATGAGATACACGGGCAGGCCGGGCTTGCGGTGCTGGAACGGCAGGACATCGTCTATTTGCAAATCCCCGAGACCTTCAAGCCGCCCAGAAAGACCGCCGCGCCGAAAGACGCGGTTGTGACGGAGGCGGTCAAGGTGACGACGCCGCTGCTGTTTCGCTATTCCGCGATCACCTTTAACGCGCATCGGATCCATTATGATCTGCCTTACACGCAACAGGTTGAGCATTACCCAGATCTGGTGGTGCATGGCCCGCTGCAGGCGCAACTGCTGATCAATACGGCCAGCCGACAGCGTGGCCACGCGCCCCGCCTGTTTTCATACCGTGGGGTGCATCCGTTGTTTGCCGGTGATGCGCTTGATCTGCGGGTGGCCGCGCTGAACCCGTCCGAATGGGTGGTATGTGCCGTGGCCAACGGCACCCATCAGACCATGCAAGCCAACGCAATTTGGGAGATTTGAAGATGACACAGGTACTCAAGGGAATGCGCGTGGTCGAAGGATCGGCCTTTGTGGCGGTGCCATTGGCGGGGATGACTTTGGCGCAGATGGGGGCGGATGTGATCCGCTTTGACCGTATCGGCGGGGGGCTGGATGCCGGGCGCTGGCCTGTGGCCCCTTCTGGGAAGAGCCTGTTCTGGGCGGGGATGAACAAGGGCAAACGGTCCATCGCGGTCGATATGAAATCGCCCGAGGGGCAAGAGCTGATCACGCGGATCATCACGGCACCGGGGGAAGATGCGGGATTGTTTCTGACCAACCTGCGGGTGCGCGGCTGGATGGATCACCAAACGCTCAGCCAGTATCGCAAGGATTTGATCATGGTCACCTTGATGGGGGACCGGCATGGCAGGCCACAGGTGGATTACACCGTGAACCCGGCACTGGGCATTCCGGATATCACCGGGCCGGAGGGGTATGATGACCCCGTGGCCAACGCCTTGCCCGCCTGGGATCTGGTTGCGGGCAACATGGTGGTGTCATCGCTGCTGGCCGCAGAGCGGCACAGGCTGCGCAGCGGCGAGGGGCAGGATGTGGAACTGTCGCTCAAGGATGTTGCGGCGGCCACCATCGGTCATCTGGGGATGATCGGCGATGCGGTGGTCAACGACAAGGCGCGCGGCAAATCGGGCAACGCGCTATATGGCGCTTATGGTCAGGATTTCTTGTGTGCTGACGGGAAGCGGATCATGGTGATCGGCCTGACCGCGCGGCAGTGGTCGGTTCTGGTCAAGGTGACCGGATCGGCCGAGGCAATCGAGAGCCTTGGCCGCGAAACCGGGCTGGACCTGAAGGACGAAGGCGTCCGCTGGGCCTTGCGCGACCGGATCACGCAGATTTTCACGCCTTGGTTCTCGGGCCAGACCGCTGCTGCGGCGGGGCGCATGCTGGATCAGGCGGGGGCGACGTGGTCACCGTTCCGCACGGTCAAGCAAGCCGTGGCAGAGGATGCGGATCTGTCTGCGGACAACCCGATGTTCGAGATGCTGCATCAACCGGGCCTTGGCACATTTCCCGTACCGGGGTCGCCGGCGACGTTTTCCAGCCATGCGCGGAAACGACCGGTCAAGGCACCGGAACTGGGCGCGCATACAGAAGAGATTCTGGGGGATGTGGTTGGCATGACGGACACAGAGATTGCGCAGCTGTTCGACGCAGGCATTGTGCAAAGCCCGAATTTTGCAGTCAGCCGCAGGGTGGCCTGAGGCCGGTTGACGCTGGTGCAGGGGCGGGGCCGCTGCCGCGCGGTGCAGTCCTGCGCGTGGGACAGAGGTAAATATACCTAAAAACTTGCCACAGGGGCGATCTGCTCTTGATCGCGAATGGATTTGCGAATACCCAACGCATCGGCATAGGGGTTTAGCTCAGTTGGTAGAGCATCGGTCTCCAAAACCGAGGGTCGTGGGTTCGAGTCCCTCAGCCCCTGCCATTTAAATCAGATACTTAGCGCGTTGTTGTTAATTGATGAACATGTAATTTGTGCGTTTTATTGTGCGTTTATGAATACTTCCCTCTAAATTTGACAGGACGAGGTCGTATCCACATTGGTTTGGGCTTCTCTAAAGTTCATCAAAGCCTGCTGAGATGCTGGAACCCAAGATTTCTTGTGATTCGGACTGGTACCTCCGCGACATTGGCTTGACTTGCGGAAAATGACTACGTGGCGACTTTGTAGGTTCAGCGTCAGCGAGAGCCCTTTGCGGGTTTCGGTGCGGGGGTTGATCATCTTTACAGATGTTCGTTGGTTGCCGTTGACTTTCATTCGCCACTAAGTAGGATTTTTTTGGCATTTTTGGAGCTGGTTCGGTGGCCGATGGAAATCGTGGATCATGAAATTTTGACAATGTAATTGTCCTCACTCCATGCGGTTCAATAGTGATTGACCAACACGCCGTCCATGGATTGCGACATGTGCCATCATGTCAGAAATATTGCCTGCAAAGACCGTCTCTAGCCCAATTGCAACGCTGCACTCCATGACCTCAATCTTTGCTGCATCCGGCAAGCCATACTCTTGCCGGAACGCCTCAACTGCTTCTTGCTGCTGCTCTGGGCTCCAGTCCTTAGGCACCCGAACAATACCGCATTCGTCCTTTGTCACCGTTCCTTCCAGCGCCTCAATACGCCGCGAGATACGCGGTTTGCTCATGGCTTCACCTTCACTTCCATCAAACGGGCTTCAAATGCGCGCATGGTTTCGCTATGATGCTTTCTGAATACGCCAGCATGGCCGATGCAACTGCCGTAGATTTCTCCCGTCGCCAGAGGGCCATCTGGGGAAGGCACAAATATTTCCGAGATGATCGTATCAATGATCTCTACGCCGATGCCTGCCTTCATCTCTAAATCGTTCAATCTGCGTTCCTGCGTTCTCATTTGTTTGTCTCCAATGCCGTAATCCGGCGTTCAATTTCTGTTGTTTCAAGCGTGCGGCGGAACTGCTCCAAGACTGCCATGATCGACGCTCCTTCAAGTGGCGTGATACCTCCCTGAGCAATTGCTTTGAGAATGGCGCGGGCTGCGTTCGCGGCGTCATCTGCTGTTTTGATATCTGGCAAGTCAAATGATACGGGCGCGTCCTTACGGGCCGGGGCAATCCGGTCGATGCAAAGGCGCAGCGCTGTAACATCCCCCTCAAGCGCCTTATCGATGGCGGCTTGGGTCAAGGCTTCCTTTTGGCCTTCAAGCATCGCCTCCACCGCCTGTGTAGCCTTGTGACGCGAGCCTCTGGGTTTTCCGGGGTTACCCCTAGCAAAGGTGCCGTCTGCGTTTCTGCTGTCCGTTTTTTGGCCGTTGTTACGGGTCATGCGTTTGACTCCTTGGGGTTGTTTCGTTGACCATTGTGCGCAATGTTCTTGTTATGTCCAGACATACATCACCTAACAACCGCCGCATAGACGACGCCTATCCGATACGGGTCAAGGTGAGGGTACCGCCTGGTGGAATGGGCAATTTGATCAGCGAAATTCATGTTTGGATAAGGGACAACATGGCTCCCGACCGCTGCAAGAACCTACCAGTGAGAGCCGTCTATCAACAGGCCACCGCGTACCACTTTCGGACCTTAGAGGATGCTGAGGCGTTCTTAGATGCCTTCCCTATGTTGCAGCTTGCCGATGGCGTGGAGCCTCTAAAGTAGACAAAGCTTGAGGGCCGTGGGGCGGATGCAAGAGGAATCCTACTCGGCGAACGATGGTCCAGAAAATTATTTTCAGCAGGGGTATCCGACCCATTGTAAAGCAATCAGGACCCCCCAGATTCATTGTATTGAAACATTGGAGGCCATCATGGTCCGCTTCGCCCTTCCCCTTGCACTGTTTGTTGCAGCTGCCCCTGCTTTCGCAGATGAAGTTACAGCCACCGTCCTCGCCTTTGACCGCGTGGACAACGTCATCGTGCTGGATGACAAGACCGTTTTCAACGTGACCAACCCGGAAATCATTCCTGACGGCTTGAAAGCATGCGATAGTGTTGAAATCGTCTATGAAAGCGATGGCGACAATGGCGTGAAGGCGATCAACAGCATTACAAAAAGCTGATAGAGTCAAAGGCCGCGTGCAACGCGCGCGCGGCTTTTGCTGTCATTTGTACGGGGGATACGGGACCCGGCATCAAGAGGACCTTTGGCGCAGCGGTCTTTTCTTAACTCATTTCTTCTTTCCGGTAACATAAGGGCTGGCGACATCAATCAGTGTTTCGACGTTAGCTCTCGATATATCCTCGGACATACTTACGGCGTTGATGACGAAGAGTAAGCCGTTTGAGAAATAGGTGTGTTCAACGGCAATGACGCCGTCCTCATATTGGGCAACATAAGCATAGCCGTTCAATCCATCTCTGCTTGCTTTCTCAAATGCGCAATTTTGGGCTTGAGTGAGACAGACCGCTTTTACTTGGCGGACGTAACGATCAGGGTTGGCAGTGAAGTCTGCAACTTCATTAGCTTCTGCCGCGACAAGACCAACGAGGGCGTCGTTCGTGGTAGTGCAGTCCTGACATTCAATCAGTAGTTGGGAACGATAGGGGTAACTAGCTTCAAATAGCTGGGCGATGAAGCTCCCCCCCTGCAGATTGAATTCGGCAAGCGGCAACTTCGCCATATCAAAACGCTGCAAAGTCTGTGCACTAGCGCCGGTCGAAGCGAGCGTCAGAGCGACAGCGGCCAGTTTGAATTGGTTCGCAAAGCTGTGCATCTGAATATCTGACACTCCCCAAATGGAAGACACAAAGCTATCTTGGCCATGTTGAACGGCTCCATCAAGTTTTTTGCTCTGATCAGAACTAAGAATGGGCTGGTATTTTGTGCCGTGCTTCCCCCTTGGCTTCTAGTTGTCTCCGTCTAATTCGCTACCAAGGGATCGACATATCGGGTTCTGACCAAATTGCCGTCATTGGAAGTGCTCTGAATCTGACGCAAAGTACCCTCTACTGATTCAATATGTGCGATGACGGCCCAAGCAGCCCAAGATTAATGATCGTATGAGCGAGAAACTTGTGTCAGGTGGCGAACAGTAGCGACATCAAAGCTGACCGCAGCTCCTTCGAAAAAGGCCATTGCGGGGGAGACGTTGGAATTGAGCTACCAGAAACAGCATTTGTAGCCTCGAACACTTCTGCCATGATCCACTTATGATAAAGCAGTTCTTCTATTTCCTCTTAGGTTTGTTCCTCTACGTCTCCGCGTACAATTCCCGCGAAGAGGGGGGGTCTGCCTCGATCTTCTTTCTAGTTGGCTCTGTCTGTATTTACAGCGTCTTCAACTCGGTTCGATCAGACTTGAAACGCCGGAAACGGGAAACTGCCGGCACTGAAGAAGATAGCCCGCCTTCCTAGTGTTCATCACCTGACAGAAGATTGCCATTGAGTCACGTTAACGGACACGGGTCCAGTATCCCTGAGCAAAATTGTCAGATGACGGCTAGGAGTCCACAGCAGCCCCTTCAGATTACGTGACTGCGCAGATGCAGCATTGCCCTGACCTTCGCTTACGGCCCTTAGCCGACTTTGGCCACCACCTCAAAATACTGCAGTGCGGCCCGTCATTGCAGCCGTTCGTGCATCGTGCAGCATTTTGTCGGCTCAAACGTCGGTCAGCGGACAAGAACGAAACCGCTCTCGCGGTATTGGCGCT
>JAFMGZ010000039.1 GCA_017854855.1 Sulfitobacter sp. | reverse complement strand
GACAGATCGGCATAGGTGAAATCGGTGCGATCCCCTGACTTGGCGATCCAGCGCAGTGCAATTTGGCCGCCATGGCCGGATGCGACATGACGCTCAATCGCTTCATGCGCGATATTGAGATGCCCGTCTGGCAGACCGGCAAGCGATGTTTGTGTATCTGCCCAGGAAAAGCTGGCATAGCTTTGCGCATAGTCCGGCATATTGGCCGCTTTGCGTATCCGGGCCGTTTTGCGGATGATCCTGTCGGGTTTATGGGGCTTGGTCATTGGGGCACAGCCCTGCCACCGGGCGGCATCACCGCACAACCAAGATCACGGCAGATGGTCCCGTGCAAGTCACCGGGATAAGGCGTGAGCACGGCAGGCAGGCTATCACCACGTCCCATTTCATGCCTCCTTGGCTCTGTTGAACTTGCGTCTGGTCAGGGCAGGATGCGGCACGAAGCCATCGTCCTGATTGATAAAGGTCAATCGTGCGAACCATGGCCCTGACCCTGGCCTGTCATGGCCGCAACTTTGCAGGCGGCATCACCGGGCTGGGTGATATCTGCTGTGGGGCCCAGATTATAGATGTCAGGGTGCTCGATGATCCGACCTGATGCATCAGGAAACCGCGTAAAATAGCCCAAAGTGACAGGGATTGGCGGGGTGGGTGCGTCGAATGTCCGCTGGCCATTGGCCAGACGGTGCACCTGTGCCAAATCCATGCCCAGCACGAATGCGACCAAACGGTCCCATTGCTGCACCCGCACACATCCATGCGACAAGGCGCGATAGGTCTCGTCGAATTTTTCGCGGTGATTTGTGTCATGCAGATAGACCAGCAATCCGGGTTGCAGCCGCACCGCTGCCAGACCAAGCGGGTTGCCTGGACCAGCAGGCCAGACCCGATCGGCGTATTCGCCGCTGGCAATCATGGATGCTGTCGGCCGCCAAGTCGGACGAAACCGGACAGCTGAGACATAGGTCGTCAGACGCGGGGTCCGGTGCCATGGCGCGCCCACGATGATACGGCTGCGCAGGATCGGCGCGCCCTGGTCAAAGGCGATAAGCTCAAAGGCGGGAATGTTCACAAGAATGCCCTTGCCTTCAGGCGGGATCTGGTAGGCAACACCGGCCCGGTCCAGCGCCATCTGAAAGGCCTCTGCCTGTGTCTTTACCGGCACCGCGCAAAACGCCAGCAGCGCACCAAGTGCAAGGGCCAAGAGCAACCATTTTCTATGCGTGGTCATTTACCCGGTCTCCGTTCCAAACCGCCGCGTGACAAGCGCTGTCATGCGTGCAGACGGCTTTGCTCCTGCGCCTCATAATAGGCCTTGCAGGCATTTTCCTGCCCGCGAATAACGCGTTTTCCGTCCAATGGGCCGCCGTATTCCGTGACCACCGTGACCTGTCCTTCGGGCTGATCGGTGCGTTCAAAATAGATCACGACCCAGTTGAGGGTCTTTGCAAAACGATGCGCGGTCGGGCTGTTGGAAAACAGCGCGGTGAACTGCCATCCTTCGCGTTCGGTATGCAGGATTGGCAGGCGCGTCTCTCCGGTCGGGTTGAACCTGCGGGGTTTGATCGTGGGCAGCCGGTCCAGATTGCCCCGAAACGCCTGATCAACCGCCAAGATGTCGGCGACGGCGGGCTGCTGGCGGTCCTGTGGCACCTTTCGCGGACGCCTGCGGGCCAAAATCTCTGACAAGGAATGGCGCAGGCTTTCGATGCGGCGCGGCCCCATCCCCTTGAGGGCGGCCAAACGCCCGTCATAGGCTGCGGCCTCCAGTGCTTCCAATGTTTCAATGCCCAGCTCTTCATGAATATGGGAGGCCAGGACCGGGCCAATCATCGGAACGCTTTGCAGCACCTGCTCTGGGTCCGCAGCACCCCGCAGGCGGTCCAGAAGGCTTGATGCGCCGGTGTCGAGTATTTCGGCGATGGCGGCAGCAATCGACTGTCCGATTGTCGGCAAGTCGTCCAGCGCGCGCTGGCCTCCACGCTGATAGTCAAGGCGGACAGGATATGCCAAGCCGCGCAGATATCCTGCCGCATCCCGATAGGCCCTTATGCGGAACAGCGATGCGTTTTGTTGATCCAGCAGGCGTGCGACCTCATCCAGCTTGTCTGCGATAAAGCGGTTTTCGGACAATTCGTCTTGTGGCGCGGGTTCGGCAGCCATGGTTCCCTCCGATTCATTCGCGGCCTTATCATAGCCCAGCTTCGCATGTTGCGGATTGATCGCCATCAAATGGGCATCCGGATCAGCGCTGCTGTTGTGCTCTGCGCCATGCCCCGGGGCACAGGTCTTCGGTCTGCTTGCGGGTCATCGGTGTGCCAGTGGCTGAAAAGACGCGCATGCTCCCCGCTTGGTTGATCAGCACCGCGAGGGGCCGTTTGTGGCCCGAGAGGAAAACCGCCCCCTTCGTGTGAACCGCGCTGATCGTGCAGTCTGTCAGCACCGCAATCCGCGCGGTGCCAACCGTCATCATCGGGCCCAGTGATATTGTCATCGCTGCGGCCCGTATACGCGCCAGGCAAAACCTGCGATCGGGACAAGCAGGGCGGCCAATGTCAGGCGCATGACAGCGCTCAGGTTGCCGTTCAGACAGGTCTTGGTGAAATCCGGGCGCAGGTGCAACGAAACAGATGCGGGCAGGGGGGCTGCGTGGTTCAAGGGCATCACCAGCCCGCAAAGCCTGCCTGTATCAGCCGGATCGCCAAGGCCAAACTCTGCGTCGATGGTCAGCTCTTGCAGGTGAATGCACCCCAGCACACCCAAGATCAGGTCAGGGGCCGCGTGGGCCATGGACCCATGCACGCGCCCCAGCCGTGGCATCCTGTGTTTCCTTGGCGCTGCGGGTTTTGGGGCGGGTTTGGGGGCGGGCTTGGCCCCCGTGCGCCTGCGCGGTCCCTTGGCCAAGGTAAGACGGGGGGCAAGCCCGCCCCACAAACGCATCTCGACACGATATGAAAAATGCGGTGATGTGCTCATCTGCACCCTCAAAAGAACGGGCATGATCACGGCCAGCCCCACCAGCAGCAAGATCACCAGCAACAGCCACAAAATGATCACGAGCAGCAAGGCCATCGCAAATCAGGTATCTGACGTGTCTTTGGAGGCGGACATCTTTCCCATGACCGCCGTGGCCGCCTCGGCTGCGATTTCTGTCATGTTGGTCAAGGTCCCCTTGACGGATTCAACCCGCGCGCCGTCCTTGTCAAAGATGATGGCCCCCAGTGGTTTGATCCCGCCACCCCCACCGGTCCCGGCCGAGCGCCCTGATTTCTGGGCGGTATTGCCGCCTGCGCCAAAGCCGAAACCATAGCTGACAATGGGTATCACCGTCGCACCTTCGCGTTCTATCGGGTCGCCAAGGATGTTCTTGGCATTCAGCAATTGCTCAAGCTCTTCCACGGTGCCTTTCAGCAGTCTTTCAACATCTTCCATCGGTTGCTCCTTGGTTCTTGTGATCTGACAGTTTTGACTACCGCAACGCGATCCGGTCTAATTGACACCGGTCAATTGGACCGGATGACCATCGGTCCAGCGGTGCCCGTGTAGGGCCCTGCCGGCTTATTCCTTTGCAGGCTCGCTGGGGCTTGCGCTGACCGTCACATGGGCAGGCCGGATCAGCCGCCGTCCCAAGGCGAAACCGGGCCGGTGCAGGATCAGAACGACGCCGGGTTCGGATGTGTTGGTCTCCTGCATTTGCATGGCTTCATGCAACGCTGGGTCAAAGGGCGTGTCCTTGGGCGCGATCTCTCGGATCCCAAGCGCTTTCAATCCCGTTTCAAAAGCGGATTTGGTCCTGTTCAGCCCCTCAAGGTAGGCGTCGACCACAGGATTGCCGGCCTTATGGCTGGCATGCGCGGCCTCTATCGCCAGACAGATGTGGTCATAAGCCGGGGCAAGAGCCTCTACCGCGAGGGTCACGCCAAGTTCACGCCCCTCCAGACGGGCCGCATCGGCGCGTTTGCGGGCGTTCTCGGCCTCGGCCAGGGCGCGTTTCCACTTGTCGGTAAGCGCTGCCAGTTCGGCAGACTTGTCCGGCGTGGTGGCATCGGGCTCTTGGGTGGGGTGTTTGATCTTGTGTTTGCTGTCTTCCATGCGGTGTTCCTTTCATGGGTTTGCTGTCAGCGGATAGGAATGAAATCGCAGGCCGGTCCACGCGGACCCGTCAAGGCGGGCACCTTGTCGGTAGCGGCAAGTTTCTAACGCAACGCGGCCACCGAAGTTACAGGCGCGCGATTGACGGCAAGGATAATGTCGCGCACCTGCAATCCCGATCTGACCGCGCAGATCTGCGGCCCCACGCATGTTATGCGGCGCTGACAGGGATATGTTTCACCTTTGCCTGCGCCTCGGCCGTCTTGGGCAGGCGCACGGTCAACACCCCGTTCTTGAAGGTTGCATCGGCCTTGTCCGTTTCGACACCCGTCGGAAGCGGCAAGGTGCGATAGAACGATCCATAAGACCGTTCGCACATATAGACGCCTTTGCGCTTGTCCTCGTGTTCGACCTTCTTTTCGCCTCGGATTGTCATCGCGTCATTCGAGAGCGATATATCGATGTCTTTTTCCGTCATGCCCGGCAGTTCGATCGAAACTTCGACACTATTGTCGGTTTCGGTGACATCGGTGCTGGGTCCGAACATGCCCACGACCTCGCTGCGGGTGTCCCAGCCGGTTTCAACCTTTTTCCAGAAATCCTCGAACACATGATTGATGTCACGTTGCAGGCTCAGAAAAGGATTGGCTCCGTTTTCGGCTGAAGGGCTTTTGTTCTTGTCCCGGCCCCAGGGGATTAAATCGCTGATTTGCATCTGTTGCTTCTCCGTTATGTGGTCTGGTCCGTTGGCAGGTTCATGCCGACTTCACAGAGATTTTCCTGGGTTGCGCCTTGGGTGAACGCGGCAATTCCAACCGCAGCACCCCGTTCTTGAAGGCGGCCTTGATTTTTGCCTGGTCGATGTCGTCCGACAGTGTGAAGACGCGGATATAGTCGCCGACCTGGTATTCGGCAGACAGCTGGCGATAGCCTTGGGGCGCATCTGGCGTGACCTTGCCGCGCAATGTCAGAACCTGTCGTTCCAGTGTCACGTCGACGTCATCTGCCGCGACCCCCGGCATGTCCGCCAGGATGACAGTCGCTTTGTCGTTCTCGAAAATATCCACCGCGGGCGTGAACGCCATCGCCCTGCGGTTTGCGTCACCGTTTGCTGCGGCCATGTCACGCGCCGCTTGTGTGGTCAGTTCTTGTGCCATGTTGGTCTCCTTTGATCTGGGTCAGGCTGATTTGATGGCGATGCGTTTGGGTTTGTCGCCTTCGGGGCGCTGCATATCGACGGTCAGAACGCCATTTTCAAAGCGGGCGTCGATGTGGTCGGGATTGACCCGGAACGGCAGTTCAACCGTGCGCAAGAAGGTCCCGTCCACGCGTTCATGGCGGTGCCATGTGATGTCGTCACCGTTTTCGGGCTCGGGGTAGGTGCCGCGCAGCTGCAACATCGTGTCCTTGACCGTCAGCTCGATGTCTTGTTCGGTCAGACCGGGCAGTTCGGTGGTCATCACGATGCTGTCTTGACTGGCCCAGAAGTTGACGGGCGGGAAGGTCGCGGATTGGCCTGCCGTTCTGGTGCCTTCAAAAAGCTGGTTCATGGCGCTTTGCATGCGGCGCATGTCTGCAAAAAGATCGCCGTTGTTTCGTGGGGAAAAAACTGTCTGTAGCATTTTGTACTCCGTTGGGTTCGAGGTTAATCAGAAACGCGACCGGACGTGTGTGGATCAAAGCGCGGCAAAACTCCGGTCAGCGGCACAGCCAGGGCAAGCTGTTGTTGATGTGCAGCCCCCTTGTGACGGCTGGGCGATCAACCGGGGCGGAGGGGCGCGGGCACCTGAAGTGGGTCCAAAAATATGCACGACGACGGGTCCTTGGGGGCAGTTTACAAGCCAAATGGATAGGTTTCGTCTTCGGTGGTGTTGGTCTGCGTGGGCAGCGCGGTGACTGCCCGCGTCTGGTCGAACCAGACGAAAGCGTCATATTGTCGGGGCAAGCTGGCGTAGCTGTAGTGGCTCGCCCTTTCCGTCTCGGGCCGGTAAATGACGCCGATGTAGCGCTCCAGCCGTTGCTGGGTCACAAGCGACAGGAATTCAGGGGCGTGTCCCTTTTTGAAGTCCCACAAGAAGCGCTCGTAATCGACATCATGGCACAATGCCTCATAGCTTCCCGGGCGGGGCGGGCGAATGTCTTTGGTCTCCATCGGGGCGTCCCATTCGGAGGCCGCAGCAACAGTCCCCGACGCGGTCCCAAATCCGATCAAGGCGGAGGTTTCGCCAAATTCCTCGCGGCACAGCTGACCGATGTTCAACTCGCCACGGGTGCGGCCCATATCGGTATGCCGCGCATCGCCAATGTGGGAATTATGCGCCCAGATCACGACTTTCTTGTCCGCTCCGGAATGGTGCAGGATGTGGCGCAGGGTTTCGAACATATGCCGGTCGCGCAGGTTCCATGATACCTGCGACCCATAGTACATCGCGCGGTAATACCGTTCTGCACTGCTGACCAGCCGCGCGTTTTGCGCCGCGTCAAAGAATTGGTCGCCATCTTTTGCGCTATAATCGAACTGTTTCTTGAACAGATCTATCAGGATCTGCATCACCGGCTTTTCACATAGGGAAAAGCCGCGTGTCAGCGCCGCGCGCCCATAGGCAGCAGGATCATGCGACCAGGCTGACAAACAGGCATACCGCGCGCGCGCCACCTCGGCTGCCGCATCATCGACGCGGTCAAGATAGGCCAGCACAGCGGCAATCGACGCGTTCATATTGTACAGATCAAGACCATAGAACGCGACGCGGTCATCAATTTTTCTGGTCCGGTTGAAATGCTCCAGATAGCGGGTAAAGGCATCAAATTCCACGTTGCGCCACATCCAGGTGGGAAAGCGTGCGAAGGGTGGTGGTTTCATCTGCGCGGGGCTTTTGTGCCGGATGTAGCGGTCGACCATTGCCGCATCGGGCCAGTCGGCTTCGACCGCGATAATGGAAAACCCGTGTTCTTCGATCAGCCGCCGGGTGATCGCAGCACGCGCCCGGTAAAATTCCGATGTGCCGTGTGTGGCCTCTCCCAAAAGAACGACACGCTTTGAGCCGAAACGGTCGAACGCCTTGGCAAAGTCGCGATCATTGATGTCGGGCAGGGGTTCCGCTGCGGCCCTCAGAACGGTGCGGGCGCTGCGTGCGGGCGGCGGCGGCACCGGTCTATGGCGTTCTGCGGCCTCAGTTTGCAGATGGGTCCTGAACCAGTCGGCCGCGTGATCAACGGCTTGGTTCAGCGTGCCCGGCTCTTCGAACAGATGGCCTGCCCCCGGCACGATCTTTAGCTTCTTTTCGCATTTCAGCGCGGCAAGGGCCCTTTCGTTCAGCCCGATGACATCGTGGTCCAGACTGCCCACCACCAGCAAAGTGGGGCTGTTGACCTGCGGCAGAAAATCCATCGCCAGATCCGGCCGTCCGCCGCGCGAAACAACTGCTGCAACCCTGCCTTGAAGTTCAGCCGCAGCCACCAGCGCCGCGCCGGCACCCGTGCTTGCCCCGAAAATCCCCAGTGGCAGGTCCTCCAGATCCGGTTCCGACGTGATCCAGATAGAGGCCTCAACCACGCGGTCGGCCAGCAGCGGAATGTCAAAGACATTGGCGCGATCTTGTCCCTCCTGCGGGGTCAGCAGATCGAACAGCAGCGTTGCAAACCCTGCGTCATTGAGCTTTGCCGCCACATAGGTATTGCGCGGGCTGCGGCGGCTTGATCCGCTGCCATGGGCAAACAGGATGATGCCGCGCGGCTGGGCTGGAACCGTCAGATCACCGGGCAACCCAAGAGGCGGAATGGAGACCTGCCGCTTGTTCATGCGTGACGCAAGGATGGGCGCGGCACCGGTCGACGCGGTTGCGGTGGCTGAGGGAACTTGGCGCAAGAGGGCCACTGTTTCGTCGTCCGTCAATTGGTTAAAGATTTGGTAAAAACCGCCAACGCCGCGAAACGCCACAGCTGGGCGCAGACAGATGATGTCGTCGGCCTGATCAGAGATGTCTTCCAATGCCTCTTTGGGGGCGACCGGAAGGGCGACAACGATCCTCTTGGGCTTGTTTCGTTTCAGACCGATCAAGGCGGCCTTCATGGTGGCACCGGTTGCCAGCCCGTCGTCTACCACAATGACGGTGCGCCCCCTTGGGTCCAACCTTGGTCGATCACCCAGATACACCCTTTTGCGCCGCTCAAGCTCTGCCCTCTGGCCGGCCACGGCATCGGCGACATAGGCGTCACTGGCACCCGAAAGACGTTTTACATTTTCGTTGATGACAATCTCCTGCAATGCGCCCTCCACAATAGCCCCAAGGGCAACCTCGGGGTTTTGGGGCGCACCGATCTTGCGCACCAAAAGCAGGTCAAGCGGCGCATCAAGCGCCTTTGCGATTTCGACGGCCACGGGCACGCCGCCACGGGGCAGGGCATAGATCAGCGGATGATCCAGTTCCAATGCCGCCAATGCGTTGGCCAATTGCCGCCCCGCGTCAGCACGATCCGTAAATGTAAGAGCCCTGTGTTCCATGGTGTTCGTTTTATGGCGCGCGCTGCCGTTAATGATTGCGTTTGGTCAATCGCGATCCGAAATTTTTGTAACGCGAGAATGCACCGGACAAAGGGAGAGCAGTGCCGTTCAAGGCATGGCAGATGGCTGGTCCGTCGCGGCACAAAGCGATGCGGTCCATGGGCCAGCGGTGCACCGCCGCCCTGCCGTTCCGAGACCAGCAGGTTTCTGCCAGATGCATAGGGGTGCACGGACAGCTTGATTTGAATCAATCAGCGGATGACAATCTTTCCTACTAGTTGATCACGTTCCAACTTGGCCATTTGTGGAGGTGAAAATACATCATGACAGAAGATTTCAGCGTTCTGGATATTATGCGCAAACTTGGCCCCGGCGGGCGATCAATGTCTGCCGCCATTCAGTCAAAGCGACATGAACTGACCTATGAATTGCAGAAATACCTGCATGTCCTTGGCCCAACGCCGAAACGGTGCCTTGAAACGCTGGCCGATCTTGGGCTGTCCGATCCCGAAATCGCACGCTATTTCAAAATACCAAAAGATATTGTCACCAATCTGCGGCAGGTTTGGCACATCGAGGGGCAGACCTGAAGCGGCACCCCCGGCACAAGCCGTGACCATAGGCGCGGGGCGACCCGACAGGCTGCAGTCCCCGATTACTTGACGGTCACGACATTGCACTGCGCATGATGCAATACCTTTTGCGCCACACTGCCCAGCACGGTGCTTTTGAGACGCCCAAGCTTCCTTAGGGAATGCGTTCTGGTCGTTTGTCCTTGATCCGTCGGATTTGGCATATGTTTATCGGCTTATTTTCTGGCATCCTGCGGAAACAGTGCGCAATTTTCATGCAGGAAAATCAAAATTCCAGATAGGTCACGCCTGTGCTTGCCTCAGCGGTCGTTCTGACAAAACCTAGACTTGAGTTTATTGGCTAGGGTTCCGGCGTGCCAACACGTGTCTGGTCCGAGAGCCAAAGCTGGTGGGAGAGACATCCCCTCCAGTCGCACGGCGGGACAAAAGCCCGGGAGACCTCGTACAGCCAAGGGATTGGCCGCGATGTCGTGTTGCGCCTCCCTTTTTTGAAAACGGAAAGGGAAGTTCAATGACCATCACGCGCAGACTGACACTCACCACGATTGCGGCCCTTGGCGCGCTTAGCTTTGCTCCAACCGCCTGGGCGCAGGAAAAGACAGATTTCAAAGTGGCGTGGTCAATCTATGTCGGCTGGATGCCATGGGGCTATGCCGCGGACACCGGGATTGTTGATAAATGGGCAGACCAATACGGTATTTCCATCGAGGTGACGCAGTTCAACGACTACGTGGAATCGATCAATCAGTATACGGCAGGTGGGTATGACGCGGTTACGTTGACCAACATGGATGGTTTGTCGATCCCATCGGCAGGCGGCGTTGATACGACGGCTGTGATTGTCGGTGACTTCTCGGATGGCAACGACGCAGTCTTTATCAAGGGGGCGGGCGCATTGGCGGATATCGCAGGGCGCGATGTCAATTTGGTTGAATTCTCTGTGTCACACTATTTGCTGGCACGGGCGCTCGACAGTGTGGGTTTGTCAGAGCGTGACGTGAAAGTGATCAACACGGCCGATCCGGACATGGTTGGCGCATTCCAAACCCCCGATGTGACAGCAATGGTGACTTGGAATCCAATGGTCGCCGAGATCGAAACGCTGCCCGATGCGGTCAAGGTGTTCGACAGTTCGCAAATCTCGGGCGAGATTATTGACTTGATGGTGGCCAATACCGACGTGCTGGCGGACAATCCGAAGTTTGGGCAGGCCCTTGCCGGTATCTGGTATGAGACGGCCGCTTTGATGACAGCTGATACCGAAGAAGGTGCGGCTGCACGTGCTGCAATGGGCGCGGCGTCGGGCACGGATCAAGCGGGTTTTGAAGCGCAGATGGCGGCAACCAAACTGTTTGCAGACCCTGCAGAGGCAGTCGCATTTACCAGTTCTGCCGAGCTGGGGGCGACCATGGATCTGGTGCGCGCGTTCCTGTTTGACAAAGGTTTGCTGACACCGGGTGCGACGTCGCAGGACGCGATCGGGATCGCATTGCCCGATGGCACAATTCTGGGCGATACGGCCAACGTGAAGTTCCGCTTTGACACCAAATACATGCAAATGGCCGCTGACGGCACCCTTTAAAGGGAACGTACCGGCATGCGCCTGATCAACCAGCAGCTGTCGCCGCCAGTGGCGACAGCCTTGAAGTTTGCGCCCTTTGCGTTGCTGGTCCTTGCCTATCTGTTGGGCTCGGCTGCGCGTTTGGCGGAAAATCCGAATGACAAGTTGTTGCCAGCGCTCAGCAGTATCGCGGCAGCGGTCGATCTGATGGCGTTCACGCCGGACCGGCGCACAGGCGACTACCTGCTGTGGACAGACACATGGTCCAGCCTGAAACGGTTGAGCGCGGGTTTGGGTATCTCAACCGGGCTGGCGCTGATCATTGGCATCGGTGTCGGCATCGTGCCGTTTCTGCGCGCCCTTCTGGTGCCTTTCGTGAATTTTGTCTCGATGGTTCCACCGCTGGCGCTTTTGCCCATTCTTTTTATCTCCATGGGGCTGGGTGAGACGTCCAAAATTGCGCTGATCGTCATCGGGGTTGCCCCGATCATGATCCGCGATCTGGCGCAAACAGTGCTGGCTTTACCGCGCGAACAGATCGTCAAGGCCGAGACATTGTCGGCCTCAAGCTGGTTGATTGCCCTGCGTGTTGTGCTGCCGCAGGTTATGCCAAGATTGCTGAGCAGTTTGCGTCTGCAACTGGGGCCTGCGTTTCTATTCCTGATCGCAGCCGAGGCGATTTCCGCCGACAGCGGGCTGGGTTACCGTATCTTTCTGGTACGCCGTTATCTTTCGATGGACGTGATTTTTCCCTACGTGGCATGGATCACTTTTCTGGCGGCCAGTGCAGATTTCGCGATTGATCGGTTGCGGCGGCGTCTGTTCCCCTGGTCAGAACTGGAGGGGGGACGATGACCGCTCTGACGCTGAAAAACGTCTGGAAGGAATACGGCGATCAAGTCGTGCTGGAAAATCTCAGCTTTGACGTGGCCCCCCGTTCCTTTGTGGCTTTGGTCGGGCCGTCGGGCTGCGGAAAATCGACCCTGCTGCGTCTGCTGCTGGGCCAGGAAAAGGTGACACGGGGGACGATTTTGCTGGATGGCGCCGTCTTGCCACAAGAGCCGGGACCGGATCGTGGCGTCGTCTATCAGAAATACTCGGTGTTTCCACATCTGACGGTTCTGGGGAATGTGATGTTGGGCCCTGAATTGCAATCAGAACGCATCTGGGGGCGGCTTTTCGGAGCGGCGCGTCGCAACCTGAAAGACGCGGCGCAACTCATGATCGCCGAAGTTGGTTTGTCTGGATCAGAAGACAAGTATCCGGCACAGCTGTCAGGCGGGATGCAGCAGCGCCTTGCTCTCGCGCAGGCCTTGATGATGAAACCGCGCGTGCTGTTGTTGGATGAACCCTTTGGCGCGCTGGATCCCGGTATCCGGACGGACATCCACCAATTGATGAAACGGCTCTGGAACGAATTGCCCATGACAGTGGTGATGGTCACGCATGATCTGCGCGAGGCTTTTACCCTTGGCACCCGCGTGGTGGCTTTGGGGCGGACCCGTGATCGGCCCGAAGAAGCGGCGCGCTATGGCGCATCCATCGCCAAAGACATCGAAATATGGCCACCGCGCAAGGCGGGTGGAGACACAATTTTTCAATCTGAATACGCGCTGGGTTGGGACGACCTGACCCCTCACGGCGCATTTGCGGGACGACCCGACCCCTCAACGGAGACCTGACATGCATATCCACCGCACGCCCGAGCAAATCGCCGCCGACAGGCAACGCTATGAAGAACACCAGCGCATCGGGCTGGAGTTTTCGCCAAAGACGCCTCCGACCCCCAGCCCGCGTCCGGCCCCCATGCCCAATGCAGAATCCGTGGCAATGACACGCAGCGTGCCGGGCGGTTGGTATACGACGCAGCACCTTGCCAAGGGTGAGGTGCTGCGCCTGTTGCCGCAGGGTCCCGTCTCGGCTGTGGCGCTGGCTGCGTGGTCTGCCACAGATACGACTGAGCGGATGAACCTGCCCGATACGGTCAAGCTGCAATGGACGACTGACTTGAAGAAAGGGCGCGTAATTTTTTCGGATATGGGGCGCGTAATGCTGTCGATTGTGGAAGACAGCTGTGGCGCGCATGACGCGCTGACCGGGGGATCAACGCCTGCGACAGTGGCGCAATACGGTGATCCAACCCTGCGTAATACGCGCGATAACATGGTTCTTGCCGCAGCCAAGCTGGGGCTGGACCGGCGCGATCTGATGCCTGTGCTGAATGTATTTGCCCCCGTGCGCGTGGACGGTGAGGGCAAATTTGAGTGGCGTGACGGGATGATCAGCGATGGTGACTGGGTCGAATTGCGTGCCGAAATGGATCTGGTCATTGCCCTGTCCAATTGTCCGCATCCGATGGATCCGCGCGCAGGCGAGGTGCCCGCACCCTTGGAGGTGACCAAGATCAAGGCCGGACCTGTGCCGCCAGATGATCTGTGCCGCACTGCAACGCCAGAAGCCCAACGCGGCTTTGAGAACAACGCAAAGGCTGAGGGCTGAGACCATGGAACAGACATTTGACATCCCCGCACAAAAGCCTTGGTCCGGTATCGTGAAAAAGGGTCAGACGATCCGCATCGAGGATACCTTTGGTCAGCAGGCGATCGACACGATTTTCTACTGCGCTGATGACTACACTGAACGGTACTCCAGCCAGGACACGTTGCGTGCGCAGGGCAGCGCCTATATCACCACGGGCAGCAACATCATGTCTTGCGAAGGCCGGGTGATGTTGAGCGTTCTGGCCGATACCTCGGGACGGCACGATACCTCTGCGGGGTGTTGTTCATGCGAAAGCAATACGGTCCGGTTCGGGCATGACACGCTCTATCAGCACGCCTGCCGAGAGAACTTTATCCTTGAGCTGGGGCGCTATGGGATGACCAAGCGCGATATCGTCGCCAACATCAATTTTTTCATGAATGTACCGATCAGCGCCAATGGGGCGATGACCGTGGATGACGGTATTTCCGCCCCCGGCGATCATGTTGAAATGCTGGCGCATATGGATGTGCTGTGCGTGATTTCCAACTGTCCGCAGATCAACAACCCCTGCAATGGCTTCGATCCGACGCCCATCCGTGTTGTGATCAAGGGATAGAGCATGTTCACCAAGGTACTTGTCGCCAACCGAGGCGAAATCGCTGTGCGCGTTATCAAAACGCTGCGCAAAATGGGCATCGCGTCGGTTGCGGTCTGGTCTGACGCAGACCGGTTTTCGCCAGCCGTGCGGCTTGCGGATGAGGCAGTGCGGCTGGGGCCAGCGCCTGCTGCCCAAAGCTATCTCGATGTGGATGCAGTGATTGCGGCTTGCAAGCAAACGGGCGCGCAGGCGGTGCATCCGGGCTATGGGTTCTTGTCTGAGAATGTGGCTTTTGCAGAGCGCCTGTCCGAGGCCGGCATCACCTTTATCGGGCCAAACCCCGATCAACTGCGTGATTTCGGTATGAAACACACCGCGCGCGACCTGGCACTGGCGGCGGGCGTGCCCTTGTTGCCGGGCTCCGGTCTGTTGGAAACGGTTGAGGAGGCGGTGCAGGAAGCCGTGCGCATTGGCTATCCGGTGATGCTGAAAAGCACCGCAGGCGGAGGCGGCATCGGCATGCAACTATGCGCTGATGAAGCGGCATTGCAGGCGGCCTTCGAGAGTGTCGGGCGTACCGCCACTGCAAGCTTTGGGGATGCGCGCGTGTTCATTGAACGTTTTGTCGCGGATGCCCGACACGTTGAGGTGCAGGTCTTTGGCGATGGGGCTGGGCGCGTCATTGCGCTGGGAGAGCGCGATTGCTCTTTGCAAAGGCGCAACCAAAAGGTGGTTGAGGAAACACCGGCACCTTTGCTGCCAGAGGCGGTACGTGTTGCGTTGCATGAGGCTGCAACAGCATTGTGCGGGTCGGTGTCATATGCTTCGGCCGGTACGGTTGAATTTATCTATGATCCGGTGCGCCGAGAGTTCTATTTTCTAGAGGTCAACACGCGGCTTCAGGTCGAACACCCTGTCACAGAGGCCGTTTTTGACATTGATCTGGTGGAATGGATGATCCGTCAGGCGGCGGGCGAGACCGTGTTGCCCGATACGCCACCCATCCCGAAAGGTGCCGCAATCGAAGTCCGTCTTTATGCCGAAGTTCCGCACGCCGGATTTCGCCCCGCCTCCGGTCGGCTCACGCATGTGGAATTTCCCGAAACGGCGCGGATCGACACTTGGGTTGAAACGGGCACGGATGTCAGCCCGTTCTATGATCCAATGCTGGCTAAGATCATTGTGACGGGCACAGATCGTGATGCAGCGATTGCGGCATTGAAGGACGCACTGGCCGCAACAAAGCTGACAGGGATAGAGACCAACCTGGGCTATCTGCGCGCCATTGCGGCATCTGATATTCTGGCGTCGGGACTGGTCACAACAACCGCCCTCAATGACTTTGCCTTTTCGGCCAACAGCATCGAAGTGATCGCGCCCGGCGCGCAGTCCAGTGTGCAGGAATTACCGGGGCGCTTGGGTCTGTGGCACGTCGGTGTGCCACCTTCGGGGCCGATGGATGCGGTGTCGTTTCGCAATGCCAACCGCTTGCTGGGCAATGACCCCGATGCGCCGGCACTGGAACTGACGATGACGGGACCCACGCTGCGGTTCCTGAGTGCGGCGCGCGTCGCACTGACGGGGGCCGCCATGACGCTGCATCTGGATGGGATGCGTGTCGAAGGACCCGTCATCGACGTCCCCGAAGGCGGAACCCTGCGCATCGGTGCGATCGAGGGGGCGGGCCAACGCTCTTATCTGGCGGTTGCCGGAGGCTTTGATGCGGCTGAGGTGATGGGCTCGCGTGCGTGCTTTGGTCTGGGGCGTTTTGGTGGCCACGCCATGGGTGTGCTCAACACGGGGGATGTTCTGCATATAGCGGCGACGCCTTGCACAGCACCGCAACCGATTGAGCCTGTCGTGCTGACAACTGCATGGCAGGTTGCGGTTCTTTACGGCCCGCATGGTGCACCGGATTTCTTTTTGGACAGCGATATCGAGACGTTTTTTGCGACCGACTACCGCGTGCATTTCAATTCTGACCGCACAGGCGTGCGTTTGATCGGCCCTGCACCCGCGTGGGCGCGCAGTGATGGCGGCGAGGCGGGGCTGCATCCGTCGAACCTGCATGACAATGCCTATGCCGTGGGCGCGATTGATTTCACCGGTGACATGCCGATCATTCTGGGACCGGACGGACCCAGCCTGGGCGGGTTCGTCAGCCCTGCGGTGATCGCCGCCGAGGACCGCTGGAAGATGGGACAGTTTCGACCGGGTGATACCATCCGGTTTGTGCCGGTTGCGCGCACAGATGATCCGGTTGTGGCACCGGCCATCACCGGGGCAGGTTCTGCGGTTCTGGGACGCGATGACACGGGGCCTGTGCCCGTTGTTTACCGCCGACAGGGCGATGATAATCTGCTGGTTGAATATGGTGAGATGACGCTGGATATCGAGTTGCGCCTGCGCGTGCATCTCTTGATGCAGGCGGTGCAAGACGCGAAGCTGCCGGTGATTGATTTGACACCGGGCATCAGGTCGCTGCAGATCCACTACGACAGCACCAAATTGTCGCGCAGCAAGCTGTTGGGGCTTTTGCAAGAGATTGAAACTGCACTTCCTGCTGCCGAGGAAATCACCGTGCCCTCGCGCATTGTGCATCTGCCGTTGTCCTGGGGCGATGCGCAGGCGGAACTTGCGATGCGCAAGTACCAAGAGCTTGTGCGCCCCGATGCGCCGTGGTGCCCGTCCAACATAGAGTTCATCCGCCGGATCAATGGGCTTGAGGATGAAGAGGCGGTCAAAAAGATCGTCTATGACGCCAGCTATCTGGTGCTTGGCTTGGGGGACGTTTATTTAGGCGCACCGGTGGCCACGCCGATCGATCCGCGCCACCGTTTGGTGACCACGAAATACAATCCGGCCCGCACATGGACGCCTGAAAATGCGGTTGGCATCGGCGGGGCCTATATGTGCATTTACGGGATGGAAGGGCCGGGGGGCTACCAGCTGGTCGGGCGCACCATTCAGGTGTGGAACACATGGCGACGCACGCAGGCGTTTGACAAGCAACCTTGGCTGTTGAATTTCTTTGACCAGATCCGCTTTTTCCCGGTATCGGACGAAGAATTGATCGAGGCGCGTCTTGCTTTTCCGCATGGGCAATACCCCGTTCAGATCGAAGAGACGACGTTCCGATGGGCCGATCACAAACAAGTCTTTGCGCGTGAGGCGGCGGATGTCGCGCGCTTCAAAACCACCCAGCAAGAGGCATTCGAGGCAGAGCGCCTGCGGTGGAAAGAGCAAGGGTTGGACAGTTTCGCACCGGATCACGGGGTCGCAGAACCGGAGGGTGAAACAGAAATCCCCGATGGGTTGATTGGGATACAAAGCCCCGTTCCCGGCAGCCTTTGGAAGATTGTCGTCGCCGCTGGTGACAGGGTCGAAGCGGGCCAGACAATCGCAATCGTGGAATCGATGAAGATGGAAATAGCGGTTGAAGCCCCGGTTGCCGGAAAGGTGGGCGAAATCCGTGCAACCTGCGGTCAAGCGCTGCAATTAGGTCAGGTCGTTGCGTTGATGGAGGTGGAGACTAGTGCCTGAAACCACGACTTAGAAATGCGCATTGTTGGTGAAGCGTAAGGTGTAGGGCGGCGGAAATTGCCCTTTCATCCATTCCTCATAGAGCGGACCAAAAGCGGCAAGATGCGCGTGACGCTTTGGCGTATCGGTCATCCAATAAGCCGCCTCGCCCGCGCCGCGCCCACCGATGGTCGGGAACAGATAGCAGCAGCCCAGATAGGTGCCGGCCACATCGCGGATGATCCATGCGAACGATCTGTTTGCAGTGAATTCGCGATGATGCCAATGCAAGTCAGTCAAGTTATTCTCAAGCGTCAGCCCGTCTGGCCAAGTTGGCCCGAACAGCCCTTGCAAGACAGACCTTGAGCGGGTGACGGCTTCAAAATCCTCTTCGACATCTGCTGCGGTCAGCACGGTCAGATGATAGCTGCCCAATGTCACGGACAAGGGCAGCTCCAAGGTTTCAAAATCCGGATGCGGCGTCATTCTGCGGCTGTCTTGGCGGTACGTTTGAAGGGGTTCTCTTCGGGCACGTCAAAGTCCGGCACAAACACGCCTTTGGCGCGGGCATCTGCCATATAGCGAAAGGCGTTGACGGACATGCGCATCAGGTGATCGCCTGCTTTGATCGGTGGGTATTTCGCAATGGTCTCTGGCGTGCGGAACTTCTCCAAGGGCTCCACCACGGCGTGGTAATCAAGGCCAAAGAACAGCGGCAAGGAATACCGCTCATGACCGATGTTGTTCACGCGGTGTTGGGTCGATTTGAACTGCCCGCCGGACCATGTTTCAAATATGTCACCGATGTTGACGATAAAGCAGCCCTCGATGGGCATGGCCTCAATCCAGACGTCATCGGCGTTCATCACCTGCAAGCCCGGCGCGCCCTGAAGCAGAATAGTAAAACATTCGAAATCAGAATGTGCGTCGATGCCAACAATATCTTTGGTCGCGGGCATGTCGTTTTCGATGTAGCGCAACAGCCGCAGTTGCGAGGTGGGGTTGGTAATTTGGCGGGTCAGCTCGGATGGATCAACCTCCAGTTCAAGCGCCAGTGCATCAAGCAACTTAAGGCCAAGCGAAAAGACCGCGTCGTAATATGTTGATACCGTCTCTTTCCATCCGGGAATGTCCGGCCAGATGTTGGGGCCGGTCATGCGCCAGTCGGCCAGATAATCGGGATGATCCGCAGGGGCCTCATAAGACATGTCCCAAGCCTCATTGAAATTAATACGGTTGGGAAAATTGGTGCCGTTTTCTTCCAGTGGAACATAGCCGCGATGGTGCGTCGTAAAACCGGACCAATACTTCATTTTGAAGTTCCGCGGCTTTTCATGAAACTCTTTGGAGGCGGCAAAGACGTCGTTTATGAGGCTTTTGGGAACTCCGTGGTTGGTGATGTAGAAAAAACCAGAGGTACGCGCCGCATCGCCCAAGGCGCGGGCCACGGCCTTCTTGTCTTCCGCGTCACCGCTCATCAGACCTGACAGGTCTATTACGGGCAACTGGGCCTGTTCAATTTTCAGGGCGTGCTGGTCATCATCTGGAGGTGTCATAGGGTCTCTTTCTCAATGCGTTTAGCGTCAAGCTAACGGTGAGGCAGTCCCCGCCGCAGGTCCAAGAGATTTGTCCGCAAGGACGGCGCAGTTTCGCGCGCGGACCAATCTTCAGGCAAGGTCCGGAACTTTTGCAACTTTCTTGATCAGTTTGCTTTCTTGTGCCGCAGTGCAGCACCAATAATTGGCGCGTCAGACCGTAAGTGTGAATGAATTGTAAATGCGACCGGACTTGTTGCTGACAGGTGCGGTCAAGAAAATGAAAAACCTGGGGAGTCTGATAATGACCAAAATGAACCGTCGTACACTTTTGAAAACGGGTGCCAGCTTGGGCAGCCTTGCCGCTGCTGGTTCCGTAATCGGCACACCGCTCATCGCGCAAAGCCGGAGCCTGAAGGTCGGGTCTTATGGCGGCTATTTCGAAAACAGCTTTAAAGAGTTTGTTTATCCCGAGTTCACAGCCGCAACCGGCATCACGGTCGAAAGCGTCACACAGCCCAATTCTGCTGATTGGCTGGTGACCATGCAGCAAGCTGTTCCGGCAGGGAGCATCCCGACGGACATTTCGCTTTACGGCAGGGATTCGATGATCAAGGCCAGCCGGATCGGTGGGTTGATTGCGCCATTGGATATTTCCGCCATTCCAAAAGCCGAAAATCTGGACAGCTATTTCGTGTTTGAAGGCGCTGATGGCCCGCAGGGCGTTGGCGCGATGTCGTGGTTCTCGGCTATGGTGGTCAACCCAAACGAGGTTGATACACCTGCAAGCTGGGCAGATTTCTGGGACATTGAAAAATTCGAGGCTTCGCTGGGTCTGAGCAATGTTCATTCTTCAGGGCTGCTGGATATTACCGCCGCCACCTTCTTTGACGGTGAAGAGACGATGATGTCCAACGAAGGCATTCTGGCGATCCTTGACAAGATCCGCGAACTCAAGCCGAATGTGACGCTTTGGTGGAATGCCGAAAGCCAGATGGAACAGGGTATGAAGAACGGCGATGTAATCGGCGGTCAATATTATCTTGATGTGGCGAACCTGATGGCCGCTGACGGATTCCCGATCAAGGCGACATTCCCCAAAGAAGGCAACCTGCAGGATTACGGTTCTTGGTGCCTGACAGCCGGGTCTGAAAAATCAAGCGAAGCGGCAGAGTTCATGAACTTCTCTTCTGATCCTGCAACCCAAGCGTTGATGAGCCGAAAAATCGGCACGGCACCATTGGTCGATAAAGCGATGACCGACCTGACAGACGAAGAGTTCAACTTTGTATCCGGCTCGCCGTCAATCAAGCCGGCCTATGAGGCCTATCTCGACAATGAGACCTTTATCAAGGAAAGCTGGGACAAGATGTTGGCGGAGTCCTGATCGCGGATGCCTGATCTGATCCTTTCGGGTGTTTCCAAATCCTTTGGAAGCACCCGTGCCGTCGACGCGACTGATCTTACCTTTGCCCAAGGCCAGCTGACCGCGTTGCTGGGCCCCTCGGGCTGCGGCAAGACAACGCTTTTGAGGATGATTGCCGGGTTGGAAGATCCGACGCGTGGCACGATCCGCCTGGGTGACGAGGACATCACCGGTCTTCCCGCTCACAAACGCAAGTTTGGCATGGTATTCCAAAGCTTTGCCTTGTTTCCCCACTACTCTGTGCGCGAAAATGTTGCCTACTCGTTGATCATCGGCGGAATGGCAAAGCCCGAGGCATTGGACAAGGCGCAGACCCTGCTGGACACGGTGCAACTGAGCAAGTTTGGGGACCGGCGCATCGGTGAGCTGTCGGGTGGGCAGCGCCAGCGGGTGGCCATAGCGCGCGCCTTGGCCCAAGAGCCGCAGGTGTTCTTGCTGGACGAACCAATGTCTGCGCTCGACGCCAAACTGCGCGAAGAGATGCAGGTCGAATTGCGCCTTTTACAACAACGGCTTGGGATCACGACCATTGTCGTCACCCATGATCAGCGCGAAGCGATGACAATGGCAGATACAATCGTCGTCATGTCGAACGGGCGCGTCGAACAGGTCGCACCGCCCAAAGAAATCTACCACAAACCAGCCAATGCATTTGTGGCGGACTTTATCGGCAAGGCGAATTTTTTCGATGGGGTGTACCGCAAGGATGGTGTGGAGATCGGCGAACAGGCTGTGCATGTTCCCGCCAATTTCGCCGCAGGCAGCCCCGTGCGGCTGGCAATCCGACCCGAAAGTGCATGTCTTGTAACTGAGCCGGGGCAGAACTGTATCGATGCGCAGATCAGTTTCGTGCGCGACCTTGGCCCGGTGCGCGAATATCACCTGCGCACGGACATCGGCCCGTTGATCGTCGAATACGCGGGGACGGACGGCATGGAACGGGTTGCGGGTGACAAGACCCTTGTGCATCTCCCTGTTGAGGCTTTGCGGGTGTACCCGCGCGCAGTGGCATGACGATCGCTGACGACATAAAAATGGCACCAGCCGCGCCCAAAACCCCGGCAAAAGGGGTCACACCCAAAGCCGCGCTCTACGCTGTGCTCAGTGCGGTGATGGCCGTCTTTTGCATTGTCCCATTCATATTGGTGATTGTGATCTCTTTTGGTCGCAAGGTGGATGGTGCGGGATGGGTCTGGGCCTTTACCTTTGACAATTACCAACGCTTTTTTGTGGGCATTTTATGGCCTGACGAAGTTACCTTTCTCTACCTGCAACAACTGGGGTATTCGTTCTATTTCGCCATCATCGCATCGGTTCTGGCGGTGCTGACGGCCTTGCCCTTTACGCTGCTTCTGACACGGCTGAAACGGCGCACGCAGGCGATATGGCTGGTTTTCATTCTGGCGTCCCTGTCGATGTCAGAGGTGTTTATCGTCATGGGCTGGGACATTCTGTTGTCCAACAATTCGGGTCTGCCGAAGCTTTTTCAGGTCACGGGCCTGACCCAATGGCTAAAGGACGTGGGCTGGTTTCAGATCTTGCGTGAGATGGGCCTCGCCAACCCGCGCAATGTGAAATTCAAACCCTCTGAATTTGCGACGATCCTGACGATGAGCTACCTTGTCTGGCCCTATGCCGTCATCCTGTTGTATCCCGCCTTGTCCCGCCTTGACCCATCATTATCAGAGGCCGCCCGCACGATGGGTGCCGGCCGATGGACGATCACGCGCACTGTGACGTTGCCCTCTATCCGTCTGCCGTTGATGGGGACAACGCTGCTGTTGTTTGTTTTCCTGCTAGGCAGCTATGTTTCGATCAGTGTCTTTGCGACACCAGATAAACAAACCACAGCGGTGGCGATTTATTCCAATATTCGCGGCTCGAATCTGGACGCGCCCTTTGGCTCAGCGCAGGCGGTGATCTTGCTGATTTCGGCAAGCGTCTGTTTGTATTTTGGCCACCTTTTGAACAGCAAAGCGGAGGCGCGGTGATGCGGATTGGCGGACATATCTTCATGGCTCTGTCGGCGCTGGTGCTGGCCATGCCCATCGTCGTGGTCTGTGCAGCAGCCCTTAATGGCGGGCGCAGCATGTTCTTTCCGCCACGCGATGCGACATTGGCGCGCTTTGGTGAATTTTTTGTCTCGGAACCCGTCTGGACCAATGCACTGACCAATTCGGTCATCGTGGCATTTGGCGCGGCAACATTGGCAGTGCTGATCGCTTGGCCCGTCGCTTACCTGCTGTGGTCAACGGGATCAAAGCTGTCCAAAGCGCTGGCTGGCCTTGGGTCATTGCCCTTTGCGGTGCCTCCGATTGTCATTGGGGTCGGGCTTGGGTTCTTTTGGTCATTTACCGGGGGATTGGGTCATATCTGGTCGGGGGTCATCAGCCATGCAATCTTGCTGATGGCGTTGCCTTTGGTGACAATATCGATTGGGTTGCAATCCATCGACCGTGCACATCTGGATGCAGCGGCCACCATGGGAGCAACCGAACGCATCGCGTTTCGTACCGTCGTTTTACCCCAAACAATGCCATATACGATATCGGGGTTCTTCTTTGTTCTGGTGCTGTCGTTCAACGAATTTATCGTGATTTTTTTCGTCTCTGCTTCGGCTTATTCGACGGTGACGCTGCAAATCTTCAACTCGCTGCGCAACGGCTACACTCCAACAATGGCGGTGGCCGCAATCACCTTTTTGACCGTATCTATCCTCGTGTTTGCTGCTGTCGCCCGCTGGGGTGACCTGCCGCGTCTTATGGGCGCGGAACAATCAAAAAAGTAAAGGAATTGGAGCCATGCCCAAGCAACCCATGATCGTTGGAAACCCTGTGTTAATTGTTGTCGATATACAAAAATCAGCCTTCATGCGTGGCTATGACAATGGCATCCCGCGCATGCCCAATTACTATGAGAACCTCGAACGTGCGCGCAGCTTGGTGGACGCGGCCCATGAGGCCGACATTCCTGTTATCTTCTTTCAGGAAATTCACCGTAAGGACATGATAGACTATGGCCGCGAGCTGGACGGCGACGAAGACGTCCATTGCTTGGAAGGCCGTCCCGGCACGCCTGTCGCCGCCGAAGAAATGGACATGCGCGACACTGACTATTTTATCCACAAACGCCGTTATTCGTGTTTTTTCGGAACTGAGCTTGAGATCCTGCTCAAAGGTCTGAAAGCCCAGACTTTGATTTTGGTCGGCGGGCTGACGGATGTTTGCGTCCATTACACATTCGTAGATGGGCATCAAAGCGACTATTATTGCCGCGTCGCCAAAGATTGCGTGGGCGGCTCGTCGCAGGCGGCACATGACGCTTCCCTCAACGCGATGGAATATTTGCAGACCGGTGCGGTTCTTTCTAGCGCGGATTTGATCGCCGGAATGCAAAACCTCAAGAAAGACGCCGCGTGATTACGCAGGGCCACCTGCAAGGCCATTGGCAACGGGACTGGATCAAAGCGCCGGGGTTTGAGGATACCACCACGCGTGTGCATTGGATGCAGGCAGGGGCGCTGTTTGCGGATCTGCGTATTCCATTGGAGCGGCCTGATGTGGCAGGGCTTTCCTGTTTGGCCGATTTGGACGCCGCCGCGTTGCGTTTGCTGATGAATGCGGAAGGGTTCGCAGGTCACATCACGGTGGAGGACAGCAAATGCACATGGCACCGCCAGATCAACTGGCATGGGGTGCCGGAACAGTCGGACATTGGTGCGATGTCCTTTGACGTCGCTGGCGGCCTGATTGAGGACGGTGTGCTGGCCGAGTACCGCGAGCTGTGGCAGGCTGTGCCGCAGCCTGTTTTGCGCAGCACCAAGGTCAACTGCGGCGCGATGAGTGGTGTTCTGATTGACAATGACGCAATGTTTTTGCTTGGGATAGGTCCACCCCCCAGCGGCACATCACAAGATTTGACCGCAGCGCTTGAAAGCGGCACGGTGCAGACCTCCGCCTTGGACCAGCATTTTGCCAGCGCCTATGTACTGGGCAGATGGGACGGCACCGATGGGATCGCTGAGCTGTCGACAAACCCATTCTACGAAGGACAAGTAACGCTTGAGTGGGGTGACAATCTGATCTGGCACAGCCTTGGGTTTGACGGACAAGGCAGCGCGCAGCGGCTTGTGACCGACTAGCGTTTGGGGTGAGGGGTCACAGGTTCCATGCCCACGTGGGCTGCACGGCGAGAAAGACAACGCAGATCCCTGACGACAATATCGTCAGGGTATCAGACAGGCCGTACCTTGCGCGGGCTCAATAGATCACCCGCTTCTTTTGCTGCGCACTTCGGCCAGAAGACACAGGATTTCATAGGCAAGGGCCGCGCCTGCAAGCGACGTTACATCGCCCACATCAAAGGGGGGCGAAACCTCGACGAGGTCCGCGCCGACATAATTGAGATCGCGCAAACCGCGCAGCAAGACCTGCGCTTGATGGGTGGTCATGCCGCCAATTTCTGGCGTGCCGGTGCCGGGGGCATAAACGGGGTCAAGGCTGTCGATGTCATAGGTCAGATAGACAGGCATATCGCCAACCAGGGCGCACGCCTCAGCTGCGATCGCGACGGGACCTTTTTCGTGGAATTCTTCGCAAAACACGACACGCATGCCGCTGCTTTCAGAGAAATCCCATCCATCGGCGGTATTTTGTGTGCCGCGAATGCCAATCTGGATGGTCTTCGTCGGGTCTATCAATCCTTCTTCGACGGCCCGGCGAAACGGGGCCCCATGGTTGAACTTGGACCCTTGAAAACTGTCGGTCGTGTCGGCATGCGCATCCACATGGATCAAGGCAACGGGCGCGTCTTTGGCAATGGCGCGCAGCAAGGGCAGGCTGATCGAATGATCGCCGCCAATTGCAAAGGGCAGGACGTCTGCGCCGATCAGCATCTCAGCGAAAGCCTCAATCTCGTTATGGGTCGCCTCGACTTCAAACATACGCGTAAAGGGGACATCGCCCATGTCCCGTATCTTTGCCAGTTCAAAGGGGTTGATCCGTGTGGCGTGGTTGATGGCCCGCATCAGACTGGATTGATTGCGCACCTCGCGCGGGCCATGTCGGGTGCCCGCACGGTTTGTCAGAGCGCCGTCATAGGGCACGCCGAACATGCCTATCTCTGCATCTTGCAATGACTGCGCAATGGGCATGCGCATAAATGTGGCGATCTCAGTGAAACGGGGTGCCAGTGGGTTTGGGGTCGAAGGCGGTTTGAAGTCCAATGGATCATCCTCATTCAAGATCAAATTATCAACGTCTTTCATATGGAGCAAAGACCAAAAACGGGACCAGCGCCATTACCTGTCAGCGGAATTGAAGGTGTGGCACCAAAACGAGGCGGCATCCTGGTGCGAAGGCTTTGTCGGTGCCTAAATTTTGATCTTTATGCCCGATCAATATGGTTGTTTTCACCGATCGCCGCCTGAAATTACAAATGACTGGCAGAGGTTGATTTTGCGCCTCAAGATAACGCTTGTGCCTGAACATGTCGCGATATGGCCAAGAACGGAGACACCAGATGAAACTTCCCGTTGCCACACAGTGGTACACATCCAAAAAGATCGACGATCATACGACGCTCATTCTTGAGCCGCATGTTCATGTCCTCGAACAGGCCAATATGTTTTTGGTCGAAGGCAGCACGCGCGATATGATCTTGGATACGGGCATGGGGATCGTGCCTCTGAAACCCTATCTCGACACATTGCGCAGCGATCCGTCCAAAGAGATCATTTGCGTGTCGTCGCATACCCATATCGACCACATCGGCTGCGTGCATGAATTTGACACCCGCCTTGTGCACCCAGCCGAGGCGGATGAAATGGCCAAGCCTTCGGGGCTGTCATCGCTTTACCGTGACGATATGCCTGCGGCGCTGTTGCAGACCTTTCTTGACGCGGGCTATCCGCCGATTGACGAACTGCTGATCGATGCGCTGCCCTTTGCGGGCTATGATCCCAAATCCTATGTCTTGCGCGGGGCCAAGGCGACCAGTTTGCTAAACGAAGGCGACGTGGTCGATCTGGGCAATCACAGCTACAGGGTGCTGCATCTGCCGGGACATTCGCCAGGGGGGATCGGGTTGTTTGAAGAGGCGTCAGGCGTGCTGTTTGCGGCCGATGCAATCTATGATGGGCCGCTGATATACGAAGGTCCGGGAATGAGCGTTCCTGACTACATCGCAACATTCAACAAGCTGAAAGCCCTGGATGTTTCTGTCGTGCATGGCGGCCACGATCCCAGCTTTGGTTCCGCACGTATGCATCAGATCATCGCACAGTATGAAGCGATCTGGCGAAAGTGACGGCGATCTTTCTCTGCCAAGTTTGGGGCATCTCGAAGGTCACTCGGGGAATTGAATAGGTCGTTCCCATTGGATCAGTACGGCGCACCCCTGCTCGGACCAGACAGAGTGGGTGGTACCCGCAGGGTTCAGGATCAGGGTGCCTTTGCCATAATCGCCCCGTTCGTCGGATTGCACGCCGTCCAGCACAACGATCGTTTCAAGGCCCGTATGCAAATGTAGCGGCACTTTTGCGCCCGGCGCATAGCGCAAGACGGCCAACGCAGGCGCGCCTTGTTTTATGTAATGCACCTCGACGCCTTCACGAAAGGGAACGAAGGGCAGGCCCTGCCATGTGTCCATCAGATCGGCGATCACAAAAGGATCATTCATTCAAAGCAGCCTCCAGTTGGGCGCAGGTGGCGGTCCAGCCGACAATAGCACCCTGCGCGCGGATCATCTCTAGGGTCGCAGCCTTAAAGGCGGGAAAGTAGCTCTCGGTCGCGTCCTCAATGAGCAGGCTGTCATAGCCACGGTCATTTGCCTCGCGCATCGTCGACTGAACGCAAACTTCTGTGGTCACGCCAGCAAAGATCAGGGTCTTGGCATCTATCGCTTTGAGATGTTCTGCAAGATTGGTGGCATAGAAGGCCCCCTTGCCGGGCTTGTCGATCACCACTTCGCCCGCGATAGGGTAAACCTCCTTGATGATGGAAGCCCCGTCTTCGCCGGCCACCAAAATGCGGCCCATGGGGCCTGGGTCGCCGATCCGCAATTCAGGCTTGCCCCTGTCACGCTTGGCGGGGGGCAGATCGGACAGGTCCGGCTTGTGGCACTCTCGTGTGTGGATCACGGGCAGGCCGTGGGCACGGCAAAGCGCGATCAGGCGCGCCGTCGTCGGCACGATCGCTTGCAAAAGCGAGACATCATTGCCCAGCGTTTCGCCAAAACCCCCCGGTTCAATAAAGTCGCGTTGCATGTCGATGACGATCAACGCGGTTGTGGCGGGATCAAAGTCAAAACCAAAGGGCAGGGCGGCAGCAACACGGGTCATCCAGAAGCCCCTCCGCGCGGCCCAATCATAGCGGCCACATCGGCATGCGCACAGCGCCTTTTGGAGCCTGCGCTCATGACAGTTGCCTTAACACGGTGGCACTATCGCTCACGGCCCCAAAGACGCCGCCTTGCATGGTCACCATTTTCAGGGCGGCATCGTGGTTGCCCTTGTCGGTCGCCCCGCAGCAATCTGACAGCACGAGACACTCAAAGCCCCGATCATTTGCTTCTCGCATGGTGGTCGAGACGCAAACATCGGTGGTTATTCCCGTAAGGATCAGATTTTCGATGCCCCGTGTCCGCAGGATCATTTCCAGGTCTGTGGCGTAAAAACTGCCTTTGCCGGGCTTGTCGATGATGGGTTCGCCCGTGGCGGGGGAAAGCTCTGGAATGATATTCCAGCCGGGTTCGCCGCGCACAAGAATTTTGCCGCAAGGCCCCGGATCACCGATGCCTGCGCCAATCTGCTGACTGCGCCAGCGCTTGTTTGCAGGCAGGTCGGAAAGATCCGCGCGGTGGCCCTCGCGGGTATGAATGATGTGATACCCCTTGTCGCGCATGGCGTCCAACACCGCTTTGATCGGTTTGATCGGAGCTTGGGTCATCGACAGGTCATAACCCATTTTGTCCACATAGCCGCCGACGCCGCAAAAATCGGTCTGCATGTCGATGATGACAAGCGCGGTATTTTCCGGGCGCAGGTCAGCGTTGTAGGGCCATGCATAGGGATCTGCGGCAATAGAGTGTTGGTTTTTCATGCTGTGGCCTTTCGGGATGATCGCAGCCTGCCCGGCGCAGTACGGGCGCTGAAATCAGGAACACGGCCACAATGAACCCAAGAAAGCGCTGCTGTCCTGTGCTAAGATTACACCAGAATGATGCAAATTTTGCATCACGCCTGCGGTGGCACGTGCTGCTGGTCCGCCCAATGCGCGAGTGCAGCGACAAGCTGCTGGCCAAACTTTGCAGAGGCGACGGGCAGTGCCCGCCCCTTCATCTGACCAAGCAGCAAACGTCCCACGGGCAGGTCTCTTTCAGACAGGGGCACATGCGCGATTGTCTCTTGTTCTTGGGTGCTCAGGCCAATCGGAATTTGGAAGCCAATCGCATTTTCACGGGTCACATAGTGCCGGATCAAATCAAAGGATTCCGTTTCAACCACAGGTGCCAGCGTATGTCCCTTGCGGGCAGCCGCAGTTTCCATCAGGTGCCGCACACCATAGGCCGCGGTGGGCAAAACCAGTTTGTGAGACAGGCAATCGCGCAGGCGCAAATCAGACTTTCCCGCCAGAGGATGGTCAGATCTAAACACTGCGTGGATCGGCTGAGGAAGGGCAAAAAGAACCTCAAAATCAACCAGATGAACAGGCTCAAAAACAAGCGCAAGATCGCTGCTAAAAGATGCGAGGTCCTGCTCGGCCTGTGCGCGGTCACGCACATTGACCGTAAAGCTGACGCCGGGATGTTCGGCGCGGTAGATCGCAATCTGTTCGGGGATGAAATACGGCAGCAGGGCTTGCGAACAGGCAATTGAGACATGTCCGCGCCGTTGCCCTGACAGGTCTGCAACCTGCGACTGCACCCGCGCCAGATCCGTTTTTTGCAGTCGGATGTGCTGCATCAGCAGCTCCCCGGCAGGGTTCAGTCGCATCCCGCGCGGCAGGCGCTCAAAAATCGGCCACCCAAATTCTTGCTCAAAGTTCTGGATGCGCCGGTTCAGCGCAGACGCCGTTAGGTTCGTGTCCTCCGCAGCTTTGCGGATTGATCCGGCGCGCACGACGGCTTCGATCAGCTCAAATGTCCTTAGGTACTTCAATTCAAACGCCTTTTCAGAGAGCGTTGCAAAATGCGCACCGCGTATGTGATTTTATAGCATTAGAAGTACACGCTTATCTAACGCAAACTTTCTGTAAATGCCGAATCCCAAAAGTACCAACTTCAAAAAATGCCAATTCAAAAAATGCATGCCAACAGAGAGAGATAAAATGACCGCTACAACCTCCCGACGCAATTTCCTCAAGATGGGTGCCGCTGGTGCCTCCGTTCTGCCATTCCTGCGCGCGATGCCTGCTGCGGCTCAAGGGTCCGACACCCTTGTTGTGGTGACGGGCGCAACAATCAACAGCCTTGATTTGCACCGCTCCGGCACAAGCCGTGCGTCTTATCAGGTGGGGATCAACTGCTATGACCGCTTGTTGTCTTTCGGGACCAAGCAAACGCCGGACGGCGGTTTTTCCTATGATTACCAGGTGATCGAACCCGAACTTGCCGAAAGCTGGACCGAATCCGAAGATGGCCTGACGCTAACCTTCAAGCTGAAATCGAATGCCACCTTCTGGGATGGTCGTAAGGTGACAGCCGCTGATGTGAAGTGGTCGTTTGACCGCGCTGTCTCTGTGGGTGGGTTCCCCACTGTACAGATGAAAGCGGGCGGCCTTGAGCGTCCGGACCAATTCGAAGCCGTCGACGAAGAGACTTTTGTCATCAAGCTGGACCGCGCGTCCAAGCTGACGATCCCCGATTTGGCCGTGCCGGTGCCCTATATCATGAACTCGGTCGAAGCCTTGGCCAATGCAACCGAGGATGATCCTTGGGCCACGGAATATCTTCACACGACCGCCGCAGGTTCGGGGGCGTACAAAGTGGCCCGCTGGACCCCGGGCGAGCAGCTTGTCTATGAGCGCAATGATGCCTGGGTCGGCGGCCCGCTTCCCGCTCTCAAGCGCGTTGTGATCCGCGAAGTACCAAGCCCGGCGACGCGCCGTGCATTGGTGGAACGTGGCGATGTTCAGGTTGCTTTCGACATTCCTGACAAAGATGCAGCAGAGCTGGCCGAGACGCTGGATGTATTTTCCACGCCGGTTGAGAACTGTATCCACTGCCTCTGCCCGAACTTTGCCTTTGAGCCGTTTCAGGACGCAAACGTGCGCAAGGCCATCGCCTATGCCGTCCCTTACGAAGACATTTTCCAGGCCGCAGCCTACGGTCGCGGGTTGCCAATGTGGGGTGGCGAAGAAGAGATCAACGACATCGCCTGGCCGCGCAAGACACAGTATTACACCGACATCGAAAAGGCGAAGGAACTGATGGCCGCCTCAGCCTATGCTGAAGGCTTTGATGTACCCTTGTCCATCAGCCTGGACCTTGCGTCTTGGATGGAGCCAACGGCGCTTCTGGTGCAAGAGGCCCTTGGCAAAATCGGGATCAATGTGACCATCGAAAAGATCCCCGGTGCGAACTGGCGGACGGCTGTTCTGGTTGAAAAGCGTTTGCCGCTGCATCTGGAAAACTTTGGCGGTTGGCTGAACACTCCGGATTACTATTTCTTCTGGGCCTACCAGGACGGTCACCTGTTCAATTCGTCCAACTACCGCAACGAGGAAGTCGAAGAGCTGACCAATGCGACGTTGCATATGCCGATGGACGATCCGGAATATGCGCCAAAGATCAAGCGTATGTTCGAAATCGTGCTGGATGAATTGCCACGGATTCCGCTGTACCAGCCGGCGTTGAATGTCGCCATGAATGGGGCAGAGGGCTATGAATTCTGGTTCCACCGTCAGTTGGACATCCGTCCAATTTCGCGCGTATAACTGATGCTTGCCGCTTCCCCTCGGCTGCGCGCGACACTGTTGCGCATAGCCCAATCCATCCCCGTCGTCATCGGCGTTGTCATCATCAGCTTTTTGCTGACACGCGCGTTGCCCGGCGATCCCGCGGTGTATTTTGCAGGGGTGGCGGCAGACACTGAATCTATTGAACAAACCCGTGTTGCCATGGGTTTGGACAAACCCCTTTTCCAGCAATTCTTCATCTATGTTGGGAACTTGCTGCAAGGGGACCTGGGGCAGTCGCTGTTGAGTGGTCGGTCTGTAGCTGAGGATCTGGCCAAGCGTCTGCCTGCCTCACTTGAGCTGACCCTTACCGCGCTGTTACTCGCCATCGCGATTGCTGTGCCACTTGGGGTATTGGCGGCTACGCGTCCGGGCACATGGGTTGATCATCTGTGCCGCGTTGTGGTGACGGCGGGGGTGTCCTTGCCCACGTTTTTCACCGGCATCCTGCTGATCTATATCTTCTATTACCTGCTTGGCGTCGCACCTTCGCCTTTGGGCAGACTGGATTTCATCTATCTTGATCCGGATCATGTCACCGGTTTTTACCTTATTGATGCAGCCCTTATGGGCGATTGGGAAACCTGGCGCGGTGCGGCGAAACAATTGTTCTTGCCCGCCGCGACCTTGGCCCTGTTCACGCTGGCCCCGATTGCGCGGATGACGCGGGCGGCGATGCTGACCGCTTTGTCCTCTGATTTCATCCGGACCGCGCGTGCCGCAGGGCTGTCCCGTCAGACGATCTTGTACCGCTACGCCTTTCGCAACGCGTTGCTGCCTGTGGTGACAACGCTTGGCATGGTGTTTTCCTTTGCGCTGGGCGCGAATGTCCTGGTGGAAAAGGTTTTTGCATGGCCGGGCATCGGTTCCTACGCGGTTGAGGCGCTTGTGGTCTCTGACTACGCCGCCGTGCAGGGGTTTGTGCTGTCCATGGCGCTGCTGTTTGTGGCGCTCAATCTTGTGATTGATCTTTTGTACACAGCGATAGACCCACGGATTGGATTTTCCTCAAAATGACCGAGACTTCGCAAAAGCCAGTTGCCAAGGCAAGCGGCAGCTTTGATCACATCCTTTACGTTCTAAGAGCCAATCCCGTGACGTTGGTTGCCTTCGGCATGTTTGCACTGCTGATCTTTTCGGCGGTGTTTGGCCCGGCGTTGGTCCCATTTGATCCACTCGCCACCAATGCCGCTAATGCCTTGCAGCCTCCGTCGGCCGCACATTGGTTCGGTACCGACAACGTTGGGCGCGACGTGTTCAGCCGGGTCATTGTCGCGACCCGGCTGGATCTGTCGATCTCGGTTGCAGCGGTCGCGCTGTCCTTTGTCGTGGGCTCGATCTTGGGATGTATCGCCGGATATTGGGGCGGTTGGCCCGATATCATCCTGAACCGGTTTCTTGATACGATCATGGCCTTTCCACTTTTCGTTTTGGCGATGGGCATCGTGGCGGCCTTGGGCAACACGATCGAGAACATCATCTATGCAACAGCGATCATCAACATGCCGTTCTATGCCCGCCTTGTCCGGGCCGAGGTCAACATCCGCCGTGATGCAGGATTTGTCCGTGCGGCCAAGTTGGCGGGCAATTCGGATCTGCGCGTTCTGGCTTTGCACATTTTTCCCAACGCCCTGCCGCCGATGATGGTTCAGGTCTCGCTGAACCTTGGTTGGGCGATCCTGAACGCGGCAGGCCTGTCGTTCATCGGGCTTGGCGT
>JAFMGZ010000038.1 GCA_017854855.1 Sulfitobacter sp. | reverse complement strand
GCGGTCTGGGTGGCGATTGGCGGGCGCGGGCGCCTGTATGGCGCGGTGATTGGCGCGGCCTTTGTCTCGCTCTTGTCCAGCTGGTTCACCGGGGGCGGGGCGCCTCCGATCAATCTGGGGTTCTACACGGTGCTTTGGACCGATTGGTGGCTGGTGCTGTTGGGGCTGTCCTTTGTCACTGTGACACTGTTCTTTCCCAAAGGCATTGGTGGGCTCTTTGATTATCTGGTGAGGAAACCGTCATGAGCATGCTGCTGGAAGTCGATGGTGTCACCGTCACCTTTGACGGGTTTCGCGCGATCAACAACCTGTCGATCAACTTTGCCCCGGCTGAACTGCGGGCCATCATCGGGCCCAATGGCGCGGGCAAGACCACCTTTATGGACATCGTCACGGGCAAGACCAAACCTGACAGCGGCAAGGTGATCTGGGGTGAGCGCAACATCTCGCTTTTGGGCATGTCCGAAAGCCAGATCGCGATGGAAGGGATCGGGCGCAAGTTTCAAAAGCCAACGGTGTTTGAGGATCAAACCGTCCGTCAAAACCTGGCCATGGCGCTGAAAAACCCCCGCAGCCCCTTTGCGGTTTTGATGCACAAAAAGACCCCGTCAAACGCCGCCCGGATTGAGGCGATTGCCGAGGAAACCGGCCTGCTGGACAGCCTGACCCGCACCGCCGGTGAGCTGAGCCATGGGCAAAAGCAATGGCTGGAAATCGGGATGCTGCTGGCGCAGGACCCACGGCTGCTATTGGTGGATGAACCTGCGGCCGGCATGACGGTGGAAGAACGCGAAAAAACGACCGACATCCTGAAACGCGCAGCCCAGACCCGCGCTGTGGTGGTGGTGGAACATGACATGGAATTTGTGCGCCGTCTGAACTGCAAGGTAACGGTGCTGCACGAAGGCTCGGTTCTGGCCGAAGGTAGCCTGGACCATGTGACCTCAAACCAGACGGTGATTGATGTCTATCTGGGGCGTGCCCATGCTTGATGTAACCGGACTTGATCTGCATTACGGGCAAAGCCAGATCATCTATGATGTGTCGCTCAGCGCCGCGGTGGGTGAGATCACGGCCCTGATGGGCAACAATGGCGTGGGCAAGACCAGCCTGCTCAAGGCGATCTCGGGGCGGCACAAGGCATCCGGCGGCGAGGTGCGCGTCGTGGGCACGCCTGTGCGCCTCACCTCCGCCTTTGAGGCGGCACGGGCAGGCATTGCCTATGTCCCCCAAGGGCGCGAGATTTTCCCGATGATGAGCGTGCTGGAAAACCTTGAGACCGGGTTTGCCTGCCTGCCAAAATCCCAGCACCGGGTGCCGGATTACCTGTTTGATCTGTTTCCCGTCCTGCGTGACATGCAGTCGCGCCGGGGCGGTGACCTGTCGGGGGGGCAGCAACAACAGCTTTCCATCGCGCGGGCATTGATCCTGCAGCCCAGGGTGCTGTTGCTGGACGAACCCACGGAGGGCATCCAGCCCAATGTGATCCAGCAGATCGGTGATGCACTGGAACTGCTGCGGTCCCAAGGAAATATGGCGATTGTTCTGGTCGAGCAGAACGCCGATTTTGCCTACCGTCTTGGTGATCGTTTTGTCGTGGTCGAAGGCGGGCGGGTGAAACGGCACACCCTCAAGGCGGATTACGCCAAGGATGATCTGCTGGCCGACTTGGCGCTGTAAATCGCGCAGGTGCGGCAAACAACTGACCGTACAACCAAACAGCGATACCGTGACCCACTGATCGCGCATGGGGTGGTGAAGTGACGGCTTTTGCATCCACGATATGCGCAAACAGTTGCATCGCGTCTTGGGCTGTGGACAGGATGTTTATTGGAATTGAAAGGAACGAGGCATGCGATTTTCATTTTTAGGAGCCGCGCTGCTGGCAGCGGCAACTGGGGCCGCGCCGGCGATGGCGCAGGAATTAAAACAGTGGGGGTCTTCGGATTATTGGGATGTGATGGTTGACCCGTCGTTGGGCAACGGCTGTCTGATCCAGTCGGAATTCAGCGATGGTTCTATCGTCCGCATCGGTTTTGACCGGAACGAAGGTGCCGGTTATGTCCTGGCCTTCAATGACGCCTGGGGCGATATCCAAGAGGGCGAATGGTATCCGGTCATGTTCGATCTGGACGGTCAGGAATATGAGGCCGAGGCCCGTGGCATGTACCTTGAGGGAATGCCCGGTGCCGACATCCTTTTTGACAACCAAGACTTTCTGTTCGACATCGCCCAGAAATATACGATGACGCTTTACACCGAAGAGGGCGAAGTGATGTCGATCGACCTCACGGGCAGCTACAAGGCGCTGGAAGCCGCGATTGTTTGCCAGGAAGAAATGGGCTGAGAAGCCTTTGCCACAGGTGCGACCGGACGAAACTGCCGTCCGGTCGCACCTGAGGCTTCATCACTTGCCGGACATTTCCTCGACCGGTGGTTTGGCACCGTCGGGCAGGGGGCACACATAGCCCTTTGAGCCGACACGCGCCGCCAGATCAGCCTTGGCCCTGCTGCGCAGATCTGCATCCAAAATGACATCAACGCCCGTTGCCGCCATTACCTGTGCTGCGTGGGTCATCCCTTTGAGGGCGGTCTGCGATTTGCCCTGTGCAACCATTTGCCAGCTGTGAAACGGCGTGCCGATGGCATAATTCGCGCCCCACATCTGCACGGTTGGCACAACCCAGCTGACATCGCCCACATCGGTGGAACCCGACATGTCGACAACAGGCGTCGTGGCGGGCACGGCGAAATCGGCCAATACCTTGTCTTGCGACATCCGCAGGCCCGCCATTGCATAGGACGCAGCAATGTCGCCTTCGGTCATCGTGGCCTGCATCCGTGCCGCATAGGCCTGATCATCGGCGCTGAAGGGGGGCGGGCCCAGGCGGTCCAGATTTTTCTGCATCGCCTCGATCAGCGGGTCATTTGGCACCAGTTCCGACGCGACCGAAACCAGCTTGGCCTCTACGGATGTCTCTGACATCAAGGCGGCCCCTTCGGCCACTTTCTTGACCCGCTCTATCAGGGTCATCATTTCGCCCGTTCGTGGTTCCCGAACGACATAGCGGACCTTGGCAGAGGCCTGAACCACATTCGGGCTGATGCCACCGGCATCAAGATAGGCATAGTGAATGCGCGCCTGATCGGACATGTGTTCGCGCAGGTAATTGACGCCCACATTCATCAGTTCAACCCCGTCCAGCGCAGAACGCCCCAGATGGGGCGAGGCCGCCGCATGGCTAGCGCGCCCCTTGAAGGTGAAATCAACCCGTGCCGCAGCAAGCGAGCTGGACCGCATGACCTGCGCGATGGATGAAGGGTGCCATGTGATCGCGATATCCACATCCGCAAAGGCACCTGCCTTGACCATAAAGGTCTTGGCGCTGCCGCCCTCTTCGGCGGGGCACCCATAATAGCGCACGCGCCCCTTCGTGCCGGTTGTCCGCAGCCAGTCGCGCACCGCAGTCGCAGCCAGCATCGCCGCAGAGCCCAGCATGTTGTGGCCACAGCCATGGCCGTTTGCCCCTTCGTGCAACGGTTCAGGTTCGGCGATATCCGCAGCCTGCGACAGGCCTGCCAAAGCATCATATTCACCAAGAAAGGCGATCACCGGCCCACCTTCGCCCCATTCGCCCATGACTGCGGTCGGGATGTCGGCAACATTTCGTGTCACCGCAAAGCCCTGATGCTCAAGCTCGGCGATATGCAGGGCGACTGACTTGTGTTCGGCATAGCATGTTTCGGGCACGGCCCAGACCGCATCGGACAGCGCGTGAAACCGGGCTTGGTGTTCATCGACAAAGGGCCAGACAGGATGTTGGTTCATGGATCATGCTCACTTGTGCTTGGGGCGTTTTGGGCAAAAGGTTAGCGCCCATCCGGGGCCATGTCGATGACGCGTGGACTGCTTGTTTGCCGGTTACGGCAATGGCGGCTTGTGGATGGGGGCGTTCTGCGAGATGAGTGTCGTGCCAAGTGAGAAATTAGATGCCCCTTTTGCCCGCAATCCGCGATATCTGCTTATGACCGCTGCACCGGCCCGACCGTGGCTTGTGCTGACGGGGCTCGCGATGGGCGTGACGGTGACAAACGGCTTTGCCCGCTTTTCCTATGGGCTGATGCTGCCCGCGATGAAATCCGAGATGGGGTGGAATTACGCACAAGCCGGTTGGCTCAATACCGCCAATGCGCTGGGCTATATTGTGGGTGCGGTGCTGACCATGGTGTTGATCCGCTACACCTCGCCGGGGCGGTTGTTTGGTTTCGGGCTGATCACCACAGCAGTGGCCATTCTGGCGACGGGGCTCAATGCGGAACTTTGGTGGCAGACGCTGTGGCGTATTCTGGCCGGAATTTTCGGGGCGATGTCATTTTCTACCGCAGGCGCGCTGACCGCCGGATTGTTTCGCGATGATCCGCGCCGCAACGCATTGGCGATCGCGATTTTGTTTGGCACCGGCGGCGGGCTTGGGATCGTGCTGTGCGGGGCCGGGTTGCCCCTGATGCTGGACCGGTTCGGCCCCCAGGTCTGGCCCATAGGCTGGATCATCATCGGCATCATCAGCCTGTCTTTCGTGCCACTGGGCCTGTGGTCTGCGCGCCAATTGCCGGCACCGGCCCTATCACAGACCAAGGCCGCCCCCTTGCCGTTGCGACGCATCTGGCCAGAGATGACGGGATATGCCGGGTTCGGCATGGGGTATATCGTCTATCTGACCTTCTTGTCGGCATGGATGACGGATCAGGCCGCCAGCGCGGGGTTCATCGCTGCGGTCTGGGTCGTTCTTGGGCTGTGCATCTGCGTGTCACCTATCGTGTGGCGGCCGGTGTTTGCACGCCATGCCTCGGGTCTGCCGCTGGCGCTGATCTTGTGCTGCATTGCTGCGGGCTCTGCCTTGCCGGTGGTCTTGCCCAATGGGCCTGCGTTGCTCATTTCGGCGGTTGTCTTTGGATTATCTGTTTTCATGGCACCGGGTGCTGTGACGAATTTCACCCGTCAGAACCTTCCGCCGGAAAGCTGGGGGGCTGCGATAGGGCTGTTTACCGTGGTCTTTGCGGTGGCGCAGACCGTCGGGCCTTATGGCGCGGGACTGGTGGGGGATCTGTTTGGCAACATCGGAGTGAGCCTGCTGGCTGCGGCAGGTTTGTTGCTGATCGGGGCGGCTGCTGCATTGCTGCAAAGGCCCCTAAAATGAGGCGGGCCAAGGGCGGGCAGCCCCGCCAAATTGCCCCTCGCCCTGATTGCTGGACTGCCGCCTAGATGCCCGGCAGCGCATCATCCCATCTGACCGGCTATGCTGCGGCATGGACCATCGTTCTGGTCTGGTCATTCTGGCTGATTGTCAGCCGGGTTGCCGACCAAAGCGGGCTGACCGTCTATGATCTGGCGGCGATGCGCTACGGGCTGGCGGCCATCGTCGCTTTGCCGCTGTGTCTGTACTACAAACCCTGGCGGGGGCTTGGGCTGCTACAGATCGCTGTTTTGTCCTTCATCTTGGGGCCGATCTATATTCTGATGGTCTTTTCCGGCTTTCTCTATGCGCCTGCGGCCCATGGCGGGATCTTCATGAATGGGGTGTTGCCGCTTTTCAGTATCCTGTTCGGGGTTTTCCTGTTCCGCAGGTTGCCCGGTTTGAAACAGATGCTGGGGGCCTTGTTGATCCTTGTTTCTGCGGTTGTGCTGGCGTGGGATGCCAGCGCCACCAGCGTTCAGGGGGCTTGGATCGGTGATCTGCTCTTTGTGATCGGGGCGATGTTTTTCTCTTGTTACATGATCTTGTCAGAACGCTGGCAGCTGGGTGCGATGCAGATCATCTTTTGCGGGACAATCGTGAATGCGGTGCTGTATTTGCCGGTCTGGGCGCTGTGGCTGCCATCAGGGATCGCCGATGCGCCATTGGGGCCGCTTTTGTTGCAGGCTGTGTATCAGGGTTTCGTGCCCAATCTGATCGGGCTGTTGTTCATTGCCCATGCGTCGCGGACGATTGGCAATGGCAATACATCCTCGATCCTTGCGGCTGTGCCGGGGGGCGGTGCAATCCTGGGGGCCTTGATCCTGGGCGAGAGCCTGAGCCTGATCAGCATCCTTGCCCTCGCCATACTGACCGTGGGGCTGTTGATCAGCGTACGCCGCAGGCAGGTGCAATTGGGCTGATTTGGGCTGCGGCACCCTGAACGGTGCGGCGTTTGATCCGAAAGTCGCATATCCCGGTCGACAGCCAAGCAGTTGGCTGCGATAGGTCCTGCGATACCTCCCCTTTCGCGATCTGGAGCATTCTGTGCGTCTGTCCATTCGGACCCATCTTTTATACACATCGGCCCAGCCCTGCGATCTGCTGCTGCAGATCGAGGCGTCGTCGGATGCGGTGCAATCGTGCCGTGAGACCCGGCTGATCCTTGATCCTCAGGCCGTGCATCACGAAACCGCCGGAGAGGAGGGCATCGGCATACGCCGGTGGGTCACATCTGGCCCCCGGTTTGAATGCCATTACGAAACGGTGGTTGAGGTCAAAAGGCCCCAGGTCGATTTTGAAGCGCTGGCCGAAACCCCGCGAACGCAAATTCCCGGCGATGTCATCAAATACCTGATGCCTTCGCGCTATTGCCATTCGGATCTGTTTCTGGATTTTGTGCAGGGCCAGTTTGGGCATTTGACCGGCGGGGCACTGGTCAGCGCCATGAGCATATGGATCAAGCAAAATTTCACCTATGACAACGGGGCAAGCAATGCCGCCACCACGGCCACGGACAGTTTTGCCAGCCTTGCCGGTGTCTGTCGGGATTATGCGCATATGCTGATCACATTCGCGCGCGCCTCAGGTATTCCGGCACGCTTTGTCAGCGCCTATGCGCCGGATGTCGTCCCGCAAGATTTCCACGCCGTGGTAGAGGTGTATCTGGACGATGGCTGGCACCTGATAGACCCGACCTATATGGCCAAAGCATCGGAAACGGCGCGCATCTGCATTGGCCGCGATGCGGCGGACGCGTCTTTCCTGACCTCCTATGGCTGGGTGGACCTGCAGGAACAAACCGTTGAGGTCAGGCGGCTGTCACGATAGCCGCGTCACAAGGTCATGCCACCAGTAAAAGGAATAGACGATTGTAATGCCGCAGATTCAGGCATAGATGCAATCTGCATCAAGCACCTCCCGCTTGCTTTCTTTGGATAACAGCAATGACCTATTGCGTCGGCCTTCGCCTAAATCACGGCCTCGTCTTCATGTCCGATACGCGGACCAATGCCGGGGTCGATAACTTCTCCACCACCAAAAAGATGTTCACCTGGCATGTTCCCGGTGACCGCGTCATTACGGTGATGACCGCGGGCAACCTTGCTACGACACAGGCGCTGATCAGCCTGCTCGAAGAACGCTCCAAGGCGGTGTCTGAGCGCAGCCCGACGATCCTTGAGCAGCCCACGATGTTTCAGGTCGCCCGTCTGGTCGGCTCCACCCTGAAAGAAGTCATCGCCGATAGTGCGCCCAGCGGTCAGACGTCCGGCTCGGCTTTCAAGGCATCGGTGATTGTCGGTGGCCAGATCAAAGGCGGCGCGCCAACATTGTTTCTGATCTATCCCGAAGGCAACTTTATCGAAGTGACCGAAGATGCGCCGTTCTTCCAGATCGGTGAGGCCAAGTACGGCAAGCCGATCCTGGTGCGGGCATATGATCCCGATATGACGTTCGAAGATACGATCAAATTGCTGATGGTGTCCTTTGACTCGACGATCAAGGCGAACCTGTCGGTGGGCCTGCCCCTGGACTTGCAGGTCTATGCGACGGATAGTTTCGAGGTGGGCGAACAGACCCGCATTTCAGCGGACAACCCCTATTACCAGTCGATTTCCCAAGGATGGGGTGATGCATTGCGCACCGCGCTGACGCATTTGCCGAGTTATAAACCCAGCAAATAGACCCCCGGTTTCGGTTCTACTTCGGGGGGCATGTCTTGGCCGTGCCCGGACCCGCCGGGCTGCACGGGGTATCAGCCGACGATCGCCACATCGACGGCTTGCGTGTTTTTCTGCCCGCCCGAGGACCGCAAATGTCCCCTGACCGGTGAGACATCGGAATAGTCCCGCCCATAGCCCACCACGACATGATCGCTTCCGATCAGGGTGGCATTTGTCGGATCATATTCGATCCAGCCGTGATCTTCGCCGCACCATGCCCTGACCCAGGCGTGCATGGCATCCACACCTTCCAGTTTGATACCGCCCTCAGGTGGCAGGGTGCGCAGATAGCCGCTGACATAGGCCGCCGGAATCCCCAGGGCCTGCAGGGCCAGTATCATGATATGACTGAAATCCTGACAGACCCCGCGCCTGAGCGCGAAAGCCTCTGGGGCTTCGGTGTCCACATGTGTGGCAGTGGCATCAAAGGTCATGAGGTCATGCAAGGCCTGACCCAGCCGGATGACATTGGCCGCCGTGCTCTGGCTGGGGTCGAAAAGGTCACGGGCAAAGCCTGTGATAGCCGGATCTGGCTGCAGCCGGGGGGAGGGCCCTAGGAAATGTACAGGTGACCGCGCGCTCAGGTCGCAAGAGGCTTGCCATTCGCGGCATAGCTGCTCGACATCCGGCGACAGGTCCAGCCATGGGGCAGGGGGAAAGACCTCAACATGGCAGGCCAGACGAATGGACATTTCCGCATGAAAATCCGTATGCGCACAGGCCATTGATGTCGTTTCAAAGAAATCAACAGTCTCCGACCTTGCGTCTGGTTCGGGGAATACCTGCAACAGATGGGTTGTCAGATGCTGCCGGTTTGCAATGGTCTTGGGCAGGACACGTATCAAGTGACGGCTGTTTGCGGCAGGTTGATTATACAGGTGGGTGATGGTCAGGCGGATGCTGTAAATCATGGTCTAGACCAGATAATATTCGTTCAGCGCATCGGAAATATCCCAAATATCCTTTCTGATCTGCAAAAAGAATTCCGGTGTCACTTCTTCGGCGCGTCGGGTCGATAGCCGGGTCTCCAGGGTCATGACCAGACGCGCGGCCTGGGTCAGGATGTGCCCTGTTTCCTGTCGCGGCAAATGGGCGATGTGATCCTTGGCGCGCGAAATATGATAGCGGACCGACCGGGGATTTTGCGGATCCAGTCCCAGCAGATCAACCACGGATGCCGTGTTGGCCCAGACCAGGAACCGGGTTCTATGGGCGACAACGCTGTCGCCTACCTCCAACGCCAGATCCAATGCGCCTGCGGGGGCCGCGTCATCGGTGCAGGCTGCCAGAACCGCGCACATGTTCGCCGCGCGTTCCAAAGACAGCCCCAGGCTGAGAAACCGCCAGCCGTCAGAGCGGTACATGTTTTCATGCACCAGACCCGCGAAACCCGTGATCTGGCGCAAGAGGCTGCTGATCTCGACGGGGATGTCATCCACGGCCACCGGACGGCGGTCCAGCAGCTGGACCTGTTTGACCAATGCGCGCAACGCCATCATCCCATCGGGCGAGAAACGATCACTGATCCGCGAGGCCGATTGCAGCCCTAGGGCCAGTGGCGCGGCAAACCGCTTTGCGATCGCGCCGGCCCGGGGGGCCACGTTTTCCATCAGCTGTGCCCGCATGTAGGCAGGCACGGTATCAGCGTGGTCGGCACCATCCGAGATGCGGGCGTAATAGGCCCGGAACAAACGCATATTCTGTTCAGAGCGTTCCACGTATCGGCCCAGCCAGAACAGATTGTCGGCGGCCCTGCTGGGCAGCAGGGCATGGGTAGAGCTGCGTGTGATCGCATGGGTTTCCTGCGACAGCAGGCTTGGCGTCTGTACCTTGTGCGGACTTGTCACCCAGACATCCGCGACCTTGCCGCCCTGTTGCATCGCCAGCGCCTTGGCATCCGCGCCGGCACTGACCCTGGCGTAGCCCCCTGGCATCACCGCCCAGCCGTCTTCCGTGCGCCCCATTGAAATGCGAATACACATCGGGCGCGGCACCAGTTCGCCGTTTTCAAATGCCGGTGAGGTGGACAGGGTCACGGCCTCTTGGCCCACGATGTTGCGGCCGTCACGTTGCAACATCGCGGCCAGCTCTTCGGCGCTCAGACCGTTTGCATCGCTGTTGAGATAGGTCGTTGAGGGATCCGCCATAAGCGGCCTTGTCGAAAAGGCATCACCGACCATCATGCGTTCGCGGTTCTCGACCACGTGATCACGCTGGATGTCCTGACCGCACCACCATGTCGCAATGTTTGGCATGGCCAGTCCACGGCCCAGCCGCGCGCGGGCAATCTTTGGCAAAAAGGCCATCAGCGCGCGGGTTTCCAGAACGCCCGCGCCGACCATGTTGACGGTTTTCAGCCGGCCGTCGCGCAGCGCCTGCACCAGTCCCGGCGTGCCCAGCATCGACGCCGGGTTCAGTTCCAATGGGTCGAACATCGCGCTGGGCAAACGGGTCCACAGCAGGCTGATCGGCTTTGTGCCTGCAACCGTGCGCACCATGGCCGTGCCATCCTGCACGATCAGGTCTTCGCCTTCGACCAGCAGCAGGCCAAGGTAGCGGGCCATATAGGCGTGTTCGGCATAATTCTGGTTCATCGGTCCGGGCGACAGCAGTGCGATTTCGCCCTCGGCACGGCCTTTCAGTTCGAACAGGGTCTGCTGGAAAACCTTGAAGTAGCCGGCAAGCCGGTGAATGTTCGCACCGCTGAAAAAATTTGGAAAGACACGGGTCATGGCAATGCGGTTTTCAATCGCAAAACCTGCGGTCGAGGGTGCCTCTATCAGATCGCTTATCACCCACCATTTGCCGTCGGGCCCGCGCCCGATCTCAAACGACAGGGTGTTCAGCAGATTGGCATCGCTGGCACCGACACCCAACATGGGACGCAGCCATGCGGGGTTCTGGCTGAGCAGGGTGGCGGGCAGTTGGCCACTGCGGACCAATGTGTTGTCGCCGTAAAAATCGCGCAGCACATATTCCAGCAGCTCTGCCCGTTCGATCAAACCCTCAGTGATCTTTTGCCATTCATCTTCGCCCAGAACGACCGGAATATGGCTCAGCGGCCATTCCCGTTCGGTCGAGAGGCTTTCGTCATATTGCCGGTAAAGCACCCCTGCATCGCGCAGGTATTGATCCCCGCGGGTGAAACGACTGGCAAGCTCGTCTGACGACAGTTTTGCCAGATGATCCACAAAAGAGGTCCAGACGGGTTTGACCGTCCCGTCCCGTGCCAGCATCTCATCGTTATGCGCAGCCCCGGCCGCGACCTGTGCCGCATATCCGCGCAGCAGGTCGGATTGCCATGGATCGTGGGGCTGGGAATGCGGATCTGGCACGGGTTACAGCCCCGGCCTGCGGCGCAGATCAAGGGTCATCGGAAACTCCGGGTGCGGCCGCTCTTGCGGCGGCACCGATGTGCCCGGGGTATGTCCCATCTTTTCAAATCTGCTCAAGCGCCGCGCCTCTGCCTCGTTGCCATTGACGGGGAAAGTGTCGAAATTCCGCCCGCCGGGATGGGCCACATGATAGCGGCACCCGCCCAGCGATGTGCCAGTCCAAGTATCGTATATATCAAAGGTCAGCGGTGCGTCGACCTCCAGCACTGGATGCAACGAGATCGCGGGTTTCCACGCCTTGTAGCGCACACCGCCCACGGTTTCGCCGTTCGTCCCCGTGGCCGTCAGGGGCACAGGGCGCCCGTTGGCGGTGACGATATAGCGGTCGGGGCTGGCCCCTTTCAGTGTCACCTGCAGACGTTCCGAAGAGCTGTCGGTGTAGCGGACAGTGCCGCCAATCGCGCCGGTTTCGCCCATCACATGCCATGGCTCAAGCGCCTGGCGCAGCTCAAGCGTGACACCTTCATAGGTGACCTCACCGCAAAAGGGGAAACGGAACTCTGCCTGTGCCTCGAACCATGCGGGATCCAGCAGCAGGTCATGGGCCGCCAGATCTGCCAGTACACCCTTGAAATCCTGCCAGATAAAGGCCGGCAGCATGAAGCGGTCATGCAGTGTGGTACCCCAACGGGTCAGGTTCCCAGCGATGGGGTTTTCCCAGCAGCGCAGGATGATGGCCCGCAACAACAGCTGCTGGGCAAGGCTCATGCGCGGGTTCGGTGGCATTTCGAAGCCACGGAATTCAACCAGACCCAGCCGCCCCGTCGGCCCATCGGGCGAGAAGAGCTTGTCGATGCAGATCTCTGTGCGGTGCGTGTTGCCGGTGACGTCGATCAGCGCATTGCGCAGCAGCCGGTCGGTCAGCCAAGGGGGCGGGGGCGTGCCCTCGGCCGGTGGCCAGATCTGGTCAAGCGCTATTTCAAGCTCATAGAGCACGTCATGGCGGGCCTCATCAATGCGGGGGGCCTGTGACGTGGGACCGACAAAGGTGCCCGAAAACAGATAAGACAGGCTTGGATGGCGCTGCCAGAACAAGATCAGGCTTTTCAGCAGATCGGGGCGGCGCAGAAAGGGGCTGTCTGCCGGTGTGGCACCACCCACGACGACATGGTTGCCGCCGCCCGTGCCTGTATGGCGGCCATCGACCATGAATTTGTCAGCACCCAGACGACATTGCCGCGCTTCTTCATAGACGGTTTGCGTTGTGGCCACGCACTCTTCCCAGCTTGCTGCGGGGTGGATGTTGACCTCAAGCACGCCAGGGTCCGGGGCAATGCGCATCACTTCGACACGCGGATCATGGGGCGGCGCATAGCCTTCGATCAGCACTTTGCGCCCTGTGGTTTTCGCCGCCGCCTCGACCGCCGCGATCAGTTCAAGATAATCCTCAAGCGTTTCAACGGGCGGCAGGAATACGCAAAGCCGGCCCTGGCGCGCTTCTACCGATATTGCCGTGCGGACGCGCCCGTCGAGATCGCTCAGGCTTTGGGGTATCTGTTCCTGACCGGAAGGGGCCTGGGTGCGTTGGGCCACGTGCTGATCAGATACCGGCTGTGCCGCCTCTGCTGCGGGCGGCGTTGAGGCGGGCAAGGGACCGCGGGCTTCTGTCGGGTCTTGGGGCGTGATGAAGGGATAGTTGCTTTGCGGGATATGGGGCAATGTCCCAAGGGGCAGGCGGTATCCGACGGGGCTGTCGCCTGCGACAAGAAAGATCTTGCCCCGGCGCAGGTTCCAGACTTCTGACAACCAACGGCTTGATGCGCGGGCCTGCCAACGCTGAACGGGCAGGACATAGCCGGCCGGTGTGGTCAGGCCGCGCTCGAATACCTTGGCAATCCGCGCGCGTTCCTCTGGATCGGCCAGCTTTGAGTTTTCGGGGGTGACATTGGCGGGCAGATTGGCCTCCTTGATGATCCATTCTGCGGGATCCTCATAGGCGGGCAAGACGTTTTGTTGCGGAACAGCAAGGCTTTGGGCGATGGCATTGAGCAGGGCTTGCGCGTCCTGCGGGCCCACGTCCTCCACTGTGTCTTCACGGGCCAGCAATTCAGGATCATGCCATATCGGTTGCCCGTCCTTGCGCCAGTAAAGCGAAAAGGTCCAGCGGGGCAAAGTCTCGCCGGGATACCATTTGCCCTGACCGTAGTGCAGCAGCCCGCCCTTGGAGAACTCACCTTGCAGGCGGCGCATCAGTTTGTCGGCCAGCCCCCGTTTTGTCGGACCCAACGCATCCGAGTTCCACTCGGGACTTTCAAAGTCGTCGATGGAGACGAAGGTCGGCTCCCCTCCCATGGTCAGACGCACATCGCCTGCCTCAAGACGTTTATCAACGGTTTTGCCCAATGCGTTCAAGGCATCCCATGCGCTGTCCGAAAAGGGTTTGGTAATGCGCGGATGTTCGGCCGTGCGGGTGACCTGCATGTCAAAGGAAAACTCAACCTGCGCCGCACTGGCCAGGCCGGAAATCGGGGCCGCATGCCGGTAATGCGGGGTTGCGGCCAGCGGGATATGGCTTTCTCCGGCCAGCAACCCTGAGGTGGGATCAAGCCCTACCCAACCGGCACCGGGCAAATAGACTTCGACCCAGGCATGTAGATCGGTAAAATCCTTGTCCGTGCCTGCGGGGCCGTCAATCGCGATCAGATCCGGTTTCAGCTGGATCAGGTAGCCTGACACAAACCGCGCAGCGAGGCCCAGATTGCGCAGGATCTGCACCAAAAGCCAGCTGGTGTCGCGACAAGATCCCGCAACCCGGCCCAGGGTTTCTTCTGCAGTCTGCACGCCGGGTTCCATGCGGATTTCATAGTTTATCTCGCGTGCCAGGCGGCTGTTGAGCATGACCAGAAAATCAATCGTGACCATCGGTTCGCGCGAAACGCTTGCCAGGAACTTTTCCAACAACGGCCCTGCTGGATCATGGCGCAGATAGATGCTGAGGTCGGGGGCGATATCCGGGTCATAAGCAAAGGGTGCCTTCATGGCGCTGTCTTCGACAAAGAAATCAAATGGGTTATAGACCGACATATCGGCAACCAGATCGACCTCTATCTTGAACTCCCGCACGGGTTCGGGAAACACGAAACGCGCCAGCCAGTTGCCATAGGGGTCCTGCTGGTGGTTCACGAAATGCGCCGAGGGCGAAACCGTCAGACTATGTGAAATGACGCGTGTGCGCGAATGCGGCGCAGGCCTGAGCCGGATCGATTGCGGCCCCAGCGTGACCGGACGGTCGTATTTATAGTGCGTGAGATGATAGATACTTGCGGTGATTGACATTATGGGTCTCTCCTTGTCCCCATCATGACCTTGCCGCTGCAATGCAGCAACTCAATAATCGGAATTGTCTGGGCGGGGCGGTATTATATTTCAACAGCTTGGCATGCGATCCGCCCAAGCGCCTAACTTTGTAGCGGCGGGTGTTGCGCGTTATCCCGTTGCGTGCAAGCCAGATGATCATGGCCGGGTTTCATTCTGCGGGCAAAAGGAAGTGGCGGATGGGTCAACTTGGGCTTGGCGGCCCCGATGTTGGACGCTATCACGGGCCTCCGACCATATGAAGGATCCAGCCATGACCGCCGTCGCAGATCGTATCGCCCGCACGATTGCCACCGATATCGGTGCCCGCCCAGAGCAGGTTACCGCCACTGTTGCCTTGCTGGACGGGGGCGATACGGTGCCCTTTGTCGCGCGGTATCGCAAGGAGGCGACAGGCGGATTGGACGATACGCAATTGCGCAAACTGGCGGAACGGCTGGATTATCTGCGCGACCTGGAAAAGCGGCGCGCCTCTATCCTGAGCGAAATCACATCGCAGGGCAAACTGACCGATGCGCTGGCCCGTTCAATCGGCCTGGCGGATACCAAAGCAGTGCTTGAGGATCTGTACCTTCCGTTCAAGCCCAAGCGGCGCACCAAGGCGATGATTGCGCGCGAAAACGGACTGGAACCCCTGCTGCGCGCCATTCTTGCCAATCGGGCTGCCGATCCTGCGGTTCTGGCGCAGGCCCATGTCACCGACGCGGTTCCCAGCGAAAAGGATGCGCTGAACGGTGCCCGCGACATTCTGGTCGAAGAGCTGGGCGAAAATGCGGGCCTGTTGGGGCGTCTGCGACAGGTGATGCAGCAAGAGGCTTTGGTCACCGCCCAGGTGATCGCGGGCAAGGAAGAAACCGGCGCAAAGTTTTCCGACTATTTCGCCCATAGTGAAAAATGGGCGACAATCCCGTCGCACAGGGCCCTGGCCATTCTGCGCGCCTCCAAGGAAGAAGTGGTGACGATCAATATCGCCCCTGACCCCGAAGCAGGTCTGCCGCGGATGATCGGCATTGTCGCGGCAGAGATTGGCATTCAGGGCGACGGCCCCGGCGATGTCTGGCTGCGCGAGGTGGCCCGCTGGGCCTGGAACGTCAAACTCAGCCTGACGATGTTCATGGATCTGATGACCGATCTGCGCCGCCGGGCGCATGATGCGGCGATTGACGTGTTTGCCCGCAACCTGCGCGATCTGTTGCTGGCTGCACCGGCGGGTGCGCGGGCCACATTGGGTCTTGATCCGGGGATCAGGACAGGCTGCAAGATTGCTGTCGTGGATCAAACCGGCAAGCTGGTCGACACCGCCACCATTTATCCGTTCCAGCCCCGTATGGATCTGCGGGGGGCACAGAACACATTGACGCAGATGATCCGCAAGCACGACATCGCGTTGATCGCCATCGGCAATGGCACCGCCAGCAGGGAATCCGAACGGCTGGTGGCCGATGTGATCAAGAACCTGCCCGCAGGCAGCCCGCGGCCCACGCCTGTCATCGTGTCCGAGGCGGGGGCGTCGGTATATTCCGCCTCAGAACTGGCATCGCAGGAATTTCCCGACATTGATGTATCCCTGCGCGGTGCCGTCTCCATTGCGCGACGCTTGCAGGACCCATTGGCCGAACTGGTCAAGATTGAGCCACAGGCCATTGGTGTCGGCCAGTACCAGCATGACGTGGATCAGCGGCGTCTGGCGCAATCGCTTGCCGCCGTGGTTGAGGATGCGGTGAATGCCGTGGGTGTCGATCTGAACATGGCCTCGGTCCCGCTGTTGTCGCAGGTTGCGGGCCTTGGCCCGGCGTTGGCAAGGGCGGTTGTCGCACACCGCGATGCCAATGGACCGTTTCCCAATCGCAAATCCCTGTTGAAAGTGTCTGGCCTGGGGCCAAAGGCCTTTGAGCAATGCGCGGGTTTTCTGCGGATCACCCAAGGGACCGAACCGCTGGATGCGTCTTCGGTTCACCCAGAGGCCTACGGGGTGGCGCGCAAGATCGTGCAGGCCTGCGGGCGCGACATTCGCGCCATCATGGGCGACAGCACAGCGCTGGCAAATCTGCGCGCAGAGCAGTTTGTGGACGCCAGCTTTGGTTTGCCCACGGTGCGCGACATTCTGGCCGAGTTGGAAAAGCCGGGCCGGGACCCGCGCCCAACCTTCAAGACCGCAACCTTTGCCGAAGGCATCGACAGTATCACGGATCTGAAACCGGGCATGTCACTGGAAGGGACCGTGACCAATGTGGCGGCCTTTGGGGCCTTTGTTGACATCGGTGTCCATCAGGACGGGCTGGTGCATGTCAGCCAGTTGGCCGATCGCTTTGTCAAAGACCCTCATGAGGTGGTCAAGGCGGGTGATGTGGTCCGGGTGCGGGTTACGGAGATCGACGTGCCGCGCAAGCGCATCGGATTGACCATGCGCAAGGACAGCGAAGCGGTCTCAGCGCCAACGGGGCGTAACGCCGAAAAGCCAAAACCCGCGCGTGCGCCCAAGCCAAAGATGGCAGCACCGGTTGCGGCACAAAGCCAAGGTGCCTTTGGCTCTGACCTTGCGGATGCGATGAAGCGGCAGACCAAAGGGTCCTGAGCTGTAACCGCGGCGCAGGGGCGGGGTCAGATCAATGGTGGTGGGGCTCGTCGTCCAATGAACCATGGATCGCAAATTGATCAATGCCCGCATCGCGCGGCTCCAGCATGCGAAAGCTTTCCTTGACGCCTGCGTCCGTCAACTCTCGGGCGACGGTCAGCAATGTGTTGGGGTCCTGGTCGGCACATAGCTCTGCCATGTGGTGCAATTCTTCCTTTGCGACCTGCCTTGCCGCTTCCATCGACGGGGCACCGTAGATCTGGACGAAATGCGCGGCCAAAGCGGCTTCGAGCGCCTCCAGTTCGGAGGGTTCAATCCGGGTGACCGCGACAAAGGTCACGCGGCCAAAGGTTTCTACGCCAAGCCAGCCATTGGAGAAAGCCTGCCGGGCCTTTCCGGTCAAATCCGCCTCAGACCAGTTTGAGAATTCAAATCCGCCCGCGATGCACCATTCACCGGTGCGGGCAGGGGAATGAAACACGTTCATGTCGCTTTCATCAAAATGAATTGCGCGTGCCAGCATCATATCAATTGCCCTCCAGCAGGTCGGTCAGCGGGATCAGATGGGTGGTGTCATCCGCCCGTATCAACATTCCAAATTGTTCGTCAACGCCAAGGAACACGCCCGAAATCCCCTTCATTTCGATGCTTTCCCCAATGCCAAATGCCAGTCCGCTCCATTCTTTGTGCAGCGGTGCGGGACCGTCTTCTAGCCATGTGTTGATGCCGACCAAACTGTGCTTGACCCAGGCCTCAAGCAACTTTGGCGCGCTCACATCCGCGCAGCCTTCGGCATAAAGCGTGGTCTGGTTCGGCGTCTCTCCGGGATCGTCGCTTTGAGGCCAAAGCGGCAGCTGCAGGCCCACGACCAACCAGTCAGGCTGTGCTGTGGGGGCACGGTCAGAGGCTGCAATCCGCAAAGCGCCGCAAGACCCGCCATTGATGCGGATGCCCCCGTTCCAGTCCAGATGCACGGCCACTTCGGGCGGTGCGAGCGCCCCCAGCGCATTCTGAAACCCCACACCGCAAAGCGGCATCATCGCCATGGCATCGCCCAAGGCGACATCAGGGGCAAAGACCAGCGCCGCCTGCAAGGTGTTGGCCCCCAGATTATAGACCACCAGCCCCGCATCGCATCCGCGCGCGGCTTGCTCGCAGGCCTTGTCAAAGGGGTCTATCTGGCCTTCGACGGCCATCCCGCTGAACAAGGGTGGGAACTGGGGTGTGTTCATGCCTTGCCCATTTCGATCAGGCTTTTGGCGACGCTGCGAAAGGCCTGCGCCTGGGCGGAATCCGGTTTGGACACGACAATCGGTGCCCCGCCGTCCGCGGCCAAGCGAATGTCCAGATGCAGCGGGATTTCCGCCAGCAGCGGCACGCCCAGCTTTTCAGCTTCGGATTTTACCCCGCCATGGCCAAAAACATGTTCCTCATGCCCGCAGGCCGAACAGATATGCGTGCTCATGTTCTCGATCATACCGATGATGGGTGTGCCCATCTGGTTGAACATATCAATCCCCTTGCGGGCATCCAAAAGTGCGACGTCCTGCGGTGTGGAAACGATGAGCGCACCGTCCAGATGCGCCTTTTGCGCCAGCGTCATCTGCACATCGCCGGTGCCGGGCGGCAGATCGACGATCAATACATCCAAGGCCCCCCATTGCACCTGGGTCAGCATCTGCTGCAAGGCACCCATCAGCATGGGGCCACGCCAAACCACGGCTTGGTCGTCATTGGTCATCAGGCCGATGGACATCATGGTCACGCCGTAGTTGCGCAGGGGCAAGATCAGCTTGCCATCGGGGCTTTGCGGGCGTCCTGACACGCCCAGCATGCGGGGCTGGGACGGGCCGTAAACATCTGCATCCAGCATCCCGACGCGCCGGCCTTCGGCGGCCAGCGCGCAGGCCAGATTGGCCGCCACGGTCGATTTGCCAACGCCGCCCTTGCCAGAGGCGACCGCGATGATGCGGTCCACGCCGGGTATCTTTGCCGGGCCTGCGGGTTCGGATTTGCGCCCTGAACTTAGGTCTGGTGGCGGCGTGGGTTTGCTGTGGGCGGTCATTACGATCGCGACGGGGGCGGCACCCAGGGCGGCCAGTTTTTCCTCGGCTTCGGCCTTGGCGGCCATGAAGGGTTCGGGCTGATTGACCTCCATCACGAAACGGACCGCACCGTCCTCCACGGACAGTGCACGGACCAGCCCGGCTTCAACCAGATCAACGCCCGATGGGGCTTTGACGGTCTTCAGGCAGGCCAGGACTTCTTCACGCGACAGGGCCATTTACGCGCCTTCAATCTTGCCGGTGACGACATGTTCAAGGTCGATCCCGTCGATGGTCAGAACCATCTTGGCCTCAAAGCTTTTGCCCGCCGTGTCGCCTGCAGTGCGCATCGCTTCTTCGATGGCTTGCTGGGATGTGACGCCGACCTGTTTCAGAAATTTGCGCATCGACATGTTGAAGTCTTCGCTCATCAGATAGTCCCTTGTATTGCCGAAAATATTGACGTTGTGACCCTAACGCTCCTAGGCTGATATGCAACCGGATGCGTAGGAGAGGAAAGGTCGAAATGTTGAAAACGATGGCCCTTCTGGCAAGCCTGATCGCGACGCCCGTTGTGGCGCAGGACAAGGCCTTTGCCCTGCAGATCCCTGACGCCTTGATCCAGACCGGTTTCATCAAGCATTTGCTGCCTCGGTTCTCGCTCAAGACGGGCATTCGCATCACGCCCACTGCAAATGCGGGCGATGCCGCCTTTGGGGCGCAGGGCACGCCGGTGTTCCGGCAGGGCGATGTGCTGTGGCATCTGGCGAAAACCGATGGGCCCCATACCGACGCCTTTGAGGCATGGTTGCTGTCGGACATCGGCAAACGCACGATTGAGGCCTTTGCCCCGAATGGGGCGGCGATGTTCAGCGCGGACATCAACGTGAAGGCCAAGGTTCAGGTGGCCGTGATCACTGGGGATGCGGTTCTTGGCGAAAAGGTCGGCCTCCAGAAATGCGGCCGCTGTCACGTGGTCAACCACAGCAACCGGATGAAGGCCATCGGCTCCACCCCGTCGTTTGCGCTGATGCGCACCTTTCCTGACTGGCAACAACGGTTCGAGACGTTCTTTATCCTCAAACCCCATCCCGCTTTTACGCAGGTCGCAGATGTGACCGAACCCTTTGGCAGCTCTTTGCCTTCGCCCATCGCCCCGATCGAGGTGACGCTGGACGAGATTGACGCCATCACTGCCTATGTCGCCACCATCCCCCCTGCTGATCTGGGCGCGCCGATCCAATCTCAGTGATCCTTGCGCTTTGACAGATAGTCGTCCGAGGTGCGCACGCGCGGGCGTTCGCCGCCCTGAAACGGATTGTCTGTCGAATGATACTGCGCCTGAATACGGCAGTTTTCGCACATCTGGATCATCTTTGCCGCCGCCGAATTGGCGAACATCGCGTGTTTGCCTGCCAGCTTTTCGGTGATCTTTTCGACTGTGGATTTCACCCCAAAGAGGGACCCGCATTCGATACAGGCAAAGGGTTCTTCCTCGTGCATCACGCGCTGGGTAAAGGCCGCGTCGGTCAGGTTCATCTGTGGTTTGAGGGTGATCGCCTTTTCGGGGCAGATGTTGGTGCACAGGCCGCATTGCACACAGGCGTCCTCCTGAAAGCGCAGCTGCGGCAGGTCAGGGTTATCCCCCAGCGCGCCAGAGGGGCACAGCGATACGCAGGACAGACACAGGCTGCAGGCGTCGGTATCCACCAAGACGGCCCCATAGGGCGCGTTCTCTGGCAGATCGAGGATGGTGGCCTGCGGTTGCAGGGCCTTGGCGGCAAGCCGTGTGACCTGTCGCCTTGTGCCCATGGGCAGGACCGGTTCACAGACTACGGGCGCATCGACCTGGTCATACAGGGTGTCGCATAGCGCGTCTGGATCAGCCGGTTGCAGCAAATGGATATTGTCGGTGCCGGCCAAGGCTTTGGCCAGTGCGGTCTGCCCTTCGATGACGTCCAATTCAGCCCGGGGGGAGACAAGGATATCCACCTGGCCAAATCCGCCTGCCAGTGCCGCCATCATTTCCGCATGGCCAAAGCCGGACAAGGCGTCGACCTGCAAGGGGATCACATCTGCCGGCAGACCCCTGCCAAACCGGGCCGCGAGGCTGATCATCTCCTGGCCGTAGGTTGCGTCATGGACCAGGAGGCGCGGATGTTCACCACCCGCCTTGCGAAAGGTCGAGGCCAGCGTTGTCAGCCGGCGAAACACCGTATCCACCGGGGGCGCATCATAGGTGATGGCACCGGTCGGACAGACCGCAGAACAGGACCCGCAGCCCGCGCAGATCATCGGATCAATCGCCACATGCTCTCCGGCTGAGGTGATCGCCCCGGTGGGGCAGACGTTCAGGCAGTTTGAACAGGCCGGTTTCTCTGCGCGGCTGTGGGCGCAGATGCTTTCCTCCAGCCGCACATAAAGCGGCTTTTCAAAGGTGCCGACCATCTGTGCGGCAGAAAAGACCGCCTTGGCCACAGAGGGCGGATGCGAGGGGTCCGCGCGCAGGTAGCCTTCGCGTTTTTCAGGGGCAGGAAACATTGCCGTGCCGCCGCTCAGGTCCAGTATGATGTCACAGTCTGACAGGGCCCCGTCCTGGGGTGCACCCAGTTCAAAACCACCGCGCCCGCCGGGGATCACCTGCTGCAGGGCGTCAATCTTTACGGAAAAGCCGCCCAAGGCACCGCTGGCCGTGCGGACATATCCCACGACGCAATCAAATCGGCGGTCTGCGGGCAGATGTTCGGCGTCGGGCAAAAGCACGGTGACGGCCAATGTGTCGCATAGATCCGATGCGGCCTGGATGGCTGCGGCACCGCCGATGATCAGGCATGTCCCCTCAGAGATCACGTCGATGGAGCGGCCCATCTGAACGGATATCGCGGCCTCAGCTGCCAATGCGGCCATCTTGGGCGTGGCGTTGCCTTCGCCCCATCCCGCACGGTCGCGCAGATCGACAAAGGCGGGTGCCTCGACCTCCAGCTCTGCGGCAAGCTCTTCAAATCGCTGGCGTTCCTGTTGGCAGGCGATGATCACTTCGCCTTGGGAAATTTCCTTGGCGGCCAGGTCAATCTGATCAACACACAGGCTGGTATAGAGCCTGGAACAGCCTAGCCCGGACCCTGCCGAGATGGCATCAGCATCAACCGTCTGGCTGCCAAGGCAATCGCAAAGAACCAGTTTTTTCGCCATTCGAATATCCTCCAAGTGCCGCGCACACCGGCCGCGCGTCCGGCACGCTAGCCGTGATTCGACATGGTCGTAAACCGTCTTTCTTGCCGTGTGAACCACCGCTGATCCACGCTGCGCCTGCGAGAGTATTTTCCGTAAAAAAGCCCGCATGCGAAAAACAGGCGTTCTGGAGGCGTTTCAGGCAGCGGAACGACCGAAAATGCGTGAAATTTCAAATGCTGCACTGCAGCGATGCCTTGTGGGGTGCCGCGTGCAATAAAAAATTGCTTTCTCAAGGCGCGCTGATGGGTCAAAGTATACAAAGGGACACAGACGGAGACAGAGTGAAAACTCTCAGCCAAAAATCTATTTCTATGCCTTTGGGGATCGTGATCCGCAGGGTGCCCGGCGTAACGCGCTGGGTCAAACACGTGTGGAAAGCGGTTGCTGTGCTGCCCGGTGCCAGTGATGCCGCCTGGAAAGAAATGCGGCGCGATGGTGAGGCGATCGAATATCATGCAGCAACGCTGCCGCTGGAATTGTTTCGCACCGATACAGAGGCCTATCTGCATGGTCTTTGTGCCAAAGTGCCTTCGATCTATGTGATCATGCGCGAGGGGCAGGGCGAGGCCCCGCTTGATTTCGTGCTTGCCACTGCATCGCCCTATGAGGCGCAGGATTACGCCGATTCAGGCGAAGAGTTGGTCGAGAAGGTTCCGATGCCCGAAGGGTTGGTGGCATGGGTCCGCGACTATGTGGAACTGCACCACGAAGAAGAGACCTTTGTGAAACGCCGTCGCGACAAGGCGCGTGTTGATCTGAAGGAAGACGGTATTGGTGATGCGCGCATCCGTCAGGCATCTGACGTTTATCGCGCGCCTTCGTCCAAGGAGACGATCCATTGAGCCGTGAGCTGGATTTCTGGGCCCGCCGCAAGGCCAAGGTGCAAGCCGAAGAGCAGGCCGCGGTTGCAGCGCTGGAAGAACAAACGCTTGCTCAGCAACATGCGGCCTTGGAAGAAAAGACCGATGCGGAGGTTCTGGCGGAGCTGGAATTGCCGGACCCCAACACCCTCAAGATGGGTGACGATTTTTCCGTTTTCATGGCCAAGGCAGTGCCAGAGCGTATCCGCCGCCAAGCCTTGCGCACGCTTTGGCGGTCCAATCCGGTCTTGGCCAATCTTGATACCCTGGTGGATTACGCCGAGGATTATACCGACAGTGCCATGGTCGTTGAGAACATGCAGACCTCCTATCAGGTGGGTAAAGGCATGTTGAAACATATCGAAGAATTGGCCCGACAGGCCCAAGAACGTGACAACCCACCAAAGGTGGAAGAGATCATTGCGGATGACATGGATGAGGCCGAAGAAGTCCTGTCGACCTCTGCCGATGAACCGAACGAAGACCTGGCCGTTTCACAGCATTTCGAGCCGCAGGATGACGTCTATGCAGATAGCACCCCATCCCCGCGCCGCATGAAATTCAGAATTGAGGAGAGTGCCGCGTGACTGCTGCCGAAGATATGACAGTTGTTTCAGAGGACCGGCTGCGCGCCGATCTGTACAACTTCCTTGGCTTGATGTTGTCCGGCCCACCTGACCAGCTGTTGCTGGATCAATGCGTCGGCCTGTCAGGGGATGACAGCGATCTTGGCCAGGCCATCGGCAGCCTGTCGCGGGTCGCGAAAGTCACCAAGCCCCAAAAGGTCGAAAGCGAATTCAACGCGCTGTTTGTGGGTCTTGGGCGGGGCGAGCTGCTGCCCTATGCCAGCTACTATCTGACAGGTTTCCTGAATGAAAAGCCGCTGGCGACGCTGCGCAGTGACATGGCCATGCGCGGCATGACCCGCGCGCCCAATGTTTACGAGCCCGAAGACAATATTGCGTCCCTCATGGAGATGATGGGCGGAATGATTGTCGGGCGTTTCAACGCGCCTGCGAAATTGGACGACCAAAAGACGTTCTTTAACAGGCACATCGCGCCATGGGCCGGACATTTCTTTTCCGACCTCGAGGCGGCAAAGAACTCGGTCCTTTATGCCTCTGTTGGCAGCGTGGGCCGTGCGTTTATCGAGATTGAGCGCGAAGCGTTCAGAATGACGGCAGCCTGAAGCTGTCGCACCACCGGCGGGGATGCCCGTCGAAAGCAAGGAGGGAGACATCCCATGACCAAGAAAACCGAAGACGGAACAAGTCGCCGCGATTTTCTGAAGATTGCCGGCACGGTTGCGCCGGCTGCTGCCGTGGCACTGGCCACAGGCACAACATCTGCCGAGGCAAGCCCCGCAGATCTTTCGTCCGGCAAGATGCAGGACACCGCGCATACCCGCGCCTACCTGGACAGCGCCCGTTTTTAGGACGTCGTTATTTTACCACCACCCACAGACAACAGGTTGCGTGATGCCCGAAAGTCTGAGGTCTCATAATTAACCAAGCGAGCAACGGCAGTGCCAAGGCGAGCAAGGGAGGAATAAAAATGCTTAGGAAAAAGACCAACGGGGTTGCGCGACGCCCCCAGCGGACCGGAATCCTGTCTGATATCGCGGAGAAATCTGTAGATCGCCGTGCGTTCCTGCGCGGCAGCGGCCTGGCCATCGGTGGCCTTGCCGCCATTTCAGCGACGGGTGGTTCGGTGACGCAAGCGACGGCCCAGACCGCTGCCAATACCGCAGTTGAGACCATCAAATCGGTCTGCACCCATTGTTCTGTTGGCTGTACGGTTGTCGCCGAGGTCACAAACGGTGTCTGGACGGGCCAGGAGCCCGGCTGGGACAGCCCCTTTAACCTTGGTGCGCATTGCGCCAAAGGTGCGGCTGTGCGTGAACATGCGCATGGTGAACGCCGCCTGAAGTACCCGATGAAAAAAGAGGGCGGTGAGTGGAAGCGCATCTCATGGGAGCAGGCGATCGACGAAATCGGCGATGGCATGATGAAGATCCGCGAAGAAAGCGGACCTGATTCAGTCTATTGGCTGGGATCGGCCAAACATAACAACGAACAGGCCTATCTGTTCCGCAAATTCGCCGCCTATTGGGGCACGAACAACGTGGACCATCAGGCGCGTATCTGTCACTCGACCACGGTTGCCGGTGTTGCGAACACCTGGGGCTATGGTGCGATGACCAACAGCTACAACGACATCCACAATTCCAAGGCGATCTTTGTCATCGGCGGCAACCCTGCCGAGGCGCATCCTGTATCCTTGCTTCACCTGTTGAAGGCAAAAGAGCAGAACAACGCCCCCTTGATCGTATGTGACCCACGCTTTACCCGCACAGCGGCCCATGCTGATGAGTATGTGCGCTTCCGTCCCGGTTCGGATGTGGCGCTGGTTTGGGGCATTTTGTGGCACATCTTTGAAAACGGTTGGGAAGACAAAGAGTTCATCCGCACCCGCGTTTGGGGCATGGACCAGATCCAGGAAGAAGTGTCCAAGTGGAACCCCGAAGAAGTTGAACGTGTAACCGGTACTCCGGGTGAGCAGCTGCGCCGCGTGGCGCGGACATTGGTCAACAACCGTCCCGGCACTGTCATCTGGTGCATGGGTGGCACGCAGCACACCAATGGCAACAACAACACCCGCGCTTACTGTATCTTGCAGCTCGCACTTGGCAACATGGGTGTTTCTGGCGGCGGTACGAACATTTTCCGCGGCCACGACAACGTGCAGGGCGCAACGGACCTTGGCGTTTTGGCTGATACCCTGCCGGGCTACTACGGCCTGTCTGAAGGCAGCTGGGCACATTGGGCGCGCGTCTGGGAGGAAGACCTCGACTGGCTCAAAGGCCGTTTCTCGGACGCCAAATTCGGCGATACGTCGATGATGAACCTCAATGGCATTACCGTAAGCCGTTGGATTGATGGCGTTCTGGAAGACAAGGAAAACATTGATCAGCCGGACAATACCCGCGCGATGGTTCTTTGGGGGCATGCGCCGAACTCGCAGACCCGTCAAAAGGAAATGAAAACGGCGATGGAAAAGCTGGATATGCTGGTCGTGGTCGACCCTTATCCAACGGTATCGGCGATCTTGCATGACAGAACCGATGGCGTCTATCTGCTGCCGGCATGCACGCAGTTTGAAACGCGTGGTTCCGTGACCGCGTCAAACCGGTCCTTGCAGTGGCGTGACAAAGTGGTCGAGCCACTTTTTGAATCGCTGCCCGATCATATCATCATGGCAAAATTTGCCGAGAAGTTCGGCTTCCACGACAAGATCTTCCGCAACATTGCGATCGACGAGGGCGGAGAGCCCAACATCGAGGACATCACCCGCGAATTTAACCGTGGGATGTGGACCATTGGCTATACAGGCCAGTCGCCCGAGCGGATCAAGAAGCACATGGCGAACCAGCACACCTTTGACCGCACAACATTGCAGGCCATCGGTGGTCCGGCAGATGGCGATTACTACGGTTTGCCATGGCCAAGCTGGGGCACGCCCGAGATGAACCATCCCGGCACGCCCAACCTTTATGACATGTCCAAACGTGTTTCTGAGGGTGGTCTGACCTTCCGCGCCCGTTTTGGTGTGGAACGGGACGGCGACAACCTGCTGGCCGAAGGTGTCTACAGCAAGGATTCGGAAATCCAGGACGGATATCCCGAATTCACCATGCAGATGCTGATGGACCTCGGCTGGGACGGTGACTTGACCGCAGACGAGCGTGCCGCGATCGACGCGGTTGCCGGGCCCAAGACCAACTGGAAAACCGACCTTTCCGGTGGTATCCAGCGGGTCGCGATTGCCCATGAATGCGCACCATTCGGCAATGCCAAGGCACGCGCCGTTGTCTGGACCTTCCCTGATCCGGTGCCTATCCACAGAGAGCCGCTGTATACCAACCGCCGTGATCTGGTGGCTGAATACGGCACCTATGACGACCGCAAGTTCTGGCGTGTTCCGACCTTGTACAAATCGATCCAGGAAAAGGACTTCTCTCAGGATTATCCCATTATCCTGACGTCCGGACGTCTGGTCGAATATGAAGGCGGCGGCGATGAGACCCGTTCGAACCCATGGCTTGCAGAATTGCAGCAAGACATGTTCGTCGAGATCAACACCCGCGATGCCAACAACCTTGGGGTCCGTGACGGCGCGCAGGTCTGGGTCGAAGGCCCGGAAGGCGGCAAGGTCAAAGTGATGGCCATGGTCACCGAACGGGTCGGCGAAGGCGTTGCCTTTATGCCGTTCCACTTTGGTGGGCATATGGAAGGCGTTGATCTGCGGGACAAATATCCTGACGGTGCAGACCCTTATGTGTTGGGCGAAAGCACAAACACCGCACAGACCTATGGCTATGATTCAGTAACCCAGATGCAAGAGACCAAAGCCACTCTGTGCAAAATCTGGGCAGCATAAGGAGACCTGAGAAATGGCAAGAGCAAAGTTTCTCGTCGACGCCGAACGCTGCATTGAATGCAACGCCTGCGTTACAGCCTGTAAGAACGAGCATGAGGTTCCATGGGGCATCAACCGCCGCAAAGTCGTCACGATCAATGACGGCAAACCCGGCGAGCGATCCATCTCGGTCGCCTGTATGCATTGTTCCGATGCGCCCTGTATGGCGGTCTGCCCTGTAGACTGCTTTTACCAAAACGAGGAAGGCGTGGTTCTCCACTCCAAGGACCTCTGCATTGGTTGCGGCTATTGCTTTTACGCGTGCCCCTTCGGCGCGCCGCAGTTCCCGCAGGCTGGCAACTTTGGATCACGCGGCAAGATGGACAAATGTACCTTCTGCGCCGGTGGCCCAGAGGAAAACCATTCCTCAGCCGAATTCGCCAAATATGGCCGCAACCGCATTGCAGAAGGCAAACTGCCGATCTGTGCTGAAATGTGTGCGACCAAGGCGCTTTTGGCAGGCGACGGCGACGTCGTTTCCGGCATCTACCGCGAACGTGTTGTTGCACGCGGTTTCGGATCCGGCGCATGGGGCTGGGGTACAGCCTACGACCAAAAGGGCGGTTGATACGCCCCGTCTGAACGCACGAGCAGAAGGGGCGATCCATCAGGGTCGCCCTTTTCACCTAAACAACCTTTGAGGAACCGACATGTTGCGTGCCCTGATTGCCTTGATGCTGACCCTGTCATTCTTATCGACCGCAAACGCGCAGGACGCGGCGGCACCGGACCGCAGTGCCACTGGTGGTGCCCAAACACTGGAAGACATCATGGCACGGCAGCGCGGAGAGCCGGTCGACAATGGCTTTCGCAGCGGCCTGACGGGGGACCCGGACAGTGCTGCGGGGATCTCTGAACAGCTTGGCACGCTGGGCGGTGCCTCTGACCCTGATCTGTGGCGGGCCTTGCGCTTTGGCTCTGCGGATATTTCAGCGTCAAACAACGGTCCGGCGGCGACCACCCTCATTCAAGACGGCGGCATGAACTGGCTGCAGCTGCGCGAAGGCCCGGTTGCGATTTATGGCGGCTATCTGCTGTTGGCCACGATTGCCCTGCTGGCGCTCTTCTTTTTTGTGCGCGGGCGGATCAGGATTGACGGCGAAAAGACCGGCAACAAGATCACCCGCTTCAAGGCGGTTGAACGGTTTGGCCACTGGCTGCTGGCGGGGTCTTTCATTTTGTTAGGCGTCACCGGGCTGATATCGCTGTTTGGCCGCAAGGTCCTGATCCCGGTCTTTGGCCATGATGCGTTTTCCTTTCTCGCTGTTGGCTCCAAATGGATCCATAACAACGTGTCATGGGCCTTCATGCTGGCCTTGGTGATGATCTTTGTCATGTGGGTCGTTCATAACCTGCCGCACAAAAGCGACATCAACTGGCTGCTCAAGGGCGGGGGCATCTTTTCCAAAGGCCACCCGCCGGCCAAGAAATTCAATGCCGGTCAAAAGCTGATCTTCTGGTCCGTGATCGTGCTGGGCACATCCATTTCCGTCTCTGGCCTGTCGTTGCTCTTTCCCTTCGAGATCAACATGTTCGCCGCGACATTTGCCAAGTTGAACGCCTTGGGCATCTCCAGCGCCCTTGGCTTGGGCGAATTGCGCGAAGTGCTCGCGCCGCATGAAGAGATGCAATATGCCCAACTTTGGCATGCGATCGTCAGCTTTGTGCTGATGGCGATCATTCTGGCGCATATCTACATCGGAACCGTCGGGATGGAGGGGGCCTATGATGCCATGGGCTCTGGTGATGTCGAAGAGCAGTGGGCCCGCGAGCACCATTCCATCTGGGTCGACGAAGTGATGGCCGAGAAACAGGCCGCGTCCAAAGGCGCCACACCCGCCGAATAGATGAGGCATCTTGCCCGGAAAACGGGCGCGATATATGGATCAAGAAATCTAGGCGCAGCGACTGCGCAAGGAGAGAGCGAATATGAAAGCCATGCTTGTTGCCTTTGTGGCGGTTGCTGCCATTTCGGTTGGATCGAACCTGATCTTGATGCAGATTGGGTTCTCAAGCCAGGACCGGTATGCTGGCCCTGATGTACGCCTGGACGATTGAACTGAACCTGACGAATTAGGACCGTTTTGCAATGAACGAGATCTGGGCCGGCATTCAGTCGGCATTCCGGCTGATCATTGCGCTTGATGCGGACCTGGTCGAGATTACGCTGCGCACGCTGCAGGTCAGCCTGTCTGCCTTGGTCATCGCCTCTGCCATTGCGCTGCCCTTTGGCACCTGGCTGGCCATCCGCCGATTTCGCTACCGACGGGCCGCCATTGCCACGCTGAATGCGCTGATGGGACTGCCGCCTGTGGTGGTGGGGCTGATTGTCTATCTGTTGTTGTCCCGTTCGGGGCCATTCGGGGTGCTGGGCTTGCTCTTCACGCCCACGGCTATGATCATCGCGCAGGTGATCATCATCACGCCGCTGATTGCTTCCATCACCCATCAGGCGATGCGGGAACTCTGGGCTGAATACCACGATCTGCTGATTTCGCTTAACACCAGCCAAGGCCAAAGGGTGTTCACCCTGATCTGGGATGGCCGCCGCACCTTGATGACTGCTGCCTTGGCCGGTTTTGGCCGCGCCATTGGCGAGGTGGGCGCAATCATGATTGTGGGCGGTAACATTGACCATGCCACCCGGGTGCTGACCACGGCGATCGCGCTTGAAACCGGCAAGGGTGATTTTGCGCTGGCGTTGGGTCTGGGCTTTGTCCTTATCGCGCTGGCGCTGGTGGTGAACCTTGCCATCCACGCCCTGTCGCGGACAGAGCGGGAGGGCACCTGGTGACCCCGCCCATGACGGCCAGCCTGAAAGATGTGGTGGTGCGCAGGCGTGGCAAGACCGTCCTGGGACCCGTGAACCTGGACCTTGCGGCAGATGGCTTCACCGTCGTTCTGGGGCCGAACGGGGCCGGCAAGACGACATTTCTCAAGGTGCTGCACGGGGTGGAGCGGGTGTCGGGCGGGAGTGTCACATGGTCCCTGTCCGATGCCGAGGCGCGGCAGGCGCAGGCCTATGTGTTCCAAAGCCCGATCATGCTGCGCCGGTCGGTCCGTCAAAACCTGGCATATCCTTTGCTTTTGCTGGGATATGAAAAGGCGCAGATTGCCCAACAGGTCGCCGAATGGGCGCAGAGCATCGGGCTGAGCGATGCGCTGGACTTTCCTGCGCCGCGTCTGTCGGGCGGTGAAAAGCAAAAGCTGGCGCTGGCGCGCGCGCTGATCCGCAAGCCCCGGGTGCTGTTTTTGGACGAACCCTGCGCAAACCTTGATGGTCGGTCCATGCGCGACATCGAAACCTTGCTTGCGGCAGCAAGACAGGCGGGCACGCGCATCATAATGACCACCCATGATCTGGGACAGGCGCGCCGGTTGGCGGGGGATGTGCTGTTCCTTATCAAGGGGATGGTGCATGAACAGGGGCCGGCCGCCACATTTTTTGCGCAGCCTTCCACCGCAGAGGCCGCGTCCTTCCTCAAAGGAGATATTGTCGAATGATCCGTTTTCTTGCAGCCTTCGTGATGCTGATGGGCTCGCATCTACAGGCTGAGACGCTCAAGCTGGCGGTCACCACCAGTTTCAACAATTCGGGGCTGTCGGATGTATTGCTGCCCGCAATCAAGGCGGATACCGGGCTGGATGTTCAGCTGCTGATCGTGGGCACCGGCCAGGCGATCCGCCTGGGCGAGGCGGGCGATGTGGACGCTATTCTGGTGCATTCCAAAAAGGCCGAAGAGGCCTTTGTGGCAGCAGGCTTTGGCACCCACCGCCGCGAGATCATGTATAACGACTTTGTCCTCATCGGGCCGTCGTCAGATCCGGCCGGGATCGCCGCTGCCGCCACAGCCGTAGAGGCCTTGCAGCGGATCGCCGGGGCGCAGGCTGTCTTTGTCAGCCGGGGGGATGACAGCGGAACCCATAAAAAAGAGCTTTCCCTGTGGTCTGCTGCCGCCCTTGATCCACAGCAGTTCGGACCGTGGTACAAGGCCGTTGGTTCGGGCATGGGGGCCAGCCTGAACACCGCTTCCAGCCTGGATGCCTATATCATGGCGGATCGGGCCAGCTGGTTGAATTTCGGCAACAAGCGTGACCTTGGGCTCTTGTTTGGCGGTGATCCGGTGTTGTTCAACCAATATGCCTATCTGCCGGTCAATCCTGCCCGCCACCTGCATATCAACCAGGTTGGCGCGTCCCGCCTTGAGGAGTGGCTGACGTCTGGCCGGGCAAAGCAGCTGATCAACGGCTACCAGATCAACGGCGAGGCGTTGTTTGTGTTCAACGCTGTCCCCTAGACGGCGGGGCGCGCCTGCCGCGCTGCCAAGGCAATACGCGTCACTTGTAAACGGCGCGCCGATCCCCGAAATCACGCACCCTTTTGCGCCATGCCTTGTAGCTGCCGGTCTTGAGCGTGTCGCGCATCAGCGCCTTCACCTGCTTTTCCCCGATCCCGTATTCGCGCCGGATATCGGCAAAGCTGACGTGGTCGGACAGTGCCATTTGCACGATCTCACTCACATGGTCCGGGGGCAGGGGTGTTTTGGTCATGCCTGTCAGATAGCGGGGATCTGTTGCAGGGCAAGGGATCTATGTCCTGTAGAAACGCACAGCTGCCACGGCCACCTCTGCGCGAAACTCCCGCCCGATGCCAAGCACACCAACCCGCCTGAGCCGTGCTGGGTCAAAGGCGGCCTCTGTTCTGTGCGGGATCATTCCGTCAAAGGGAAACCGAATGCTTTGCCATTCCGGCGCGGCCACAAAGTCAGTGCGAAAAGACTGCCAGGCGCGGGTCAATTGATCCGTGCGCAGGCGTAGATCATAGGCTTCGCCATTGCCGCTGACATCCAGTTCGATCCCGTCCCATCCGCTGGCATCCATCCCCGAGGCATCCGCGCACAAGTCAAAGGCGATCTGGACAAACCCGCCGTTGTTGTCCAGCGAAACATCCCCTCGCAAAACCGACGCCATGCGGCCCCGGTAAATTTCTTGCTGCAGGTGACCGGTGGACACACCGCCCATGACCCCGTCCGCGACAAATTCCCAGTTTGGGGTTAGTTCCATGGTTCGCCATCTCCCGGTTGCAGTGCCGCGCAGTATGGCACCGGGGCCTGTGGCCCGCAATGCAGCCTGAATGCCGGATTTCTCTTGCAAGCTTCTTTGCGGACGCTTGACGTGGGATGGTCCATGAAATAACTCATGAGGCGTTGAGCGGGCGTTGTGTAATGGTAAGACCTCAGCCTTCCAA
>JAFMGZ010000089.1 GCA_017854855.1 Sulfitobacter sp. | reverse complement strand
TCGCCCAGCAACAGATGGCTCCGCAGGCAAAGGCCGCCTTGGCGCAGACACCGGCAGCCCCGCAGCCCGTCCAGTTGCAAGAGCAGAGCGCGCCACAGGCCCCGTTGACCGCAACGGAAATGACCAAGCTGGTTGAAAAAGCGCCTGTGCCGCAAGGGGTTGTACCGCCTGCCGCCGTAGAAAAGAAACGTCCAGCAGATGCCACGCTGACCACGCAGCCAACGGCGCTGAAAGCGGTCGGAGTGTCGGGCGAGCCTGTGATCGCTGAGCCAGGTGCCGGCAATGAAACAGCCGAAGACAGATCGCAGGCCTTTGCAGGTATATTCACGAAATCAGCTGGTGCCAGTGGACAGGACAAGCCGCAGACGATCTTTTTCGATCCTGCGACCCTGACCGCACAGGCCTTGGACGCGGCGGAACGCCCCAAGGGCGAGCCTGTGTCGGTGTTTTCGCCAGAGATGGTGACAGCTACCGCCAAAGCGGAGGCCGCAGCGGTTGCTGTACCCAAAGCTGTACCAAAACCCTTTGCCGAGGCGTTGATGGCGCAGGTCAAATCGGTTGATGTAACGCCAGGCCGGACCACCATAAATCTGATGCCGCAGGGTCTGGGCAATATCGAGATTGAGGTGATCGCGGAAAAGGATGTCACATCAAAAGTCGTGGTGCGGGTTGAAAACCCCATGGTGTTGCAGGCGCTGCGCGATGACCGTCAGATGCTGGCACAGGCCATTGGCGTATCTGACAGCAATATTTTCGATTTCCAGGAACGCGGGACCGGCGCGGAATCCCAGAACAAGCAGCCCCAGGGCGATGCAGGCTTTGACATGACGGGTGATGCCCTGGGCACGGACGTGCCCCGGCAACATCTGGATGTGGTCCAAGATGACCGCATTGATATTTTGACATAAGAAGGATGACCCCATGCTGACCAATACGGCCCTTCTCGATAGTGTGACCTCGAAAAATCTGGCGAATTCCAACACGTCGCTTTCGCAATTGGGGGATGACTACAATAAATTCCTGACGCTGCTGACGGCGCAGATTTCAAACCAGGATCCATTGGCACCGGTGGACAGCACCCAGTTTGTTGCACAGCTGGCGCAGCTGTCGCAGGTTGAACAGGCGGTTCAGACCAACAGCCAGCTTGAAATCCTCAGCAACCAGGTTGCGGGTTTGATGAATCTGGGCGGTACTGACCTATTGGGTCGCGAGGTGAGTGTGGCGTCAAATGAGTTGATCCTGGCAAATGGCAGCGTCAATTCAACCTATTCGCTTGCCTCTGGCGCGGTGTCAGTCGAAGCGCGGATTTCTGATCCGCTGGGCCGTGTGGTGCGCACGATGACAGGCCTTTCCAACCAGCCGGGGCAGGAGATTGCGCTGGGATGGGACGGCCGCGATGATTTCGGCAATCCTATGCTGGAGGGAAAATACACCGTTGCAATCGCTGCCGTGGATGCTGCTGGTGCGCCGGTTCAGGCCTCTATGTCGCGCCTTGCACGGGTAGAAGAAGTGATCTTTCAGGAAGGCGAGATTATCTTTGGCCTTGATGGCGGAGAACAGGTGTCATCCGTGACGGTGCGTTCGGCCAGCTAAGGATGATCACCGGTCGCTGATGACGGCGGCAAAGGTATTGACCCGCGCGGTTCGTATATCGGGAAAATCGACATAAAGCTTGCGCACGATCTTTTCGGCAAGCGCGGTTTTGGTGGCGTCATCGGCGTCAGGCAGTTCAAAGCCAAATTCGGTTTCTGCCAGTTCGGCAATGGCGGTGACCGTTGCATCGCGCAGGCGGGCGCGCCCGATGGCCCCGTTGATGTCCTGAAACGCGCCTGCGCCCATCACATAGACATCAATGTCAAACATCAGATGTAATGAACGCTTGGTCTGAATGACCTGCATGGTGAAATTGCCCAAGGGCAATTTGAACATCAGCTCCTGCTTTTTGTCGGCTAATGCATGTTCCGGGGCTGGGGCTGCTGTGGGCCGCATGAAGCGTTCGCCAAAATAGCCCAAGGCCCCGGCACCTACGACCATCACGCCCATGATCACGAATTTAATCATGGGCGTGATGGTTAATAGGGAAGGATAATTTCAAGAACATCCTGTCCAATCCGCGCATTCTGTACTGCGGAAATCTGACCCTTGCCTCCATAGGAAATCCGGGCCTCGGCTACTTTGTCGTAGTCGATCGTGTTGTTCACGTTGATGTCAGCCTGCCGGATGATACCCGCAATCCGCAGTTCGCGCAGTTCTGAGTTCACTTTGACTTCCTGACGGCCAGCAATCACGAAATTCTCGTTCGGCAGGACTTTGATGATCAGTGCGGCAACCCGCAGACGAATGCTTTCGTTGCGCTTGATTGACCCTTCGCCGCTGGACTGAGAACTGCTTTCCAGTCCCAGCACACTGCCGCTGTTGGTGGAAAGATCAAAATTCAGAATATCAGGGTCCCCCACGTTCTGCTTGGCCGCGCGGCTGCGGTCGGTGGCGTTTTGCAATTGGGCACGGTCGTTGATGTCGATCATCACGGTCACCAGATCGCCCACTGCGGTCGCGCGCCGGTCGGTGTAAAAGCTGGCAGTTTTGGATGTCCAGAGGCTGGCCGCTTCTGCACGTTTGGGGGTGTGCTGTGGTTCAATCAGGGGCATTGGCACGCTGATGCGGTTCACCTCGTTCATGGTCGACGGATCCAGAACCAGATCGCTGACCGAAGGGTTGCGGTTTTCCTCAAGCTCGGCACAGCCCAAAAGGGCCACGAGCGGCAAGGCCAATGCCACTGCAAGCCGACGGGAGAATAGAAAATGGCTCATTGATCGACCTCCACAAGACCGGGTCCTGTCGCAACTGCTGAAATGGCCTTGTTGCTCGACAGGTTTACTACGCGAATTTCCTGCCCTTGGTGGGCATCGGCCATCGCACGACCGTTGGCAGTCAGTTGCAAACCGCCATAATTAAGAGAGATTTTGACTTTTTCACCCCGGCTGATGATGACAGGGGGGATCACCGATTGCCGTGGCACGGGCCGGCCTGCAACCAGCATCCGGCGCACCTGTTGTCCCACCAGATCATCGGCGGAATGAATGGCAAAAGCGCCAAGACGCTGCATTGGCATCTCAACCATGGTCAGATCGGAAACCTGAACAATCTCATCGGGCAGCATCCGCCGTGCGGGCACAGGCACCTCTATTGTCATCACAGCCAAACCCCAGACCCGCTGTGTTTCGCCGTATTCCGTCACGACGTTTGCAATGAATTGGCCACTGTCCGGGTCGATCCAGAATTCCTGGATGAATTCGCCCTCGCGGATGGCACCGTCGGCCATACGAATGTCGATGCGGCCATTTTCTGGCATCACCCGACCCAGTTCGGCCAGCGCGCGTTCTTCGATCAGATCGGTGACCATGGCCGTGCTGGCCCAGACCGGTTGCGCAAACAGCAACAGGGCGGCCATCAAGGCAGGCAGCAAGGTCAGCACTCTGGCAGGGCGGCGGGTCATGGGGGGCCTTTCTACTTGATCTGGTTGGTGGTGGTCATCATCTGATCGGCGGTTTCAATGGCCTTTGAGTTCATTTCATAGGCGCGCTGAGCCGAGATCAGATCGGTGATCTGCTGGATGATGTTGACGTTGGAATTCTCAAGATACCCCTGCCGGGTGATGCCGACACCGGGGTCGCCCGGTGTGCCCTCTACCGGTTCGCCGGATGCGGGCGTGGCCTCAAGCAGGTTGTCGCCCACGGGTTTCATGCCCGCTTCGTTGATGAATGTGGCAAAGGTCAACTGGCCCAGTTCAATCGGGGCCGGATCATTTTCAACATAGGCCATGACAACGCCGAACTGGTTGATCTCAACCTGGCGGGTCAGTTCGGGAACGACAATCGCAGGTTCCACTTCGTAGCCGTTCAGCGTGACCAGCTGACCTTCGGCGCTTAGCTGAAAGTTGCCATCGCGGGTATAGGCCTGGGACCCATCGGGGCGGTTGACGATGAAATACCCCTTGCCATCAATGGCCAGGTCCATCTGGTTTTCGGTCTGGATCAAGCCGCCTTGGGTGTTGTGACGGATCACACCGGCAGATTGCACGCCAAGACCCACATCAGAACCGACGGGCCGCGCGGTACCCTCCTCTGAGGTCAGCGCGCCGGCAGATCGCGCGCTTTGATAGATCAGGTCCTGGAACGCCGCACGCCCGCTTTTGAAGCCGGTGGTGTTTGCGTTGGCGATATTGTTTGCAATGACGTCCACGTTGGTCTGTTGGGCCAACATGCCGGTTGCAGCAATGCCGAGTGCTTTCATGTCCTGTTCCTATCTGCCGGTTCTTAAACGCGACCCAGCCGCTGTATCGCGGTCTGGGTCAGATCGTTGTCCTGGTTCATTAGTTTGACCGAGTTCTCATAGGCTCGCTGAATGTCGATCAGGCGCGTCATCTCAAGCACGGCCTGAACGTTGCTGTTTTCAACAAAGCCCTGTTTCACCTTGGGTTCCAAGGAAGGTTGTGGGGCGGCGGCATTTTCAGGGAGTTGATACATGCCGCCACCCAGAGGCATCATGCGCGCCCCCTGCTCGATTGTGAAAACGCCAACGTTGCCCAGCACGGCACCCTGTTGATCGGTAATCGTGCCGCCAGCCGTGATGACGACGTCCTGGCCAATATCCTCTGGCAGGGCAACCGGCCCACCGCCCGCATCCAGCAGTGGCCGTCCGCCTGCGGTCTTGACCACCCCATCAACGTCGACGACCAGGCGGCTATGACGGCTATAGCCTGTGCCGCCGTTTTCTAGCTGGAAAGACATCCAGCCATCGCCCGCGATTGCGATATCCAATGGGTTGCCGGTTGGCATCATGGTGCCTTTGGACAGGTCCAGATAGGTGCCCTTGTCGATAACATAGCTGATGCCATTCGTGGCCGATGCATCCTCGTAGCTTTCAAACACCGCGTTCATCGCCTTGTACCCAGAGGTATTGGCGTTTGCCAAATTATGTGCGGTCATGTTCATGCTACGCTCAAGCGCGGCGGCCTGTGAAAGCGAAACATAGCTGATGTTGGTCATTTTGGTCTCCACCGGCGGAGCAGGTGCCGAGGTTAATCATTCAGATGGCAGTCTGTTGCAAAAACAAAATTTCACAAATACAAGGTTAAGGCAAGTTTTAATCTGTTTAACAAGAACAAAAGGTCCAGTGGAAAAGCCAAGTTTTTCAGTTTCACTTATAATCCTTGCCCTACTGGCGGGGCCGGTGCTGTCAACGACAGCCGAAGCGCGGCAGGCCGCCGCCGCTACGGTACCTGTACGCGCCGAAGGCTGGCGCAGTGAAATGGATCTCCAACACTGGGCAACTGCCACATTTTATGAGGATATGACCCAAGTCATTCTTGACCTGAGCGAGGCCCATGGTGCCGTCAAGACGACTGTTCTTCTGGATGCGGCAGAATTATATCTGACCCATATGCTGCTGACCGAAGCAAGATCAGCCCTGAGCGAAATTACGCCGGAAAATGAACGCCAGACCCGGCGCCACCGCGCATTGACGGATGCGGTCGATTTGCTGTTTGGCCAGCCCGTCGCAGAGTTTGACACATCCCCGCTCAACACAGCGGAACGGCCTGACCGTGCTTTTTGGACCAGCCTGCAGGCCATCGCCAATGCGGATGTCCAGCAGTTGAACGAGAATATCAAATCCAGCTTTGCCGGTTTGGGGGGGCAGTCCAGGGCCGTCTTGCGGCAAATGTTGCCGGTCTTTGCCGAAGCTGCGATTGAACTGGGGCACGAGGCCTATGCGGATGCGGCATTGCAGCTGCTGGATGAACTGCCTGACCTGACCGTTTCTCCTATGGGTCATTTCCTGCGGGGCCGCGCGCAGCAGCGGCGCGGGAATGAATCCACCGCGCTTGAATCGTATTTTATGGCGGCCCAGGGCTGGGACCAATATGCCGCCCGGGCCCGTTTGGCCATCGCGGACATGTCGCTGAGTGATGGCGGGCAAGGCGCGCTTTTGGCGGCACAAAGTGTTCTGAGAGAGGGCGCAGAGGCATGGCGTGGCAATCAATACGAGCTGGAAATCCTCAAACGGACGGCGCGGGTGTATCAAGGCATCGAAAACCCCGTTGAGGAACTGCTGACGCTGGTCAAGATCATGTCGCGCTTTCCCTTTACCAATGAAGCGGAAATGGCGAGATCCCAGTCGATCGAACTGTTGCAACGTGTCTATGGCCAAGGTGAGGAAGGCAGCTATCCGCTGTCGGACTGGATCGAATTGCACCTGCGTCTGCTGCCGTTTTTCCGGTATTTCCCTGAATTTGTGGGCCATACAGAGGCGCTGGGTGACTATGTGCTGGATCTGGGTTCAACCGACCTTGCCGAGAGCGAATACCGCCGGGCGATCCAGATGCTGGAAGAGCAAGAGACCCCGCTAAGCACCGCACAGAAAGAACAGTTTGCCGAACTGCATATCAAGCTGGCCAAGGCGCAAAGGCGGGCGGGGCTGTATGCCGAGGCACGCAAGACGCTGGAGACGATGGACAAGCAGACCGCAACTGTGGACCGTGCAAAGTACAACGCCCTCAAGGCCAGCATTCTGGCAGATCTGGACGACCGGCCCGCGCTTTTGGACACGTTTGTTGCAGACCCAACAGCCGAACACCTGCGTGATTTGGCCAAGGCCCTGACCCAAGAACAAAACTGGCCGCGCTCTACTGCTGTATATTTGCGCCTTTGGGAAGGCTATCCTTCGGAGTTTTCCTTGCAGGACGCCACACATCTTCTGATTTCTGCCCATAGGGCACAGGATAGTACAACAATAGCCCGCGTCGCCCGGGCATTTCCACAGCTCACAGAGTCTAAGTCATTGATAGATTTGGCAGAAAGCTTTGAAAATCCAGGTCCTGCCCTGCTGCCGCTGCGCGCTGACAAGGCCGCTGACCGGCTTCAAAGTCTAGATGATGCGTTTCGATCCATCCAGAACACAAGACAAGACCCCTAAAACCACATGACTTTTTTGCCGCAACAAGTTCAAAAGTAAAAATAAATTAACTTTCTTTAACCTTCCTTAAAACCAACTCGTGTAAGTAGAAGATTGAGGCAAGAATATAAAAACAAAAAAAGAGGCAAGATCATGAGCATTTCAAGTGCGCTCCAGACTGGTGTGAGTGGCCT
>JAFMGZ010000037.1 GCA_017854855.1 Sulfitobacter sp. | reverse complement strand
TAATACAACATTTTTAATAAAGGCCGGTCATAATTCCGGAACTGTGGTTAATTCCCCCTGGGGCTTGCCCCTAGGCGGGGTTTCGCCATATTCCAAAGCCTGAATGGGCAAAGGACGGCAGCAATGATCAGATCAATGACGGGCTTTGCATCCCTCAGCGTTGCGGATGCGCCTTTCAGCTGGGGCTGGGAGATACGATCCGTCAACGGGCGCGGATTGGATCTGCGCTTGCGGGTGCCCGATTGGATCGACGGGCTGGAGGCAGCACTGCGCAAAAAGCTGGGCGGCACGGCGGCGCGGGGCAATATCACCTGTAACCTGCGCCTGACCCGCGATGATGCCAGCGGTGCCATGGCGGTCAACGAGGCACAGTTGCAATCCGTCCTCAGCGCATTGCAGCACATCGAGGCCCGCGCCATGGACGCCGGTGTGTCGCTGGCCCCCTCCAAGGCGACAGATATCGTGACGATGCGCGGCGTCTTGGAACAAGCCAGCTATGATGATGACGCGGCGGCCCTGTCTGCCCTGCTGATGGCGGATTTTGAAACGGTGCTGGCCGATTTCGACCAGATGCGCATCCAAGAAGGCAAGGCCCTGGCCGCGATCCTGGCAGACCAGTTGACCCAGGTCGAAAACCTGACCCGTCAGGCCGCTGAGATGACGGGGGCACGTCAGGCCGAGATGGCAGCGGCGTTCCGTGCCAATCTGGCGCGGGTTCTGGACAACCTTGAGGGCGCAGATCAAAATCGCGTGGCACAGGAATTGGCCTTGATCGCGGTCAAGGCGGATATCACCGAAGAAATTGATCGTCTGTTCGCCCATGTGACGGCGGCCCGCGACCTGTTGGCAGATGGCGGCCCGGTGGGACGCAAACTGGATTTCCTGATGCAGGAATTCAACCGCGAGGCAAATACATTGTGTTCCAAGGCACAGAACAAGGAACTGACCCAGCTTGGTCTTGCGCTGAAAGCGGTTATCGACCAGATGCGCGAACAGGTCCAGAATGTGGAGTAACCCATGAGCCCCCAGAAATCTGACCGACGCGGTCTGTTGATCATCCTCAGCTCTCCTTCGGGGGCAGGCAAATCCACCTTGGCCAAACGGCTGATGCAGTGGGACGAGACGCTGCAGTTCTCCGTCTCTGCCACGACCCGCGCGCCGCGCGAGGGAGAAGTGAACGGCAAGGATTATTTCTTTGTCAGCGAGCCTGAGTTTCGCAAATGGGTGGCTGCCGGGGATATGCTGGAACATGCGCATGTGTTCGGCAATTTCTACGGCTCTCCGAAACCTGCAGTAGAGGCGGCCATCGAATCCGGCCGCGATGTTCTGTTCGACATCGACTGGCAGGGCGCGCAGCAGATCCGCAATTCGGCGCTGGGGCCTTATACGCTGTCGATCTTTATCCTGCCGCCGTCCATTCCCGAACTGCACCGCCGTCTGGTCAGCCGGGGGCAGGACGATTCCGAAACCATCGCCAAGCGGATGCAGAAAAGCTGGGATGAGATCAGCCATTGGGATGGCTACGACTATGTTCTGGTCAATGATGATCTGGACGAAACGGAACAAAAGCTGAAGACGATCATTCAGGCAGAGCGCCTGAAATTCGCGCAGCAGCCGCGCCTGTCTGATCATGTGCGCAGCCTTCAATCGCAATTTGAGGATTTATCATGACTGTATATGCATTGGGCGACCTTCAACCGGCAGTGGACAGTGACGCCTGGGTTGCCCCGGACGCGAATGTGATCGGCAATGTGGTGCTTGAGGCCGGTTCATCGGTCTGGTTCGGCAGCACCCTGCGGGGCGACAATGAGCCTATCCATGTGGGGGCTGGCAGCAATGTGCAGGAAAACTGCGTGTTTCACAGCGATCTTGGCTTTCCGCTGCGCGTTGGGGTGAATTGCACCATTGGTCACAAGGTCATGCTGCACGGCTGCACGATTGGCGACAATACGTTGATCGGCATGGGGGCGACGATCCTGAATGGTGCCAAGATCGGCAAGAATTGCCTGATCGGGGCCGGTGCGCTGGTGACGGAAAACAAGGTCATTCCAGACGGATCGCTGGTCATGGGCGCGCCGGGCAAGGTGGTGCGCCAGCTTGACGAACAGGCCATCCAGATGCTGACGGCAAGCGCGCTGCATTACACTGAAAACGCGGCCCGCTTTCGGCGGGATCTGAAGCCGCTGTAAACCATGGCGGACCGTGCCCTTCTGCCTGCCATCCTTGAGGCATTGCCGCTGCCGACACTGGCCATTGATCGCAACGAGCGGATCATCGCACTGAATGCAAAAGCCCAGAGTTTGGTCGGGGCAGGGGCGCTGGCCCGACATTTTGTGACCATTCTGCGCCAGCCTGCCTTGGTTGAGGCGGTGGAAAGGTCGCTTGGCGATGGCAAGCCGCGACATGCGCCCTTTTTGGCGGGCGATGTCAGCAAACCGCTGACCTATGATGTCAGCCTGAGCACCGTAGAGACCACCGGTACGTTGATCGTATCCTTTCAGGACATCACCCACGAGGCCGAGGCCGGGCAGATGCGCCGCGATTTTGTGGCCAATGTCAGCCACGAACTGCGCACGCCGCTGACGTCCCTGATGGGGTTCATCGAGACATTGGGAGGGCCGGCCCGCAATGATGCCGCCGCGCGCGACCGCTTCTTGCAGATCATGTCGGACGAGGCCGGGCGCATGAACCGGCTGATCGGTGATCTGCTATCGCTCAGCCGGGTAGAGGCCGAGGCGCGGGTGAAACCCACCGCCAAGGTGGACCTGACAGATATTCTGGGCACGACACTGCGCAACCTCACCCCCCTCGCGCAGGAGCGGGACGTGAGTTTGGTGGCGGCTTTCAGCAGCGATCCCCTGCCGCTGATGGGGGATGCGGATCAACTGGTGCAGGTCTTTACCAACCTGGTGGAGAACGCGATCAAATATGGCGCTGCCCACCAGCCTGTTGAGATCAGCGCAGAAACCAGCCTGCGTGATCCCGCCCTGCGCGGCCCTGCGGTGCGGATCACGGTCACGGACCATGGCCCCGGCATCGCCCCCATGCATCTGCCCCGCCTGACCGAACGATTCTACCGCGCCGACAGCCACCGCAGCCGCAAACTGGGCGGTACCGGGCTGGGGCTGGCGATTGTAAAACATATCCTCAACCGGCATCGCGGACGGCTCAAGATCACCTCCGAAATTGGGCAAGGCTCTGCTTTTACGGTCATTTTACCGCTGGATGTTCCCGCCGCCTAAGCCTGCATGGGGGTGGTTTTGCAGCGTATCACAGCGCGCTGTCATAAAACTGTAATACAAGTGTCACAAAAGCACAGCACAGCCGGCCTAGGACTGGCGCAGGATCACCATGGGGGTGATTGTTGAAAGAAGAATTTACAGGAGACATCATGTCACTGACAAAACTCACCACATCCGCGCTGGCCATTGCTGCCTTTGGTGCAACCGCTGCTGCCGCGCGGGATCAGGTTCAGATTGCGGGCTCTTCCACCGTACTGCCCTATGCCTCGATTGTCGCCGAAGCTTTTGGTGAAAACTTTGACTTCCCAACGCCGGTTGTTGAATCGGGTGGCTCTTCTGCCGGGTTGAAGCGGTTCTGCGAAGGTGTGGGCGAGAACACCATCGACATCGCGAACGCGTCACGTGCGATGCGCGAAAAGGAAATCGCCGCCTGTGCAGACAATGGCGTGACTGAGATCATCGAAGTCCGCGTTGGTTATGACGGCATCGTTTTCGCATCCGACATCAATGGCAACAGCTTCGCCTTTACCCCTGAAGATTGGTACAAGGCGCTGGCAGCACAGCATTACATTGACGGCGCATTGGTCCCCAACGCCCTGACAAGCTGGGATCAGGTCAATCCTGAATTTCCGGCCCAGCCCATCCAGGCCTTCATTCCGGGCACCAAGCACGGCACACGTGAAGTGTTTGAGGAAAAGGTGCTGCTGGCGGGCTGCGAAGAGGGTGGTTTCCTGCAGGCCATGATCGACGGCGGCGTTGACAAGAAAGAAGCCGAAGAAATCTGTATGGCGGTCCGCACAGACGGCAAATCCGTCGATATTGACGGCGATTACACAGAGACCCTGGCGCGTATCGACAGCAACAAGGATGGCATCGGCGTTTTTGGTCTGGCGTTCTATGAGAACAACACCAACAAACTGCAGGTCGCGACAATGTCCGACGTGATCCCCACCACCGAGAGCATTTCCACAGGCGAATACCCCGTGTCGCGCCCGCTGTATTTCTACATCAAGAAAGCCCATATCGGCGTGATCCCGGGCCTGAAAGAATTCGCTGAATTCTTTGTCGCGGACGAAATTGCAGGCCCTGATGGCCCATTGGCCGAATACGGTCTGGTGTCTGACCCTGATCTGGCCAGCACACAAGCGGCTGTGGCCGAAGAGAAAGTTCTGGGCGCGGGCTCCTGAGCCTCGGGTGATCGAAAAATGCGCGGGCCTTTCCCAAGGCCCGCGCTTGTCTGTCTAGGGTTGTTTGGTTACATGACTTTATCGTGCTCTCCTAAATTTGGTCCGGCTTGTTCGGACAGAAAGCGTCTGACCCGTGATTGAGCTCATCAACAGCATCTCTGTTTCCCTTCTGGTGTTGATCATTCTTGGACTGGCGCTTGTCGGGTATTTCACTGTCCGCAAACACGCCATTTCCGCTGCCGGGGGGGATGCGCGTGTCTTGCATTCACTGCCCGGCTACTACGGCTATAACGCCGCAATGTGTATCGCGGTGCCGTCGCTGTTGATATTGGTGCTGTGGCTGCTGATCCAGCCGATGCTGGTGCAGAATGCGGTCATCGGCCTGATCCCTGATCAAATGATCACCGAGGGGTCATCGGTGGGGCTGGTCATGAGCGATGTGCGCCGTGTGGCCGAAGGATTGAATACTGCAGTGGCCCAAGGGGCATTGACCCGCACTGAGGCTGTTGATTTGCGGGTGGATCAGACGGATGTCCGCGCCTTGCTGGCTGACGTCGGTGTGGCGCTGGGGTCTGACGTTCAGGCACCGGTGTTGCAGGCTGCGCAGAAATATCGCGCGCTGACAGCGACGGGTGCAGCGACGATGGTGGTTGTGGTCCTTGCCATAGCGGTCTTGGGCTTTGCCTTGGCTTTCCGCATGACCCATCCGGCGTTCCGCGCGCGCAATACGGTTGAGGCAGGCGTCAAGGCGCTGTTGATGATCGCCGCCTCGCTGGCGATCCTGACGACCGTGGGCATCGTCTTGTCCATGATCTTTGAATCGAGGAACTTCTTTCAGCTGCATGACTGGAAGGACTTCTTTTTCGGGACCTCCTGGGCTCCGAATTTCCGGGGCAATAGTGATCTTGCGATCCTGCCGCTGCTGTGGGGCACGCTTTATATCTCTGTCATCGCCTTGATGGTGGCGGTGCCGATCGGCCTGTTCGCCGCGATCTACCTCAGCGAATATGCAGGGCCCAAGGTCCGTGCAGTTGCCAAACCCCTGCTGGAAATCCTCGCGGGTATTCCAACGATTGTTTATGGTCTGTTTGCCTTGCTGACGGTCGGCCCCTTTTTGGTCAATCTGTTTGGCCGGGGTGAGAACGGCGTGCTGGGCGTCGAATGGATGAGCGGTGCCACATCGGTGCTGACGGCCGGCCTGGTCATGGGCATCATGTTGATCCCCTTTGTATCCTCGCTGTCAGACGACATCATCAATGCTGTGCCGCAATCCCTGCGCGATGGATCTTTCGGGCTGGGGGCAACCCATTCTGAAACCGTGCGTCAGGTGGTGCTGCCTGCGGCCCTACCGGGGATCGTCGGGGCGATCCTGCTGGCCGCATCGCGCGCCATCGGTGAGACCATGATCGTGGTGCTGGGGGCCGGTGCCATCGCCCGCATCTCGGGCAACCCCTTTGAGGCGATGACCACGATCACCACAAGGATCGTCAGCCAGTTGACCGGCGATACGGATTTCGCCAGCCCAGAGACGCTGGTGGCCTTTGCACTGGGTCTGACGCTGTTCGTTCTGACATTGGGTCTGAATGTCGTGGCCCTTATCATCGTGCGCAAATACCGGGAGCAGTACGAATGACCGATATGCCAACCCCCCAGCCCATACCGCGCAAAGGGTCCTTGCTGGTCCAGGATGCCCGCACGGTCAAACGCAACCGCGCCGAGGCCCGGTTCAAGATGTATGGCATCATCGCAATCTCCATGGGCCTCTTGATGCTGCTGATCTTGCTCACAACAATCATTGGTCGGGGCACCAGCGCGTTTCAACAGACCTTTGTATCGCTCAATGTGCCCTTGCTGGCGGAAAAGCTGGACAAGAAAGGCAACCGCGATATCGAGGATATCAAAAAGGTCTCGACCTTTGGCTATGCGCCTTTGCTGCAGGCAGGGTTCGAGCAGAAAGTGGCGGACCTGGGTATCGCAACTGATCTGAAACCAAAGGACATGGCAAATCTGCTGTCCAAGGACGCGGCGGCCACCTTGCGTGACTTTGTATTGGCCAACCCCGACCAGATCGGCGAAACGGTGGTCTTTGAGTTTCTGGCCCAGTCGCGGGTCGACGGATATCTCAAGGGCCGAGTGACGCGCGACAGCATCGAGAATGACAAGAACATCTCTGCCGCCCAGCTGGACCTGGTCGATGCGTTGGTCGCAGACGGCACATTGGCAAAGAAATTCAACATCTCTTTCATAACCGGCGCAGATGCTTCTGATGCGCGGCCCGAGGCTGCGGGAATAGGCGTGGCGATGATGGGCTCGCTTGCGATGATGCTGGTGGTGCTGGCGCTGGCTTTGCCAATTGGGGTTGCTGCCTCCATCTACCTGGAAGAATTCGCGCCGAAGAACTGGATCACGGATGTGATCGAGGTGAATATCGCGAACCTTGCGGCGGTGCCGTCGATTGTCTTTGGTATTCTGGGCCTTGCTGTCTTTATCAACTACATGCATCTGCCCAATTCGGCCCCGCTGGTGGGCGGCCTGGTGCTGACGCTGATGACCTTGCCGACGATCATCATTTCCACCCGGGCGTCGCTCAAGGCGGTGCCGCCGTCGATCCGGGATGCGGCCCTTGGGGTCGGGGCATCCAAGATGCAGTCGGTGTTCCACCACGTGCTGCCGCTGGCGGCACCCGGCATTCTGACGGGTACGATCATCGGCCTGGCACAGGCGCTGGGGGAAACAGCCCCCTTGCTGCTGATCGGGATGGTGGGCTTTATCGCCTCAAACCCTCCCGAAACGATTGCCGAAGGCCTCTTGTCACCGAATTCGGCAATGCCGGCACAGATCTACGAATGGGCCAAACGTGCAGACCCGGCCTTTTATGAACGCGCCTGGGGTGGCATTATCATCTTGTTGGTGTTCCTGATCACCATGAATGCCATCGCAGTCCTGCTGCGCCGCCGGTTTGAGCGGCGTTGGTAAGAAAGGACAAAGCGATGAGAGACAATTCTTTACCGGAGAGAGACGTGGACACCAAAACCGTCAAGATCGCCGCACGTGATGTGCAAGTCTATTATGGCGACAACCATGCCATCAAGGACGTGAACGTCGATATCGAAGACAAGACCGTGACCGCCTTTATCGGCCCGTCGGGTTGCGGAAAATCGACCTTCTTGCGCTGTATCAACCGGATGAACGACACGATTGATATCTGTCGCGTTGAGGGTGACATCCGCATCGACGGCGAAGACATCTATGACCGCGCCGTTGACCCGGTACAATTGCGCGCAAAGGTCGGTATGGTATTTCAAAAGCCCAACCCCTTTCCCAAGTCGATCTATGACAACGTGGCCTATGGGCCGCGCATCCACGGTCTTGCCCGTAACAAGGCAGAACTGGATGACATCGTTGAACGCGCTCTCAAGCGCGGTGCGATCTGGAACGAGGTCAAGGACCGTCTGCATGCGCCCGGCACAGGCCTGTCCGGCGGGCAGCAGCAGCGCCTGTGCATTGCACGCGCCGTCGCCACAGAACCCGAAGTGCTGTTGATGGATGAACCCTGTTCAGCGCTTGATCCGATTGCCACCGCCCAGGTCGAAGAATTGATTGATGAGCTGCGCCAGAGCTATTCGGTGGTGATCGTCACCCACTCCATGCAGCAGGCGGCACGGGTCAGCCAGCGCACCGCGTTTTTCCACTTGGGCAACCTGGTTGAATTTGGCGACACGGACAAGATTTTTACCCAACCCGAAGACCCGCGCACCGAAAGCTACATTACAGGACGTATTGGATAATATTATGTCAGATCAACACATTGCATCTGCATTTGACCGCGACCTAGAGGCGGTTCAGGCCCAGATCATGAAAATGGGCGGCATGGTTGAAAACGCCATCCGTCTGAGTGCGCAATCGCTTGAGACGCGCGATGAGGAATTGGCAGAGACGGTGCGCGGTGCTGATCGCGCAATCGACGACCTGGAGATTCTGATCAACGAAAGCGCCGCCCGCGTGATCGCCCTGCGTGCGCCCACCGCGATTGACCTGCGGTTGATCCTGAGTGTGATCAAGATCAGCGCCAACCTGGAGCGGATTGGCGATTACGCCAAGAACATGGCCAAGCGGACCGGCGTTCTGGCCACGCTGCCCCCGGTCAGCGACAGTGGCGGCGCAATCCGCCGGATGGCGCAGACCGTCGAAGGGATGCTCAAGGATGCACTGGACGCCTATATTCAGCGCGACGCAGAGCTGGCGATGCATGTGATCAGCCGCGATGAGGACGTGGATCAGATGTACAATGCGCTGTTCCGCGAATTCCTGACCTTCATGATGGAAGATCCCCGCAACATCACCGCCTGTATGCATTTGCATTTCATCGCCAAAAACACAGAGCGCATGGGCGATCACGTGACCTCCATCGCAGAGCAGGTTGTCTATCTTGTGACCGGTGAACACCCTGAGGAAGCGCGGCCAAAGGCGGATAAAACCTCCATTATGTCAAAAGGATAAGCGATGTCCGTCTCTCAGCCTCATGTGTTGCTGGTTGAAGATGAACCGGCACAGCGCGAAGTGCTTGCCTATAACCTTGAGGCCGAAGGCTATGCCGTCAGCCGCGCGGAAAACGGCGAAGACGCCATGCTGCAGGTTGCAGAGATCACACCGGACCTGGTGATCCTGGACTGGATGATGCCACTGATGAGCGGCATCGAAGTGTGCCGACAGCTGAAAACCCGCGAAGATACCCGCAGCATCCCGGTGATCATGCTGTCTGCCCGCTCAGAAGAGGTGGATGCGGTGCGCGGGTTGGAAACCGGTGCGGATGACTATGTGGTCAAACCCTATTCACTGCGTGAATTGATGGCCCGTGTGCGGACGCAACTGCGCCGCTCGCGTCCGGCTGCCAGCGGTGAAATGCTGATGTATCTTGACATCGCGCTGGACCCCGAACGCCACCGGGTCAGCCGGGGCGACGTAGAACTAAAGCTGGGCCCGACAGAATACCGTTTGCTGGTGACATTGCTGGAAAAGCCGGGGCGGGTGTTCAGCCGTGACCAGTTGCTGGATCTGGTTTGGGGGCGTGACATCTACGTGGATACAAGGACCGTCGACGTGCATATCGCCCGGCTTCGTAAGGTGCTGACGCGTGCCGGCGGCGAAGACCCCATTCGAACGGTGCGCGGCGCGGGATATTCGCTGGGATAGACCGCGCGTTTGCATATCCGGTGGCATGCCAGCCGCCTTACCCTGCTCAGGATGGCGATATTTGCAAAAGATCGACAAAGTTTTCGGGGCTTAAGTGGGTGTTCATTCTTTGGCCCCACTAAGTGTTGACCGGCGGCCATGAGGCACAGGCCGGGAAAACACTGATCCGCAGGCAGGTATCCCCGATGCAAGATACGGCTGGACCCTTTGCAGAAAAAGGGAGCCATTACATCAAGAAAAAGGTGGTGATTGTTGACGATTCACGCACCATCCGCAGTTGGTTGCGTGTGGTATTGGAGCAGGACCCGCGCCTGCAAGTGGTGGGGGAGGCAGATAGCGCCGCCGCCGCCCGGCAGGTGATCAAGCAGACCGAACCTGACGTCATCACCCTTGATATCGAAATGCCGGGCATGAACGGGCTGGCCTTTTTGGAAAAGCTGATGACCCTGCGCCCGATGCCGGTTGTCATGATCTCGGGCGTGACCAAAAGCAATTCAGAGGCGACGATCACGGCGCTGTCCCTGGGGGCTGTGGATTGCATCCTGAAACCCACTTCACCCGCAGACCAGGCCGCCCATCGCGATATTACCCGGCGCGTGTTTTCAGCCGCCTGCAGCAAGGTTCGCGCCATTCGCCGACCTGTGCGGGGGATCGATGGGCCGCTACGAGGTGCCGCGGCTGGCCCCATGCCAATCATCGTGATCGGGGCCTCTACCGGCGGGGTTGCGGCGCTTGAACGGGTCTTGGCCGATCTGGATGTAAATGCGCCGCCGGTGGTGATCGTACAGCATATGCCGGGGGCGTTCCTGGTCAGTTTCTCACAGATGTTGAATCAAAACCTGCAACAGGATGTGGCATTGGCCCGTGAAGGCGAGGTGTTGACCTACGGGCAGATCAGATTGGCACCGGCACAGGGCCGGCACACGCAGCTGATCCGCAGGGGTGACAGCTGGCAATGTCGCTATACCGATGACGATCAAGGGGCCCTGCATTGCCCATCTGTTGATGTGTTGTTCAGGTCTGCGGTTGAATTTGGCCGCGATGTTATTGCCGTTATTCTCACCGGGCTTGGCCGCGATGGCGCGGATGCCATGCTGAAACTGCGTGAGGCGGGGGCGATTACGCTGGGGCAAGATGAGCAAAGCTCAGTCGTCTACGGCATGCCGCGTGTGGCCTATGAAATCGGCGCGGTCCAAGAGCAACTTGCGCTTGAGCGGATCGGTGCCGCGACAAACCGTGCCGTATCACTGCATGGGCAGAAGAAAGAAAGGTAGCGGGGCATGTCAAAACGTTTGTTTATCACCCAAGGAGAGCACTGCGTGAGCGCAGATGCCACAGCCACGATATCCACGATCCTTGGATCATGTGTTGCCTGCTGTTTATGGGATCCCATCGCAAAAGTCGGCGGGATGAATCACATCCTGCTTGCTGCCAACCCCAGTCGGTTGATCCATGCAAATAACATGAGCGGCGTGAATGCGATGGAACTCTTGATCAATGATCTGCTCAAGATCGGCGCAATGCGCAATCGGCTGTTGGCCAAGGCATTTGGCGGTGCGCGCATGATCGCGGGCCTGTCCGATATTGGGCCGGCCAACTGCGCCTTTATCCAGCAATATCTGGAAAGTGAAGCGATCGAATGCCTCGCAAAATCATTGGGAGGAGAGACGGCGCGGCAGGTCGAGTTTATACCCTCAACCGGTGCCGCGCGGGTCAAGGCACCCCAAAGCCGCCCGGCGGAACCGGTCCCAGCGGTGCCCGCAAATGTCGGAAACGGGTTGGAACTGTTTTAAACAGTTCGCCCTTTGTTGCGATGATGCTGTGCTGCTGTGCCTCAGAAAAGGTCTATATCGCCCTGCTCAAGGGTTGCTGATTTGGGAATATCCTGACCAATTTCAATGTCGAGCAAGTGCTTGGTCACATCAAGTCGCAACCTTTGTGCCAGGTCCGTGGAAGTTAGACCTTGGATGTCTGGTGAAATGATATTTGTCAGCAGGGCAAGATCTTCTAGGGATTGGCGTAAGAAATCCAACCGCTGAAGGCGTGTGATCGTGTCAGGTGTTTGGACGACCCCAATAACACCTTCCTCGCCCAAGATATGTTCTATTGCCAGCACCTCGGCCGCCAATATGTCCAGATGGGCAGATACACGGCTGATTAACGGGCGCAGGGGAAATTTCTGACCTGGTTGACCGGTCATAGACGGCCAACCACAGCCTCAATGCAATTGCGTAAATCCTCTGGTTGAAAAGGTTTCTTGAGGTAGTTGTTCATACCCAGTTTTTTGCCATGATCAATGATTTGCTGTTCGGCACGTCCAGTGATCAAGACAAAGCCGACGCCTTTCGTCTTGGGGGCGGTGCGAAGTTGATGCAGCAATTGCAGCCCATCCATCTCCGGCATATTGAAATCTGAAATCACCAGATGGACAGGTTTTGTCGCAAGGGCCGTCAAGGCCTGCTTGCCGTTTTCAGCAGTCGCCACATTACGAATGCCAAAAGCGTCAAGCGCCTGCGTGATCAGCCCCCGACTGGTGGACATGTCATCAACAACCATGATCCGAATTTGATCGCGCAAAGCCATTAGGCAGTATCCTTAATGTTAGTTTGGTTTCATGCGCCAGCGCGCGGTGGTTTACCCGACACGCGGGCGGTAGGTAGTAGGACCGGTGCAGTCAAATCCAAAGCTTGCCGGGTCTGCGATCCGCTCAGAATGTCCCAGGAAGAGGATTCCATCCGGGGCCAAGGCGTCTTTCATCCTTGGCCAAAGCTTGGTCTGCGTTTGCAGGTCAAAATAGATCACGACATTCCGGCAAAAGATGATGTCAAACCTCTTGCTCATGGGCCAGCGCGCCAAAAGATTCAGTTCGTTGAACTGGATCATTTGGGTCAGAACTGGTTTTGCGGCAAAGCTGCGTTCTGATCCGTCAGGTGTTGCTTCGGTGAAATATTTGTCGATCAGGGGCTTGGGCACCCCTCCCATCAACCGCTCGGGATAGATGCCCGCGCGTGCAAATTGAACAACAGCTGGGTCAATATCGGTGCCAAGGATCTTGAGGTTGAGCGTTGCAATCTCTGGCGATGCCTCAAGCAGTGCAATGGCGGCCGAAAGCGCCTCTTGCCCATTGGAGCAACCGGCGGACCAGATGCGCATTTGCCCACCCTCTCGCAAGGCAGGAAGACGTTTTACCAGTTCTTCTGTCAGCGTGTCATAGTGGTGTTTTTCCCGAAAGAAATGCGAGACGTTCGTCGTCAGCGCAGAAATAAGATGCCGCCTCTCTTCGTGACCACGATCAGATTGCAAAAGGCTGCTGTAGGCCGCGAAATTCGGCAGGCCAAGATCACGTAGCCGGTGCCGCAGACGCGACTGGATCATTGAGCTTTTTTCTTGCGCCAGCGTTAGACCGCTCTCTTGATAGGCCAATTCAGCAATCGCCTTAAAGCTCTCGGGATCAAGCGCATTGGACTGTTGGGCCCCGACGCTCATGCGGCCACGCCTTCGATGGAGCTGACGGTCGCTGACAGGTCAAGAACGCGGATCATTCTTTCGTCGATGAGGGTCAATGCGCTTACCACACCGGCTGCCGCGCTTGATGAAATCTCAGGCGGTTGCTGCAGATCTTCTGGGGAAAGTGCAACAATATCAGAAACAGCATCCACCAACAGACCTGTCATTGTTTCCTCCAGCTTGACGACGATAATGACATTTCTGTCGTTCTGTTCGCGTTTGGGAAGGCCCAGTCGGGTGGACAGGTCCATCACCGGCAGAACCGTGCCGCGCAGGTTGATTACGCCCTTCATGTAGTGGGGTGCATGGGGCAGGGGTGTCGCATGGGTCCATCCCCGAATTTCGCGGACGGACATGATATCAAGTGCATATTCCTGTTCGGCGATGCGAAAGGTCAGCAGTTCGATGGAATTTGATGCGCTTTTGTTGGTCATGCTGAAAGCCCCTGTATTGGACTGATGTTTTGGGCCGCGGGATGCGGCACTGCTGTGTTGATTACGTCTGATGGGTCCAGGATCAGGGCGATCTGCCCATCCCCCAGAATGGTTGCGGCAGCGATGCCGGGGGCCCTGTGAAAGCTGTCATCAAGCCCCTTGATCACGACCTGCCGTTGATCGAGGATATTGTCGATCAAGAGTGCCGCGTGGCTTTCATCCTCCTGTGCGATCAGCAGGACAACCGAGCCGTCAAAATTCTCAATCGGGCCGCGATAGCCGAGGGCCCGACCCAGATCAAAGAGTGGGACAAATCCACTGCGCACTTGAATGACGTGATGCCCAGGGCGCACCATTTGCACGTCCTTACCCTCAAGCGTGAGGGTCTCAATCACCAGATTCAAAGGCAGAACCAGCGTTTCGCCGGCTACTTTGACCACCATACCGTCCAGCACGGCGAGGGTGAGGGGGAGAGAAATGGAAAATGTGGTGCCCTTGCCGGGTTCTGAGGTTGTGGTAATCCGACCGCCAAGAGCCTGGATGGAGGTGCGCACAACATCCATGCCAACGCCCCGGCCTGACAGGTCGGAAACCACGGAGGCCGTTGAAAAGCCTGGCAAAAACAAAAGATTGTCGATTTCGCTGTCGCTGAGGTTTGCGTCTGCCGGGATCAACCCTTTGTCGACGGCCAGCTGTTGGACCTTGGGGCGATTGATGCCGGCCCCATCATCAGAGATTTCGATCACTACGCGACCGGATCTATGGGCGGCAGTCAGGTTCACACGCCCCTGCGGATCCTTGCCCGCCGCGACCCGCGTCTCGCGGGTTTCAAGACCATGATCCACCGCATTCCGGATCATATGGGTCAGAGGGTCGGCCAAACGCTCAATCACGGTCTTGTCGACCTCGGTCCCTTCACCAGAGGTATGCAGGCGCACTTCCTTTCCGACTGCGGCAGAGGCCTCTCTGACGATGCGTGACATGCGTTGAAACAGGGACTTCACAGGCTGTGCGCGGATCATCATCACGCTGTCCTGGATATCCCGGGTCAGACGTTGGAATTCTTCAAGCCCGCTCATCGCGTCGGAATGTGGTGATAGCCCCGATTCCTCCAGGCTTTGGCTCAACATGGCCTGGTTAATCACCAATTCGCCCACGAGGTTGACCAAACGTTCGATGCGGTCAAGGTCGACCCGCACCACGGATTTTGCGGCTGCAGCGCCTGCGGTTTTCGCATCCTTTTCCTTGCCCGGCGTCATGTCCGGGGGCTGGGCCGGTTCAGGAACTGCCGCCAAAACCGGTGCCACCTGTACAGCGGTTTGCGTGGGGCTTTGGGCAGGGGCGTCCTGCGGGGCGGTCACGGCTGGTTCGGCAGCACGCGCCAGCGCCGCGCGGTCGGGCTCTGATGGGGCTGGAGCGGTGCTTTCAACAGAGGCGTCGTAACGGGCCTCATGATCGTCATGGGGGGGTGGACCTTCTGGGGTGCCGCCTTTTTGCAGGTCGAGTTTGCACAGACCTTCCACAAATTCGAAGACAGATAGAATCTCGCTTTCTTCTGCTTCGCTGTGTAATTTGACGGTCCAGCTCATGTGTGGGACTTCGGGCGACAGTTGGCTCAGTTCGGGCAGTTCGGCAAAGGTGCAGCTGGCCGTGGCAGTGCCCAGGTTGTGCAAGTTCCGAAGCAAGAGAGCAGGTTCATTGCCCGTGTCAAAAAGTTCGGCGTGAGGCGTGAACGTAATGGTGAATGGTGCATCCGACGGCTCAGGATCGACCAGATCGCCAGCCATCAGCGATGTATCGTCCTCAAACGATTCTTCAGGTCCTAGATCAAGATCCAGCGCCAAGCCCATGGGTTTGAACTCAATTTCTTCTTCAGGAGCGTCTTCTTCATGTGCTTCATCGCCCAAGAGGGCATCAAGCAACTGCAGCAGCGCGGCTGTTTCCGCCGTGGGAAGATCGACATCATCGCGGCTGAACCGGACCAGATCAGACAGGTGATCGGCCGCTTGAAAAAACACCTTGAGCGCATCGGTCTCAACCTGCATCCGGCCTGCGCGGACCTCGTCCAGCACGGTCTCATAGCGATGGGCAAAACGTACCAGACCTTCCAGTCCAAAAGCGCCAGCGCCACCTTTGATGGAATGAACCGCGCGAAAGACGATGTTGATTGTTTCGGGATCATCCTCTCCGCTGTCCATGATTTGCAGCCCGTCTTGCAGGGCTTCCAGCAATTCCTCGCATTCGATGAAAAACGAAGCGCGGATTTCGGCCATAGGGTCTGTGCTCATTTTCAGCTCCCTTACCCTGCGACCATTTGAAGTGCCTTGACCAGCTTGGCGGGATCAAAGGGTTTGACGATCCAGCCTGTGGCACCTGACTGGCGGGCGCGTTCCTTGAGTTCCGGTGCGGCTTCGGTTGTCAGGACCAGAATGGGGGTGGCGCGATGGGTTTCCTGTTCGCGCACGGCATCGATAAATCCGAAACCGTCCATGCGCGGCATGTTGATATCGGTGATGATCGCGTCGGGTTTTATCCCGCTCAGCACTTCGATGCCGTGGACACCGTCATCTGCGGTATGAACCGTAAATCCCGCCGGCAGCAGGGCAAGGCGGATCATGTCGCGCATGGTGCGACTGTCATCGACAGCTAGAATTTCCAAGGTCATATGGCACCTTCCGCTATGGTTTCGGGCGTCAGGCCCATGGCGTTGATTTGGGCAAGCACTGCGTCGGGCGTGTTCACAACGGTGAAGGAATGGTTCGTAGCAAGGGCCTGCCGCGCGGCCGCGACACAAACCTGAAGGCACAGGGCCCCCATCAAGGTCACTTTGCTGAGGTCGAGAACAACGTCCTGTCCCTTTAGCGCCAGACATTGCTCATGAAGGGATTCGACCGCCGTCACGTCAAGCTTGCCTTCCAGATTGAGAGTTTCAGCCATGGGCGGCTGCCATGTGAATGGATCGGGCTGGGGTCATAGGAACGCTCCACATCTAATCAGATGGGCAGGTTCTAGGGGCGGCTCGTTAATTCCGGGTTACCAGCGCAGCCACAGAACAAGTTTTATCGCGCCGGACCCCGAAACAAAAAAGGCCCCGCAAAATGCAGGGCCCTTGGTCGTGTGATGTCAGTCGGTGCTCAGCCGCGGCGGCGGCCTCCGACGCGGCCCGCGCGGCCCCGGCCTTCCTGGCCCGCCTTGGGCGCTACCTTGTTGAACTTGATCCAATCGCCGCCATGGGGGTCGCGGTCAAACAGGAAGTTGGCGGCGCGGATGGCTTCCATTTCCTTGCCCGGACGCGGCAGCGTCGATCCCATGCCGAAAAGCTGCACAAAGGCCTCATCATCCATGCCCTCTGGCAGGACGACCCCAAGGGCCGCCAACTCTGCCTTTTTCTCAGCGATTTTTGTCGCGTTCACAGGCAGGGCCACCGGGTTCATGATCGCAGAGGTCATGCCGGCACCCATCGCCATGGGCAGAAAGGCGTTGTTGATCCCGTGGCGGTTGGGCAACCCAAAAGAGATGTTCGAGGCACCACAAGTGGTGTTCACGCCCAGTTCCTCGCGCAGGCGACGCACGAGGGTAAAGACCTGATGTCCCGCCGTGGCCATCGCGCCGATGGGCATGACCAGCGGATCAACCACGATGTCATGGGCCGGAATGCCATAGTCAGCGGCACGTTCCACGATCAGTTTTGCTACGGCAAAACGCACGTCCGGATCCTCAGAAATGCCAGTGTCATCATTGGAGATTGCGACGACTGGCACGTTGTATTTCTTGACCAGCGGCAAGACCAGCTCAAGGCGCTCTTCCTCTCCGGTGACGGAGTTCAGCAGCGGGCGCCCTTCGCAGGCAGCCAGACCCGCCTCAAGCGCACCAGGGACAGAGCTGTCGATGCACAAAGGCGTGTCGGTCACGGCCTGAACCCGGCGGATCAGTTCGGGCATCAGCATCGGCTCAACAAAGTTGTTGTCGGCATAACGCGGGTCTTCGGCCATCTTGTTGGAAAACACCGCACCCGAGTTGATGTCCAGAACCGTGGCACCGGCGTTTGCCTGGGCCACCGCATCGGCCTCAACCCGGCTGAAATCGCCGCGCTCCAGCTCTTCGGACAGGATCTTGCGGCCTGTGGGATTGATCCGCTCTCCGATGACGCAGAACGGTTCATCAAAGCCGATGACGGCGGTTTTTGTTTTGGATTCGATGATGGTCCGGGTCATGGTTAATCTTTCACGAAGGGTTTGCAGGAACGGCAGAGCTGCCGCCATTGTCGATGGCCCAATTGGCATTGGTCTTGATCCCGCCCAGCGGGAAGAAATGCACATGGGAGATGTTGAAATCAGGGTGCGCGGCCTTGTGCAGGGCCAGATCGCGGATCACCTCTGTCGGCTCATAGGGCAGCAACAGTTTGGTCACATCCATGGCCCGCTTTTGCAGGACCTTAAGCGAAGGACCGACACCGCAGGCGATGGCGAATTTGATCAGGGTTTGCAGTTTGGCCGGACCCGCGATGCCGATATGGACGGGCAGGGTGATGCCAGCTTCGGCCAGGCTATTGGCCCAGTCGATGATCGGCTTGGCCTCAAAGGCGAATTGGGTGGCGATTGCCATCTTGGCATCCGTGCGGGTCTGGAAATCATTCTTCCATTTCAACGCAGCATCCACATTCGCGGTACCCGAGGCGTCGATATCGCGGTTGCCTTCGGGGTGGCCCGCCACATGCAGACGCTCAAAGCCCGCCGCGTCAAACAGACCGGTTTCCATCAACTGCATGGAGTCGCTGAAATCACCATGGGGCGTTGCGACGCCACCGGCCAACAGCAAGGCCTGTTTGACGTCCGCCTCACCTTGATAGCGCGCGATCCAATCGGCCAGCGTGGCCTTGTCCTTGATGATGCGCGCGGGGAAATGCGGCATGACCTTGTAGCCGTCCGCATTCAGGCGCTTGGCCGTGGCGACCATTTCCTCAATCGGGGTGCCTTCGATATGGGCGATATAGACGCGGGTCTGGGCGGGCAGCAGCGCGGTAAAGTCTTCGACCTTTTCTGCGGTGCGCGGCATGACCTCGATGGAGTAATCTTTGAGAAATGCCTCAATCTCTGCGCCATGCGCATTGTCCTGAGGGGCCTCCTTGCGGCGGAAATTCAACAAAGCCATGATCTTGTCCTTTATCATGTGGGGTGCGGGCCTCAGGCCCAACCGTCGTTTGCAATAAGCGCCTTGATGCGCTCGCGGTCATATTCGGCGTCAATGCGTGCCACTTGGGCGTCGGCCACCTCATCGGGGTCGCCTTCGACGGTGAACGGATCTGCCTTGCGCCACTCGGCCAGGTAGGCATCGGTGTCTTCGGCACCGATCTTCATGGCCGCGCGGTCGATGGCCTGCTCAAAACGCTCGGGCAGGGGCCGTTTGGAGCCACGACGCCCCTTGCCCACGATCACCTGAGCGGGGATGTCGCGCCAGTAAACAATTGTGACGTCGGGCATGGCGTGATTCCTTGGCTTGCTTTCAACGGTATCTAACGGGTGCGCGGCCCCCCTCAGCGTCGTTTTTCGACTTACCGGGCTTCATCCGCGACCACGTGCAACCTAGCGAAGGCATTGCCGCGCGGCGAGGGGGGGCATGGGTCAAAATATTCAACAAGGTTGTGAGGCTGGGCGCATGGTCGGCCTGCCGATTTAGCTGCCCGCATGTACCTATGCGCTTGCGCGGGCAGGGTTCCATCACTACGTTGAGGGCAACTCGATATGAAAGGCGCAAATCATGGCGCCAAGGCGTCCCAAAGGTGCGGGTGCGCTCGATAAGGACCTACAGTCGGCTCTGAGCCCCGCGCCAGTTCCGCCCAGATCGTCCGAGCTATATGCGGCCCTTGATCTGGGCACAAATAGCTGCCGTATGTTGATCGCGCAGCCCAAGGGCAGCGGGTTTCATGTGGTGGATAGTTTTTCCAAATCCGTCCAATTGGGGGCGGGTCTGGAAAAGACCGGGCGCTTGTCGCGCGGATCAATGGCGCGCACCATTCAGGCGCTGCGCATCTGCCAGCAAAAGCTGCGCCGTAACAAGGTACGCCGGATGCGTCTGGTCGCGACCGAAGCCTGCCGTCGGGCGCTGAATGGCGCTGAATTCATGAGACGCGTCCACCGCGAGACCGGCTTGCGGCTGGACATCATCAAACCGGAGGAAGAGGCCCAGCTGGCCGTGATTTCCTGCGCCCCGCTGGTCAATCGCAAGACCGAAAACCTGCTGGTGGTCGACATTGGCGGCGGCTCAACCGAACTGGTCTGGATCGACATCTCTAAGGTGCCCAAGAAAGACCGCGCGCAATCCATCATGCGCCTGCATTCGGGGTTTAATCAGGCCAAGACCGATATCCCGGCCGCCAAGGTAGTCGATTGGATCTCTGTGCCTTTGGGGGTCGCCACCTTGCGCGACCAATTCATTGATGTCGAAGACGATGCTGCACGTTTTGCCCTGATGAGCTGGTTCTTTGAGGAAAACCTCACGGATTTCGCGCCCTATCAGTCGGCGCAGTCGCAGGAACGCTTTCAGATTGTCGGCACCTCTGGCACAGTCACAACCGTGGCGGCGAGCCATCTGGGCCTGAGGCGCTATGACAGGACCAAGATTGACGGATTGCGGATGACCTCTGAACAGATAGATAAGGTCATCCATTCCTATCTGGCGATGGGGCCAAGCGGGCGGCGTGCTGATCCGCGCATCGGGCAGGACCGTGCGGCGCTGATCATGTCGGGGGCCGCAATTCTGCAGGCATTGATGCGCTGCTGGCCCACGGACCGGTTGAGCGTTGCGGACCGCGGGCTGCGCGAAGGATTGCTATATGCACAAATGAGCGCGGATGGCGTTCTGGAAGAAGGGACCTACTGAGATGGGCAAGACACCAACAGGCAAGAACACCTCAGGGCGGGGCCAGCGCGAGCTCAAGGTCAAGGTAAAATCGGCCCGGGGTCGCAAGCTGAGCTCGACCCGGTGGCTGCAACGGCAGTTGAATGATCCCTATGTAAAACGCGCGCAGGCCGAAGGATACAGGGGCCGCGCGGCCTATAAGATCATGGAGCTTGACGACAAGTACCGGTTCTTGGTGCCGGGCGCGCGGATCGTTGATCTGGGGGCGGCACCGGGCGGCTGGTGCCAGGTGGCCGTCAAACGCTGCAACGTGCTGGCAGAGCGCGGTGGCAAGGCCGTGGGCACCATCCTGGGCATTGACCTGCAAGAGATGGAGCCGATTGCGGGCTGTGAGTTGCACCAGCTGGATTTCATGGCCGATGATGCCGATATCCAGGTCAAGGAATGGCTGGGCGGCAAGGCGGATGTCGTGATGTCCGATATGGCGGCATCGTCCTCGGGGCACAAACAGACCGATCACCTGCGCATCATCGCCCTATGCGAGGCGGCCGCCTATTTCGCCTTTGACGTGCTGGAAGAAGGCGGCACTTTTGTCGCCAAGGTTCTGGCAGGCGGTGCCGAGGGTGATCTGCAAAAACTGCTCAAGCAGCGCTTTACCAAGGTGGCGAATATCAAACCACCCGCCAGCCGTTCCGACAGTTCTGAGAAATTCGTGGTCGCCACCGGATTTCGCGGCACTTTGGAAGACTGAGCCGCATTGACGGCGCAGCCCACAGTGTAGCCATTTGCGAAAGCGATTTAGAAAAGTAGCCGTTTCGTGAAGAAACCGGTGGGCTTGCGCGTTTTGGATGGCTCTGGTGGCACCTGCGCGGGGTTCTTGAAAGAGGACAGCGCCCGGTTCAGGATCACATCTGCCGTGCGCTCATCCAGATAGCGGGCAGCGACAGAAGATGCGCGCTCGGCCGGACGCTTGCGGCGTTCGGATTGATGCAAGAGCGCAAAAATTTGCGCATGCCGCGCCGGGGTTTTTGGCCGCTCCGGAGTTTTTGGGTTCAATTCGTCCACATGTCGCCTGCTGGTCTATTTTCCGCCCGACGATTGGCACGCAAATGCGGCGCTGTCGGGACCGGGAAAAGGCAATAGCGTGTAATTGTTACCATTGCTTTGACCGCACAGGCAAATCTGCCGTCTGCGCGCAACGTTTGCTCATCGCGCACAGACGGCATCTTGGCCCATCATCTACCGTGTTTCGCAAGGCAAACTGCGACAGGGTAATTCGGGCTGGCTTCAGATCGGGAGTTGCGGGTTGATCAGGAATTTCTCACCGGTTTTCTTGGCATAATACCGCGCCACGATGTCAGCCTGCAGCGCATCGCTGAGCGAAATCTCGTCCGAGTATTTGTTTGCAAAGGTGGTGGTCAATTCCTTGACGACCCGCCCGCGCATCTTTGCGCCGACTTCATGTCCGACACGGGCCAGGAAATTGGGCAGCAGCCAGCCACCAACGCCCCATGCCATACCGTAACCGCGCGTTAGCACCGTTTCGGATTGTTGCAAACCGCCATACAGATAGACCTGCTTGTGCTTCACAGACCCGTAGATGCTGTAGGCACCGGGCGTGCGTGCCGCTGCGGCCTCCATCGCGGTTAGGATATCAGAGGCCAGACGCCCACCCCCCGTGGCATCAAAGGCAAGCGTCGCGCCGGTCTCATGGACCGCGTTGGTCAGGTCCGTCATGAAACTGTCCTTGGAGCTGTCCACAACATGGGTGGCCCCCATGTCACGCAGCAGCTGTTCTTGTGCGGCGGAGCGCACGATATTGACCAGCTGCACACCGTCAGCCTGACAAATCCGGTTCAGCATCTGGCCCAGATTAGAGGCAGCCGCTGTATGTACCAATGCGCTATGTCCCTCAAGGCGCATGGTTTCCACCATGGACAGGGCGGTCAACGGGTTCACGAAACAGGCCGCACCATCTTTTGCGGAATGATCAGGCCCAAGGGGCAGGCACATCATTGCCTTGACCAGCTTGTATTGCGCATACATGCCGCCGCCCATCACGCCGACCCGCTTGCCCATCAGCGCCTGCGCGTTCTCACCTGCGGCGACGACCGTGCCGCTGCCCTCATTGCCCAGCGTCAGGTCCTGGCCCACACGGGCCTTCATCATGCGCATCCCCTGCGCAGAGACGGGTGCCTGCAACGCGATCTCCGCGCCGCTGCCCGTGGTGCTCGCCTGATCCATCGAGGACCAGCCAAACATCACACCCTGATCCGACGGGTTGATCGGGGCGGCCTCCACCCGGACCAGAACGTCGTCAGGGCCCGGTGTGGGCATCGGCGTATCGGCAAGCTGCATCTGCAAGGTGCCTTCCGGCGTCAAGGTGGACAGCATTTGAAGATAGGTCTTTGGCAAAGACATGTGCGTGGCTTTCTTTCAGGAAATGTGAGGGACGTGCCTGATCTGATCCAATGGCAAATCGCCCTTGGCAGGCAGGTTGGAACGTGAATAATCCAAGGCTAGCATGTTGTGGGGCAGAAAAAAGAATGACCCTGCGGCAAAACCGTCAGGGTCACTCTTGGGTCATCGCGGCAGATGATCTGCCCAATGCTCATCACGGTCAGGGTTCAAAGATAGCGGTTCACCAGGTTTTCCAGCCGTTCCTGCCGGCCCGATCGTGGCGCTGGGTTGATGTCGTTGCGGCGCACCTGCGCCTCTATGCTGGCCAGGTCCGACGCCAGCAGATCTTGCCCCTCAGGCGCGGCCCAACCGGCATAGCGGGCATCGCGTGCGGCTTCCAGTTTGCCGTCCTCCAGCATGGCCGCTGCCGCCTTCAGCCCGGCTGCACAGGCATCCATGCCGCCTACATGGGCCAGGATCAGATCCTCGGCGTCCAGCGACTGGCGGCGCAATTTGGCGTCAAAGTTGGTGCCGCCAGTGGTAAAGCCCCCGGCGCGCAGCACCTCGTAATAGGCCAGTGCCATCTCGGGGATGTTGTTGGGGAATTGATCGGTGTCCCAGCCTGACTGGTAATCATTGCGGTTCATGTCGATGGAGCCGAAGATGCCTAATTCGCGGGCCAGCGCCAGCTCATGTTCAAAACTATGACCAGCCAGGATCGCATGACCCTGTTCGATGTTCACCTTCACCTCATTCTCAAGGCCAAAGTCCTTGAGAAAGCCGTAAACCGTGGCCACGTCATAGTCATATTGATGTTTGGTCGGCTCCTGTGGCTTGGGTTCGATCAGTATTGCCCCGTCAAAGCCGATCTTGTGTTTGTAGTCGACCACCATCTGCAGCATCGCACCGGCCTGCCTGCGCTCGCGGCCCATGTCGGTGTTCAACAGGGTCTCATAGCCCTCGCGCCCGCCCCAGAGCACATAATTTTCGCCGCCCAGCTTGTGGGTTGCATCCATGCAGGTCTTGATCGTGGCGGCCGAAAAGGCAAAGACCTCCGGATCGGGGTTGGTCGCGGCACCGGCCATGAAGCGCCGGTGCGAGAACAGGTTCGCCGTACCCCAGAGCAGCTTGGTCCCGGTGGTCTCCATCTTGCCTGCGAAATAATCGACGATCTCTTCCAGATTGCGGGTGTTCTCAGCAAAATTCGCGCCCTCAGGGCGCACATCCGCATCGTGAAAACAGAAAAATGGCACGCCCAGCAGATCAAACATCTCAAAGGCCACATCGGCCTTCATCTTGGCCAGCGCCATGGTGTCACCGAACCACGGTCTGTCAAAGGTCTGCCCGCCAAAGGGATCGCCGCCGGGCCAGGCAAAGGAATGCCAATAGGCAGCAGCAAAGCGCAGATGGTCTTTCATCGGTTTGCCCATGACCAGTTCGTTGGCGTCATAGTGACGAAAGGCAAAGTCGTTGTCGCTGTCTGGTCCTTCAAAGGAAATGGCCGGAATGCCTTTGAAAAAGTCTGTCATGGGTCAGAGATCCTTTAGGAGGTGATAGGCGTGTTTGTAACGGGCATGCCCTTCGGCCAGGGCGGCGCTCAGGGTGCTGTCGGGGTCGATGGAGCGGGCAATTGGCGGCTGCGTGGCGATCTGTGCATCGGCATCGGTGCTGGCCATCTGGCCAAGGCGCGCGGCCCCCAGTGCGGCCCCAAAGTCGCCATCCTTGGGCACGTCCAGCGTGATGTTCAGCGTGCTGGCCAGCATCTGCAGCCAGTGGGTTGATTTTGCCCCCCCGCCCAGCGCCAGTGCGCGGGTGATTGTGGTGCCGGTCTGGGCCAGCGCGTCGCGGCAATCGGCAAAGGCATAGCTGACCCCTTGCAGCACCGCGCGCGCGGCGGCCCGTGCGTCGGTGGCGTGATCAAGGTGCAGGAACTGGCCGCGGATGGCGGCGTCATTATGCGGCGTCCGTTCGCCTCCCAGGTAGGGCAGGAACAGTGTCTTTCCGGGTGTCGTGACAGGACCAAGATCCCCGGTCAGCGCCGCAGCGCTTTGGCCTGTTAGCCGGGACAGCCACTCCAGCGCATCGGTGGCGGCAAGGATCACGCCCATCTGGTGCCAGACGCCCGGACAGGCATGACAAAATGTATGCACCGCCGAGGCGGCATCGGGACGGTAGCTGTCATTGGCGGCAAAAAGCACGCCCGATGTGCCCAGAGACACAAAGGCCGTGCCTGATTTGACAACACCTGCGCCGATGGCCGCTGCAGCATTGTCGCCGGCACCACCGGCAACGATACACTGCGGCAGGCCCAGATCAGCGGCAAGGGCAGGGCGCAGCCTGCCCGAGACGGCAGAACCTTCAACCAGCCCTGGCATGTGGTCGCGGGTCAGCTGGCAGGCGGCAAGCAGATCGTCAGACCAGTCGCGCGCGCCCGTATCCAGCCATGCCGTGCCCGCCGCATCAGACATTTCAGAGACATGTTCGCCGGTCAGGAACAGCCGCAGGTAATCCTTGGGCAGCAGGATCTTGGCGGTCTTGGCGAAAATATCCGGTTCATGTTGGCGCACCCACTCAACCTTGGGCGCGGTAAAGCCGGGAAAGACGATATTGCCGGTCAGCGCACGGAACATCGGGTCTGCGTCCATCTGGGCGGCTTGTGCATGGCTGCGGGTGTCGTTCCACAGCATGCAGGGGCGCAGCGGGGCGTCATCCGCCCCGATCAAGGTCGCGCCATGCATATGGCCCGACTGGCCAATGCCCTGCACCTTGCTGCAATCGGCCTGTGCGGCCAATGCCCTGAGGGCCGTGACAGCCGCCGCACACCATGTGGCGGGGTCCTGTTCGGACCAGCCGTCATGGGGGCGCTGCACACTGAGCGGGACGCTATGCTCTGCCCGTATCTGATGTGCCTCATCGATCAGGATCGCCTTGAGCGAAGAGGTGCCCAGATCAAGACCGATAAACATTACGCAGCAGCCTTTGGGTTCTTGCCCAGAATGATCATCGACAGGATGTCATCCTCGGTCACGTCCTCAACCCGTTCCGCACCGACCATCTGGCCGTTCTTCATCACTGCCACGCGGTCACAAAGCTCCATCATCTCGCGGGTGTCATGAGAGATCAGAAAAATGCCGAGCCCCTGTTTTTTCAGCTCATGGATCAGTTCGGCGACCATCGCGGTTTCATGCACCCCAAGGGCGGCCGTGGGTTCATCCATGATCAGGATCTTCGCGTTGAAATAGACGGCCCGCGCAATCGCCACCGATTGCCGCTGTCCGCCCGAAAGTGCGGATACCGGTTCTTTCAGCTTTTTGAAGTTGGGGTTGAGCCGCGCCATGATCTTGCGGGTCTCCGCCTCCATCCGGTCGTCATCGACAAAGCCAAGGCCATTGGTCAATTCCCGGCCCAGAAACAGATTGGAGGCCGCATCAAGGTTATCTGCCAACGCCAGCGTCTGGTAGATCGTCTCGATGTTATAATTCCGCGCGTCACGGGGCGAGGCGATATGGGCCTTTTCGCCGTTGATCCGAATTTCGCCACTGTCCATCTTGTAGGCCCCCGAAAGGATCTTGATCAGCGTCGATTTGCCCGCGCCGTTGTGACCCAGCAGGCCCACCACCTCGCCGGGGTGCAGATCGATCGAGACATTATCGACCGCCTGCACGCCACCAAAGGCGATGGAGATGTTTTTCATTTCGACCAAAGGTGTCATTTACTTGCTCCCCATGCGCTTGCGGTGTCGCACCGCAGGTGCGCGTAATATGGTCCAGTATTGCAAAGCCTCAGACTGGTCATTTACTTGCTCCCCATGCGCTTGCGATACTGAATGTCGATAAAGACGGCGACCACCAGAACGGCACCGACGACGATATTCTGCAATGGCGCGTCTACACCGACCATGGCCATGCCCGATTGCAGCGACTGCATGATCAATGCGCCAAGGATCGCGCCATAGATCGTCCCGATGCCGCCAGACAGCGCCGTGCCGCCAATGACCGCAGCGGCAATCACGCGCAGCTCGTCCAATGTGCCCAGATCATTGGAATGGTTGGCCAGTCGCGACGATGCGACCACGGCTGCAATGGCGCAGAGCACACCCATCAGCATGAAAATCTTGACCGTCAGCATCCGTGTGTTGATGCCAGACAGCTCTGCTGCATCCGGGTTGCCGCCGGTGGCAAAGATATAGCGGCCAAAGCGCGTCTTGCGTGCGATCACGGTCATGATGGCCGCAATTGCGATCAGCAGCAGGACCGATATGGGCAGGCCATAGACCGCCTGACAGCCTTCGGCGACCTCGCAGCCGTATTTGGCGGGGTCCCGCGCCACGACACGGGCAGGGACCTCGTAGCTGGTCAGGATCGCGATGAAACCGGCGATGGCCCCCGTGGCGATCCCCGCAAGGGTGATTTCGGCCCACATCGGCTTGACCGGGAAACCATGTGCGGTCTTGACCCGCCGGGCATTGAAGATCGCAAAGACCACAAACAGGATCGCCAGAATGCCGATGATCCAACTGACCGTGCCGCCCAAGGTGCCGTTGATCCCGCCAAACATCATAAAGGTCTGGTCAAGCGGGCCAATGGTCTGACCTGAGGTCTGGTACCAGCCCACGTTGCGCCAGACCAGGAAGCCGCCAAGCGTCACGATGAAGGCGGGAATGCCCTGATAGCCGACCAGCCAGCCGTTGAAGGCTCCGATCAGGCCGCCCAGGATGATCCCTGCGCCGATGGCGATCCAGGGAATGGCCCAATGGCCGATATCGAAACCGATATTGGGCAGGAAACGCACCTGCGTCATCGCCATCAGCGCAGAGCAGGCGGCCAATACGGCCCCGACAGACAGATCAATGTGCCTGGTCACGATCACAAAGACCATGCCGGTGGCCATAATCGCCACGCTGACCGTCTGGATCGTGAGGTTGAAAATATTGCGCGGCGTCAGAAAACGCCCATCCGTCAGGATGTTAAAGACCAGTGCGACCAAAATGAACGCGCCAATCATACCCAAAAGGCGGGTGTCGACCTCTAACGTCTGTAAAAAACTGCGCTTGGGCGGGGACGTGGGGGTGGTGGTCACATCTGCGGACATGTGTATTCTCCTTCAGCGCCAAGGGCACCTGCGTGCGGGCACCTTGGCGGGCTGGCCAAAAAGACACTCAAGAATGAAATCATCAAGCGAATGTCTGGCCCGCCACAACAGGGCGGACCAGAAACGGGGAGAAACCCTTAGTTACAAGGTGCCGGGCCGTTTGAGACGCCCTGGCACAAGGCTTCCTGGGTGATCCAGCCCGCATCAACCACGGCTGTGAGGTTGTCTGCGGTGACGGGAACCGGGGCCAGGAAACGCGCGGTCATCTTGGTGCCGCCGGGTGTTTCCCACTCGATCGCACCGTCAACGGCTTTCATGTCGCCGTCGGTCTTGGCCAGCTGCACAGCGATTTCGCCCGCCGCCTTGCCCAACTCGCGGGCATCTTTCCAGACCGATACCGTCTGCGTGCCCAGTGCCACGCGGTTCAGGGCCGCGTGATCGCCGTCCTGACCGGAAACCGGAATGCCTTCCATGCCCTGCGCCGTCAAAGCCGCAACAACACCGCCGGCGGTGCCATCGTTGGAGGCCACGACCGCATCGACCTTGTTGTCATTGGCGGTCAGGATCTGTTCCATGTTGCGCTGCGCGTTGGCGGGCAGCCAGCCATCTGTATAGGCTTCGTCGACGATGGTGATCTTGCCCGCATCAACCGCTGCTTGCAGCACTTCTTGCTGGCCGCCGCGCAGGAAATCCGCGTTAGGATCTGTGGGCGAGCCCTTGATCATGACATAGTTGCCTTCGGGCTGTGCCGCCAGAACGGCGCGGGCCTGCATCCGGCCGACTTCGATATTGTCGAAAGTCAGATAGAAGGCGCGGCCGTCTTCGATCAGACGGTCATAGCCCACGACTGGAATGCCTTCGGCTGCTGCGGCATCCACTGCGGGCCCAATGGCCGCACTGTCCTGTGCCAGAATGATCAAGGCATCAACGCCCTGAGCGATCAGGCTTTCAACGTCTGACAATTGCTTGGCCGAGGATGACTGCGCATCTGCGGACAGGTAATTCGCGCCCGCAGCTTCAAGGGCTGCCTTGATGGCGGCCTCGTCTGTCTTCCAGCGCTCTTCTTGAAAGTTGGACCAGCTGACGCCGACGGTCATGGCGTGGCCATCCGCGGATACGGTTGTGCCAAGTGAAGTGGCCGACAATGCTGCCGCCATAAACAGTTTTTTCATTTCTCTCTCCCTGGTAGTTCCGCAGCAGTGACAGCAGCGGCGCGAGTCATGTGACCCGTCGTGGCAGCTTCCTTCAATTTATTTTAGCTGTCAAAATAAAAAAACGATATCTGGCAAGATTTTTCTCGCAAATCGCATTTTTTCTGCCTAGCGTGGGCTTCGGAACGACAGATCAGCGCCTTTGATCGAGGAATTAACTTTGGTGGTGAAATTAATGCAGGACCCCGACGCGCAGCCCAAGATCGAAGGGTGCGGTCCGCTGTTGCGGGCCCCTTGTGATACACCGCGTTCCTTGCGTCAGCAAGTATTTGAGTTTGTCCGCGCGCAGGGTCACGCGGCACGGGCGGACATCACCCATGCGCTTGGCATCAGTGCCGGGTCGACCACCACGATTACTGCAGATCTGATCAGCTGCGGGTATTTGCGCGAATTTGAAAAACAGTCCAAGGGCACCGGGCGCGGGCGGCCCAAGGTCGCGCTCGAGGTCGTGCCGGAGGCGGCCTATGTGATCGGGATCAAGCTGGCGTTCAACCGCCACACCGCCGTGCTGGCCGATTTTGGCGGCAATGTGATCGCGGATGTTGCCCTGCCGTCGTCCGACATGCGCCGCCCGATGTCGCAATTGCTGGATGAAACCGGCGAACTGATTGACAAGCTATTGAAAGTAGGCGGCAAAACGAAATCATCGGTAAGGTCTGTCGGGATCGGCATGCCTGGCATCATTGATCACAGCACAGGCAAGGTGGTCTGGTCCTATATGCTGGAAACCCGCGACGAAGACATGACGACAGCCTTTGAAAACCGGTTTCAGCTGTCGCTGTCACTGGACAATGACGCCAATATGCTGACGCTGGCAGAGCTTTGGTTCGGGGAAGGGCGGTCCATGTCCGATTTCGCCGTGGTCACTGTCGAAAGCGGCGTTGGCATGGGGCTGGTTCTGGGAAATCAGCTGTATCGCGGGGTGCATGGGATGGGGTTGGAGCTGGGCCATACCAAGGTGCAGCTGGACGGGGCATTGTGCCAATGCGGCCAGCGTGGCTGTCTTGAGGCGTATCTTGCGGATTATGCGCTGACCCGCGAGGCCGCAACCGCCTTGGGGCGCAGCTTTGATCAGAATGAAACCCCGGCTGAAATCCTTGCCACTTTGCTGGAAAAGGCGAAAGATGGACATCCGGCAGCCGAGACGATTTTCCGCCGTGCGGGACGGTTCTTGTCATTGGGGCTGTCGAATGTTGTACAATTATTTGATCCGGCCTTGATCATCCTGTCCGGTGAACGGCTGCAATATGCACAGCATTATGCAGATGAGGTGATGGAAGGCATGCGCAAATTGACCCTGAACGAAGGCCGCAGGCCCTGCCGCGTGGCGATCAATGCCTGGGATGATCTGGTCTGGGCGCGCGGGGCGTCTGCCCTGGCGCTGACGGCGATCACAACCAGCCTCATCGGGGGCGAGGCGCGGGCGGCGTGAAATATCTTTGCCTTGCCGCGCTGATCATCGGGCAGGGGGCGCAGGCCGCCCCGCTGTTCGAGGATTTTTCCGCAGATCTGCCTGACCATATCTATGCCGGTGATTGGGAACATTTCGTCGGCGGCGGTGTCGCGGTGTTTGACTGCAACGCAGATGGGCTGCCCGATATCTTTGCCGCGGGTGGCACCAATCCGGCCAAGCTGATCGTCAATGAAGGTATCTTTGCCTTTCGACAGGCGGATTTGCCACCACTCACCGGGGTGATCGGTGCCTATCCGATCGACATCGATGCGGATGGTATCAAGGATCTGTTCGTGCTGCGCGTGGGGGCGAATGTCGCCCTGAAAGGCGGGGCGGATTGCAACTTTATCGATGCGACCGCTGACTGGGGGCTGCCGCAGGACCAAAGCTGGAGCACTGCCTTTACCGCTTGGTGGGCACCGGGCCAGAACCGGCCCACATTCGCTGTTGGAAATTATGTCGACCGCGATGACCCCGATGGTCCCTTTGAAGCCTGCGATGACAATACCATCCTGCGGCCCGAGGCCAGCGGCTATGCAGCCCAGGTCCTGTCGCCGGGCTTTTGCCCGCTGTCGATGCTGGCCGCCAAAGACGCGCGGGGGGCCATGACGCTGCGCATCTCGAACGACCGTCATTATTATGTCAAAGGCGGCTATGAGCAGATGTGGGACATCACCGAACAGCGTTTTTTGACGCAGGAGGACGGGTGGAACCGGCTCGCCCTATGGGGGATGGGCATCGCCAGCCGCGACCTGACGGGCGACGGGCGCGATGAGGTGATGCTGACCTCCATGGGGGACCAGGTGCTGCAGATCGCCCAAGCGGACGGCACCTATGCGGCTGCCCCCTTTGAGATTGGAACCTATGCCCAGCGGCCTCATACCGGCGGGGACGGACGCCCTTCAACGGGGTGGCACGCTGAATTTGGCGATATCGACAACGACGGTTTGGCCGATCTGTTTATCACCAAGGGAAATGTGGACCAGATGCCCGGTATGGCCACGCGCGACCCCAACAACCTGCTGATGCACTATTCCGACGGCAGCTTTCACGAACTTTCGGTTGCGGCCGGTGTGGCCAGTCTAGAGCGGTCTCGGGGCGGGGCATTGGCCGATTTTGACGGTGACGGGCGCTTGGATATTCTGGTGCTGAACCGCCGCGCCCCGATGGAGATTTACCGCAATGTCACGGCTGGAACAGGCAATTGGCTGCGGGTCAGCCTGCGCCAGCAGGACGGCAACAGGGACGCCATTGGTGCCAACATTACGGTTGAGACCGAATTTGGCAGCCAGCGTATTCAAAACGTGATCGGCGGCGGGCATGCCGGAGGGCAACTGCTGCCGCGTCATTTTGGCCTGGGGATGGCCGAAGATGCTGTGCTGACAATCGACTGGCCCGATGGAACAAGGTCAAGCGGTCAGGTGAAAGCCGGACAAACCTACGTCATCTCAAAGCCCTAAGGCGTTTCTTGCACGATCTTCAACATCATGTAACACTTGATGAGTGTCTATTAGGTAATTGTAATATAATGATTAATTTATCATGCAGCCATTCAGTTCCCTTCGAAAATGGGACAATGCCGAAACCCCTCATCGGGTCAGAATGTGCTAAGGAACGGGCAGTCCGCTGGGCAGGCGGTCGGGAATGCCCAGCCTTCCGGCAGGTGCCGCGGGGTCTGTCAGGCTGTCCAAAAATGCCGTGATGGCGTTGGTTTCCGCATCCCCCAAGACAATCTTTCGCGGCTCAGCGGCGGCTGCGATGGCGGCAACCTGCTTTGGGTCATCCATGACCAGAAAATCCTCAGACCCATAGGCGGGCAATATCGCCTGAGACCGATCGTATCGCAGGATCGCCTCTGCCGGGTTGGCATGATCCGCGATAAAGGCCGCAATGTCGCGGTGGCTGCCCGCATGGCCGTAGGGCGCTGTCAGCATCACATTGCGCAAAGATGGTGTGCGAAAAGCATAGAGGTCGGCCGGATCACCGGTTACCCGAAACCGTCCTTCATCGCGGTGATGATCCTCGAATACGGCCGCTTTGCCGGGGCCAAGCTGGGGGGCTGCCATGGCGTGAAAACGATGATCCGTCATGAAAGGGCCGCTGTGACAATCGGCGCATCCTGCGGGCCCGTAAAACAGCGCGGCACCTGCCTTGGCCGCATCGCTCAGGTCGGCCTGGCCCCGCAAATAGGCGTCAAAGGGTGACGTGTCAGAACGCCATTCAAAGGCCATAAAGGCTGCGATGGCATTCGAAATATCGGTAAAAGCGATGTCATCGGGGCTATGGATATGGGGATAGACGGCTGTGAATTGCGTGGCATATTCAGGAATGTCCGCAACCCGCCGCGACAGCAAATCCCAAGCGCCATCCGTGCCCGTGATCCGGCCCTGACGCACAGCACGCGCAATTTCGTTTTCCTTGTAGCCGCCGGCCATTTCATCGGCGCTGAGCACGGGAAACATCGTTTGCGCAGATAAGACTGAGCTGAACCCAGCAAGCATATCCGCATCCATAGGAGAGCGCAGACCGCCAGGATGATCCGGTGCCGCCTCAAGCCTCCCATCATGGAACACGACGGTAAATTCTCTGGCTCCCAGATTGAATAGGGCCGGGGCATTGCGCGGAATGCGTTCTTCGGGCGGATTGTTCGGATCTGCCTTGCGCGCGGTGCCAAGACCGACGCCGCCATCACCAAAGGACAGCGATACACCGTCTGCGGTCCCAAACTTTGGATGGTGGCAGGTGGCGCAGGCCACGTTGCGGTTGCCCGAAAGGATCGGATCATAAAACAGATGCTGTCCCAAGGTCGCCTCGGCCAGATCGACGGGAATATAATCCGCGTCGGTCACCGGTTCTGGCAGGCTTTGCGCGGCCATGGGTTGGGCAATCATGCAGGTCAGAAAGAAGAATGTGGTCAGTTTCATTGCGGGTGCGGATCCTTGGTCAATCCGAATGTGAAACAAACCGCGATGACACACAATTGAATTCAGACCATTGTAACCGCAGCAGGTGTAACCGGGCGATTAATGAATGCCTAAGCCATAAGGAGAACCGTAGGTTTTTTACTTTATCTCA
>JAFMGZ010000088.1 GCA_017854855.1 Sulfitobacter sp. | reverse complement strand
CGACAAAAAGATGGGCTAGCTGCGCGTTGCGTGATGCTCGGGTCTACACCGAGGTCCGGCACCGTTCTGGTTTTGCATATCTCCTGTGCACGGATTTTTCTGCCAGGGTCACCGCGAAATATACGATCGAAAAACCGCGCTATTTGCTCGCTCGCAAATCATTCATCCATGCAAGGCTGTGATCTGTCGGGCCATTTGGTTTGTATTCTGCGCCCGCCGGAGCCGCGTAGCCAAGGCGCGCAATCACTTGGAATACGTGTGAATAATTGATTTCTCCGTGATCTGGTGCGCCACGATCTGGCACGGACGCAAATTGGATATGCCCAATATGCGGTAGCAGTTTCTCGATTCGATGGGTTAAATCACCCTCCATCAACTGGACATGATAGCAGTCAAACATCAGCTTGTGATTTTCGGCGCCGACCTCGCTGATAATGGCAACCGCCTGGTCTGTGGTTCTAAGGAAATAACCCGGTGCATCGTATTTATTCAGCGGCTCGATAAGGATGGTGATGCCGTGCGGTGCCGCATTTCTGCAAGCGTAGGTCAGGTTGTCGACAAACGTCGCATGCGCCTGATCGCCGGCGGCAAAACCAGCCATGACGTGGATATTGGCGGCACCAATGGCAATCGCATAGGTGATCGCCTCGTCAATCGCGGCGCGCGCTTCGGCTTCGCGCCCTGTCATCGCCGATAAACCGTTGTCGCCTGCCGCAACATCACCGCGGCGCGTGTTGAGGCCCAGCATGGCAAGGCCCGTTTCGACCAACGCGCCCGACACTTCGGAAGCCGGGACATCGTAGGGCCAATGGCACTCTACAGCATCAAATCCCGCCGCTTTGGCAGCATGAATGGCGTCCGTCAGGCGGCGATCTGTCCAAAGGAAGCCAAGGTTTGCCGAAAACTTCACACGTCCCACTCCACGTCAAATTTGGTGACCAGAGCCTGCACATCATCAGGGGACAACGCGCGGGGCGACATGCCGCGCGTCATCATCGCCAGCTTTGCCGTATCTTCCAGTTCTTCGATTGCGTTGCAGGCCGCCTCGATATCTTTGCCCGCCACAACCGGACCATGATTGGCCAGCATCACGGCGGATCGTTTGCCGGCCAAACCGCGTACCGCTTCCCCCATCGCGGGATCACCGGGCATGAAAAACGGGAGCAATTTCACGCGACCCAGCTTCATGATACCGTAAGGCGTCAGCGGCGGCAGGAAATCATCGGGGTCGACCTCGGGCAACATCGACAAGGCAACGGCGTGGCAGGAATGCAAATGCACAACGGCGCCAGCCGTGGACCGCGTATCATAGAACGCGGCATGCAGTGGCAATTCCTTGGTCGGTGGGTCGCCATCGACCAAGCGCCCATTGACGTCGAACCGACTGAGCCGTGCAGGATCAAGACGGCCAAAGCTGGTTCCCGTCGGGCTGACCAGAAGCCCGCCGTCCGGCGTCCGTGCCGAGATATTGCCAGTGCTGCCGCCTGTGAGCCCTCTGTCGAACATAGACTTTGCCAGCATGCAAATTTGTTCGCGCAGGTGGGCTTGGGGGGTCATGGCGCTTCCAATTTCTCTTGGGCATCGGCAAAGAATGTCTCTGTCCCGAAGTTACCAGATTTTAGCGTCAACGCGATCTGTTTCCCGTCAGACATGCAGAAGGTCCAAGGCACGCCCGGTGCGATCTCTGCGCCAATGTCCAATTGCAAGACGCCAAGCGCCTTGGTCACGGCGCCGGATGTCTCGCCGCCCGCGACAATGATCCGTCGTGCGCCGGCGTCGCGTGCCGCAACAGCGCAAGCGGCAAGCGTGTTTTCGATCATTTGGCCAACTGCGGCGATCCCCAAGATCTCTTGGGCCGCTTTCACACTACTTGGGTCTGCGGTCGCATAGATCAGCGGCGCTTTGGTCAAATTCTGCGCGGCAAGCCATGCCAGCACGCCATGTGTGCCCGCCTTGGCAAGGTCCAGCGGGTCAAGCTGGTAGGCGGGCGCCCCCTGCGCAACATAGGTCGCGACTTGTTTGTTCGTCATGGCAGAGCAACTCCCAGACAGGACAATTGTGCTTTTGCCAACGTCAGGCGACGGTCCCTTGGGCGCATCCGCCGACAGCGTCCCATCTGCCAGATATAATGCAGGCAGCGCCATCGCCACGGCAGAGCCGCCCGTGATAAGCGGCATGTCGCGACAGGCCTCGGCGATGATGTGCAAATCTTCATCGGCCACTGCATCCACAATTACGTGCGCGACACCATCAGCCTTGAGCCGGTCCAACTTGGCCCGCAAGGCAGGCGCACCTTGGGCAACGACCAGTCTATTGGCCAATCCCACGGCACGCGTCACTTGGGGGGTCAGCAAACGCATCAAGTTGCTATCGCGCATTGGTGTCAGCGGGTGATCTTTCATTGAACTTTCTGCCAAAGGTTGCTGCCCGACAAACAGGTGACCCATATAGATGGAGCGTCCGTTTTCGGGGAATGCCGGGCAATAAATGGTCTGATCCGTGCCAAGGTCGGCCATCAATGCCTCGGCAACAGGGCCGATATTGCCCGCATCGGTGCAGTCAAACGTCGAGCAATACTTCCAGAAAAATCGCTGCGCCCCGGCCCGTTGCAACCACGCCAGTGCTGCGCGGGTCTCTGCCACTGCTTCGGCCACGGGGGCCGTGCGTGATTTCAGGGCGATCACTTCGACTGGACTTGTCTGGGAAGGCGGTTCCGTCGGCACGCCGATGCGCAGCGAAACCCGCACACCGCTGCGGGCCAAAAGACCGGCCAAATCGGTGGCACCCGTAAAATCGTCGGCGATGCAGCCCAAAACGGTGCTCATATGATCTACGCCTTCGCTGCGCCGGGCAATGTCAGCCCGACATTGCGCGCATAAACCTTGGCGACGGCCGCGTCATCCTCCGCGCCTAATCCCATCGCTGCGGCGGCTGCAAATTGCCCCAGCGCCGCTGTCGTTATGGGCGCGGCGAACTGCGCCTCCTTCGCGATATCCAACACGATCCCAAGGTCCTTGGGCCAAATATTGACCGAGCTGTGCGGGGTATAGTCACCCGCTGCAATATGAGGTGCGCGGTTCTCAAGCATCCAGCTGGTGCCAGCACATTTACTGATGACTTCGACAAATTTGTCAGGGGTCACACCTTGGGTCATCCCAAATGTCAGCGCCTCGGCCATTGCCGCAATATGCACCCCCGCGAGCAGTTGGTTGACGGCTTTCATGGCACTGCCTGCGCCCGCCTCATCGCCCAATGCGAACACGGTCTCCGCGATGCTGTCCAGCGTCGGTTGCAGCTTGGCAAAGGCGTCGGGCGTTCCAGATGCCATAATAGACAGCTTGCCTGCAGCCGCCTTGGCCGACCCGCCAGAGATCGGCGCGTCAAGATAAAGCACGCCCAAGGCCGCACAACGCGCGGCCATATCTTTTGCAAACGCGGGTGGCACGGTGGCGCAGGATAAGACTGCGGCGCCCTTATTCAATTGGCCCACGATGCCTTGCTCACCGAACAAGACCGTTTCGGTTTGGGCCGCATTGAGGACGGCGACAATAACCACATCCAGCGTGTCGATCGCATCGGCAAGCAGGCCCGCCTGGCCGCCGTCACGTACAAAACGCGCCATCTGATCGGGATTGATATCCACGCCCCAGACGTTATGTCCGCCACGCACAGCCGAGGCCGCAATGCCGTATCCCATCGACCCAAGGCCGATTGCGGCGATGTTCTGGTTTACTTTTGTCAACGTATTCATTCCGGTCTCCCTTCACCCAACCTGACAGCCAAGGTGCGATTTCGGGAACGAACCGAACACGCGCAAGGGCCACCAATCGGATCACGATAAAAGGCAGCAAAGCCCAAAAAAATAAAACAAGCTCATGGCACTTGGCGCTGCAGATTTCAGTTGGAACGCCGCAGGGCCGAATGGTGCTGATACGTAGCCGATTTGCATGTCCATCGCAAACAAGATGAGAACGCCCATCATCATCTTGGCAAGTCATGCGCGGCTGCGTCGGAGCACCCGATTTGCAGGCATCATCCCTGTCCGGTTCGGCTACCTGCAAGGCGACCGCCGGTACGTCGATCAAGGACGACTTGCCGCCATCATTTTGGCTGAAACCGGATTTGCGATTTACAGTGCATCACCGTGAAGGCACGGTAGCAACAATTAGCCGAAGGGGGCCGTTCTTAATGCGTTTTGTTCACGCGGCAGATTTTCATCTTGGAAAGCCTTTCGGGAATTACGATGAAGACACCCGTGCGGCATTGAAGGCGGCGCGCCTTAATGTTTTGCGTGCGACCGGTGAACTTGCCGAAAGTCGCTGTGCGGATTTCGTTGTCATCGCTGGTGATACCTTCGACGCCGAGGCCCCGCCATCGCGACTGGTGAAACGCGCGTTGGATGTGATGGCTTCTTTTCCCGGCGTTACCTGGGTCTGGATGCCCGGCAACCACGACTCGCTTGCCGGGGTGGATCTTTGGGAACGTCTCGAACGGGACAAGCCGGCCAATGTCATTTTGGCGACATCCGCCGATGTCATCGAGATCGGGCAAGACGTGGCGATCCTTCCGGCACCCCCGTCAGTCAAGGCACCCGGCTACGACCTGACCGAGTGGATGGGAACCGCTGACACGGGCAGTCGTATCCGCATTGGTTTGGCGCATGGCGGCGTGACTGATTTCGGATCGGAAGATGGGGGGCTGGCGACAATCCCCCCTGACCGCGCCGAGAAATCCGATCTTGATTACCTCGCTCTTGGGGATTGGCATGGTCAGATGCGGATTGGCGCGCGTGCATGGTATGCGGGCGCGCCAGAGGCAGAGGGTTTCAAGGGACACAATGCCGCTGGTGTTCTGCTGGTGGAAATAGATGCACGTGGCAATGCGCCGCGTGTCGAGCAAGTCGCGCTGGGTCAATATCAATGGCTTCGCATTGAAACGGAATTCTTTCCTGGAAACGATCCCGTCAACATCCTGGAGGAAGCACTGCCCGTGACCGGCCGTGACTACGCTCTTGTCCGTTTCGTCGGGACGGGACGTCTGGGATTGTCTGAACTGGCCAGTTTGCGCGAAGCCTGCGACAAAGCCGAAGATGAATTCCACTTTTTCGAGGCAAACTTGATGAAAGTGGGGGTTGAGCAAACTGTTGATGACCTGAACTTGATTGCACAGGCCGGTGCGCTGCGGGTGGCTGCAGAAAGCATTTTCGCCGCAACATCAATTGAAGGCCGCACGGAAGAAGACGCGCAAACCGCCCAGATGGCACTGTCCCACCTGTTCCATCTGGCACAGGAAGTGACGCAGTGAAGCTGCGCAAACTGACCTTGCACAACGTGCGCCGCTTCGCGGGCAAAACCGCTGTTCTTGGCCCGTTTGGCGATGGCTTGACGACCATTACTGCGGAAAACGAAAGCGGCAAGAGCACCTTTTTCGGCGCCCTCCATGCTCTGATCTTCTATGACTACGGGTCGGGAAAGAAAGAGTTGAAGGAGATGCAGCCATACTCAGGTGGGGCGATGCGCATATCGGCTCAGATCGAGATGGATGGTACCGATTACCTGATCGAAAAGGTCTTCAACCTGAAAAAGGCCGGATCGTCGGCAACCATTACGTCCTTGGCGACCGGTGCAATCCTCAAGCAGGCCGATGATGCCGAGCTTTGGATACAGCAAAACATCCTCACTGCGAACAACGGGCCGTTTGGGCTGCTCTGGGTGCGGCAGGGCGCTGTCGAGGTTGACGCAGGTCCTGACGGTATCGAAGCGCGGCGGGACGTCATGTCGAGTGTGCGCGGCCAGATCGACGCTGTGACCGGTGGCCGCCGGATGGACAGCATCGTCCAGCGCTGCAAGCAAGAGCTTGATGCCATGAGCACGAAGCAGGACAAACCCAAGGCCGGCAGCCGGTGGAAAGAAGCTGAAGACCGCGTAGAGCAGTTGCGCGACGCGCAAAGCAAGCTTGCGCTTTCGGTCGAGTCCCTCAGCCACGATCTGGCCATGAAAAAGCGGATCGCCACCCGCTTGCGTGCGCTTAACGACCCTGAACTGCGGCAGTCGCGCACCGATGCCATCGCGGACGCGGCCGCACAGTTGACGGCAACGCGCGAGCATGCCCGCAAAATCCAGGAGGCAGAGAAGGACATTCAACTCCTCCAGAGTGAAGCGCGGGACCTTGCGCGTGAAATCGCGATGATCACTGAAGCGCAGGAACAGCGCCAAGCTCTTTCACAAGAGATTGAGCAAAAACAGCGCGATGTCAGCGATGCGATGAATGCAAAACAGAAGGTGCAAGCGGCCCTGACCAGGGTGCAAGACGACATCTCCCAGAAGGAAAAAGAACGCCGCATCCAGAACGAGACACTTGTCCGCGCGCGGCAAGCGGAACGTCAGGCGGCAAAGTGGAAACGTCTGGCCACCCTTTCCGATTTGTCGCAACGGCTGCGCGGGCCCAAAAAGCAGCTGCGTGCTGCCGAGGAAGTCTTGACCGGCATCGAGGTGACAAGGGCCGTCATTGATAGGTTGGCGGACTTGGAACGTCGGCGCGACATTGCGATTGAGACGCGAAGAATTCACTTCTCGAGCTTCACTCTCTTTGGCGACACTGCGACCGCAACGCTGGAGGGAACGGATTTGCCAAGCGGTGAAACCCTCTTGATTGATCATCCCTTGGATGTGTCTTTGCCCGGCTTTGGGTCCATCTCGTTGCGTCCTGCCGAGGGCGCGGGGCAGGGTATCGAGGATCCAGAAACCCTTCAAGCGGAACTGGTCGGCGATCTTGATGCCCTTGGCCTCGCGAGTGTGAAGGCCGCGCAGCAAGCGCATGGCGCTTGGCAAACGGCCCAGCAGGACAGGCAGATTGCCCAAACGCAAATTCGGGCGCTGGCGCCTGACGGGGTGGACGCCTTGGACATTGAGTGGGCTGAGCTTTGCGCTGAACTTGGCCTTCGTGTGGACGAACCGGCACCCATCGTAGCTGACCCATCCCACGAAGATCTTCCCGCTTCCGAGGCCAATGAGACAGCAATTTCCACCTTGGATGACGATCTGTCGGAACTTCGTCTGGAACTGCCCGCACTTCAAGAAAAGGTGGTCAGGGCGGCAAGCGCACTGACCGAGGGGGAGGTTCTGCTGATCCGATTGCGTTCCGACAAAGCCGATCTTGCGGCATCGGCGGATGAGGCCGGGAAGCTACATGCGCTTAATCGGTCCGGGATGGATAAG
>JAFMGZ010000007.1 GCA_017854855.1 Sulfitobacter sp. | reverse complement strand
GGTATTCGTTGTTCAGGAAGGTCGGGTGTTTCAGCAGGTTTTCGACAAAGGCGATATTGGTGCTGACGCCGCGGATGCGGAATTCGCGCAACGCGCGGTCCATGCGGGCGATGGCGGCCTCGGGGGTCTGGGCCTTGGCGGTGACCTTGACCAGCAGGCTGTCGTAGTAGCGCGTGATCACACCGCCCGAATAGGCGGTGCCGCCGTCCAGACGGATGCCCATGCCTGTCGCCTCGCGAAAGGCCGTGATGCGGCCATAATCGGGGATAAAGTTGTTTTGCGGGTCTTCGGTGGTGATGCGTGTCTGCAGGGCGTGACCGGTCAGCACCACATCTTCCTGCGCAGCCTTTCCAGTGGCCTCGGCCAATGTCTTGCCTTCTGCGATCAGGATCTGGGCCTGTACGATGTCAATGCCGGTGACTTCCTCGGTGACGGTATGTTCGACCTGAACGCGGGGATTTACCTCGATAAAGTAGAATTTGCCGTCGGCCATATCCATCAGGAATTCGACGGTGCCTGCGCATTCATAACCGACATGCGCGCAGATCTTGCGGCCAAGGGCGCAGATCTCTTCGCGTTGGGCGTCGCTGAGATAGGGCGCGGGGGCGCGTTCCACTACCTTTTGGTTGCGTCGCTGGACCGAACAGTCGCGCTCAAACAGATGATAGATCTCACCATGTTTGTCGCCCAGGATCTGTACTTCGACATGGCGCGCCTTGAGGATCATTTTTTCCAGATAGCCCTCGCCATTGCCAAAGGCGGCCTCGGCCTCGCGGCGGCCCTCAAGGACTTTTTCCTCAAGCTCGGATTCCTTGTAGATCGGGCGCATGCCGCGTCCGCCCCCGCCCCATGAGGCCTTGAGCATGAAGGGATAGCCGACATCGGCAGCCTCGCGGCGGATCGCGTCCATATCATCGCCCAGCACCCCGGTGGCGGGAATAACGGGCACGCCTGCTTCGACCGCGACACGGCGCGCCGAGGCCTTGTCACCAAGGGCACGCATGGTTTCGGCGCGCGGGCCAATGAAGGTGATCCCGTTTTGCTCGCAAGCATCAACAAAATCAGGGTTTTCCGACAGCAGCCCGTAGCCCGGGTGGATCGCATCCGCGCCAGACGCCTTGGCCACACGGATGATTTCAGGGATCGACAGATAGGCCGCAACCGGGCCCAGGCCCTCGCCAATCCGGTAGGCCTCATCCGCTTTGAAACGGTGCAGGCCCAGCTTGTCCTCTTCGGCATAGACCGCCACCGTCTTTTTGCCCATCTCATTGGCGGCCCGCATGATGCGGATCGCGATTTCACCACGGTTGGCGATCAGGATTTTCTTGAATTCGGGCATGATGGTCTCCGGCTGATGCAGCATTTCCGCGCACTGTAGGGGCGCTGCAGTGCAGCGCAATACCCAGAAGCACGCAGGTTGTAACATTTATGAAACATTTATGCCCTGCAAAATGTTGGACCCGGCCGCAGGGTCAGCCGGCGGTCTGGACCTGAGGCGAGCGGGGTAGGCCGCCTATGGCGCAATCGCAAAACCGCAACGCCCTACTCTTTTTGGCCTTAAATCCCTCGGAGGTTTGGAGGCAGAGCCTCCAAAGGCCCGCAAAGGGCCTTCAGAACAACCGACAATTCATGACACCAGCGCTGGCGGTGCGGGATCAATGGGGGCTGGATCAATAGGGGCTGGCCCTATGGCAGCTCGATGGCCGGCGGCAGGGATCTGAGGTCCTTTGCGCCCATTTGGCCCATATTCGCGATCATGTCCTTGGCCAGAATGTCGATCAGATGGTCAACGCCGCGCGCCCCCAGGGCCCCGAGCGCGAAATGAAAGGCGCGGCCCAGCATGACGTAATCGGCCCCCAGGGCGATGGCGCGCAGGATGTCGAGGCCGGTTTCCACACCGCTGTCAAACAGGATCGGCAGCGTTGTGGCGGCCCGGATCGAGGGCAGCACTTCGATGCTGGAGAGGGCCGCGTCAAACTGACGACCGGCGTGGTTGGAAACCCAGATGGCATCCGCCCCGAGACTTTCGAGCTGGGTGGCGTCCTGCGGGCGCATGATGCCCTTGATGATAAAGGGTCCGTCCCAGGCATCGCGCAGCCATTTGACGTAATCCCAATCCGGCGCGGTGCGCAACAGATAGCCCACATGCGCGGTGGTCGACAGCCCCTGGGTGGCGGCATTGGCGTATTTGTCCAGCCCGCGCATATGGGGCATGCCGCGTTTGGCGGTCTCAATTGCCCAGGCGGGGCAGGTGGCGATCTGGGCCAGGATGCGTGGGGTGATGCTGGGCGGATTGGTCAGCCCTGAGCGGACCTGGCGTTCCCGGCGCGAGGCGCTGGGCACGTCCACGGTCAGGATCAGCGTGGTGAAGCCCGCGGTCCTTGCGCGGTTCAGCATATCGGTGCGGATGTCGGGATCGCGGGGGGGATACATCTGGAACCATGCGTGCTGGCCCAGATCGGGTGCGATGTCTTCGGGGCTTTGGGTGGCGACGGTGGAGATGGCGTAGGGAATGCCATGCCTGGCTCCGGCGCGGGCCAGGTGGCCTTCGGCACCGGGCCAGATCAGGCCGGACATGCCGATGGGGGCGATGCCGAAGGGCAGGGGCATGTCATGGCCGAACAGGGTGGTCGTGAGCTCTGGGGTGATTTCGCCGTGCAGCACCGACGGCGCAAAGCCTACGCGGTCAAGGGCTGTGCGGTTGCGCGCCTTGGTTGCTTCGAACCCGGTGCCGCTGTCGAGGTATTCCCAGACGAATTTGGGAATGCGGTGCCTGGCGCGGGCGCGCAGGTCGGCGAGGGCGGGATATGCGGCATGAAGGTCCATGGTGCATTTGCGCCCAAGGGCCGGGATTTGTCCAGCGGTGCCGTGCGGGCGGTGACCTCTTTGGGCCGGGGGAATGGATGCGGGGAAGCGCAAGGTATTTTTGGCCAAAAAGAGGGGGGAACATCCGTAGAACATGGGTTTTCCTTTTGTGGGAATCTGGCTAGGCTGGGGGGATGAGCAGTTTTGATGAAATGGACGCCTTTGAAGGTGCCTCACTGTCGGCGCGCGCGATGGCTGCGCGGCCGCAGCCCTATTTGGACGGTCTGAACCCCGCGCAGCGTGCGGCGGTGGAGCAGATGGATGGTCCGGTGTTGATGTTGGCCGGGGCGGGGACGGGCAAGACCAAGGCGCTGACCACGCGCATTGTGCATCTGATGACCACCGGGCGGGCGCGGCCCAACGAGGTGCTGGCGGTGACCTTTACCAACAAGGCCGCGCGCGAGATGAAGAACCGGGTGGGGACCATGCTGGGCCAGCATGTGGAGGGGATGCCCTGGCTGGGGACCTTTCATGCGATCTGTGTGAAACTGTTGCGGCGGCATGCGGAACTGGCGGGGTTGAAGAGCAATTTCACCATTCTGGATACCGATGATCAGCTGCGGTTGCTCAAGCAATTGGTGGCGGCCGAAGGGATCGACGACAAGCGCTGGCCTGCGCGGATGCTGGCGGGGATCATTGACGGCTGGAAGAACCGTGCGCTGACGCCGCAAAAGGTGCCTGCGGCGGATGCGGGTCTGTATAATCACAAGGGGGTCGAGCTGTATCAGCAGTACCAGCTGCGTCTGCGGGCGCTGAATGCTGTCGATTTCGGCGATATCTTGTTGCATGTGGTCACGATTTTCCAAGACCACGGCGATGTCTTGGCGCAATATCAGCGCTGGTTCAAATATATCCTGGTGGATGAGTATCAAGATACCAATGTGGCCCAGTACCTGTGGCTGCGCTTGCTGGCGCAGGGGCATCGCAACATCTGCTGTGTGGGGGATGACGATCAGTCGATCTATGGGTGGCGCGGGGCCGAGGTGGGCAATATCTTGCGGTTCGAGACGGATTTTCCGGGTGCGCATGTGGTCAAGCTGGAGCAGAACTATCGCTCAACGCCGCATATTCTGGCTGCCGCCAGCGGGGTGATTGCAGGCAATGCGGGCCGGTTGGGCAAGACCCTGTGGACCGACCGCGAAGAGGGCGAGAAAGTCCGGCTGATCGGCCATTGGGACGGCGAGGAAGAGGCGCGATGGATCGGGGATGAGGTGGAGGCCATGCAGCGCGGCACGCGCGGGATGGAACCGCTGTCGCTGGATCATATGGCGATATTGGTGCGGGCGTCGCATCAGATGCGGGCCTTTGAGGACAGGTTTCTGACCATCGGGCTGCCCTACCGGGTCATTGGCGGTCCGCGCTTTTACGAGCGGTTGGAGATCCGCGATGCCATGGCCTATTTCCGGGTGGTGACCAGCCCCGATGACGATCTGGCCTTTGAGAGAATTGTGAACACGCCCAAGCGTGGACTGGGCAATGTTGCCCAGCAAAAGATCCAGCGCTGCGCACGCGAGCATGGCACCAACCTGGTGGAGGGGGCGCGCATCTTGCTGGCCCATGACGGGATTGGCGGCAAGGGGGGCGCACAGTTGCGCCTGCTGGTTGAGGGGCTGGACCGTTGGGGCCGCATGGTGGGCGATGAGGGCCTGTCGCATGTGGAACTGGCCGAGATCATCCTGGACGAGAGCGGCTATACCGGGATGTGGCAGAACGACAAGACGCCCGAGGCACCGGGGCGGCTGGAGAACCTCAAGGAATTGGTCAAGGCGCTGGAGCAATTCGAGAACCTGCAAGGCTTTTTGGAACATGTCAGCCTGATCATGGATAATGAAAGCGATGACGGCGGGGCCAAGGTCAGCATCATGACGCTGCATGCGGCCAAGGGGCTGGAATTTCCGGCGGTGTTCTTGCCCGGCTGGGAAGACGGGCTGTTCCCCTCGCAGCGCTCCATGGATGAAAGCGGGATCAAGGGGTTGGAGGAAGAACGCAGGCTGGCCTATGTGGGCATCACGCGGGCCGAAGCCCTGTGCACGATTTCCTTTGCTGCCAACCGGCGGGTGTTCGGGCAATGGCAGTCCTCGATGCCGTCACGTTTCATTGACGAATTGCCGGAAGATCATGTTGAGGTGCTGACGCCGCCGGGCCTTTATGGGGGCGGGTTTGGGGCGGCGGGCATGGCATCGACCGCATCGCCCAAGATGCAGGACATGATGGCTTCTGATCTGCATGAGAAGGCGGCGGATGCCAATGTCTATAATTCGCCCGGCTGGCGGCGCTTGCAGGCGCGGTCGGGCCAGCGCGGGGTGGCGCAGCCATCGGAGGCGCGCAATGTGACGATTGATCTGACGGCGGTTTCCAGTTTCGTGATGGGCGAACGGGTGTTCCATCAGAAGTTTGGGTATGGTGCGGTGGTCGGGATCGAGGGCGACAAACTGGAAGTCGATTTCGAGAAGGCCGGTGTGAAGAAGATCGTTGCGCGGTTTCTGTCAGGGTGTGACGACGTGCCGTTCTGAGCGATGACCTGGCCTGTGTGATGGCGTGATGGGGTGGGGGATGAGGGTGCGCGCGCTGCGGGCTCACCATCCCAGAAGGTCTGGAGCCACCCTTGATTGATCCCCCGTCTGGCAGAGCGCTGTCGGGATGCCAAGAACAATAGCCGTCTCCCGCTGCGCGGGTCCCTCGGCGATTGTTCTTGGTATCCCGACATCGCCCCGCCCTACCGGTGCTCAAGCAAGGGCGGCTCCAGACCAGAGGGACGGAGGGACGGGCTTTGCGGGGTTGGGTTTTGTGCAAAGCAATCAGCCGCAGCTTGGGAGGAAGATGCGGCTGATTTACAGAGCGGTTTTGGATGACCGCAGGCCCTTAACGCTGTGTGAAATGAATGATTTCAGTGCGTTAAGGCCTGTGCGGTCTGTCAGATGTTCCGATAGGCGCGTTACCGCGCGACGGATTTGCGGGCGGAAGCTTTGGCTACGCTGTGCAATTCAGACCGGGTCAGGCCCAGATCGGTAAGGTCGCGGTTGGTCAGCGCGCTGAGGCCTTCGTAGGTCTCGCGGTAGGCGCGGCGCTGTTTGATGCGGATCACGATGTTTGCGTAGAGTGATGCGATGCGGCCCATCAGCGGGTTGCCGGTGGATGCAGCGGTTGTTGTATATGCCATCTTGGCACCTCGTTTCAAAATATTTCACAGCGGTTTCGGATGAGGGGTATCTACGCCTTCCTTGACGCATTGCAATGACTGTAGGGGCAAGGCCGCTATGCGTTCCGTGCAACTGTCTGGTCAGGCTAAGATATTGATATCTAAATGGAATGCGTTTTCAGAGAGACGCTGGTCTGCCTAGGGCGCATGTCTGTTTGGGGGAGGGGGAGAAAAGGGCGGCGACATCAGGGAGGAGGAGGATGTCGCCGCCAAATACAGACCTCTTCGGGAGGAGGATGAATTGGTCTGGTCTTACTTGCGAAGTAACTTGCGTCGCTTCTATGAACACATATTGACCTTTTTGCTGCGCATGCACAATGACTTTGTTTGCAATGCTGCTATGCAGCAAAGACATGGGATGGTTGATTGAAAAGCAGGCGGAGCGCCTAATAATTGTGCGGCAGATTTTGCGCCCTTGTGTTGACGTCAGAACATGCGATGTCAAAAGGGCATAAATGGAGGATACTCAATGCCCGTCACGAAAACCGAAGTCGAAGCTGCGCTGGCGCGGGTGATGTTGCCTGATGGGCGCAGTTTGATTGCGCATGATCTGGTGCGGGCGTTGACGGTGGATGGGGGAATCGTTCGCTTTGTCATCGAGGCCCCTTCGGCGGATGTGGCAAAGGCCATGGGGCCGCTGCGCGATGCCGCCGAGAAGGTCGTGGCCGATTTGCCGGGAGTGAGCCAGGCCAGCGTTGCGCTGACCGCCCATGGGCCGGCGGCCAAGCCACAGGCACCGCCGAGCCTGAAGATCGGTGGTCATCCCAAGCCGCAGGAGGGCCCTGTGCGGCCCAAGGGCGTTGCGCGCATTCTGGCGATCGGATCGGGCAAGGGCGGGGTTGGCAAATCCACCGTGAGTTCCAACCTGGCCGTGGCACTGGCGCGTGCGGGGCGCAAGGTGGGTCTGCTGGATGCGGATATCTACGGGCCCAGCCAGCCGCGCATGATGGGGGTGAACAAACGCCCCGCCAGCCCTGATGGCAAGACGATCATTCCGCTGCATGCCCATGGGGTCACCTTGATGTCCATCGGTTTCATGATGGAAGAGGGCAAGGCCGTGGTCTGGCGGGGGCCGATGTTGATGGGGGCCTTGCAGCAGATGCTGGGGCAGGTGGAATGGGGAGAGCTGGATGTGCTCTTGGTTGATTTGCCGCCCGGGACGGGGGATGTGCAGCTGACCCTATGTACCAAGTCCGAATTGACCGGGGCGATCGTGGTCAGCACGCCGCAGGATGTGGCGCTGATTGATGCGCGCAAGGCGTTGGATATGTTTGCCACGCTGAAGACGCCGGTGCTGGGGCTGATCGAGAACATGTCGCTGTTTGTCTGTCCCGATTGCGGATCGGAGCATCAGATATTCGGTCAGGGTGGTGTCGCGGCGGAGGCCGAGAAGATGGGCGTGCCGCTGCTGGGCGCTTTGCCGATTGACCTGGAGACACGGCTGGCGGGCGATGCGGGCACGCCGGTGGCTGCGGGCGATGGGCCGATGGCGCAGGCCTATGCGCAGATTGCCAAAGGGTTGATTGAGGGTGGCATGGCCTGAGGTCATGGGTTGCGGGTTCGGTGGTTTACTGACCCAGTGAGCGGCCCTCAAAGAGGTGACCATAAAGAGTGGTCAGGACCGACACAAAGACCAGACCTTCGAGGATGAACAGGGCGGTGTTCAGAACCAGGGTCAGGGCACCGGTGTCGGGCAGGGCGATGTGGGCCACTTCGTAGATCAGAAGGTTGAGGCCCATCAGCAGCAGGGCCACGCCCCACAATTCGCGCGCGACCGGCTTGGTCAGGGTCCAGCTTTGGTTGACTGACATGCGGCGGCCCAGGGCGGCGGCGGGAAGCACCACGCTGAAACGCAGGGCGATCCAGATCAGCAACCAGCTGACCAGCAGAGAAAGAACCGTTTCCATCATGCTGTTGGTCGCATCGGGTGAGACCGACGCCAGCAGGCCGCCCATCAGCAGATATACGGGAAGCGCCGCGATGAACTGCAAGCAGCCCACGGCGATGGCACGTCCGAGATAGGCAAGAAAGATGCCGGGTGAGGGCGTGCGCCTCGCGTCGCGCTCTGGCCCGTTCAGCAAGACGTGGCGGTGCCACATGATCGCCATCAGCGCATAGCCCATCAGACCGACCACCCCAATCACGACAAAGGCCAAGGCACTGCGGGTGCTGGCGGTGGTCATCTGCGCGGGGGGCTGCTGCAACAGGGCGAGCATGTCGGGGGCAAAGACCGTGATCGCGATGCTGGATCCCAGGACCAGCAACATGGCGGGCATCAAAACGCGCAGCGTGGTCGATGTCTGGAACAACAGCATCCGCAGGGCATGGGCCAGAATGGCAAGTGCGGTGTTCATTCTGGTCCTTTCGGCGTGGCGGCACCCTATTGTGCAGCATGCTTTTGCAGCTTTGCCGGGAAAGAAGCAAGATCGGCTCTGCTTGGCAGTCTTTGGGGCGGCACCGGGGTTTGAAAATGGGACGCCGTGGGACTGGTCACGGGAAATCACGGGAAAATCCGATGTGGCCATGGGGCATCCGGGTCGATTTGGGCAAAAAACGAATCACTTTGGCTGAAATTTGTGCTGAAATGGCTTGCTTATCCCTGAATTATTTGGAACAAGCAGCGAACATTGCCTGTGGATAAGTCTGTAGATGAAATATTCTGGGAATTGATGGGAAGTTTTGGGCGATGTCCTGTTTCTACCATATGTTGTGGTTGTTTGGATTTTTGAGGCAAATTAGGCGAAAAATGACCTGACTTTCGCTACCTCATGTGGTTTTTGACCCCTGTGTAGAACCATATTTTGTGTATGTTTCCCAAAAAAAATGTAGACGCCCATGAATTCCCATGGCATCCCTAGTGCATCGGATGAGAACGGGAACACGGGGCAACAAACGACCCCACAAAAAAACAAAACCTAGCAGGTTTCATACAGGCACCTCGCTTTCATCAGACCAAGAGATCCGGCGCGCGAGCGAGCAGACATCCCCCCAGGTGGCGCGCGCAGTCGGACTTCCCCGCGATGCGGGACGAGGGCGGCGGGTTGATCAGTGGCAGCAGATCAAACCCGCCGTTTCCTTTTCCAGGCACGGCATTCGGGGCGAACAGCAAGGGGCGCAAGGGCGTCCAGACATATCATCGGGCGCAGATGCGTCCAGGTAGGACAAAGACAGTGAGCCGCAGGTTCAGAGGCGAAAGCCACCACAAGGTCGATGCAAAGGGGCGGGTGTCTATCCCAGCCTCTTTTCGGCGTGTGCTGGAGGCGGGCGACCCGAACTGGAAGAGCGGCGAAAACCCTGAGCTGGTCATTGTCTATGGCGATCACCGCCGGAATTTCCTTGAATGCTACACAATGAGCGCGATCGAAGAGGTCGACGCCAAGATTGACGCGCTGCCGCGTGGGTCGATGGAACGCAAGATGCTGCAGCGGCTGTTTCACGGTCAGTCCTTTCCGACAACGGTCGATGAAACCGGGCGGCTGGTGCTGCCTGCAAAGCTGCGCCAGAAGATCGAGCTTGAGAATGAAGCCTTCTTTATCGCCGCTGGCGATACCTTTCAGATCTGGAAGACCGAGACCTACGAGACGGTCGAGCGGGCCAAGGAAGAAGAATGGCTGGATGAATTGCCGGAAGATTTCGATCCCATGGCGTTTCTTGACGGACCGCCGGGGGCTTAAAGATTATGGCTGCTGCGGCCCGACCCCCTTCTGATGAGACTGCCCCTCATACCCCTGTTTTGTTGCGCCCCTTGCTGGCGGCTGTGGCCCCTGTGCACGGTGTCTGGCTGGATGGTACCTTTGGTGCGGGCGGCTATACGCGTGGCCTGCTGGAGGCGGGTGCCGACCGCGTGATCGCGGTGGACCGTGATCCGCTGGCCTTTGAGATGGCGGCGGAATGGGCGGCGGAATACGGCGACCGGATCGTGATGCAGCGCGGCGTGTTTTCCAAGATGGACAGCTATGCCAGTGACCTGGACGGTGTGGTGCTGGACCTTGGGGTGTCGTCGATGCAGTTGGACCTGGCGGAGCGTGGGTTTTCCTTTATGCGCGACGGGCCTTTGGACATGCGGATGTCGCAGGACGGGCCGTCTGCGGCAGATATCGTCAACGGTGCCGAAGAAGAGATCATCGCAAGCATCCTGTTCCAATATGGCGAAGAGCGCGCCAGCCGCCGGATTGCCAAGTCCATCGTGCGGGCCCGCGAAGAGGCTCCGATCACCACAACATTGCAGTTGGCGCGTCTGGTCGAGGGGTGTCTGCCCCGGTCCAAACCCGGACAATCCCATCCTGCCACCCGCAGCTTTCAGGCGCTGCGCATTGCGGTGAATGATGAATACGGCGAATTGTTTCGGGGCCTGATGGCGGCAGAGCGGGCGTTAAAGCCCGGTGGCAAGCTGGCGGTCGTGACCTTTCATTCGGTCGAGGACCGTATGGTCAAACGGTTTTTGACGGCGCGGTCCGGCGGCGGCGGCAACGCAAACCGATTTGCCCCTGAAACCCAGCGCGCGGCCCCCCAGTTCCTGGTGGAAAAACGCAAGGCGATCGGGCCCGACGCAGAGGAATTGGCCGAAAATCCCCGCAGCCGGTCAGCCAAGCTGCGGGTTGCGATCAGAACGGATGCGCCTTCGGGCGAGGTAGATGCGAAATCCATCGGCATGCCGATGGTCAAGGGACTTTGAGACATGCGGGCAGTGCTTTATATCCTGACATCTCTGGCGGTCATCGGTCTGGCGTTCTGGGCCTACCGCGAAAATTATGCCACCCAGCAGGCCCTGTCGGATGTGGACAAGCTGCACCGCAGCATTCAGGCCAGCCATGCGCGGCTTGCCGTGCTCAAGGCGGAATGGGCCTATCAGAACCGCCCCGAACGGCTGCGCGATCTGGCTGAGATCAATTTTGAACGTCTGGGGCTGTTGCCGCTGTTGCCAGAGCAATTCGGCGCGGTGGACCAGGTGCCCTATGCGCCGCCCCCGATGCTGCCCATCACCAATCCGGTTGATGTCTCAAGTGCCGCTGCCGCCGGCGAGGAGGACCCGCTATGATCCGCACACCGCTGCGCCCGCTGGCACGAATCCTTGAGGCGCGTCAAAAGGGTGAAAACCCCGATGCGATCGAGCGCGAGAACACGCGCATCCGTCACGAGCAGATGCGCGATCACGCAAGACTGCGCGCCGAAGGGCGCTTGTTTGTGCTGGGGGCGTTTTTCTTTTGTGCCTTTGCGGTGGTGGGGGCACGGATGGGGCTGCTGGCCACGTCAGAGCCGGTAGAGCCGCGCGCCCATGCGCCGGGGGCCATGATTTCGGCCAGTCGGGCGGATATCGTGGACCGCAACGGCAGTATTCTGGCCACGAATTTCGACACCCATGCGCTGTATGCTCAGCCCAAACATATGGTTGATCCGGTGATGGCCGCCAAAGGGCTGGTCCGGGTCTTTCCGGATCTGGATGAGGAACGGCTGATCAAGGATTTCACCGGAGAGCGCAAGTTCCTGTGGATCAAGCGAAAAATCAGCCCTGAGCAGAAGCAGGCGGTGCATGACATCGGCGATCCGGGGTTGCTTTTTGCGCCGCGCGACATGCGGCTTTATCCCAACGGGACCCTTGCGGCCCATGTGATGGGCGGTGCCAGCTTTGGCAAAGAGGGGGTGCATGGTGCCGAAGTGATCGGTGTGGCGGGGGTCGAGAAATATTTTGACGATTATCTGCGCGATCCGGCCAATGGCAACACCCCCTTGCAGCTGTCACTGGACCTGAGCGTTCAGGCCGCCGCAGAGCGGGTGCTGTGGGGCGGCATGAAGCTGATGAATGCCAAGGGTGCCACCAGTGTCTTGATGGATGTGAAAACGGGGGAGGTCATCTCTGTTGTGTCATTGCCGTCGTTTGACCCCAATGACCGCCCAAGGCCCGCAACGGAAGGGGATGCATCCGACAGCCCGCTGTTCAACCGGTCGGTGCAAGGGGTGTATGAGCTGGGATCGGTTTTCAAGATATTTGCAGCAGCGCAGGCGATCGAGCTGGGGTTGGTGAACGCCGAGACCGTCATTGAGACCGCAGGCCCGATGCGGGTCGGCGGGTTCAACATCGGGGAATTCCAGAACAAGAATTACGGCAAGCTGTCGGTCACGGATATCATCGTGCATTCGTCCAACCGGGGCACGGGGCGTCTGGCCTTGCAGATCGGGGTGGAACGCCAGCAGAAGTTCCTCAAGGATCTCGGCTTTTTCGAGGCCACGGACTATGAGATCGTGGAGGCGGCGGGCGGCAAGCCGCTGTTGCCGCAGCGTTGGACGGATCTGTCCACGGTGACGATTTCCTATGGCCACGGGCTGTCGACTTCGCCGATGCATCTGGCGGCCGGATATGCGGCGATTGCCAATGGCGGGTTTCGGGTGAAACCCACGATCTTGAAACAAAACGGGCCGCAACTGGGCCCTCGCGTGATGTCAGAGCGCGCGGCAAGTGACGCGCGGATGATGCTGCGCAAAGTGGTGGCGGACGGCACGGCCAGCTTTGCCGAAGTGCCCGGCTATTTCGTGGGCGGCAAGACCGGCACCGCAGACAAGCCCAATCCGCGGGGCGGCTATTACAAGGACAAGACGCTGGCGACCTTTGCCTCTATGTTCCCGGCCCATGACCCCAAATATGTGTTGATCGTGACGCTGGACGAACCGGTCGAGACTTCGGGTGACAAGCCACGGCGGACCGCGGGCTGGACCGCTGTGCCGATCGCCGCAGAGATGATCCGGCGTGTGGCACCTTTGCTGGGTGTGCGACCGACTGTTGAACCTGTCAATCCGACCATGGTAACGCTTACCGGCAGCAACTGACAAAAAGACATAGCATATGACCAGCCGGACCGTTCCGCTTTCTTCGCTTGGGTTAACGGCCCGGGGTGGTGCAAACCCAGAAATTACCGGCATTGCCGTGGACAGCCGCGAGGTCAAACAGGGGTTCCTCTTTGCCGCGATGCCGGGCAGCCGGGCGCATGGTGCGCAATTCGTGCAGGCGGCCCTGCGCCAGGGGGCGGTTGCGGTTTTGACCGATGCCCAAGGCGCGCAGATCGCAGCACAGCAGATCGCGGAGGCGGGTGCCGCCGTCGTGGTCACCGATGCCCCCAGAGAGGCGCTGTCGCGCACGGCGGCAATCTGGTTTGGGGCCCAGCCCCAGACCGTCGTGGCGGTGACGGGGACCAATGGCAAAACCTCTGTCTCTACCTTTGTGCGGCAAATCTGGATCGAGATGGGATTGCCTGCGGTCAACCTGGGCACCACCGGCGTGGAAGGGGCCTGGACCGCGCCGCTGGCCCATACGACGCCAGAGCCGATCACCCTGCACCGCGCCCTGGCCGAGGCCCAGGCCCATGGCATCACCCATGCCGCGATGGAGGCCTCAAGCCATGGGCTGGACCAGCGGCGGCTGGACGGGGTGACCCTGCGGGCGGCGGGTTTTACCAATTTCACGCAGGACCATCTGGATTATCACAGCACCTTTGAGGCCTATTTCGACGCCAAGGCGGGGCTTTTCGCCCGCGTGCTGCCCGATGATGGCACGGCTGTGATCAACATTGATGATCCCAAGGGGGTGGACATGTTGGCCATTGCCAATGCGCGCGGCTGCCAGATCATCACCGTGGGCCGTGACGGGGGTGACCTGCATCTGACCGGTCAGCGGTTTGACGCGACCGGGCAGGACCTGCGTTTTGAGTGGCGCGGCAAGGCCTATCAGAAACGGCTGGAGCTGATCGGCGGTTTCCAGGCGGAGAATGTGCTGCTGGCCGCCGGTCTGGTCATTGCCTGTGGCGCAGATCCCGCCGAGGTGTTTGACACTCTGCCACATCTGACAACCGTGCGCGGCCGGATGCAACTGGCCGCCACCCGCGACAACGGGGCGGCGGTATTCGTGGATTATGCCCATACGCCCGATGCCGTGGCCACCGCGTTGCAGGCGATGCGGCCCCATGTGATGGGGCGATTGGTGGCCATCGTAGGGGCCGGAGGCGACCGTGATGTGGGCAAGCGGCCCCTGATGGGGGCGGCCGCACAGCAGCATGCGGACCGGGTCATCGTGACCGATGACAACCCGCGCTCAGAGGATCCCGCGCGCATTCGTGCGGCGGTATTGGCCGGCGCGCCTGACGCCATGGAGGTGGGCGACCGCGCCGAGGCGATTTTGCGCGGGGTTGATATGCTGGGGCCGGGGGATGCATTGTTGATTGCGGGCAAGGGACATGAGAGCGGGCAGATCATCGGCGACGATGTGCTGCCCTTTGATGATGCGGAACAGGCAAGTGTCGCGGTCGCGGCGCTTGATGGGAGATTGGCATGAGTTTGTGGACAAGCGCAGAGGCGGCGGCAGCGACCGGCGGTCAGGCGGTAGGAGACTGGGTCTGCGAGGGGGTTTCGATTGATACGCGCACGCTGCAGCCGGGTGATTTGTTCGTCGCCCTGAAAGACATTCGTGACGGTCACGAATTTGTGGCGCAGGCGCTGGAACAGGGGGCCGGTGCGGCCCTGGTCAGCCATATCCCACAGGGTGTGGCGGCGGATGCGCCCTTGTTGATCGTGGAGGATGTGCTGGCGGGGCTTGAGGCGCTGGGGCGGGCGGCACGGGCGCGCACGGCGGCCAAGGTGGCCGCTGTGACCGGCAGCGTGGGCAAGACCTCGACCAAGGAGATGCTCTTGGCGATGTTGTCGGATCAGGGGCGGACCCATGCGTCTGTCGCCAGCTACAATAACCATTGGGGCGTGCCGCTGACATTGGCAAGGATGCCCAAAGAGACGGAATATGCGATCATCGAGATCGGCATGAACCACCCCGGCGAGATTGCACCATTGGCACGGATGGCCGCACCCGATGTGGCGATGGTGACCACCGTGGCTGCCGCCCACCTTGAGGCTTTTGACAATATTGCCGGGATCGCGATCGAGAAGGCCTCTATCTTTGAGGGGGTCAGGCCGGGCGGGGTTGCGGTGATCAATGCCGATATCGAACATGCGGCGATCCTGATGGCCAAGGCGGTGGATTGCCGGCTGCGCGAGATGGAGTTCGGGACCCATGGGTTTCAGTTCAAGCTGATGGATGTGAGCGTTCAGGCCGAGACGACCGTGGTGCAGGCCGATGCGGATGGCACGCCCTTGTTGTTCAAGATCGCCACGCCGGGGCGGCATTTTGCGATGAACGCGCTGGGCGCGCTTGCCGTGGTAAAAGCGCTGGGGGCGGATCTGGCGCTGGCCGCGCAATCGCTGGGGCGCTGGCAGCCCTATCAGGGGCGCGGTGTGCGCGAGCGGATCTACCTGGACCTGGTCGACACGCATATGACGCTGGATCTGATCGACGACAGCTATAACGCCAATCCGACGTCGATGGCGGCCGCACTGGAGGTGCTGGCGGCGTCTGAGGTGACCCATGACATCGGCCGGGTCAGCAAGGGCCGCAGGATTGCATTTCTGGGCGACATGAAGGAATTGGGGCCCGATGCGGTGGCGCTGCATGCGGGTCTGGCGCATCTGGACGCGGTGAAATCACTGGACGTGGTGCATTGTGTCGGCCCGTTGATGCGGGCGCTGTATGATCTGTTGCCCGAACATCAGCGCGGCGACTGGACCGAGACCTCTGCCGAGATGTTGCAGGGGCTGCGGCAAAAGCTGGACAGCGGGGATGTGGTGCTGGCCAAGGGGTCCTTGTCGATGAAACTGGGCAGTATCGTTGACGCGATCCGCAAAATGGGCCATCCGGTAGCAACCCTGTAGATCGGGCCGCCGCCCAAAGCCGGTGGCCCACAGTATGATGAGTTAGGACGTGTTTGATGCTCTATTGGTTGACCCTGCTGTCGGATGGTGGCGACTTTTTTAACTTGTTTCGCTACATCACCTTCAGGGCGGGTGGGGCGTTTCTGACGGCGTTGATCTTTGGGTTTTTGTTCGGAAAGCCGTTGATCGCGGTTCTGCGCAGGCGTCAGGGCAAGGGCCAGCCGATCCGCGAGGACGGCCCTGAGGGACATTTCGTCAAGGCGGGCACGCCCACGATGGGCGGGTTGCTGATTGTCGGGGCCCTGCTGACGTCGACATTGCTGTGGGCGCGGCTGGACAACCCCTTTGTCTGGCTGGTGCTGTTTGTCACGATGAGTTTCGCGGCCATCGGATTTGCCGATGACTATGCCAAGGTGAGCAAGCAGAACGTGAAGGGCGTGTCCTCAAGGATCCGGCTTTTGCTGGGGTTCTTGATCTCTGGCATCGCGGGTTTCTGGGCGGCGCAATACCATCCCGAGGGGCTGCAGTACCAATTGGCCTTGCCTGTGTTCAAGGACACCCTGATCAATATGGGTTATTTCTTTGTTCCTTTCGCGATCATCGTGATCGTGGGGGCGGCCAATGCGGTCAACCTGACCGATGGTCTGGACGGGCTGGCGATCATGCCGGTGATGATTGCAGCAGGCACTTTGGGTGTTATCGCCTATGCGGTGGGGCGTGTGGATTTCACAGATTACCTCGATGTGCATTATGTGCCGGGCACTGGGGAGATATTGATCTTTACCGCCGGGATATTTGGCGGGGGCCTTGGGTTCTTGTGGTATAATGCGCCGCCTGCGGCGGTGTTCATGGGCGATACCGGATCGCTGGCGCTGGGTGGGGCGCTGGGGGCGATTGCGGTGGCGACCAAACATGAGCTGGTGCTGGCGATCGTGGGCGGTCTGTTCGTGGTCGAGGCGCTGTCGGTGATCATCCAGGTGCTGTATTTCAAGAGCACCGGGCGGCGGGTGTTCCTGATGGCACCGATCCATCACCATTATGAAAAGAAGGGCTGGGCGGAGCCGCAGATCGTGATCCGGTTCTGGATCATCTCTTTGATCCTTGCCATGATCGGACTGGCCACGTTGAAGGTGCGCTGAGGCGGAGACGGGTTTTTCGCAGACGATATTTTGTGTTCTGGGGGGAACCGGCGTGTGCGGCGCGCGGTTTTGGAGGCCCTTTTGGGGCCTTTGGAGGCTCTGCCTCCAAACCTCCGAGGGATTTAGGGCCAAAAAGAGTTGAGGCTTTATTGGCCTGGCTGACAGAACGCGGAGCAGCTAGGGCGGCGCGTGGGTTTGAGACGCCCTAGAAGATCGACCAGTTCATTTTTTTTGGCATTATTTCAAGGGCTTGGGTGCCTTTGTTGCTGTTGCCGTAGAGATTGAGGCCGGGGGACCAGACGGCGATGGAGGCTTTGCCCGGGACGATGGCCAGGATGCCGCCGCCGACGCCGGATTTGCCGGGGATGCCCACGCGGTAGGCGAAATCGCCAGAGCCGTCGTAGTGACCGCAGGTGAGCATCAATGCGTTCAGCCGGCGGATGCGTTGGGTGGACAGCAGGCGCGGGCCACCCGGTGCCCCCATCAAAAAGCGCCCCGCCATGGCCAGTTGGGCGGTCGTCATTTCCAGCGCGCAATGGTGGAAATAGGTGCCCAGGGTCATTTCGGGGGGATTTTTCAGATTGCCGTAGCTGGCCAGAAAATGCGCCAGCGCAAAGTTGCGGTGGCCATGGGCGGTTTCGGAGGCGGCGACGGCGTTGTTGATGTGGATGTTGTCGTCTTCGGCGGCGGTACGGACGAATTGGACGATTTCGGCCAGGGCGTCGCGGGGCGCGCGGCCGCAGAGCACTTCGTCGGTAGTGACGATGGCACCGGCGTTGATGAAGGGGTTGCGCGGGCGGCCCTGTTCCTGTTCCAGCTGGACGATGGAATTGAAGGCCCGCCCCGAGGGTTCGCGGCCCACGCGTTGCCACAGCTGATCGCCCGCGCGGCCCAGGGCGATGGCAAGGGTAAAGACCTTGGTGATGGATTGCACCGAAAAGCGCGTGCTGACATCGCCGGCACCATGCAGCTGCCCGTCGGCGGTGACCACGCTGATGGCGAATTGCGCGGGATCGATGCGGGCGAGTTCGGGGATGTAGCTGGCCGGGGTGCCCCAGTCGCCATCTGCCCTGATGGTGCGGTCGAGGTCATCAAGGAGGGTGTGAAGATCGGGAATCGGCGCGTCTCCGGCTTGTGAAGGGGGCCGCTTGGCCCCATGGTGCGGCAAACATCTAACAGGGGGCCAGAAATGATTCCAGTGCAGGGATTGGACGGAAGCCGGGTTGCGGTATTGGGCTTGGGGCGCTCTGGTTTGAGTGCCGCCAGGGCCCTGCGGGCGGGCGGCGCGCAGGTGCTGTGCTGGGATGATAATCCGGCGGCCCGCGAGACGGCGGAGGCCGAAGGGTTTGCCTGTGTGGCGTTCAAGACGGAGCAGCATCTGGAGGGGATTGCGCGGTTGATTGTCAGCCCCGGCATTGCCCATCTTTATCCCGCACCGAACCCTGTGGTGGCGCTGGCGCTGGCCGCAGGGGTGCCGGTGGACAATGATATCGGTTTGTTTTTCCAGAGTTTTGCCAGTGACGAATGGGATAATTTCGATAGCGCGCCAAGGGTGGTTGCGGTGACGGGATCAAACGGGAAATCCACCACCTCGGCCCTGATCCATCATATTTTGGAACATGTGGGCCGGCCCTGCCAATTGGCCGGCAATATCGGGCGCGGGGTGCTGGATCTGGATCCGGCCGTGGATGGCGAGGTCGTGGTGCTGGAGCTGTCGAGCTATCAGACAGATCTGGCGCGCAGCCTGACGCCGGATGTGGCGGTCTTTACCAATCTGTCGCCTGATCATCTGGACCGGCATGCCGGCATGGGCGGCTATTTCGCGGCCAAGCGCCGGTTGTTTGCAGAAGGCGGGCCGGACCGTGCCGTGATCGGGGTGGATGAGCCTGAGGGGCGGTTTTTGGCCGGACAAATGAGCCAGGGCCCGGTGGATGACCGGGTGATCCGGGTGTCGGTTGCGCAAAAGCTGACCGGTCCGGGGTGGCAGGTCTTTGCACGCAAGGGGTTCTTGTCGGAATATCGCAAGGGCAAGCAGATCGCCTCTATTGATCTGCGGGCCGTGGCGGGATTGCCGGGGGCGCATAACCATCAAAACGCCTGTGCGGCCTATGCGGCCTGTCGGTCGCTGGGGTTGGCCCCGAAAGTGATCGAGGTGGCGTTTCATTCCTTTGGCGGTTTGCCGCACCGGTCCCAGACGATCGGAGAAAAGGATGGGGTGCGTTTTGTGAATGACAGCAAGGCCACCAATGTGGATTCGGCCGCCAAGGCGCTGGCGGCTTTTGGCAACATCCGCTGGATTTGCGGCGGTCTGGAGAAGGAAGGCGGGCTGGACGGTTTGGCTGCGGCCAGCGGATCGGTGCGCAAGGCCTATGTGATCGGGCGCGAGGCGGCGGCATTTGCCATGCAGCTGAGTGTCGAGGCCGAGGTTTGCGGCACCATGGAGATCGCCGTGGCGCAGGCGGCGGCAGAGGCAGAGCCGGGCGATGTGGTGCTGCTGGCCCCGGCGGCGGCCAGTTTTGATCAATATGACAATTTCGAACGGCGCGGTGAGGATTTTGCCGCACAGGTGGCAAAGGTTATTGCGGCCCCGTGATGGCGCGGGCGGCGGCCATGGCCGAGGACCAGGCCCATTGGAAGTTATAGCCGCCCAGCCAGCCCGTGACATCCACCGCTTCGCCGATGAAATAGAGGCCCGCGACCTCTTTGGCCATCATGCTGCGCGATGACAGCGCATCGGTGTCGACGCCGCCCAGGGTGACTTCGGCGGTGCGGTAACCTTCGGTGCCCGAGGGGTGCAGCTGCCAGGCGGCAAGCGTGTCGGTAAGCGCGGTCAGGCGGGCGTCGGACCAATCGGCCAGATTGCCCGAAAGGTCCATTTGGCTGGACAGATGATCCACCAGCCGCGCAGGCAGGTGATGCGCCAGTTCGGTGGTCAGATTCTTGCGGCCCGAGGTCTGGCGCTGGGCCCGCAGTTTTTCGAGCAGATCAGCGGCGGGCGTCAGATTGACGGTGATTGGCGCGCCTTCGTCCCAGTAGGACGAGGCCTGCAGGACTGCGGGGCCGGACAGGCCGCGATGGGTGAAGAGCAGCGCTTCTTCGAAAGTGGCGGTACCGGCGGTGACCCGTGCCGGGGTGGCGACCCCCGAAATTTCGGCAAAGCGGCCTTCGGCAAAGGTGAAGGGCACAAGGGCGGGGCGGGTTTCGGTCACGGGAATGTCGAATTGCCGCGCGATGTCATAGGCAAACCCGGTTGCCCCCATCTTGGGGATGGATTTACCACCCGTTGCGATAACAAGGTTTCGGCAGGTTATTTTTGTTGCCTTGTCAGGCTCTTGCAGCGTGAGGCTGAAGTGATCGGTGTGTTTTTGGATGCCATGTGCGGTGCTGTGCAGGCGCAGGTCGACACCGGCCTGTGCCATCAGCTGACGCAGCATGGCGATGATTTCTTTGGCCGATGTGTCGCAAAACAGCTGGCCCAGCGTCTTTTCGTGCCATTTGATGCCGTGGCGGTCCACCAGTTCGATGAAGTCCCATTGCGTATAGCGGGCCAATGCGGATTTGGCGAAATGCGGGTTGCGGGACAGGAAGCTGTCGGGGGCGCAGTGCATATTGGTGAAATTGCACCGCCCGCCGCCCGAGATGCGGATCTTTTCGCCCGGTGCTTTGGCGTGGTCCACCACCAGCACGCGCCCGCCTGCGTGGGCGGCGCACATCATGCCGGCGGCACCGGCCCCTATGATCACTGTGTCAAACTGCATGGGTGCGGCTTGCACCGATCCGGCGGGCGGGTCAAGTTGCCGTGCAAGGCGGGCCGCATGGTAGCCTGCATGAGGCGCGCGCGCGGGCGGGCCTGTCGCGGGGCAAAGGCGACCGCGGGGCGCATGAAAAGCCCTAGCCTGTTGCGCCAAACCGGTCTAAGATGCGGCTGTAGATCCCAATAATGGGACACCCTTCGGGGCAGATGAGGCAGTGTAAGGCAGATAGTCATGACAGCAATGGCGCATGGCACCGTTCGGATACAGGACGGTGAACCGATACTTCCAAAATGGTGGCGAACCGTGGACCGCTGGACGCTTTCGTGCGTTCTGATGCTGTTCGGGGTGGGGTTGCTGTTGGGCCTTGCGGCCTCTGTTCCGCTGGCAGAGCGCAACGGGTTTGATCCATTTCACTATGTTCAGAGGCAGGCGTTTTTTGGCGGGCTGGCCATTGCCGCCATGGTGATCACCTCGATGATGTCGCCGTTGCTGGTGCGACGGCTTGCGGTGATTGGCTTTGTGCTGGCGTTTATCGCGCTGGCGTTGCTGCCGTTTCTGGGCACGGATTTCGGCAAGGGGGCGACGCGGTGGTATTCACTGGGCTTTGCAAGCATCCAGCCTTCCGAATTCCTGAAGCCGGGGTTTGTCGTCGCCACCGCTTGGCTTATGGCCGCCTCGCTTGAGATTAACGGTCCTCCGGGCAAGGTGTGGTCTTTTGCGCTGTGCATCTCGATTGTCTTGATGCTGGCGCTGCAGCCTGATTTCGGTCAGGCCTGTCTGGTGTTGTTTGGCTGGGGCGTGATGTATTTCGTGGCCGGGGCCCCGATGGTTCTGCTGGTTTGCATGGCCGCGATGGTGGTGATTGCAGGTACCGTGGCCTATGCTAATTCAGAACATTTTGCCCGTCGTATCGACGGGTTTCTGAGCCCCGATGTCGATCCGACGACGCAATTGGGCTATGCGACCGATGCCATCCGTGAGGGTGGATTGTTTGGGGTCGGCGTGGGCGAGGGGCAGGTGAAATGGTCTTTGCCCGATGCGCATACCGATTTTATCATTGCCGTTGCCGCAGAGGAATACGGTCTGGTGCTGGTGCTTTGCATCATCGCGCTTTATTCGGGCGTCGTTGTGCGGTCGCTGTTGCGGCTGGTACGTGAAAGGGACCCGTTCATTCGTTTGGCAGGGACCGGTTTGGCCTGTATGTTTGGCGTACAGGCGATGATCAACATGGGGGTTGCGGTGCGTTTGTTGCCAGCAAAAGGAATGACTTTGCCCTTCGTCAGCTATGGCGGGTCTTCGGTGATTGCCTCTGGCATTGCCGTGGGAATGCTGTTGGCCTTTACCCGGACACGGCCGCAGGGCGAGATTTCGGACCTGCTGGGCCGGGGGCGGTTGCGGTGAAGGCACCTTTGCTCATCATTGCGGCGGGTGGCACGGGTGGCCATATGTTTCCCGCCCAGGCGCTGGCAGAAGTGATGCTGGCGCGGGGCTGGCGGGTGCGTCTGTCTACGGATGCGCGCGGAGCACGCTATACCGGCGCATTTCCCGAGGCGGTTGAGATTGTCCAGGTCAGTGCCGCCACCTTTGCGCGTGGCGGTGTGCTGGCCAAGGCGCTGGTGCCGCTGCGTATCGCGGCAGGCGTCCTGGGTGCCGCGTGGCGGATGGTCTTGGACAAGCCAGCGGTGGTTGTGGGTTTTGGAGGTTATCCGTCGATCCCCGCGCTGGCGGCGGCAACGCTGTTGCGGCGGCCCCGAATGATCCATGAGCAAAACGGCGTTTTGGGTCGGGTGAACGAGCTGTTTGCAAAACGTGTTGATGCCGTGGCTTGCGGCACATGGCCGACCAAGCTGCCTGAGGGCGTCGAGGCGGTGCATGTCGGCAATCCGGTGCGGGCGGCTGTGCTGGACCGGGCCGGTGCGGGCTATATCGCGCCGGGGGATTACCCGATGGAACTGCTGATCATGGGGGGATCGCAAGGGGCGCGTATCCTGTCGGATGTGGTGCCACCGGCCATTGCGGGTTTGCCGATGGCGCTGTTGCGCAACATCCGCGTCAGCCATCAGGCCCGCGAAGAGGATGCCGAAAGGGTTGCCAACTATTACGCAGAGCACGGCATTTCGGCGGATGTCCAGCCGTTTTTCAACGATGTACCGCGCCGTATGTCAGAGGCGCAGCTGGTGATCAGCCGCTCTGGCGCGTCTTCGGTGGCCGATATTTCGGTGATCGGGCGGCCATCGGTGCTGATCCCTTTTGCGGCCGCAACAGGGGATCACCAAAGCGCAAATGCACGCGGTCTGGTGGAGGCAGGTGCCGCCATCCTGGTACCAGAGGACATGGCCAACCCCGAAAGCATGGCACAGCAGATTGAAATGATCCTGACCCATCCAACGGCTGCGATACAGATGTCGAATGCCGCGCTGTCGGTCAGCAAGCCGGACGCCGCAGAGACTTTGGCAGGGATGGTGGAAGCCCTCGCAGAACAAGGAAAAAGCAAATGAACGCAGCCGCAACCAAATTGCCTACCGATGTGGGGCCGATCCATTTTGTGGGTATTGGCGGCATTGGCATGTCGGGCATCGCCGAGGTCTTGTTGAACCATGGCTACCGGGTGCAGGGCTCTGATTTGAAGGCCAGCAAGATCACCGACCGGCTCAAGGGGTTGGGGGCCACGATATTCGAAGGACAGCAGGCCGGGAATATCGAAGGTGCCGCAGTGATCGTGATTTCATCTGCGATCAAGCCGGGCAATGCCGAGCTGGACGCGGCGCGTCTGGCGGGGCTGCCGATTGTGCGCCGGGCAGAGATGCTGGCCGAATTGATGCGGCTGAAATCCAACATCGCGGTGGCCGGCACCCATGGCAAGACCACGACCACCACGCTGGTGGCCGAACTGTTGGTGGCGGGCGGCATTGACCCCACGGTGGTGAACGGCGGGATCATTCACGCCTATGGCTCCAACGCGCGCATGGGGCAGGGCGAATGGATGGTGGTTGAGGCCGATGAGAGCGACGGCACCTTTAACCGCCTGCCCGCGACCATTGCCATCGTGACCAATATCGACCCCGAACATATGGAACATTGGGGTGATTTTGACACGCTGCGGCAGGGGTTCTTGGATTTCGTGTCGAACATTCCGTTCTACGGTCTGGCGGTCTGCTGCATTGATCATGAAGAAGTGCAAAAGCTGGTGGGCAAGATTACCGACCGGCGCGTCGTCACATATGGCTTTAACGCGCAGGCGGACGTGCGGGCGCGCAACCTGCATTACAAGAACGGCGTGGCGCTGTTCGACATTCATCTGCAGTCCGAGGACAAGGTCATCGAAGGGTGCAGCCTGCCGATGCCGGGGGATCACAATGTCTCAAACGCGCTGGCGGCAGTGGCGGTGGCGCGGCATCTGGGGATGAAACTGGATGAAATCCGCACCGCTTTGGCGGCGTTTGGTGGGGTGAACCGACGCTTTACCAAGGTTGGCGAAGTTGATGGCGTCACGATCATTGATGATTACGGCCACCACCCTGTTGAGATTGCCGCCGTGCTGAAAGCTGCACGTCAGGCCACCGAAGGGCGTGTGATCGCCGTGCATCAACCGCATCGTTATACGCGCCTGAGCCATCATTTCGATGAATTCTGCGCCTGCTTTAACGACGCGGATGTCGTGGGCATCGCCGAGGTTTTTTCAGCCGGAGAGGAGCCCATCGCAGGCGCATCCCGCGATGATCTGGTGGCGGGGCTGATCCGCCACGGGCATCGCCATGCCCGCGCTGTCACCAGCGAGGACGATCTGGCGCGGCTGGTCCGGGAACAGGCCGGGCCGGGCGATATGGTGGTCTGTCTGGGGGCCGGTACGATCAGCGCCTGGGCCAACGGATTGCCTGACAAGCTTGCGGCCATGAAGGGTGCGGCGGCTTGATGGTGCCAAGGCGGCATGATCGAAAGTGCCGCGGCGCGCTGCAGGTGGAGGGCTTTGAATGAGCTTGTCTTTGACACTTGCCTGTTTGTGGGCCGTCGTGGCCAATATCCTGGCGATGATGCCCAGCAAGGATCAGCATTGGCGCAATGCCTATGTTCTGATCGCCGTTGGCATACCTTTGCTGGGCTATGTCACGCTGCAACATGGCCCTTGGATCGCGCTTTTGGTGCTGGCGGGGGGCTGTTCGATCCTGCGTTGGCCGGTGATGTATCTGGCGCGCTGGATCAGGCAAAGCTTGAGGCATAGCACAGGGCCGGCAGAGTGAGCGGGACGGTCTATGTTCTGATCGCGGTGCTGGTGACATGGATGCTGGCCTGTGCGCATTGTGGATACGTCCGCAGGCCGGGACGTTTTGTCGTGGTTTTGCTGGTGGGGCTTTTGCTGAACCTGGGCTGGATGGTCTGGGGTTTGCGGGCCGATCCCTTTGAGGTCAATGTCATGATCGCCCAAGCGGCGGCCTTGGTCTATGGGCTTTGTGCGGGGTGCATCGGGTGGTTTGCGGGCCGGATCAGGCGCGCATGGCTGGACAGCCGCGTGACGGAAACTGACGTTTGACGCAGGGCCCGTTTCGCTTTACGCGGCAGGTATGACAGAGATTTCACTTCCCCAGACCCGTGGCGCATTGACCCCCAACAAGCTGCTGAGCGCATTGACCTGGCTGCGTGTGGGGGGGCCTGCGGATGTGTTGTTCCAGCCGGCAGATCTGGATGATCTACGCGATTTCATGCGCGATTTGCCCAAGGATGTGGCGGTTTTCCCGATGGGCGTGGGCTCCAACCTGATCATACGGGACGGGGGGCTGCGTGCGGTGGTGATCCGGCTGGGACGCGGGTTCAACGGGATCGAGATCGGGCAGGGCCGCGTGACAGCGGGTGCTGCGGCACTGGATGCGCATGTGGCGCGCAGGGCGGCGGATGCGGGGCTTGACCTGACCTTTTTGCGCACGATTCCGGGCAGTATCGGCGGCGCGGTCCGGATGAATGCGGGCTGCTACGGCAGCTATACCGCGGATCATTTCGTGTCCGCACAGGTGGTGCTGCGCGATGGCCGTCTTGTCACTTTGGGCCCGGATGATTTGAATTTCCGCTACCGCCAAAGCGATCTGGCCGAGGGGGCGGTATTGGTGTCGGCCAGTTTCGCCCCGCCGCAGGGGCAACCGGAGGTCCTGCATCAACGGATGGAAGAGCAATTGCGCAAGCGCGATGAGACCCAGCCGACCAAGGACCGCAGCGCCGGAAGCACCTTTCGAAACCCCGCTGGTTTCTCTTCTACGGGGCGTGCGGATGATGTGCATGATCTCAAGGCATGGAAGGTGATTGATGACGCCGGAATGCGCGGTGCCACAAGAGGCGGCGCACAGATGTCGCCCATGCATTCCAACTTCTTGATCAATACCGGTGACGCGACTGCTGCTGATCTGGAAGGATTGGGTGAAGAGGTGCGAAAAAAGGTTTACGATACCTTAGGTATAACGCTAGAGTGGGAAATAATGCGGCTGGGTGATCCGTTGGATCCCCTGGGCGTTGAGGCAAAGCCGGAAAACGGCAAAGACCAATAATTAAGGGCCGCAAAAGGCTCAGAACAAAGGCAAAGCGGTGGGTACGTCGAGCAGGCAAACCCCGACAGTTGCAGTATTGATGGGCGGGCCCTCCGCAGAGCGTGAGGTCTCTTTGGATACCGGGCGCGCCTGTGCTGCTGCATTGCGGGAAAAACAATATGATGTGGTTGAGGTCGATGCAGGCCCCGACCTTTTTGTTGTTCTGGATCATCTGAAACCTGATGTCGTTCTCAACTGCCTGCATGGGCGCTGGGGCGAAGATGGCTGCGTTCAGGGCATGCTTGAGTGGATGCGTTTGCCCTATACGCATTCGGGTGTCCTGTCCTCGGCGCTGGCCATGGACAAGCAGCGCAGCAAGGACGTCTATCGCGCCCATGGGTTGCCCGTGGTCGACAGTGTGATTGCCAAGGCATCAGATGTCCGAAAGGCCCATGTGATGCCGCCGCCCTATGTGGTGAAGCCCAACAACGAAGGGTCTTCGGTGGGGGTTTACCTGGTGGCGGCCGAAAACAACGGCCCGCCGCAACTGGATGACCAGATGCCGGATGAGGTCATGGTTGAAGCTTATGCGCCGGGCCGCGAGCTGACGACGACAGTGATGGGGGACCGTGCGCTGACGGTCACCGATATCATCACCACCGGCTGGTATGATTATGACGCAAAGTACAAAGAGGGCGGGTCCTCCCATGTGGTGCCGGCGGATATCCCGCAAGAGATTTTCGATTTGTGCATGCGCTATGCTGTGATGGCGCATCGTGCGCTGGGGTGTCGCGGTGTCAGCCGCACGGATTTTCGCTGGGATGAGAGCAAGGGCGCGGCCGGGCTGATCTTGCTTGAGACCAACACCCAACCGGGCATGACCGCAACATCGCTGGCCCCAGAGCAAGCGCAAGCCTGCGGCATATCCTTTCCCGATTTATGCGCCTGGATGGTGGAGGATGCGTCATGCGATCGTTGATGCCTCGCCGCAGCACGGCCAAGTCTGATCCGGCACCTTCGCGTTGGGCCTGGCGGATGCAGCGGCTGATGCTGACGCCGGGGTTCCGTCTGGCGTTGCGCGCAGGGGTGCCGTTTTGCGTCACCTTGATGGCGGGGTTGATCTATCTTTCGGATGCGGACCGGCGTGCCGCGATCGCACAGGCGGTGGCCGATACCCGCTCCAGCATCCAAGAGCGCCCCGAGTTCATGGTCAAACTGATGGCCATTGATGGCGTCAAAGGGCAGCTGGCCGCTGATATCCGCGCGCTGATGCCTTTTGAATTGCCGCAAAGTTCGTTCGATATGGACCTGGAGCTGCTGCGCAGCCAGATCGTCGCACTGCCCGGCATCAAGGCTGCGAATGTGCGCATTCGTCCGGGCGGCATTCTGCAGGTGGATGCAGAGCCCCGTGTGCCCGTCGCGATCTGGCGAACGGCCGATGGTTTGATGCTGATTGATGAGGGGGGTGCCTTTGTCGCCAGCATTGATGCGCGTGCGGATTTTCCGCAGCTGCCCTTGCTGGCGGGCGGAGGGGCTGCGCGCCATGTGCCGCAGGCCCTGCGTCTGGTTCAGACGGGTCAGGCCTTGGGTGACAGAATGCGCGGACTCGTGCGTATGGGCGACCGGCGCTGGGACGTGGTTCTGGACCGTGATCAGCGCATCCTTTTGCCCGAAGTCGGGGCCGTGGCCGCATTGGAGCGGGTGATTGCCCTGGAAGGTGCCCAAGAGGTTCTGACACGCGACGTTGTGCGGGTGGACATGCGGCTGCGCCGCAGGCCCACGATCCAGATGAGTGAAGAAGCTACCCAGCAGTGGTGGCAAGTTAAACAAGTGACTGGTCAGTAGGCAGGCCATGGTATTGAGAGCGAGAGAGACATGAACGACCTTTATGAAAGCCAGCGGTCCATGCGCCATATGCGCAAGATTGCCATGCAAAGAGGTGTGGTGGCGATCCTGGATGTCGGCAGTTCCAAGATCGCCTGTCTTGTGCTGCGCTTTGATGGGGCAGACAAACTGGCTGATGATGGCGGTGTCGGGTCTTTGGCGGGGCAATCCGGATTTCGGGTGATCGGGGCGGCGACGACCCGGTCGCGCGGGGTGAAATTTGGCGAAATCTGCGCGATGAACGAGACGGAGCGCGCCATTCGCACTGCCTTGCAGGCCGCGCAGAAGATGGCAGGCATTCGTGTGGATCACGTCATCGCCTGTTTTGCCGGTGCCGAGCCGCGCAGCTATGGGTTGGACGCCCAGATTGATCTGGACGGTGAAGGGGTCACCGAAGATGATGTGGCCCGCGTTTTGGCCCATTGCGATGTGCCCGAATACGGTGAGGGGCGCGAGGTCTTGCATGCCCAGCCGGTGAATTTCGCGCTCGATCACCGATCAGGGCTGAGCGATCCGCGCGGGCAATTGGGGCAAAGCCTGTCGGTGGATATGCATATGCTGACCGTGGATGCCGCCGCCGTGCAGCATCTGGCCCATTGCATCAAGCGTTGTGATCTGGAACTGGCCGGCGTTGCCTCTTCTGCCTATGTCTCTGGCATCTCGGCGCTGGTCGAGGATGAACAGGAACTGGGGGCCGCCTGTATCGACATGGGGGGCGGTGCCACCGGTATCTCGATCTTTATCAAGAAGCACATGATCTACGCCGATAGCCTGCGCATGGGGGGCGAACATGTGACGCAGGACATTTCACTGGGCCTGCAGGTGCCGACCGCCAACGCAGAGCGGATCAAGACGTTTTACGGCGGGGTACATGCCACCGGTATGGACGACCGCGAGATGATCGAAATCGGCGGCGACACAGGCGATTATGAACATGACCGGCGCACCGCATCGCGTGCAGAGCTGATAGGTATCATGCGGCCAAGGGTCGAGGAAATTCTCGAAGAGGTGCGTGTGCGTCTGGATGCGGCAGGCTTTGACCATTTGCCCAGCCAGCAGATCGTGCTGACCGGCGGCGGCAGCCAAATTCCCGGACTTGACGGTTTGGCCAGCAAGATACTGGGCCAGCAGGTGCGTCTGGGCAGACCGCTGCGGGTGCATGGATTGCCACAGGCCGCGACGGGCCCCGGCTTTGCCTCTGCGGTGGGATTGTCGCTGTTTGCGGCGCATCCGCAGGATGAATGGTGGGACTTTGACATCCCGGCAGAGAAATACCCGTCCCGTTCTTTGAAGCGGGCGGTGAAATGGTTTAAGGACAACTGGTGACCGCAATATGAAGTGCGGTGACCAAAATGCGGTAAATTGGGCAAAAATCTGCCCATATTTAGCGTCTAAATGCTGATTAATAGGTGACGTTGGTGCGTTTCGTCGCTAATATTGGCTAAATTTGTGACGACAAGCGCTCATGGGACGTGGGCTATAACAACAGGCGGACAGCACATGACACTGAACCTATCGATGCCAGGACAAGAAGATCTCAAGCCACGTATCACTGTTTTCGGTGTTGGCGGGGCAGGCGGCAACGCGGTCAACAACATGATCGACAAACAGTTGGACGGCGTCGATTTTGTCGTGGCGAACACGGATGCGCAGGCGCTCCAGCAGGCCAAGTCTGAAAACCGGGTCCAGCTGGGCATCAAGGTCACAGAAGGTCTGGGCGCGGGCGCGCGGGCCTCTGTCGGTGCGGCGGCTGCCGAAGAATCCATCGAACAGATCGTCGATCACCTGGCGGGCGCGCATATGTGCTTTATCACAGCCGGTATGGGTGGCGGGACTGGCACGGGTGCCGCGCCGATCATCGCGCAGGCCGCACGTGAATTGGGCGTGCTGACCGTCGGTGTCGTGACCAAGCCGTTCCAGTTCGAAGGGGCCAAGCGCATGCGCCAGGCCGAAGAGGGTGTCGAGGCGCTGCAAAAGGTTGTCGATACGCTGATCATCATTCCGAACCAGAACCTGTTCCGTCTGGCCAATGAAAAAACCACCTTCACCGAAGCCTTCTCCATGGCTGATGACGTCCTGTATCAAGGTGTCAAAGGGGTGACCGACCTGATGGTCCGTCCCGGCCTGATCAACCTCGACTTTGCCGATGTACGCGCCGTGATGGACGAGATGGGCAAGGCGATGATGGGCACAGGCGAGGCCGAGGGCGAAGATCGCGCGATCCAGGCGGCCGAAAAGGCCATCGCCAACCCGCTGCTCGACGAGATTTCCCTGCGCGGTGCCAAGGGCGTGCTGATCAACATCACCGGTGGTCACGACCTGACCCTGTTCGAGTTGGACGAAGCCGCAAACCGCATTCGCGAAGAAGTGGATCCGGAAGCCAACATCATCGTCGGCTCCACGCTGGACGAAAACCTGGGTGGCATGATGCGTGTCAGCGTCGTGGCGACAGGAATTGATGCCACGGATGTGAACACTGAAATGCCGGTGCCGCGTCGCTCCATGAGCCAGCCGCTGAAACAGCAGACCGTCGCAGAGCCAGCACCCGCACCCGAAGCGGCCATCGCAGCCACTGTCGCGGCATCGCATCAGCAACAGCCGCTGTTCGAAGAGATGGAAGAAGAAAACGCTGTCGTCCAAGACTACGACAATGATGTTTTCGGGGATGATCGCGGCCAGCAGGCCGATGATCTGCCACCGCCCGCCTATCAGCCCAAGGTCGCTGCATTCGAGCCGCGCTATGAGGAGGATATCGAGGCGGAGCCAGAGACTTTTGTCGCCCCGCGCGCACCCGCACCAGGCACGCCATCCCCAGAGGCGCTGGCCCGTTTGCGTGCCGCAGCCCAAAAGGCCGCACCAGAGCAGCAGGCGCGTTCATCGGTCACGCAGGCGACTGCACCACAGCAGGCAGCAGACAAGCCGCGCTTTGGGATCAACTCGCTGATCAACCGTATGACAGGTCATGCAGAAGGTGACGCGCAGCCCCAGCAGCGCCCGGTCAGGCAGCAGCCACCGGTGCAGCAACAGCCGCGCGTTTCCGCTGCGCCGCAGCAAAGCCCGCAGCCCGATGCAGAAGAAGACCGCATCGAAATCCCGGCATTCCTGCGCCGCCAAGCGAACTAAACACTTCACTATTGAGACAAAGGGGCTGCCATCTGGCGGCCCTTTTTCATTTTATAACAGGGGCATAGAAGGCAGCAGGCGTAATTGTGCCAGTTTGTTACGGACATGTTTCAGTCCGTTACAAAGATTGAGTTGAGCAATCTGACCCAGACACCTAAATCAACAAGCAGTTAAAAAACTGTTTCTGATTCCAAGGATTTCCTGTGCAGACCACCATAAAAACCGAGATAAGTTTCGGCGGCAAAGGCCTGCACACCGGGGCACCTGCGTCCATCACTGTCAAACCCGCAAGCGCGCATCACGGGATCTGGTTTCGCCGGACCGATGTGGTGATGGGCGATACGTTGATTCCCGCGCGCTGGGATATGGTCAACCGTTCACCGCTGTGTACCAAGCTGGAAAATGCCTCCGGTTTGTCCGTGTCCACCGTTGAGCACCTGATGGCAGCGCTGGCGGGATGCGGCATCCATAATGCCCTGATTGAGATTGACGGCCCCGAAGTGCCGATCCTTGATGGTTCTGCGGTGCCTTTCGTACGCGGTTTCATGCAGCGTGGCGTGCGGCGGCTGACGGCCCCCGTGATGGCCTTTGAGGTGCTGCAGACGGTGCGCGTGACCGAAGGTGATGCGACAGCGACATTGGCCCCCTCGGATACGCTGCGGATTGATTTCGAGATCGACTTTGTCGATGCGGCGATTGGGCGGCAAAAGAAATCCCTGGTGATGAACAACGGGTCGTTTGCGCGTGAATTGTCCGACAGCCGCACATTCTGCCGTCAGGCCGATGTGGATGCCATGCAGGCCAATGGCCTGGCGCTGGGTGGCAATTCCGGCGAGAATGCGGTGGTTTTTGACGGTGATCATGTGGTCAGCCCCGGTGGCCTGCGCCATGCGGATGAACCCGTGCGCCACAAGATGCTGGATGCTTTGGGCGATTTGGCCTTGGCGGGCGCGCCTGTGCTGGGCCATTACACCGGATACAAGGCCGGTCATTCGCTGACCAACACCTTGCTGCGCAAGCTGTTTGCCACACCGGGTGCTGTGCGGCTGGTTGAATGCACACCTTTCATGACACGCCGTCTGCCGGGCTATGGGCTGGTTTGGGATGAAATCCCCCAAGTCGCCTGACAGACCATAATCTGTGGCCTAGATCAGGCAGGCCAGCCATTGAACCCAATCCAACACCAATGTATTCACTTTGTGTGGGCCTTCGAAACTGCACGGCTTTTCGGCTTTTGCAGGGATGTCGGCAAGGGAGTGTGCAATCGGCGTTTTGCATTACAGATTAATGTGCTAGCAAGGCTGTCAACAAAGGTTGCAAAGACCATGGGTGTAAGAATGCAAAAGGTGCAGGCATGAGCAAGACCAGGTCAGCCGCTCGAATGACAGCATTGGTTCTTGTCGTGGCCAGTCTGGCGGCGTGCGGGGGCAACCGGAATGCAGGGCGTGTGACTGGCAGCCTTTTCAATCCGCAGGAAATTCCGCTTGAGACCTATACGGCGGAGCAGATCTTTGAGCGGGGCGAATATGAACTGAGCCGCTCGCAGGCGGATGAGGCGGCGTTCTACTTTTCTGAGATTGAACGGCTTTACCCCTATTCCGATTGGGCGCGCCGTGCGTTGATCATGCAGGCGTTTTCCTATCACAGCGACAAGGATTACCCCAACAGCCGCGCCGCTGCACAGCGGTTCATTGATTTCTATCCCGATGATGACGACGCGGCCTATGCGCAATATCTTCTGGCGCTCAGCTATTATGACCAGATTGACGAAGTGGGCCGGGATCAGGGGCTGACCTTTCAGGCGCTGCAGTCCCTGCGCGCGGTGATCGAGAATTATCCCGACAGCGAATATGCCAATGCCGCGATCCTGAAATTCGATCTGGCCTTTGACCACCTTGCGGGAAAAGAGATGGAAATCGGCCGCTACTATCTGCGCCGTGATCATTATACCGCTGCCATCAACCGGTTCCGCGTTGTGGTTGAGGATTTCCAGACCACGAGCCATACCGCCGAAGCCTTGCACCGATTGGTTGAGGCCTATCTGTCACTGGGCCTGAACAAAGAGGCACAGACGGCGGGGGCCATTCTGGGGCATAACTTCCAGTCTACCGAATGGTATGAGGACAGCTACAAGCTGTTGACCGGCAAGGGGCTGGAACCTGCCTTCTTCAAGGACAATTGGTTGGGTGCGATTTATCGCCAGACGATCAAGGGCGAGTGGTTGTAACAGGTGGGGTAAAACCCCACCCTACGGGCTGATCTGATGCTGCGCGGGCTTGATATTTCTGACATGCTGATCATTGATCGGTTGGAACTTGGGTTTCAGCCGGGCCTGAACGTGCTGACTGGTGAGACCGGCGCAGGCAAATCTATCTTGTTGGATTCATTGGGTTTCGTTCTGGGGTGGCGCGGCCGTGCCGATCTGGTCCGACAAGGTGCCGCACAGGGTGAGGTCACCGCATGGTTCGATCTGTCGCCCGATCATCCCGCCAAAAAGGTGCTGCAGGAGGCGGGGCTGCCTGTCGAGGATGAGCTGATCCTCAGGCGGATCAATACGGCCGATGGGCGCAAGACCGCTTGGGTCAATGATCGGCGCTGCTCTGGCGAGGTTCTGCGTGCCCTGTCCGAGACGCTGGTGGAATTGCACGGTCAGCATGATGACCGCGGTTTGCTGAACCCGCGCGGCCACAGGGCCATTCTGGACGATTTCGCCGGCACTGCGCCGGCCTTGGCCAAGGTCCGCGCGGCCTGGGGCGCGCTTGGCCAGGCGCGCAAGGCGGCAGAGGTTGCGGCAGCCGAACGCGCGGCAATCAAGGCCGAAGAGGAATTTCTGCGTCACGCGGTGGCCGAATTGGACAAACTCGACCCTCAAGAGGGCGAAGAAGCCACGTTGGACACCAAGCGCCGCCTGATGCAGGGCGCGGAAAAGATCAGGACCGATGTGGTCAACGCCTATGAGATCATGGGGCAAAACGGTGCCGAACGTAATTTGGGCGATGCGCTGCGCTGGCTGGATGGCGCGGCGGACCGGGCCGAAGGTGCGCTGGAGGCCCCGATGGCCGCGCTCAACCGTGCGATGCTGGAACTGGACGAGGCCCTGAGCGGGGTCGCCACCGCGATTGATACGATGTCATTCGATCCGCTTGAGTTGGAAGAGACCGAAGAGCGCCTGTTTGCGATTCGCGCCCTTGCGCGCAAACATGATGTGGCACCTGATGATCTGGCTGGTTACGCGGGCACATTGAGGATCAAGCTGGACGCCCTGGATGCAGGAGAGGCGGCGCAGGCCGCCCTGGCAAAGGCGGTGCGCGATGCCCAAGCGGCCTATGACGCGGCGGCAGAGGCGCTGAGCGCGGCACGGAACAAGGCCGCCACCAATCTGGACAAGGCGGTTTCAGCAGAGCTGGCCCCGCTGAAGATGGAGCGGGCGGTGTTCGAGACGCAGATCACCGCAGAAGAGCCCGGACCTGACGGCCGCGACGGGGTCAGCTTTACCGTGGCCACCAACCCCGGTGCCCCTGCGGGACCCTTGGGCAAGATCGCCTCGGGCGGCGAGCTGAGCCGCTTTTTGCTGGCGCTCAAGGTTTGCCTGACCCGTGGGCAGTCTGGCCTGACGCTGATTTTCGATGAAATCGACCGGGGTGTTGGCGGGGCAACAGCCGATGCCGTGGGGCGGCGGTTGTCTGCCCTGGCACAGGGCGGGCAGGTATTGGTGGTGACCCATTCGCCGCAGGTGGCTGCCTTGGGCGCACATCACTGGCGGGTTGAAAAGGCGGTGTCAAAGGGGATGACGACATCCACCGTGGTGCCGCTGTCCGCGCCGGAACGGATTGACGAAGTGGCGCGAATGCTGGCGGGCGATACGATCACCGATGCCGCGCGTGCGGCAGCGCAGGCTTTGCTGGCGGGCTGATGAACAGGGGGGGCATAGCATGAGCGATCCGGCCCCGTCCTTTTTGTCGCAGCAACTCACTCTGGCGGTAACCTCTTGCAAGCAGGGCTGGCAGGTGATTCGTCATCGTGGGCCCGGCAAGGTCACATTCTGGTTCATCGCCTTGCTGATCGGGATCGCCGCAGGCTTTGCCGCATTGTTGTTCCGCAAGGGCATCAACTGGTTGCAATCAACGCTGTATGGTACCGAAGATGTATCGCTTTTGCACAGCTTTATCAGCGGGTTGCAGTGGTATTGGGTGATCTTGATCCCGACCATGGGTGGTTTGGTTGTCGGGTTGATCCTGCATAGGTTCACTGCTGATGCGCGGGCGCGATCGGTGGGCGATGTGATCCTTGGGGCGGCCTTGCATGATGGCCGGGTAGAGACGAAGGAGGGAATAGCCTCGGCCTTTGCCTCGCTCATCACGCTCAGCACCGGGGGGTCCTCGGGCCGCGAAGGGCCGGTGGTGCATATCGCGGGGGTCATTTCGACCTGGGTCAGCAACAGGATCAACGCGGATGGGATCACCGGGCGTGACCTTTTGGGGTGCGCGGTGGCGGCAGCGGTTTCGGCCAGTTTCAATGCGCCGATCGCGGGGGCGCTGTTCGCGCTTGAGGTTGTGTTGCGGCATTTTGCGGTCCATGCGTTTGCGCCGATTGTGATTGCCTCTGTGGCGGGTACGGTGATCAACCGTCTGGCCTTTGGCGATGTGACTGAATTCAGCCTGGCCGATTATGTGAACCTGCAATTTTATGTGGAACTTCCGGCGTTTTTGTTGTTGGGGCTGACCTGCGGTCTGGTCGCGGTGGCCCTGATGCGCAGCATTTTCTGGGCCGAAGATCTGGGCAATTACCTTCAGGCGCGCACCGGTTGGCCGCGCTGGCTGCGCCCTGCGATTGCAGGGGCGCTGCTGGGGATCATCGCGCTGTGGTTTCCGCATATCATTGGCGTTGGATATGAAACGATGTCGCTGGCCTTGACCGGTGAGCTGGCGTTGCACGAGGCGGTGATCTTTGCCGTGCTCAAGGTGGCCGCCGTGGCGATTACCCTGGGCGGGCGCATGGGGGGCGGTGTATTTTCACCCTCACTGATGATCGGTGCCTTGACCGGTCTCGGCTTTGGCCTGATTGCCACGGGGTTGCTGCCGGATGTGTCGGGGTCTTCGTCACTGTATGCTTTGGCAGGGATGGGGGCGGTCGCGGCGGCCGTGTTGGGGGCCCCGATTTCCACCACGTTGATCGTGTTTGAACTGACGGGTGACTGGCAGACGGGTCTGGCGGTGATGGTGGCCGTCAGCATGTCGACGGCGCTGGCCAGCCGGATCGTGGACCGCAGTTTCTTTTTGACACAGATGGAGCGGCGCGGCATTCACCTGGCCGCCGGACCGCAGGCCTATCTGCTGGCGATGTTCATGGTGGCGCGCATCATGCGCCGCCCCGATGATCCACGCGCCGCCAGCGAAGAAGACTGCTGGAGCCTGATCAATGAAGGAACATACATTGACGGCACCGCGACGCTTGAGGCCGCAATGCCGATTTTTGACAACACCGGTGTGCGCTTTATCCCCGTTGTCACCCTGTCCGCAGATGCCCCGCCAGAGTTGATGGGGGCCTTGTTCCATGTCGATGCCCTGAAGGCTTACAACCGGGCATTGGCCGCAACCGCGGCAGAGGAACATTCCTAAGTTCGTTTACCTTGCCTGAGAGGGCAGATTTCTACCTGTTAAGGGACAGATGATGCATCAGGACATGCACGAAACGCTCTGAGTGTTTCAGCAAGATGCGCAATCAGGCTCTGGCCCTTTCATTGTTGCCGTATCCGCATCAATAGCCGCAAATTTTTCATTATTATCATGGTATTAACCGTGTTTGGCGGTATGATTTTTCTGTATTCAACTTAGAGGGGGCTTGGCTGCTACGCTCGGTTATATTTTATTGCCATTGATTGGTCTGGGTCTGCTTGCGTCGATTTTCGACAGTAGCGATGACGATGATTCGTCGCCGAACGGTAATGGCCCCGATTCCCCCAACGAGCGTGACGGGACCAACGGCAATGACCTGCTAAACGGCACCGGCGGCAACGACCTGCTTGATGGCCTTGATGGCAATGACGAACTGCGCGGCTTTGGCGGTCAGGACACGCTGATCGGCGGGGCGGGCAATGATTTCGCAAATGGCGGAAATGGCAATGACGTGGTTCAGGGCCTGGCTGGCAATGACACGCTGTGGGGCCGCGATGGCAATGACGTTATCAGTGGTGGTTTCGGCAATGACATTCTGCGCGGCGATGACGGCAATGATGAGCTGACCGGCAATAGCGGCGATGACGCATTGCTGGGCGGTGCGGGAAATGACCTGCTGAACGGCGGTCAGGGCAACGACAACCTTCAGGCTGGCAATGGCGCTGACACACTCTTTGGTGGGGATGGAAACGACATCATCACCGGCTATCAGCTGCCCGTTCCGGATGGCCTGCGTGCCGGCGAGGATGACACGGCCCCTGACCAGCTGAACGGCGGCAACGGCGATGATACCATCACCGGCAATGCCGGTGACGTGGTGACGGGCGGGCTGGGCGCTGATCTGATCCGTACCATCGGTTTTGACCAAAGCGGTGGCGGCGGCGTGATCGTGACGGATTTTGACCCCACAGAAGACGTCCTGCTGATGAAATCAAGCGCTGGCCCAGAGGTCACGATAGAAGACGGCGATGCGCGGCTTGGCATTGTTCAGGCCAGCAACGGTACGGATACCAATGTGCTGTTTGACGGGCGGCTGATCGCTGTGCTGCAAAATACCAATGCAGCCAGCCTGGCGGCCGATACCTCATGGTTGGCGAATGTGTTCCAGGAGGAAGACATCAACGTGGTCAACGGGACCGCGGGCAATGACACGATCGCTGGTACCGGATTGCCGGACAGCATTTCTGGCGGCAATGGCGATGATGAGATCCGCGGCTTTGGTGCCTCTGACACGCTGGAAGGCGGGTCTGGCAACGACTTCCTCGTCGGCGGCGCGGGCGGCGACTCCCAATCGGGCGATGCCGGCAATGATACGCTGTGGGGCCTGTCGGGCGATGACGCGCTTGAGGGCGGTGACGGCAATGACGTGATGCGCGGCGATCCGGGCAATGACATTCTGCGCGGTGGCCGTGGGATTGACGCGCTCTTGGGGGGCGACGGCAATGACACATTGCTGGGCGGCAATGACAACGACGTGCTGATCACCGGCAATGGCGCCGATCTGGCCAATGGCGAAGACGGCAATGACCGGATCTTTGGCTATGATGAACCCGCAGCGACGGGTGCGGCAGCAGGGGCCGATGATGCGGCTGCCGATACTTTGTTGGGCGGCAACGGAAATGATACCATCACCGGCAACGACGGCGATACCATTACCGGGGGCAGTGGCAATGATGTGATCCGCGCCCTTGGCCTTGATCAGACAGGGCAGGACGCCGTGATCGTCACAGACTTCAACCCTGCGCAGGATACCCTGATCCTGGCGGACAGAGATGGCGAAGATGCGGTGATCAATGATGGTGAGAACGTGGTGATCCGCGCATCCACCGATGGACAGGACACCGAGGTGGTCTATCGCGGTCGCGTGATCGCACTGCTGCAGGACACGGATGCTGCGGCCCTCTCTGCGGATCGTTCGTGGTTTGGCAATATCATCGCCCTGCCAGCAGCACCCGAAGTGGCTGTTGTGGCTTCCCCACCTGTCCCCGAGGCAGAAGCGGCCTCATCGTCAGACACTGCATCAGCCGCCGGCTGATGCCTGGGGTCTGAACGAACCGGACCCTGATCCCAAGATTGTATTGAGCGCCGCAGAACTGCGGCGCTCAAATACGTTCTACGGTGATCTCTTCAAGTTTGTAAAAGGCCAGATGATCCTTCAGTGCGGCTGCCGCCGGTTTGGGATTCTCATAAGACCAGACCGCATCTTTCAGGGTGCGGCTCTTGGTGACAACAGAATAGTAGCTGGCATCGCCCTTGTGCGGGCAATGGCTGCTGGTATCGCTGCTGTCCAAAAAGGCCATGGCGATATCCTCGCGGGGGAAATAGATCACAGGGGGGTAATCCCCTTCGATCAACTCCAGCGCATTGCTGGTTTCGCCCAGAACGGCACCGCCTGCACGCACGGACCATGTCCCCGTGGCAGGTCTCACTTTGATATACTCGGCCATATTATCCCCCAATCCCTTTTGAACGCTCAATCCTAGATCGGCGCGGTTGCCGCATCCAACCATACTTTCGTCGGTGCCGATACCCGGGGCCCGATCTTTTCCGCAACGTCAGCGTGATAGGCATTCAGCCAGTCGCGCGCAGCCGGTTCCAATAAGTTAGGCAGGATCAAACGCCGGTCAATAGGGGCAAAACTAAGGGTTTCCCAGGTCAGCATGGCACGCTGTGGATCGCCTCCGGGCAAATCGGGTGCGGGGCGCACGACCAGGAGGTTCTCAATACGGATGCCAAAGGCCCCTTCGCGGTAATAGCCCGGCTCATTGCTCAGGATCATGCCCGGCTGCAGCGGGACCATGCTGATCCGGCTCAGGCGTTGGGGTCCTTCATGCACACTCAGATAGGCCCCGACACCATGGCCCAGCCCATGGTCAAAATCCTGCCCGGCCATCCACAGGGGCAGACGGCCAATCGCCTCGATATGGCTGCCCGCAAGGCCTGCGGGCCAGCGCAGGCGGCTCATGGCGATCATGCCGGACAGGACGCGGGTAAAGGCTGCACAGGCCTCCTGTGGCGGCGTGCCAATGGCCAGGGTGCGGGTGATATCGGTGGTGCCATCCAAGTATTGGCCGCCCGAATCCAGCACCAAAAGCTGCCCCTCCTGCAAGATGCTGTCGGTCTCTTCGGTGACGCGGTAATGCATGATGGCCCCATTGGGGCCGGTGCCTGCAATGGTCTCGAAACTGATGTCCTGCAAGGCATTGTCGCTGCGGCGCAAGCCCTCCAGCTGGCTGACCACTTGGGTCTCCGTGATCTGGCCGGGCGCCTGTGCGTCCAGCCAGGCCAACAGCTCGCATAACGCGGCCCCGTCGCGCAGATGCGCCTGGGCAGAGCCCTTGATCTCGGCCGCGTTCTTGCAGGCTTTGGGCAGGGCACAGGGATCGTCGCCCCAAACCGCGCGATCCCCCAAAATATCCGCGATGGTCACGGGGACCGTGCTTTTCTCCAACACGACAGGCCCCTCAAGCTGCGCAAGAAACCCCGGCAGATCCTGAGGCTCATGAACTGCGACCGCATGTCCCAGATGATCCTCAAGGCCTGCCAGCTTGGATGCGGCCATGAACAGATCAACCAAACCACTGTCGTGCAAGACGGCAAAACCATGTGCCACCGGGTTGCGGGCAATATCCGCCCCGCGGATGTTCAACAGCCAATTGAAACTGTCGGGCAGGGTGATCACAGCGGCCTTGCGGCCTGCATCTTTCAACGCCTGCCCCAGCCGGGCGCGTTTTGCTTCATGGCTTTCGCCCGCAAATTCAAGCGGATGCAGCTTGGCGGGCTGCATGGGCGGCGTGGGTTGATCGTGCCAGATACGGTCGATCAAATTGGCACAGCGCTGCAGGGTGATACCGGTCCCCGCCAAAGTGGCCTGGGCCTGTTCAATCTGTCCCGGCGTATACAGCCAGGGATCAAAGCCCACGATCCCACCGCCCGGCAGCTGCTGTTTCAGCCAATCACCCAGCGACACCTCGGGCCAGGCCACCGGCGTGAATACGCCCGCAACCTGCGTTTTTACCTGCGTGCGATAGCGCCCATCTACAAAGACACCCGCAACCGCCTGCAAGGCGGCACAAAACCCCGCAGAGCCGGTAAAACCGGTCAGCCAGGCCAAACGGTCGTCATGGGGGGCGACATATTCGCCTTGATGCGCATCCGCACGCGGTACCAGGAAACCATCCAGACCCTCGGCGGCCATCGCCTCGCGCAAGAGCTGAAGGCGCGGTGGCCCCTGTTCCGGCCGCGCGGTGACCTCGAAACTCTGGAACATCCGCCCCTCCTTCATCTTGCCAATAAACTCATCACACCGCCTCAGCTGGCGCGGCGTATGCCCATGACGCGCGCCCGTGCCCGTGGATCACTGTCAAACAGCGCGGCCAGTTGTTCGGTCATCGCCCCGGCCAGCTGGTCCACATCGGTGATGGTAACAGCCCGGTCATAATAGCGCGTCACATCATGGCCAATACCGATCGCCAAAAGCTCGACCGCCTTGCGTTTTTCCACCATTGCGATCACATCGCGCAGGTGTTTTTCAAGGTAATTGGCCGGGTTCACCGACAGCGTGCTGTCATCGACCGGCGCACCGTCCGAGATCACCATCAGGATCTTGCGGGCCTCGTGGCGCGCCATCATCCGGCGGTGCGCCCATTCCAGCGCTTCACCGTCGATGTTTTCCTTCAGCAAGCCCTCTTTCATCATCAGGCCCAGGTTAGGCCGGGTCCGCCGCCAGGGCGCATCTGCAGATTTGTAGATGATGTGGCGCAGGTCGTTCAGGCGGCCGGGCTGCACGGGGCGGCCCTCGTTCAGCCATGCCTCGCGGGCCTGGCCACCCTTCCAGGCGCGGGTGGTAAAGCCAAGGATCTCGACCTTGACGTTGCACCGTTCCAGGGTGCGGGCCAGAACGTCGGCACAGATTGCCGCGATTGAAATCGGACGCCCGCGCATGGAGCCCGAGTTGTCCAGCAGCAATGTCACACAGGTGTCGCGGAATTCGGTATCACGCTCCATCTTGAAGCTGAGAGGGGTCGTGGGGTTTGCCACGACGCGCGCCAGACGGCCGGCATCCAGCGTGCCTTCTTCCAGATCAAATTCCCAAGACCGGTTCTGCTGGGCCTGCAGCCGACGCTGCAGTTTGTTGGCCAGGCGACTGACGGCCCCTTTCAGCGGCTCCAGCTGTTGATCAAGATAGGCGCGCAGGCGTTCCAGTTCGACCGGATCGGCCAGTTCTTCGGCCCCGATGACTTCGTCATGGGTGTCCTGATAGACCTGATAATTGGGATCGGCGTCCGATACGGGCTGCGGGGCGGGGGGCTCCATCGGGGCATCGCCGTCGGGCATTTCGGCCTCGTCGCCCAGCTCCTGGTCGGCCATATCGTCCATGGAGACCTGGGCCTCTGCCGAATCCTGCTGTTCTTCCTGGGACTGCTCTGCGCTGCCCTCGGCCTCATCTTCGTCCTGATCATCCTGTCCGGTGCTGTCGGGATCCTGCTCCTCTTCAGCGCCTTCCTCGGCCTCGTCTTCCTGGTTTTCGTCCATGGCATCGGGATCGTCACCCAGCTGATCGCCATAGCCCAGATCGGTGATCATCTTGCGTGCGAATTTCGCAAATGCGGTCTGGTCATCCAGAATGTCATTAAGGTCTTCCAGCGTGCCGCCGGCCTGATCCTCGATGAAGCCGCGCCACAGGTCCATGGCATTGGCTGCCCCTGCGGGCAGCTCGCGGCCCGTTGCCAGATGGCGCACCAGATAACCTGCGGCCACGGCAAGCGGTATATCACTGGCCTGTTTGGCCTGATCATAGCCTTTGCGCAGGGCTTCATGCTTGATCTTGACGTCGATATTGCCTGCGGTGCCGGGCATGTCGCGGGCACCGACGGCCTCGCAGCGCGCGGTTTCCATCGCCTCATAAAGGTCGCGTGCCATGTCGCCTTGGGGGGCATAGCGGGCGTGGGTCTGGCCGTTGTGATAGCGCCGGTTCAGCGCCAGGGCATCTGCGGTGCCTCGGGCCAGCAGCACCTCTTCGCGGGTCATGCGGCGCGATACCTGGGGCAGGCGCATGCTGTCGCCGGACAGACCTGAGGGATCGACGGAATAGCTAACGTTCAGGTCAGGGTCATTCGCCATCACCTTGGAGGCTTCGGCCAAGGCTTTCTTGAACGCATCTGCAGGGTTGTCGGTAGGTTTGCTCATGTCATTCTTCCTCGGCCGGTCATCCGCGTTGGCCCGCGCCCCGGCGGGCCTGATCGAAGGTCAGGATGAGCCTGCGGCTCACCCCAAGCTCACGCTTGCCGCCGATTCTGGCAATTCCTCATCAAACAGGCGCTGATAGAATTCTGCCACGGTCTGGCGCTCCAGCTCGTCGCATTTGTTCAAGAAGGACAGCCTGAAGGCATAGCCGACGTTGCGGAAAATCTCTGCGTTCTGGGCCCAAGCAATGACGGTCCGTGGCGACATCACCGTCGACAGTTCACCGTTCATGAAGGCGGTGCGCGTCAGGTCGGCGACAGTGACCATCTGTTTGACGGTCTTGCGGCCTTCGGAGGTGTTGTAATGCGGGTTTTTGGACAGAACGATCGCGGTCTCGGCGTCGATCGACAGGTAGTTCAGCGTGGCGACCAGCGACCAGCGGTCCATCTGACCCTGGTTGATCTGCTGGGTCCCGTGATACAGGCCGGTGGTGTCGCCCAGACCGACCGTGTTGGCGGTGGCGAAGATGCGGAAATAGGGGTGCGGTTCGATCACCTTGTTCTGGTCCAGAAGGGTCAGCTTGCCGTCCACTTCCAATACGCGCTGGATCACGAACATCACATCCGCGCGGCCCGCGTCATATTCGTCAAAGATGATCGCAGTGGGGTTGCGCAGCGCCCAGGGCAGAATCCCTTCCTGGAACTCGGTGACCTGTTTGCCATCGCGCAGCTTGATCGCGTCTTTGCCAATCAGGTCAATCCGGCTGATGTGGCTGTCCAGATTGACGCGCACGGCAGGCCAGTTGAGGCGGCAGGCGACCTGTTCGATATGGGTCGATTTGCCGGTGCCGTGATACCCTTGGATCATCACGCGGCGGTTGTTGTTGAACCCTGCAAGGATCGCCAACGTGGTGTCGGGATCGAATTTATAGGTGCTGTCCATTTCCGGCACGCGGTCTGTACGCTCAGCAAAGCCTTTGACAACCATATCGGTATCAATGCCAAACACGTCCCGGACGCTGATTTCTTCGGTAGGTTTCGTGTTGATATCCAGCGCGCCGTCGGCCATCGTGGTGTCCTTTCGTCCTTGCCCTGCTCAGAGCGTAATTTCCATTCCGTGGTGCAACATATCAGCAGCACCTGCAAGGGCTGGCCTAACGGTTTGTGCGACCTTACGGCCAGATATATGGATCAGCCTGCGCTCATGGCAACCTGTGCACAGCCACATGCGGCCTTTACGGGGCGGTCTGACCGGGCTTCGGCCAGATCCAGACGCAGCTTTACATGCGCGGCTTCGGTGTCCTTGGCCTGGGCGTTCAGGCAATCGAACAATCCGCGCAGGGCCCAGACGTTGTCGGGGTGCTGGCAGGCACGCGGCAGACCGGGGGCAAGCCCGAGGTCCTGACGAAAGACCTGCTCGGCTTCGGCAATCTGGCCCTGCTCAAACAACAGCGCACCCAAGGCGTGGCGGGTGGGCTGCATCCAGCCCCATGGCTCGTCATAGGGCAGGGCATCATCCAGGGCCACGGCATCGCGCAAGCGCTTGAAGGCAAAGTCATATTCGCCCTTGCGATAGGCCAGTTCGCCATCCAGCATCGCCGTTGCAATCGCCAGCAGGTCGACGACCCGGACATTGTGCAACAGGCGGCTTTCGGGCACGCGGTCGCGGGCTGCCACAAAGACGTCATATTGCGCTTCGGCCTCGGGCACGCGGCCCAGGGCCGACAGGGCCAGCGCCTTGGCATATTCGATCATCGCCGTCTTGCTGCACCGGATTTCGGTATCTTCCGGCAGAGTCAATTGCAAGATCTCTTCCCACATCCCAAAGCGGATCAGCACATGGGGTTCCATGCTGAGATAGGCTTCGAAAAAATCTGCCATTGGGGGCGATTTTATCTGCAAGAGCGCCTCTGGGGTGGTCTCATCCATGCCGCGCACGGCCTGTAGCGCCGGGGCGAACTGCCCCATGAACAGGGCACCATAGATGACAAAGTGATAATTATGCTGCCGGTAACCGGTGTAGATGTTGAAGGCGCCCCTGGCGTTGTAATACTTCAGATCGGCCTTGATCGCGGCTTCGTTCCATCGCACGACATTTTCGTAATGCCCGCATAGGACGTCGATATGGCTGGCCATATGCACCAGATGGCCCGCATCAGGGACCAAAGTCCGCAGGACATCGCCTGCTTTCAACGCTTTTTCAGGAAAAGGGGACATTTCCATCAGGTGCACATAGAGGTGCAGGATGCCGGGATGTTCCATGCCGCCGGGCAGGGACATATGACGTTCAAGGATGCCCCTTGCCTCTTGCGTGGCAGCACCCGAGGCCACCGTGCCGCTGCGCAGGTCCCACATGTTCCACGGCGTCAGGTTCATCAATGCATCGACAAAAGCTGTCGCAATATCGGGATCATCGGGGAATTTGGCCGCAACCTGGCGCATCGCATCGGCAAAGGCCGCATCCCAGGGGGCCATATCGTCGACAGGATCGCGTTGGGGGTAGCGGGCCGTCAGGGCGGTGATCAGCGCGGCCTCTGCTGGGGTCACATGCCCGATCTGGGCAAGGGCCGCCTGCGTGGCGTCATAGGCTTCGGCCAGCGCCTCGGCGCGGCCTTTGGAATCGTAAAGCACCCAAGGCATGTTGTAGTTTGGCCCGGCGGCATAGGCCTGACCCCAATGGGCCATGGCGCAGGTCGGATCAGCGGCAGCGGCGTGCTGGAAACACACGATCGCCTCTTTGTGGTTAAAGCCGTAAATCCAGTTCAGGCCCCGGTCGAACCACTGTTGCGCCTGTGCATCCTGGGTCGTGACAATGCGGGAAAAGCGCCCCAAATCATACAGATAGTCCATATCGGCCTCCTTGCCATGCGGGTTAGAGGCCGTTGGCCCTAATCCTTGAAATTGCGGCTGCCCTTGAGCTGTTCCCATGCCCAGACGACCTGTTGCAGCTGTTCTTCCTGGCTGCGGTCCCCTCCGTTCATATCGGGGTGCAGCACTTTGATCAGCGCCTTGTAGGCCTTGCGAATTTCCGGCTTGGTCATGTTGTCCTTGACCTCCAGAATATCTGCGGCGCGCCGTTCGGTGGGCGGCAAACGCTTGCCTGATTGTGCGCCCTTGCCTGGGTTTTGTGTGGCGTTCTTGCCCAGCACCTGATGCGGGTCCTCAATGCCCAGACGGGCCCATGCGCGGGCCTCCGGATCGCCCAGCGGCTTGGTCTTGCGCTCCCAGACCTTGTCCTCGGACAGTTGCGCGTTCAACTCGGCCTCTGTGGTGCCGTCAAAGAAGTTCCACTTGAGGTTATATTCGCGAACGTGCTGCTGGCAAAACCAAAAGTAATCGTCCAGCACATCGGGGGCTTTGGGCGCGCGGTACTTGCCGGCCTCATCGCAGCCGTCGTGGTCACAGATACGCGTCGAGGTTTCAGAGGCACCTGACATGCCCCGGCGACCGCGTGGGTTTTTCTTTTTCGAGGTCGACACGGACATGTCGAATCCGAAGGGATCAGGTTTGCTCATGGGTTAGACCTTTCCGACTCAGGCGGTGGAGTTTAGACTTTGTGTGGTGAGATTGAAGGGGGCGGAGAGAAAAAATATGTCAAAGACACAAGAGATTGAAGATCGGCTGAAGGAGGCGTTTGCGCCGCGGGAGTTGCTGGTGGTGGATGACAGCGAAAGTCACCGGGGTCACGCGGGTTTTGATGATGCCGGCGAGAGCCACTTTAACGTGCGCATCCGTACGCAGGCTTTTGCGGGGATGAACCGGGTAGCGCGGCACCGGGCGGTGCATGGGGCGCTGGGGGCTGACCTGATCGGGCGCATTCATGCGCTGGCGCTGGATCTGGACGTTTAACGTCGTCTTTTAATCCGTTGATTTATCAGGCTATCGAAAAGACAGCAGCGTTTTCAGGCTGACGCTGAGGTTCTTCTCATCACGGGTTTCCTCAACGCCGTTATCCTCATGATCGCTGTCATTTTCGGCGCTGTGTTCGGGCGTTTCTGCCTCATCTGGCGGGCTGTCTGGCGGGGCATTTTCCGCCGGATCGTCCCCCGGTTTTGCAGCTTCCGCCAAGGACGGGGGGGCCGCGTTTTGCGGGGTCGGAGGGGTCTGGTCGGGCGGCGGGAGCAGTTCTGGGGCGAAAGCCTCGGCTCCGGTCTCGCGCAGGCGGCGAAAGACCAGGACGTTGCGCCATTCCGTGGTGGTCGATGTCAGGCCCGAACGTTCCACCGACGGCAGGGTTTCGGCGCGCTGATATTCCCAACCATAACCTGAGAGTCCGTTCATAAGCTCTTGAAGCGCATGGGAAAACCGCGCCTCAGGCCCTTTCACGCCCTTGCCTTTGAGGCCCTTTGTGGGGGCGGGAACAACTTTGTACTCGTAACGGGGCATGTGCTGTCTCGACCTTGGGAATGAGACGTATTTACTGCAAGTAGCAGGCAAAGGGAACGATCAGAGGGTTAATAAGGGGTTAAATGTCACAGGACGTACACCGGGCGTACACCCCACGTACATACGCGGGGCGATTCTGTGGGGGTTCAGCCGGGGCCGAGGGCGTCGAGACGGGATTGGATGCGCTCGCGCAGGCGGGTGGCGGTGGTGAAGCGGTAGGACATATGGTCGGGGTCATAGATGGTGAGCGCCTTGTTGACCGCGTCGCGCGCGGCAAGGAGGGCCGCTTGGGGATCGGTGCAACTGTCGTGACCTGCGATTGCCAATTGGGCGATGGCGATGTTTTCCTGCGTCTCGGCCCAGTGCACCGGATGATCGGCACGGGTGCGGACCTCAAGTGCGGCGCGGTAGGTGGTGACGGCCTCACCCAGCAGAGCGGCACCTTTTGCGCCCTCGGTGCGGCTGCTTTGGTCTGAAAGGGCATTGGCGAGGTTGTTCTGCGTCATGGCCCAGTCCAGCGGATGATCGTTGCGAGTGTGGACCTCAAGTGCGGCGCGGTTGGCGGAGACGGCCTCATCCAGCAGAGCGGTGCCTTTTGCACCCTCGGTGCGGCTGCCTTGGTCTTGGAGGGCATTGGCGAGGTTGTTCTGCGTCTTGGCCCAGTCCACTGGATGATTGGCGCGGGTGGTGACCTCAAGTGCGGCGCGGTAGGTGGAGACGGCCTCATCCAGCAGAGCGGTGCCTTTTGCACCCTCGGTGCGGCTGCCTTGGTCTTGGAGGGCATTGGCGAGGTTGTTCTGCGTCTTGGCCCATTGCCCCGGATGATCGGCGCGGGTGCGGACCTCAAGCGCGGCGCGGTAGATGATGACGGCCTCGGCCAGCAGAGCGGTGCCTTTTGCGCCGTCGGTGCGGATGCCTTGGTTTGCAAGGGCAGTGGCGCGTGCATTTTGGCCAGCGGACCAGAGCGAAGGGTCGGCTGCTTTGAGTGTATCGGTGAGGAGGGGCGAGATGATCTGTTCGGCGGCGGGCAGAGCGGCACCGCCGTAGCGCAAGCCGTGTTCATATAGGATTTTGAAATAGCGCAGGATGCGCCGGCGGGCGGGTTCCAGCGGGTCGATGGGGGCGAAACTGTCAGCGGCGGCGCAGAGCAGGCTGTAGGCCTGATCGACCTTGCCGCGCAGCAGGGCGATATCAGCTTGCGCTTCAAGAAGCTTGGCGTTGGTCTCAATCGCCGGACGCATGATTTCCTGAGTATGGATTTCACGAGCGTCTTCCAGAAGCCGGTTTGCTTCATCATATTCGTAGTTTTTTGCCGCATGGAGCGCTGCCGCATGGATGTTGTCAATCCGGTGCGAGAGCCCTTTTAGCAAATTGATTTCTTTGATTAATGCCTGATGCTGATCTGCTTTTTCGCGGAGTAATGTGGTTAGGGTTTCGGCTGACTGGCTGAGCGCATTTTCGATGCCGAATTCATCGGCCAATTTGCGAAGTGCGCTGAGGTCTAATGCCTGTTCGCCATTGGTTTGCTGGGCGATGAACGCCTGCATCATTGCTTTGACATCCTGAACATCGCTTTGCACATCGTTCAGGGTATCGCGCATTTCCAGCAGGACTTGGTCGCGCAGCGGGGCGAGTTGCGCGGTAAAGGCAGGATCATGGAGCAGATGTTGCAAAACAGGGCGCATGACCTGTTTGAAGGCGGTTGTATTGGCGGGGAGTTTATACTCCACCTGATCCGAGGCAGCGAGTTGATTGAGCATTTCGCCCAACAGCGGTTCTACCTGTTGTCCCGTGTCGATGATGGTTTGGGCCTCGGGCAGGGCGGCTTCGATCATCTGGGGGATGATGATTTTGGCGTCCCCTTTGAGATGGCCAAGATCTTCAATTGCTTGGGCCAGTTTGGTGTTCAGGGTCTCGGCCAGCGGACGGGTGTTGTCGTTCAGGCGCTTGGCGATTTCCTTGAGCGAGAGTGCGGCACCAACGGCGGCACCGCTTATGGAAATGAAGCCCGCCGGTGTGATCAGCGTGCCGGCACAGACCAGCAGATTGGCGGCATGCAGGGTCTTGTCATCGGTATACCAAGCCATCTGCCATTCCCCCCTAAGTTGATTAAGACTTAGGTAAGGATTGGCTGCTATTCAATGATTTATGTTGTCAGGCGGGTGTTGCCGCAGGTGGCCCTAGCGTTTCAGGCCGATCGAGCGGCCGATGCGGTCGGGGGCGGGCATGTCGGTTTGGGCGGCGTGGTAGCGGGCCAATGCGTCCTGGATGGATTGGGGCATGGGCGCGACCTTGGGGCCGGATTGGTCGACGTGCAGGGTGACCCCTTCGGCGGTGGCGGCAAGCCAGCCGTCCTTGTGGTAGAGCTCTGAGTAGCTGTGGAAGCGTTTTTCGTCGAAGTCGATGAGGTGGAACGTGGCGGTGACCTGGTCGCCTTCGTGCAATTCGCGCAGATAGCAGATGTGCCATTCGGCTACATAGGTCGTGCAGCCGGTGGTTTTCACATAGTCGTAGCCAAAGCCGATATGGGGGTAGAGTTCATCGACCGATTGGTCAAACAGCACGTTGTAATAGGCCATGTTGAGGTGGCCGTTGAAGTCGATCCATTCCGGTTTCACGGTCATCAGGGAGGAGCGGAAGGGGACGTGCATGGGGTTCTCCGACAGGGGATCTGGGCGGTAAGGTGGGCCTGTTGGCCCAGCCTTTATGGTTTGAGTTTGGCGGCGATGATCTGGTTAACGGCCTTTGGGTTGGCCTTGCCGCCGGTGGCTTTCATCACCTGTCCCACGAACCAGCCTGCCAGTTTGGGGTTTTCCTGCGCCTTTGCCACCTGATCGGGGTTGGCGGCGATGATGGCGTCGACCGCCGCTTCGATGGCCCCGGTGTCGGTGACCTGTTTCATGCCTTCGGTTTCAACGATTTCGGCGGGGTCGCGGCCGGTGGTATAGCTGATCTCAAACACGTCCTTGGCGATCTTGCCCGAGATGGCGTCAGAGGCGATCAGATCGACGATGGCGCCCAGCTGCGCAGGCGATACGGGGCTGTCTGTGATGTCGCGGTCGTCTTTTTTCAGGCGGCCAAAGAGTTCGTTGATGACCCAGTTGGCGGCCATTTTGCCGTCGCGGCCTTGTGCGACCGCTTCGAAGTAGCCGGCGGAGTCGAGGTCGGCCGTCAGGACCGAGGCGTCATAGTCGGACAGGCCGAAGTCGCCGATAAAGCGGGCCTTTTTGGCGTCGGGCAGTTCGGGCAGGTTGGCGGCGATGTCGTCGACCCAGGCCTGTTCGATTTCCAGCGGCAGCAGGTCGGGGTCGGGGAAATAGCGGTAGTCATGCGCCTCTTCCTTGGAGCGCATGGAGCGGGTTTCCTGTTTGTCGGGGTCAAACAGGCGGGTTTCCTGAACCACTTCTCCGCCCGCCTCAACGATGGCGATCTGGCGGCGGGCCTCAACCTCAATGGCCTGCTGGATAAAGCGCATGGAGTTCATGTTCTTGATCTCGCAGCGGGTGCCGAGATGGGAGAAGTCCTGGGTGGCTGCGTATTTCTCATATTGGCCGACGCGGCAGACAGAGACGTTGACGTCCGCGCGCATGGCACCGGATTGCATGTCGCCGTTGCAGGTGCCCAGATAGCGCAGGATCTGGCGCAGTTTGGCCAGATAGGCCGCCGCTTCTTCGGGGCCGCGGATGTCGGGGCGCGAGACGATCTCCATCAAACAGACACCGGTGCGGTTGAGGTCGACGAAGGACATGTTGGGGTCCATGTCGTGAATGGATTTGCCGGCGTCCTGTTCCATGTGGATGCGTTCCACCCGCACCAGCCGCGCGGTGCCGTCGCCCAGTTCCACCAGCACTTCGCCTTCGCCCACGATGGGTTCATAAAGCTGGCTGATCTGATAGCCCTGCGGCAGGTCGGGGTAGAAATAATTCTTGCGGTCAAAGGCGGATTTCAGGTTGATCTGCGCCTTCAGGCCCAGCCCGGTGCGCACGGCCTGTTCGACGCAATATTCGTTGATGACGGGCAGCATGCCGGGCATGGCCGCGTCCACAAAGGCCACATTGCTGTTGGGCTCTGCGCCGAATTGGGTTGAGGCCCCGGAGAAGAGTTTGGAATTGGAGGAGACCTGCGCATGGACTTCCATGCCGATCACAAGTTCCCAGTCGTGCTTTGCCCCTGCAATGACGCGGGGTTTTGGGGTCTCATAGGTCAGATCAAGCATGGGTGCCTCATGTGCGCTGGTGTCTGTAAGCGGTCGCTAGATGCGGTCTTAAGTCAGGGGGCAGGGTGCTGCAAGAGGCAGGGGGCGCGCAGCGGTGCAGAATTCGGCCCCTGGCGGCGTTGTTGCTGGCGGATTGGGGTGTCGGAAGGCTGGTGGATGTCCAAGATGCCGCAGCGTCAAGTTTGGCGTTGCGCCGCTGGCGGGTTTGACCGATAGAGGCGACGTTTGAGAAGGTGCCGCGGGGGTCCGGTGCATGTCTGGACGCGGACCTTTGGTTTGAGCGGGTGGATAACTTTCATGACCCCATGCCGTTGGTGACTGGGGCGTTGCTCAGGAAGTCAGGGGCTTTGGTCAGGATTTGATGTCAGATATGCTTTCTTCCGCTACGGCTGCGACTGTGCCGATTGATCCGGCACCGGTGCGCTGGTTCAAGCGGTTTGTGCTGGTGTTCTTGGGGCCGGTCTATTTCCTGTTCATCGCTTTTGTGCCGCTGCTTTGTGCCAAGAGGCGCGGTTTTCGGGGCTGGTACTGGCGGTTGGTCAAACGGTCCTGTTCGCGGCTGTTGTGGCTGCTGAGCATTCGCGCCGAGATGTCGCCAGAGGATCGCGCCGCCTTGGCGCAGGACAGCGGCAGCATCATCGTGATCAACCACCGCAGCCATCTGGACGGATTTGCGCTGATGCATGTGGTGCCGGACGCCAAATGGTTCACCTTTGCCGCCAAGAAAGAGCTGTGCGATGCGGCGCTGCTGCGCACGGGGTTTACCGGTGCGGGGCTGGTGCCCATTGACCGGGCCAGTGGTGCGGTGGCGATGGAGACCTTGTCACGCGCGGTTCATGAGATGCCGCAGCGCCGGTCGGTGGTGCTGTTTCCCGAAGGGACACGGACCGGGTCCGACACTTTGGGTCCGTTCAAGGCGGGCGCTGTGGTGGTGGCGCGGGCGACGGGGCGGCATATTCTGCCCATCGTGATCCACGATTCAGAACGGCTGTTGCCACGGGGCACATTCGTGCCGCGCAGCGGGACCATCCGTATCGAGGTATTGGCCCCTTTTGTCTGCGACCCGGATGCGCCGGTGGACGCGGATGTCGCGCGGCTGCGCGGGGCGATGGTGGCGGCCTTTGATCGCGACAGGCCGCCCTTTGGTAATTGATCAGCTGGGCAGTTGATCAGCCGGGCTGTGCGACGGGGCCGTTGTCGGTAAAGACGATCCGCTTACCGGCTGCGATTTCGGAGCTGAACATGGAGGTGATGATGCGGATGGCGTCATCCCGGCCCGAGGCTGCAAAGCGGCTGGGCGAATGAATGCGCAGGTTGTTGTCAAAGCCGCGTGCCGCATGGGCCCAGATCATCGGATGCAGTTCGGTCAGGTGGTTGCGTACGATCCAATTGGCACAATCGGCGATCTGTGCGCGGATGTGATCGGCCTGATCATTGCCGGAATAGGCCTGACCGATGGAATTGGAGCAATAGGCGGCCAGAAGGTTGGCGGTATAGGGATCGCTGCGGCGCTTGAGGATATCGCGCATCCCTTCGACAAAGAAATCCAGATCAAGGTTTGCACAGGCTTCGTCGTCATTCACGATCGCGTCGAACTGGACCCAGGTATAGCCACCGGCCCCCCAGACCTTTTGCGTGCGCGAGGCGGTGCGGCGGGCCTCAAGTTCGAGGGTGTCATAGCTGCCGTACCAGCGCGGCAGCAGATGGTTGCCCATAGCGCGCATGGGGCGGGGGTTGGACGGGTTCAGGTCAATCAGCACTTCATAGCGGTCGGCCACATGGTTCTTGCCGTTCTCGGTGCCGCCCAGCAGGGCGCAGCAGGTTGCGGCAAGGAAGGGCGAGCAGGTCTTGAAGGCGCAGAAATCTGCCATAATGTCGGCGGCGCGGTCAAAATGCGCTGCAAAGGCTTCGCGGTTGCGTTCGGCCACTTCGACGTCCCAGCAATTGCCGCGCCATGCCCAGCCGATGTCGATATGGGCCTGGGCCACGATACAGGCGACCACGTAGGAATCGGGGTATTCGGCCAGCACATGTTCCAGTGCTTCGATGCCTTCCATCAGCGGCGCGTCCTTGGCGGGGCGGCCATCCAGCAGCGCATGTTCGGCGGCGTGGACCACATCGGCGCGGGTGCCAAAGGCCAGCAGTTCGGCCACGGGCATGGTGCCTGTGGTCATATGGCGGCCCCGGTCGGCGGTTTCGATCAGTTTGATCAGTTCATCCCAGCGTTCCTGACGCACCAGACGTTGACCGGTCTTGATGTGTTTGTCGCGCACTGCGTCTTCTGCGGTGGGATCGGGACAGGAGATCAGCAGGGCGTCTTCGCTGGCCGCTTTCATGACTGTGCGCGGGGCGCGGCGGCGGACGACGGAGGGCATATCGAGCCTTTCGAAGGGCTGCTTTTTGGGTTCTTCTTTGAGCAGGCGACCAAAAGGGGTGACGTGCTTTTGCAGGAAGGCGCTGAGAGTTCTCATAGTAATCCCATCCGAAGGAACGTTTCGTTAAGACAAGTGATGGCGGCTGTTTGGGGCAAGACCGTGGCGCGCATGGGGAGATATCACGTTGATTTTCGCGCAGGTCGGGGCGGGATGGGCCATTTTGCCTCAAATCCTTCGTATTGTTTTTCAGATGGGGGCAATCTGGGGGCTGGGCCTGTATTGTTTCTGGACTGGCGCATCTGGTGGCGGTGGCTGTTGCGTAGAATCGCTGTTTGTCGACATGGTGGGGGGATGAAACGGTTCTTTGCCATTTGGGCGCTGTTTTTCGCGGGTCTGACCTGTGAGGTGCAGGCGCAGTCTGTTGGGGGCGGTGGGCTGCGGGCGGCGGTCGCGGCACCCGGACCGGGCCAGATAACAGGCCAGATATCAGGCCAGATAACAGGGCAGGCACAGCAGGATGTGATCCGCCTGATCCGCCCCCCCGCCCACCGGCCCCGGCTGCCGCGTACCCGCTGGCAGCATAAGGCGGGTCATGCGCTGTGGACCCGCGCGGCGCTGTCGGCGCTGAAAGATCATGGCAAGCCGCTGGTGGATCTGGTCCCGGCCGATATCGCCGATTGGTGCCCAAAGTATCCGCAGGCCAAACCGGCGGAGCGGCGTGCATTCTGGGTGGGGTTCATGTCGGCGCTGGCCAAATACGAGAGCACCTACAAGGCCGAGGCCGTGGGGGGCGGGGGCAAATGGTACGGGTTGCTGCAGATCCTGCCTGCCACCGCGCGGGGCTACAAGTGCCGGGTGGGCACGGGAGAGGCCTTGAAGGACGGTGGGGCGAACCTGAGCTGTGCGGCGCGGATCATGGCGGTCACGGTGCCCAGGGACGGCGTGATCTATGGCCGGGGCGGGCGCGGTGTGGCTGCCGATTGGGGACCGATGCGGTCGGCGGCCAAGCGGCAGGAGATGTCGGCATGGCTGAAACAGCAAAGCTATTGCGCGGTGTTAGATGGTCTGCGCCCACGGGCGCGGCCTTGATCATTGCATCAGTTGGAAATGGGTGCGCCGGGTCTTGAGGCCTTTTGCGTTCAGCGCGTCCTCAAATTGGCGGTGAGGCGGGGTTGCCTCAAAGGGCAGGCGGATCTTGGCACCGCTGTGCAGCACCAAGGTGGTGCGGACCGACATGTCCAGACGGGTATCAAGGCGGACCTGATCAATCTGCGCAAGGGCCACCTGGCCGTGATGTCTGCCGGAGAACCAGCTGATCTGGTCGGCGTTCAGGGTCAGCCCGCAGGCGGGGTTGCGGATCAGATCCCAGCAGGCGGGCAGGGTGAACAGCGCGACAAAGCCCATGATCCAAGGGTTTGCCTGCAGCCCCAGCCACAGGCCCGCGAGCGCCAGCCAGATGCCGCCGACCACCAGCCCGCCGCGCAGGCTGCGCCCCTGGGCCCTGTAGGTGAAGGCATCGGGCATCGTCAGCAGCTCACCGGCCGCCACTGACGTTGAGGGTGGAGCCGGTGACATAGGAGGCCTCATCCGACATCAGCCAGAGCACCGCATGGGCGATTTCATCGGCGGTGCCCGCGCGCCCCATGGGGGTGGAGCCGCCCAGTCGCGCGGCGCGGCCCGGTTCTCCGCCTTTTTCGTGGATATCGGTTTCAATCAGGCCGGGGGCCAGGGCCATGACGCGGATGCCCTTGGGCGCGACTTCGTCCGACAGGCCTTTGGTGAATGTGTCGATGGCCCCTTTGGTGGCGGCGTAATCCACGTATTGATTGGCAGAGCCCAGCCGTGCCGCAACCGAGGAAATATTGATGATGACGCCCGTTCCTTGCGGCTCCATCCGGTTGACGGCCCCCTGTGCCACAAGGATCGCGCCGATGACGTTGACGTCAAAGATCTGGCGCAAACGGTCATGGGTCAGGTCGGTGACGCGGGCGGTCTGGCCCACGATGCCTGCGTTGTTGATCAGCGCATCAAGGCGGCCAAAGGTGGTGTCGATGCGGGCATAGAGCGCATCAATGGCGGCAGGATCGGCGACATCGGCCTGAAGGATCAGGGTTTTCGCCCCGGCCTCTTGGGCGTCCTGGGCCACTGCCTGAGCCCCTTTGGGGTCGGTGTTATAGGTCAGGGCGAGGTCATAGCCGCGCCGGGCGGCGAGGCGGGCGCAGGCGGCACCGATGCCCGCAGAGGCACCGGTGATCAGGCAGACGGGCCGCATCTCAGGCGCTCCTGATGCGGGTCAGCATCTCTGTTGTGTCGCGTGACAGGCCCGGCGTGGCAAGGATGCGGTCCACTTGTGCCAGCATCCGGGTCTGGCGGTCGGTGTCATAGCGTCTCCAGGTCTGGAAGGCCGAGCACATCCGCGCGGTGGTTTGCGGGTTCAGCGGATCGAGGATGATCAGCCAGTCGGCCAGCAGCCTGTAGGCGTCGCCGCTGGCGTGATGGAAGCCTGCGTGGTGCATGGCCAATGACCCAAAGACCGCGCGGAAGCGGTTGGGGTTCTTGTGGTTGAAGTCGGGATGCTGGGTCAGGCGCTGGGCGGTTGCGGCGGCCTGATCAGGGGCCGCTTCGATCACCTGCAGGCCGAACCATTTGTCCATTACCAAACGGTCGTCTTTCCACTGGTTGTAAAAGGCGGCGAGGGCGGCATCGCCCGAGCCCGCGCGAATAAGGTTCGCCAAGGCGCTGAGCTGCTGGGTCATGTTGTCGGCCGCGTCATATTGCGCCTGTGCTGCGGCACCGCCATCGCGGCGGGTGATCAGCGACAGCATGGCGTTTGACAGGCTGCGCATGCCTGCCTGTTCGGCCCCCGGATCATAGGGGGCGGTGACGGTGTTGGCCGCATAGAGGCGGGCGGCGTCCTGGGCAAAAGTATCGGCCATCGCCTCGCGCATGGCCTCGGTTGCGGCATAGATCGCGGCGGGATCGGGGGTGTCGCCTGCGTCATGCAGGGCGGTGGCAAGGTCGGACTGGCTGGGCAGGCCCAGCATCAGGGCGCGGGTGGCCGGATCGAGGCTGTCGTCGGTGACGACGGCACGGATGCCTGCGAGGTAGGCCGTGTCGGGGCCAAGATTGGAAGGCGCATCGGATGTCCCGTCGGAAGGCGCATCGGCGCGGATCATCGACAAAAGCGAGCTGCGGGCGAGGCTGCGGCCTGCCTCCCAGCGGTTGAAGGGATCGGTGTCATGGGCCAGCAAAAGGGCGCGGTCGGCGTCAGACAGGGCCTGGTTCAGCACCACGGGGGCCGAAAAGCCGCGCAGGATGGAGGCGATGGGTTCTGCCTCAAGCCCGGTAAAGCGGAAGCTTTGTTCGGCCCGGGTCATTTCGAGCACCTGGGTGGACAAGGCTTCGGTGCCATCGGGGTAGATCAGGCCGACGGCGATGGGGATCACCTGTGGCTGGGGCGAAGGGGTGGCCGCCGAGGGTGGCGTGTGCTGAGAGAAGGTGAGGGTCAGCGTGTCCAGCTCAAAGCTGTGTTCGACGGTCAGGCGCGGGGTGCCGGCCTGGGAATACCAGCGCTTGAACTGGGTCAGGTCGCGGCCGGTGGTTTGCTCGAACACGGCCAGCCAATCCTCGATGGTGCAGGCCTGGCCATCGTGGCGGTCAAAATAGAGGGCTGCGGATTTGGCATAGGCGTCATCGCCCACCAGTGTTTTCAGCATGCCGATCACCTCGGCCCCTTTTTCGTAGACGGTCGCGGTGTAGAAGTTATTGATCTCTTGAAAGCTTTCGGGGCGCACCGGATGGGCCAGCGGGCCCTGGTCCTCGGCGAACTGGCGGGCGCGCAGGTCGATGACATCGGATATGCGTTTGACCGGGGCAGAGCGCATGTCGGAGGTGAACTGGCTGTCGCGGTAGACCGTCAGCCCTTCCTTGAGGCAGAGTTGGAACCAGTCGCGGCAGGTGATGCGGTTGCCGGTCCAGTTGTGGAAATATTCATGCGCGATGATCGCCTCTATGCGTTCAAAGTTCATGTCGGTCGAGGTTTCGGGCGAGGCGAGGACGGCTGAAGAGTTGAACACGTTCAGCCCTTTGTTTTCCATCGCACCCATGTTGAAATCATCCACCGCGACGATGTTGAACAGGTCGAGGTCATATTCGCGCCCGTAGACGTCTTCGTCCCATTTCATCGACGCCTTGAGTGCCTGCATGCCAAAGGCGCATTTGCCCTCGTCACCGGGGCGCACATAGAGGTTCAGATCCACATGGCGGCCGTTCATGGTGGTAAAGCTGTCGCTATGGGCGACCAGATCGCCGGCGACCAGCGCAAAGAGATAGGCGGGTTTGGGCCATGGGTCGTGCCACTGGGCGTGGTGCTGGCTGGTTGTTACGGGGTTGCCATTGGACAGAAGCACCGGATGGGGCCCGTTGATGGTGACGGTAAAGACGCTCATCACATCGGGGCGGTCGGGGTAATAGGTAATCTTGCGAAAGCCTTCGGCCTCGCATTGGGTGCAATACATCCCGTTCGACATATAGAGCCCTTCGAGGGCGGTGTTGCCCTCTGGGTCGATCTCTACCTCGGCTTCCCAGATGAAGGGGCCGTCGGGGACATCGCAGGTCAGCCCCTCATCGGTGAGGGTGGGGGTGACGGGCACACCGTCGATGCGGGCCCAGATCAAGCTGAGCTGTTCGCCGTGCAGAAAGAAGGTCTTGTCTGTTGCCTCGGGGTTGGGACGCAGGGCGATGCGGCTGCGCACGCGGGTCTTGTTGGGGGCCAGATCAAAGGACAGCGCGACCTCGTCCAGAATGAAACCGAAGGGGGTGTAATCCGCCAGATGGATGGTCTTGGGGGCTGCATCGCGCATGGGGGTACCTTTTTTGGAACTTTGGGGTCTGTGCTTACGTTATCCCTGCACAAGGCGACCCTCAACGGGTCAAATGCGCGCGAGATGAGAAGGAGTTGGTCATGTCTGCACCTGACAGGTTTGTTGGCCGGCCCCCCGCCCGGTATGAATCGCGGTATGAAGCGCGGCATGACGCGCGGCATGAACCGGCGTTTTTGGGCCGAGGGGGGGCGGCGGTTTTCGGCGCTTTGATGGTGTTCACCGTGATTTACATCGCGGCGATGAACCGGGGTGCGCCCACCGTGGACAGTATGGTCGGCACCCAGGCCGAGAGCCGGGCGGCGCAGCAGGCGGGTCTGGTCGATGCGGTGGCATCCGGCGCGGATGGTGTTGACTGAGCGGCAAAAGGTTTGAGCCAAGGGCGTTCGATGGTGCCTTGGCCGGGGAGGGCGGATGCGATGGCGAAAATGCGCAAGAAACAGGACCTTGCGGTCAAGACCTGCCTGACCTGCGGGCGGCCCTTTGCCTGGCGGCGCAAATGGGAAAAGGTTTGGGACGAGGTGAAATACTGTTCTGAGCGTTGCAGATCAGAGCGGAAATCGGGTCAGACGCGGGTTTTGGTAAAATAACATTACCAATGCGGCTTGTTTCGGGGTTTCTTTCGCTCTAAAGGTTTCCGAAAGGAAACGCTCAGGCCAGGAGAGACCCCATGTCGCAGAGAATTGATAAAGCCGGATTGCAAGTAGATGCAGAACTGGTTGACTTTATCGAGGCGCGGGCACTGCCCGGCACCGGTGTGGATGCAGAGGCGTTCTGGACTGGGTTTTCCGGTCTGGTGCATCAGATGGGCCCAAAGAACCGGGATTTCCTGGCAAAGCGCGAAGAGTTGCAGGGCCAGATTGACGATTGGCATCGCGCCCGCGCCGGACAGCCACATGATGCGGCGGCTTACACCGCGTTTTTGAAAGAGATCGGATACCTTGTTCCTGAGGGGCCGGATTTCGAGATCGAGACGGCGAATGTCGATCCTGAGATTGCCCATGTGCCGGGACCACAGCTGGTGGTGCCGATCACCAACGCCCGCTTTGCGCTGAATGCGGCCAATGCCCGCTGGGGCAGCCTGTATGACGCCTATTACGGCACCGATGCGCTGGGCGATTTGCCAAAGGGCGGCGGCTATGACGCGGAGCGCGGGGCGCGGGTGGTTGCGGCGGCCAAGGCCTTTGTGGACGGTGCGGCACCGATGGCCACGGGCAGCCACAGTGATTTGCTGGGCTACAAGGTTGTGGGCGGTGCCCTGCACGGTGTGGGCGCTGCGGGTGCTGTCGCGCTGGCCGATCCCGCGCAATTTGCCGGATACACGGGGGCTGCGGATGCGCCGACGGCGGTCTTGCTCAAGAACAACGGGCTGCACATCGAGATCCGGATCGACGACAGCCATGCGATCGGCAAGACCGATCCCGCGCATGTGTCCGACATCGTGGTCGAATCGGCCCTGTCCACCATCATGGATTGCGAAGACAGTGTCGCGGCCGTGGATGCCGAGGACAAGGTCGTGGCCTATGGCAACTGGCTGGGCCTGATGAAGGGCGATCTGTCCGAGACCTTTGAGAAGGGCGGTCAGCAGATGACGCGGGTGATGAACCCGGACCGGACCTATACGGCACCGGATGGTTCAGAGCTGACGCTGAAGGGCCGTTCCTTGATGCTGATCCGTAATGTGGGTCACCTGATGACCAATCCTGCCGTGCTGGACCGTGACGGTCTGGAAGTGGGCGAGGGGCTGATGGATGCGATGATCACCACGCTGATCGCGATGCATGATCTGTCGCGTGCGGGCGGCAATTCGGTCACGGGCAGCGTTTACGTGGTCAAGCCCAAGATGCACGGCCCTGCCGAAGTGGCCTTTGCCGACGAGATTTTCACGGCGGTCGAGGCCGCGCTGGGCCTGCCGGCACATACTGTCAAGCTGGGGATCATGGACGAGGAACGGCGCACCTCGGCCAACCTCAAGGAGTGTATCCGCGCGGCAAAGGCCCGTGTTGCCTTTATCAACACAGGCTTTCTGGACCGGACGGGGGATGAGATCCACACCTCCATGGAAGCGGGACCGATGGTGCCCAAGGGCGATATGAAGAACGCCCCGTGGATTGCATCTTATGAGGACCGCAACGTCGATATCGGTCTGGCCTGTGGTCTGAAGGGCCGCGCCCAGATCGGCAAGGGCATGTGGGCCATGCCCGACCGTATGGCGGATATGCTGGAGGCCAAGATCGGCCACCCCAAGGCCGGTGCGACCTGTGCCTGGGTGCCATCGCCCACGGCGGCCACGCTGCATGCGACGCATTATCACAAGGTGGACGTGCTGGCGCGTCAGGATGCGCTGAAGGCCGGTGGGCCGCGCGGAACGCTGGCGGATCTGCTGACCATCCCGGTGCTGGCGGGCCGCAACCTGTCGGAAGACGAGATCCGCAACGAGATCGAGAACAATGCGCAGGGTATCCTGGGCTACGTCGTGCGCTGGGTGGATCAGGGTGTGGGCTGTTCCAAGGTGCCCGACATCCATGACGTCGGCCTGATGGAAGACCGCGCGACCTGTCGCATCTCGGCGCAGGGCTTGGCCAACTGGCTGCACCATGAGGTGGTGAGCGAGGACCAGGTCAATGCGGCGATGCAGAAGATGGCGCAGGTGGTGGACCGGCAGAATGCGGGCGACCCATTGTACAAGCCGATGGCACCGGATTTCGACGGCATTGCCTATCAGGCGGCCTGTGACCTGGTGTTCAAGGGGCGGGTGCAGCCTTCGGGTTATACCGAGCCGGTCTTGCATGCGCGCCGGTTGGAACTGAAGGCTGCCAGCAAGAGCTGAGGCCAAGACGGAGTGTTCGGGACTGAGGGGCCGGCCCCTCAGGCTCCCCGAGGTATTTGAAGCCAAAAAGAGAAGAAAGGTCGAGACATGTCGATTTCACTACGTAAGGCGCGGGCGATCATCAGAAAATCACTGGAAAAGGGTCGCGAGATGTCGCTGAAGCCGCTTTCTGTCGTGGTGCTGGATGCGGGGGGATATGTGCAGGCATTTGAACGCGAGGATGGTGCTGCACCGGGGCGTTTTGCGATTGCGCATGGCAAGGCCTATGGCGCTGTGATGCTGGGCATGGCGGGCACGGCGCAGATGAAGCGGGCCGAGGATCAGGCCTATTTCATGGCGGCGGTCAATGGTGTGTATGGTGGTCAGGTGATCCCGGTGCCGGGTGGCGTGTTGCTGCGTGACAAGAAGGGTGCCGTGATTGGTGCTGTTGGTGTGACGGGTGACAGTTCCGATAATGATGCGGTCGCGGCCATGGCGGGGATCGAGGCGGCGGGGCTGACGGGCGAGATCTGAGCTGTGCTTGTTTGGACGGTGAAAGGGGTGGCCTTGGGCTGCCCCTTTTTTGTGCAACTGCCTTTGAAATTGGCAGTGGTGGCACGCTGCGTCTGAGGCTGCGCTTGAGGCTGGGGCGCGGTTTGCCTATATGTGGGGAGAAACAGGCAACCCCAGGTGATTTATGGCCCGTCCCGTCGTTGGCATTATCGGCAATTCCTATCTGTTGAATGACCAGTACCCGGTTCATGCGGGGGGGCAGATGACCACCGGTGCGCTGTCCAGCGTGTCGGGATGTGTGCCGCTGATCATTCCCACCGATCCGCGGCATGTGAGTGTCGAAGAGCTGCTTGAGGTCTGTGACGGGTTTTTGCTGACCGGGGGGCGGGCCAATGTGCATCCCGAAGAATATGGCGAGGCCGAGACGGAGGCGCATGGCACCTTTGACCGTGACCGTGATGCGATTGCGCTGCCGTTGGTGCGGGCCTGTGTGGAACGCGGGCAGCCGTTTCTGGCGATTTGCCGGGGTTTTCAGGAGGTGAATGTTGCCATGGGTGGCACGCTCTATCCTGAAATCCGCGATTTGCCCGGACGCATGAACCACCGCATGCCGCCCGATGGCACGCTGGAGGAGAAGTTTGAGCTGCGTCATGACGTGACCTTTACCGAAGGCGGGGTGTTTCACGGCGTGATGGGCAGTGCCAAGGTGCGGACCAATACGCTGCATGGGCAGGGGATCAAGGTGCCCGGGCCGCGGATCGTGATTGACGGCTATGCCGATGATGGCACCCCCGAGGCGATCTATGTGCAGGGAGCGCCGGGCTTTACGCTGGGGGTGCAGTGGCATCCGGAGTGGAATGCGGCGGATGATCCTGTGTCGCGGCCCTTGTTTAGTGCCTTTGGCGATGCGGTGCGCGATTGGGCGTCATCGGCGCGTCGGCCTGCGTTGAAGGCGGTCTGAGCGGGGTTGGCGGGGCGGTCTGTGTGCGCCGTGCCGCGGTTTGCAGGTCCCGCAATCTGACCTGTGCCTAAGGTTTCAGGCGGTGAGATGTCTTTGCTTTGCCTCTGAGCGGGGCGGGGCGGGATGTGTAAGGTGCAGGCCCGCTGCACCATGGCCGATGGGCGGCGGGGCTGGTTTGGCCTGACGCAGGTCACGGTGCAGCGATGTATGCGGCCAGTCTTGCGGGCGGGGGCAGAGGCCTGCGTGGACGGGGCTGAGATAGATCAGGTCGCGGTGGCGGTCAAAGTCGGCCTTGTCGCGGATTTCATGTTCCCAGTAGCGCCGTTGCCAGATGCCTTTTTCACCACGTCTGATCTGGGTCAGGCTGCGGTCGGGCGGCATCGGCTGGCTGCGCGAGAAGCGCGATTTCAGCATGCCGATGCGGGTGGCAAAATCGGCGTCATCTGCGGGCAGGGTCCATAGGGTGTGGATCACGCCGGGCAGTACGGTGATCGCGTCGATGTGGAAAGGGTGACGGTCCAGGGTGGCGCGCATGGCCGCGCGCAGCGGGCCGATCTGGCGGGTCAGCAGGTCGCTGTGGCGGTCTGCAAGGCGGATGGTGAAGAAATAGGTGGCACCGGGCGTGCGGCGGCGGATGTAATGTGACATGGGCCCAGCCTAGGGTGGGCTTGGTTAACGGGGGCTTAAGGGGCGGGGGAAAGTTTGGGGCTTGAGGGCGGTGGTTTGGGGTAAGGTGGGCGCGTCGCCCACCCGCGCTGCCGGATCAGACCTGACCGCCGGCGATTTCGATGTTCTGGCCGTTGATGCTGCCTGAGTCCGGACCATAGAGGAAGGCCGCGGCGCTGGCGACTTCGGCTGGTGTGATCAGGCGTTTGTGCCGATTGGCGTTCACCATGACCGCGCGGGCCTCTGCTTCGCTCATCTTGCCGCGCTGCGCGATGGAGGCGGTGTTGCGCTCCACGATTGGGGTGTCCACATAGCCAGGACACAGGGTGTTGAACGTATAGGGCTGGCCCATGTAGTCCTCTGACAAGGAGCGGATCAGCCCGATCATCCCGTGTTTGGAGGCGGCATAGCAGGCCCCGCCGGGCAAGCCGCGCAGGCCCGCCATGGAAGCGACGGCAATCACGCGGCCCCAGTCGGTCTGGCGCATGGAATGCAGGCATTCGCGGATCGTCAAAAAGGCACCGTCCAGATTGGTTGCCATCATGTTGCGCCAGAAGGTCATGTCGGTTTTGTGCAGGGCCTTGCCTTCGGCGATGCCCGCGTTGGGGATGCAGATCTGTACGGGGCCGCGTGCGGCCACGGCCGCGGCGATCTTGGCCACCACATCGGCTTCGTCGCGCACGTCCATGGCCATGCCGAACATGCCGTCGGTGGCGACCTCGTCCAGCACGTCCTGACGTCGCCCGGTGATGGTGACTTGCGCCCCCTTGGCGGCCAGGTCGCGTGCGATGGCCAGGCCGATGCCGGTGCCGCCGCCGGTGATCAATGCGTGTTTGCCGGATAATGTCATGTTGCTCTCCCTCATGTTTGGGTGCAGCCTAGGAGTTGGACCGGGAAGGGGAAAGATCGTCAGATGGGCAAATGGCGCGATACCGGGGATTTGACGGCACGTCAGATGCTGGATGTACCGCCGGTCTGGTTGATCGGGGCGCTTGGGTTGGTGTGGCTTCAGGCCCGTGCCTTGCCCGCGCTGACCTATCCCTTTGGCTTGAGCCGCCTGCTGGGGGCTGTGCTGGCAGGGCTGGGCATTGCGCTGACGATCTGGGCGATTGCTGCCTTTCGCGCCCATCAGACCAGCGTGGTGCCCCACCTGGTGCCAAGGCGGATCATCACCACCGGTCCTTTCGCGCGCAGCCGCAATCCGATTTACCTGGGGGATGTCATGATCCTGACGGGGGCTGTGTTGTGGTGGGGGGCATGGCCCGCGCTTGTCGTGATTCCCGCCTTTGTCTGGATATTGATGCGACGCTTTATTGCGCCCGAAGAGGCACGGATGAAACAAAGTTTCGGGCTTGAGTTTGAGCACTATGTGCAAAAAACGCAACGTTGGTTCTGAAAGTTAGCGTTATCAGCAAGTTTTGGACGGTGCTGCGCTTGTTAACGACCTGTCACCGCGCTACTTGCTGCGGGTGCGAATGTGCGTCCCCCAAGGGCGCGCGGACCACCCGGTGACCAAATAGGGGGAATACTGAGTGAAGATCGGAACGCCAAAAGAGATTTTCGAAGGAGAGAACCGCGTCGCGATGACGCCGGACTCCGCGCTGCAGTTGCAAAAGCTGGGCCATGAATGTGTGATCGAAACCGGGGCGGGTGCCGCTGCCGGATTTGACGATGCCGCATATAAGGCCGCCGGTGTCGAGGTGGTCAAGACCGCCGCGGCATTGTGGAAAGCTGCAGATGTCGTCGCCAAGGTGCGCGTGCCCGATGCCGCCGAGATGAAGCGGCTGCGCGACGGCCAAACGCTGATTTCGTTCTTCAGCCCCGTAGCGGATGAAGCCAAGATGCAGCAGGCCGCCGACAAGGGGGCCACCGTGGTCGCGATGGAGATGATCCCGCGTATCTCGCGTGCCCAGAAGATGGATGCGCTGTCTTCCATGGCCAATATCGCGGGCTACCGTGCGGTGATCGAAGCGGGCAACAACTTTGGTCGTTTCTTTACCGGTCAGATCACGGCCGCGGGCAAGGTGCCACCGGCCAAGGTGCTGGTTGTGGGTGCCGGCGTGGCCGGTTTGGCCGCGATCGGGACCTCCACCTCATTGGGTGCGATCACGCTGGCCTTTGACGTGCGCCCCGAAGTGGCCGAGCAGGTCGAGAGCATGGGCGCTGAGTTTGTCTATCTGGATTTCGAGGAAGAGCAGCAGGACGGGGCCGCCACGGGCGGCTATGCCGCTGTGTCCAGCCCCGAGTTCCGCGAGGCGCAGCTGGCCAAGTTCCGTGAATTGGCACCCGAGGTGGATATTGTCATCACCACGGCCCTGATCCCGAACCGCGAAGCGCCCGAGTTGTGGACCGAAGACATGGTTGCGGCCATGAAACCCGGTTCCGTCATCATCGATCTGGCGGCAGAAAAGGGCGGTAACTGCAAACAGACCGTCATGGATGAAAAGATCGTGACCGACAATGGTGTGACCATCATCGGCTACACCGATTTCCCCAGCCGGATGGCGACGCAGGCCTCAACGCTTTATGCCACGAACATCCGTCACCTGCTGACGGATCTGACGCCGGAAAAAGACGGTGTGATCAACCACAACATGGAAGACGACGTGATCCGTGGGGCCACCATCGCGCATGGCAAGGCCGTCACCTTCCCGCCGCCACCGCCAAAGGTGGCCGCGATCGCGGCCCAAAAGAAGAAACCGGCTGCCAAAGAGCTGACCCCAGAAGAAAAGCGCGCGGCGGAAGTTGCCGCGTTCAAGCAGCAGACCAAGAACCAGGTGACCTTGTTGGCCATCGGTGGTGCGTTGTTGCTGGCTGTGGGTCTGGTGGCACCGGCCAGTTTCATGCAGCATTTTATCGTGTTCGTGCTGGCGGTCTTTGTCGGGTTCCAGGTGATCTGGGGTGTGGCGCATAGTCTGCATACACCGCTGATGGCTGTGACCAATGCGATCTCTTCGATCATCATCCTAGGCGCGCTGATGCAAATCGGCTCCAGCTCCTTTCTTGTGATCATTCTTGCTGCCTTGTCGGTCTTTATGTGTGGGATCAACATTTTCGGCGGCTTCCTCGTGACACGGCGCATGCTCGCCATGTTCCAGAAATCTTAAGGGGGCGGGGATCATGGATTTTGGTTTTACAACAGCTGCTTATGTTGTCGCAGCTATCTTGTTCATTCTCAGCCTTGGCGGTCTGTCAGGGCAGGAAAGTGCGAAACGCGCCGTTTGGTACGGGATTGCGGGCATGGCGCTGGCCGTGGCGGCAACGCTGATCGGTCCGGGTGCGGGCCTGTGGTTGCTGTCGCTGATCCTGATCGCGGCGGGTGGTGCCATTGGTTATCAGCTGGCGACAAAGGTGCAGATGACGCAGATGCCAGAGCTGGTGGCGGCGATGCATTCGCTGGTGGGTCTGGCGGCCGTCTTTGTGGGCTTTAACGCCCATATCGAGATGGGCAATGTCATGGCCATGGACGATGCCGCCAAGAAGGCCGCAGAGGGTTTTGCCGCGCTGCTGGCCAAGAAGGACAGCGTCGAGATTGCCATCCTGCGGGTCGAAGTGTTCTTGGGCATCTTTATTGGTGCGGTCACCTTTACTGGGTCTGTCATTGCCTATGGCAAACTGGCGGGCCGGGTGGATTCAGCCGCGACCAAACTGCCGGGTGGTCACATGCTGAACGCGGCTGCGGCGGCGATTTCAGTGCTCTGCCTGATCTGGTATTTCAACACCGGTGGCTTCATGCCGATGTTCTTCATGACGCTGGCGGCCCTGTTCATCGGCTACCATCTGATCATGGGGATCGGCGGCGCGGATATGCCGGTGGTTGTGTCCATGTTGAACTCCTATTCAGGGTGGGCTGCGGCGGCGATTGGTTTCAGCCTGGGCAACGATCTGTTGATCGTGGTCGGCGCGCTGGTCGGTTCTTCGGGTGCGATCCTGTCCTATATCATGTGTAAGGCGATGAACCGGTCGTTCATCAGCGTGATCCTGGGCGGCTTTGGCGGACCTGCAGGCGAGCAGATGGCCGTTGAAGGCGAGCAGATCGCGATTGAGGCCGAAGGTGTGGCAGCGGCGCTGAATGATGCCGATAGCGTCATCATCATTCCGGGCTACGGCATGGCTGTGGCGCAGGCGCAGGGTGCTGTGTCTGAGCTGGTCAAGAAACTGCGCGCCAAGGGCAAGAATGTGCGTTTCGCCATTCACCCTGTGGCGGGGCGTCTGCCCGGTCACATGAACGTGCTGCTGGCCGAGGCCAAGGTGCCCTATGACATCGTCATGGAGATGGATGAAATCAACGATGATTTCCCGGACACGGATGTAGCGATTGTGATCGGGTCCAATGACATCGTGAACCCTGCGGCTCAGGATGATCCCAACTCGCCCATCGCCGGCATGCCGGTGTTGGAATGCTGGAAGGCCAAGACGGTCTTTGTCTCCAAGCGGGGGCAGGGTACGGGCTATTCCGGGATCGAGAACCCGCTGTTCTTCAAGGACAACACACGCATGTTCTATGGCGATGCCAAGGCGTCCCTCGACAAGCTGTTGCCGATGATCGACTGATCCGGCCTGTCAGGCCGCTTGGGTCTGATATGCGAAACAGGTGCAAGGCCCCGCCAGAAATGGCGGGGCTTTTTGCCTGTGGGACATCGGGGTGCCGCGTGGTTTCAAGGATGATTGGCTGCGCCTGCCCCGAAGTATACCATTGTACGCTATTAACGTATTGAAAAGTATAAAGTATTTGAAATTTGTTTCCTTCCGCACTATGTATCAGGCATAACGATCAGGAACCCGACCATGGCACCTATCAAAGATTACCCGCAACGCTATGCCCTGACGGGAGAGTTGCATGCGCGGCCCTTTCCATCGCTTAAGGCACCGTCGACGGCGGTTTTCCTGGCGATCAAACAGCCAGAGGATGCCGCCAACCGGGATAAGAGCGTGGATCTGGCGCATCTGACCGCCTTGCTGGACCATTACGGTGCCCCGCGTCCTGATGCCAATGCCACGCATTACTACGGCGAGATGGGCAAATACTGGCTGAAGTGGGAACAGCACACGGAGCTGGTGACCTATACGGTGTTTCGCAATGACATGAGCGAGCGGGCCTTTGATCCGGGTGAGTTCGATGTCTTTCCCGACTACTGGCTGAACGACGCACCGGGGGGGCGGATCACCTCGGCGTTGTTGCGCCTGATGCCGCGCCCCAAGTCGGATGAAGAGATCAAGGAAAAGCTGGACGAATGGTTTGTGCCCGAAAGCCTTGCGGTGGCATCGGTGCTGGACGAGGCGGCGGTCGTGGCCTCAGACTTTCGCATCGATTCAGCTGGGCATTTGCGCATTGCCGTCTTTACGGACAAGAACACCGATGACCGGCGTACCGGCCGCATCGTGCAGCGCCTGTGCGAGATAGAGACCTACAAGGCGGCCTCCATGCTGGGGTTTTCGATGGTGCGCTGGATGTCGCCCCAGTTGAATACGCTGGATGCCAAGCTGGAAGACCTGATGGCGCAGATGCGCGGCCCGGCGGCCCGGGCCGAGGATACGCTGCATGCGTTGCTGGATATCTCTGTCGAGCTGGAGACGCTGGCGGTGAAGACGGCCTTTCGCTTTGGTGCGACGGGGGCCTATCAGGCGATTGTGAGCCAGCGGATCGAGGCGCTGCGCGAAGAGCGGTTCATGGGGCGGCAGGGGTTTGCGGAATTCATGATGCGCCGCTATGAGCCTGCGATGCGCACCGTGGGGGCCAGTGATAACCGGCTCAAGGCGATGTCGGAGCGGGCCATCCGGGCCTCTGAATTGCTGCGCACGAGGGTGGATGTGGAGCGATCGGCGCAGAACCAGGAAATTCTGGCCAGTATGGACAAACGCGCCGATTTGCAGCTGCGCCTGCAAAAGACGGTCGAGGGTCTGTCGGTGGTGGCGATCAGTTACTACGCGGTGTCGCTGGCGGGGTACCTGCTGTATCCGCTGGCGGATGCCTTTGGGATCAACAAAGGCACCCTGCTGGCCATGGTCACTCTGCCGGTAGTTGGTGCCGTGTGGCTGATGGTGCGGCGTCTGCGAAAACATCTTGGCTGAGCAGCGCCTGGGCGAGCTTTGCGCCCAGGGCAATCGTTGCAATCGCGAGAAGGGCCGCGACGGAGAGGGCAGGCACGCCTGACAGGCCCGCGCCCAGCGTACAGCCACCGGCCAGCACACCGCCGACGCCCATCAGGGCAGCCCCCAGCGTATAGCGGCCGGTCTGGCGGGCGCTGTCAAAGCTTTGCCATTGGAAGCCACCAAAGGTCAGGCTGGCCGCCAGCGCCCCCAGCAGCACGCCGCCCAACAGGCCGGTGCCGAAACCCGGTGCGATTGACGTGCTGGCAATGCTCCAGAACAGCGTATCTGCCGCCGGTGAGGTGAAGGACAGGCTCTCCATCGCGATGGGATCAAAGTCGTCATAGAGTATGAACCCCGTCCCGACCCAGGCCGCAGGGACCAGCAGCCCGATCAGCACCGCCAGTGCCAGCATCCCGGCACGATTGCCCGAGCGCAGCGCAAAGCCCAGTGCCGCGATGGCGATCACGCCCGACCACAGCCAGCCACCGCCCGGCAGGGCGGCAAGGGTGGTGTAGTCGCCCATGGGCACCGTCACCGCCCCAAGGGACGTGCGCAGCGGGGCCAGCACCCCTTTGAGCGTCATATGGGCCACCACGGCAAAGACCAGCAGCACGAAAGCGGCGCGCAGGTTGCCAGAGCCCGTCAGCACGGTCAGCCGCGAGACACAGCCGCGCGTCAGCACCATGCCCGCGCCAAACAGCAGCCCGCCAACAGCAATCGCCAGCACCGGCATGTCGGACACCATGAAGCGGTGATCGTCAAAGCTGATCCAGCCGGCGGTCACGGCGGCTTGGGTCCCAAGCACGGCAACGGCCAGCGCGGTCAGCCAGACACCGGCCGCCGCGCGGCGATCCTCGCCCACCACGGCGCGGCGGAAACAAAAGCGGGTGATCTGGGCCAGCACGCCAAAGAGTGCCCCGATGATCAGGGCGAAATAGACAGAGGCCTGCGGCGCTGTCAGTGTCTCGAATGCGAAGGTCTCGAACATGCCCTGACTCCTATTTTAGAACATGTGTTCCATTTGGAGCGGAAAATTAGGCTGATCAAGGCTGACATACGCATTCCGACCCTTGAATGTCAGAACGAAATTCTGTCGGGCTGGAATTGTCGGAATGTCTGTTCCGCGATTGGCGGAAATGATGAACGCAAGGCCTGCCAAACCGGCTTGCCTTGCGTTGTGATCCTTATTCGGGGGGGAGGGTGGCCCGGGGGGCCACCTTACGTAGGGTGGAGGCCTCCTCCACCTTTGTGCGGTTTCAGCGGCCGCGGATCCGCGGATCAAGCGCATCGCGCAGCCCGTCGCCCAGGTAGTTCACGCTGAGCACGGTGAGCGAGATTGCAATACCCGGCAGCAGCACGCGTTCGGGATAGTCCTGCATCCGCTGCACCGCATCGGCCAGCAATTTGCCCCATGTTGGATAATCCGACGGAAAGCCCACGCCCAGAAAGCTGAGCGCGCTTTCCGTGATGATCGCCGTAGCCAAACCCAAAGTGGCAGAGACCATGATCGGCGAGATCACATTGGGCAGCAGGTGCCGGCGGATGATCTTGCCCGAGGTGGTCCCGATTGAGCGGGCGGCAAGGATGAATTCGCGTTCCTTGAGCGCCAGGATGTCGCCGCGCACGATCCGTGCTGTCTGCATCCAGGAGGTCAGGCCGATGATGCCGACGATCAGGATGAACATGCCGCCTTCGGGGCCAAAGCGCGAGTTGAGCGGCTGGCGGAACAGGGTCACGGCCAAAAGCGTCAGGGGCAGGATGGGCAGCGACAGCACCAGATCGGTAAAGCGCATCATCAGGAAGTCGAGACGTTTGAAATAGCCCGACATGACGCCGATGGCCGTACCGATCAGCAGCGCAAGGCCCATGGCCAGCCAGCCCACCGCCATGGAGACGCGACCGCCTGCGATCATCTGGGCCAGAATGTCACGGCCCAGCTGGTCGGTGCCAAAGGGATGCGACCAGCCTGCCTTGGCGTCGCCGTCCCAAAGCAGGGTATAGATCGGACGCCAGTCCTTGTTGCGGATGTCCAGGGTCTTGGGGTCGACATCCCACAGCCATGGGCCAAAGATCACGCCAAGGGTGATGAACAGCAGGAACCCGCCGCCAAAGACAGCGCCCTTGTGTTTGCGGAACTGGTCCCAGACGTCCTTCCACTGGCTGCGCGGTGGTTTTTGCGGCTCTTTGTCGGTCAGGGCACCAAATACTTCGATCTCGTCTGGTGTGGTCGCTTGATCAGTCATAGCGGATCCTTGGGTCGAGTAGGCCGTAGAGGACATCGGCGATTAGGTTGAACAGAACGATGAGGATGGCGAAGATAAAGGTCAGCGTCATCACCATCGGCAGGTCGTTGGCGAAAAGGGCGGTCAGCAGCAGCTGGCCGATGCCGTTCACCTTGAACACGTTTTCAGTGATGATAGCCCCGCCAAAGATCGCGGGCATCCCAAGGGCAATCACCGTGACCACGGGGATCATCGAGTTGCGCAGGACATGGACCATAACCACAACCCCTTCGCGCAGGCCCTTGGCGCGGGCGGTGCGCACATAGTCCTGATTGAGGTTGTCCAGCATGGCACCGCGCATGTAGCGGCTGATCTGGGCTGTCGTTTGCAGGGCCAGCACCATCACGGGCATGACCATCTGGAAGAACTGGATTTTGAAGCTCTCCCAATCCGTGACCACATGGGTGGTGTCATAGATGGATGGTAGCCAGCCCAGGGTGACCGAAAAGATCACGATCAGCAGCGGCCCGGTAAAGAAGGGCGGAATGGAAAAGCCGACCATGGTGACAAAGGTACCGGCCTGATCGAACACCGAATAATGTTTGTAGGCCGAGTAAATGCCGATCGGAATGGCGATCACGATGCCCACGATATAGCTGAGCCCAACCACCCAGAGCGTCTGTGGCATCCGCTGGACCACGATATCCATCACCGGAGAGCGGGTCTGCCAGGAGATCACGCGCAATTCGCCCTGATAAAAGGCGGTGTCGGGCAACCAGCCGAACAGGAAGCTGGTGTTGGTCAGGTAGTCGATAAAGATCTTGGGTTCGATCCAGAAGAACTGGATCAGCCATTTGTAGTATTGGACATACCACGGCGCGCCCAGGCCAAGCGCCTCGCGCATCTTTTGTTTGACCTCTGGGGGTACGGTCAGGGGGACCTGTGCCATGGGATCGCCCGGTGCCAGTTGCAGCAGGCCAAAGATCACAAGACTGATGAACAAAAGTGTCGGAACAGAGAGGATCAATCGTCTCAGGGTGAAGGTCAGCATGGGTGGCCGTCGCCTTTGTTTATCGGTCTATGGGAAAGGGTGCAGGGCGGGGGTGACCCCGCCCTACGGGTGTTGGGTAAGGCGGGGATTTCCCCGCCAGACCATTATTTATTCGCCTTTGCGATACCAGTCGGCAACATTCCACAGCTCTGAGTCCCAAACGTTCAGGACAACACCGCCGAGGCTGTCTGCGTGGGCAGAGACGCGCGCACGGTTGACCAGCGGCACGATTGTCATCGTGTCTTTGGTCAGCATGTCGTTCATCTTGCGGCCCAGCTCGCCGCGCTTCTCAAGATCGCCTGTACGGGCCAGCTCGTCGATCATGGCGTCATAGGCCGGATCACAGAAGCGGTTGATGTTTTCACCCTGCCACTGGCTGGATGGCTTTGGTTCGCCGCCGCAACGATAGGCCGCCAGATACTGCTGGGGGTCTGTGCCGTTGAAGGTGTTGGCGTACATTTCCACGTCCGCATAGAACTTCTGGAACGTGTCAGGAGAACCTGGGTCACCACCAAAGAAGACGGAAGCGTCAAGGTTGCGCAGTTCGGTTTCAACACCGATTTGCTGCCACCAGTCTTTGATCAGCGCCTGGAAGTCCTGACGTACCGCGTTTGTGGATGTCTGGTACAGCAGTGCCAGCTTCATGCCGTCCTTGTCACGTACACCGTCGCCATCCGTGTCGGTCCAACCGGCTTCTTCCAGCAGTGCCTTTGCGCCTTCGATGTCCTGTGTCAGACATTCTGTGTTGTCGGAGGCATAAAGTGCGGGTGCAGGGACGAGGTTACATGTTGGTGAACCGGCCTTGCCATAGCCGACTTCGGTCAGCAGCGCGCGGTCGATCGCCATGGAAAGCGCCTTGCGTACTTTGAAGTCGGACAGGATTGGGTGGGGTTCTGCAACGGTCGCACGTGTCTCTGGTGGCAGATCAGGGGATGGGTTGGTGAGGTTCATCTCGATACGCTCAACCAGCGGACCAAAGCCTGCAATCGCAACACCTTTGCCGCCTTCTTCCATCTTGGCAATCACGTCGGGTGCCAGCTGGAGGTTCCAGGCGTAGTCGAATTCACCGGTTTCCAGAACCGCACGGCCCGCAGCAACCGCATCGCCGCCACCTTTGAAGGTCAGCTTGGCAAAGGCAGGCTTGCTTGGGTCACGGTAGTTGGGGTTCGCGGACATTGTGATCACGTCGTTTGGACGGAAATCATCAACCACGAAAGGACCCGTGCCGATTGGGTTGAAGTTGGCTTCTGTACACTCTGGTGCCTTGGCACCAAGGCAATCAGCGAACTGTGCTGCCTGAATAATAGGCGACTGGCCACCGACGAAGGGGCCGTATGGGTTGGGCTTGGGCTGGTTGAAGGTCACTTTGACCGTCAGATCGTCCAGTGCTTCGACCGATTCAACACCGTCAAAGAAGGCCGCCTGTGCACAGCCACCTTCGGGGTGCATGCAGTATTCAGCCGTGAATTTCACGTCTGCGGAGGTCAGTGGCGTGCCATCGGACCAAACCATGCCTTCCTTGATCTTCCACGTGATGGTGGTCAGATCTTCGGATACGCCGCCGTTGGCAACCGTGGGGATGTCTTCGGCCAGGAACGGAACCATGGCACCTGTTTCTGTGTAGCGCGCCAGAGGCTCTACCACGAGAGAGGCGGATTCAACGTCCTTGGTACCACCGGACAGGTAGGGGTTCAGGATGGACGGGGCTTGCCAATAGATGATTTTGACTTCGCCGTCGCGGCCACGCTCGCCGGTATGACCGTCGGCAAAGGCCAGAGGGGCAAAAGCGGTTGTCGCAATCGCACCCATCAGTAGGGTTCTCAGTTTCATTATACTCTCCTTGTTGGATACGTCTTTCGATGCATCGCGTTTTGGGATGGGGTCTCCATCCGGCGTCATCATTCCGAGGAAACTTTAAGAACGTCAAGTAACTCAAGGTAATCATGAGAAATAAATATAACGTCCGGTACGTTCCCCCAGAACGCATGCACGCAATCACACCAATTTCTGCCCAAAATGCAAGCCTTGTCATCACGCAAAAGCAAAATTGCCTAGAAATTGGTCGCGCAATGGGCCGAGCGGTTTGACCTGTCGGGGCATTGGCCGTAGCGTGCAGGCTATAACGCTGCAAAAAGCGACAGGGGAAATCATGCTCGACCAGACAACCGCGGCTCCAATCGCACAAATTAAAGGCCTTCGCGTCGAATTTCAGACCAAAGATGGTCCGGTTGTCGGGGTTGAGGACGTCAGTTTTGACATCAATCCAGGCGAGACTGTCTGTGTTGTGGGCGAATCTGGTTCGGGAAAATCAGTGTCTTCGCTGTCGCTGATGCGGCTGGTGGAATATGGGGGCGGTGAAATTTCGGGCGGTCGCCTACTTTTTGATCGTTCTAACGGCGACCAGATTGATCTGGCCAAGACCGGCGCAGATGAGATGCGGCGCATTCGCGGCAATGAGATCGGCATGATCTTTCAGGAACCGATGACCGCGTTGAACCCTGTTTTCACCGTTGGCCGGCAAATGACCGAAGGGCTGCGCCTGCACAAAGGCATGAACAAGCGGCAGGCCGAAGCGCGGGCGCTGGAGCTGTTGACGCAGGTGCGAATCCCTGAGCCTGAGCGCAGGCTGAAGCAGTATCCGCATGAATTGTCAGGCGGGATGCGCCAGCGCGTGGTGATCGCGATGGCGCTGGCTTGCGAGCCGCGCCTGTTGATCGCGGATGAGCCGACGACCGCGCTGGATGTGACGATCCAGGCGGAAATCCTGGCACTGATGGACCGTCTGAAGCGCGAGACCGGCACGGCGGTGATGTTCATCACCCATGACATGGCCGTTGTGGCACAGATGGCTGACCGGGTGGTCGTGATGTTCCGTGGCAACAAGGTCGAGGAGGGGACGGTCGAAGAGATCTTCGAGAACCCCAAGCATGCCTATACCAAAGCGCTTTTGGCGGCGGTGCCCAAGCTGGGCGAGATGACGGGCAAAAGATATCCTGAGCCGATGAAACTGCTGGGGACCAAGGACAAGCCGATCGTGCCCATCGAGGGCACCGAAGAGGTGCTGCTGACGGTCAAGAACCTGACCACACGCTTTCCGGTCAAGGGCGGGTTCTTTCGCCGCACTGTCGCGAATGTCCATGCGGTCGAGGACCTGTCGTTCACCATCAACAAGGGCCAGACCCTTAGCCTTGTGGGCGAATCAGGCTGCGGAAAATCCACTGCGGGCCGCTCCATCTTGCGGCTGGTGGAGCCGATGTCGGGTGAGATCAACCTGGGCGGCAAGGACATCATGGCGCTGAACCACCGCGACCTGCGCACAGCCCGGCTGGACATGCAGATGATCTTTCAGGATCCCTTTGCGTCTCTGAACCCGCAGATGCATCTGGCCGATCAGGTGGCAGAGCCGATCCACAACTTTGGCACGCTCAAGGGCAAGGCGGTGCAGGACCGGGTCGAGATGTTGTTTGACCGCGTTGAACTGCCCCGCAGCTACATGCGCCGTTTTCCCCATGAATTGTCCGGCGGCCAGCGCCAGCGCGTGGCCATCGCGCGTGCCCTCGCGCTGAACCCCAAGCTGATCATCGCAGATGAGGCGGTATCGGCGCTGGATGTTTCGGTGCAGGCGCAGGTTTTGAACCTGATGATGGAATTGCAGTCCGAATTGGGGCTCAGCTTTTTGTTCATCAGCCATGACATGGCCGTGGTCGAACGGGTCAGCCATTACGTGGGCGTGATGTATCTGGGCCGAATAGTGGAATGGGGCCGCCGCGATCAGGTGTTCGAGAACCCGTTGCATTCCTATACGCAGGCGCTGATGAAGGCGGTTCCCATCGCCGACCCGCGCAAGCGCAAGGATGAAAGGGATCTGAACTTTAAACCGATCCCGTCGCCGATCCATTCCGCCAAATACAAGGCCGCGCCTTCGGAATATGTCGAAGTGCATCCGGGGCATTTCCTGCTCATCACCGACAGCGGATATTGAGGCGTACCATGGCAGTCAGGCTCTCCCCCTTCGAGATCATGGAAAAGCTGATCAGCTTTCCCACCGTATCGCGTGATTCGAATATTCCGCTGGTCGATTGGGTGGCCGACTATCTGGCCGGTCACGGCATCGAAAGCCACCGCTACATTGACCCCAACCAGCCCAAACATGCGATCTTTGCCCATGTCGGTCCCTGGGAAGAGGGCGCGATGGTCCTGTCGGGGCATACCGATGTGGTGCCGGTGGATGGCCAGCCCTGGGATACCGATCCGTTCAGCGTTGTTGAAAAGGACGGCAAATACTACGGCCGGGGCACCTGCGACATGAAGGGGTTCGATGCGCTGGCGCTTTGGGCGCTGGTCGAGGGCAAGTACAGCACGCTGAAGCGTCCGCTGCAGATTGCGCTCAGCTTTGACGAAGAAATCGGATGTACCGGCGCACCGCCAATGATCGCGGCCATGCAGCCGGTCTTGCCCAAGGGCACGGCCGCCATCATTGGCGAGCCATCGACCATGCAGGCCGTGACAGGGCACAAGGGCGGCATCGGCTTTGACACCCATGTGGTCGGCTTTGAGGTGCATTCATCGCTTTTGCACACCGGGGTGAATGCGATCATGGCCGGGGCCAAGCTGATCGAATGGGCCAATGAGATGAACACCTTGAACATGGAAGCCACGCCCACCGATCTGGCAGCAATGTTCGATCCGCCCTTTACGACCCTGCATGTCGGCATGATTCAGGGGGGCACGGCGCATAACATCACCGCCAAGGACTGCAAATTCGCGATGGATTTCCGCGTGGTGCCGGGCGAGGACAAAGACGTCTGGGCCAACGCCTACCTCAAGAGGGTCCGTGAGGTCGAGGCGCAGATGCAGGCGGTGGTGCCCCAGACGCGCATTGACATCACGCCGCGTTTTGACGTGCCAGCGCTGCAGCCCGAGGAAGACGGGCCCGCAGAGAGTTTCGTCCGCCAGATCACCGGCGACAACGCCAGCCACAAGGTCAGCTATGGCACAGAGGCCGGGCAATTTCAGGATGCCGGATATTCAGCCGTGATCTGTGGTCCCGGCGATATCGCGCAGGCGCATCAGCCCAATGAATTCATTGAGGTGGCGCAGTTCAATGCGGGCCATGATTTCATGAAAAAGCTGCTGGTCAAACTGGGCACGTAGATTTTTCTTGGAATATTTTTGGTGTTCAAATGCCACAGGATGTGGTTCTTCGTGGCGGTCTGAATATTAATTCAGATCCGTATAGATGAAAAGCGCTTGATTGGCTTAGATTAAATGCAACCTTTTCCCATATCCGAGGCGACCCCCATAACCTATCCGGGGCCGCCACCTGCGCGGGCCGATGTCGTGGTGATCGGGGGCGGTGTCATCGGGGTATGTACCGCGCTCTATCTGGCACGCGATGGCCATCAGGTTGTCTTGTTGGAAAAGGGCCGGATTGCGGGCGAACAATCGTCGCGCAATTGGGGGTGGATCCGGCAGCAAGGCCGCGATCCGGCCGAGTTGCCGATCATGATCGACGCGCTTGAGCGCTGGAAGGAACTGGCACGCAAGACCAATGTGGATTTCGGTCTGCGCCACGGCGGTGTTACCTATTTTGCAAAAGACGCAGACCAGATGCAGCGCTATGAGGCCTGGCAGCAGATTGCCCTCGAACAGGAGTTGGATACCGAGATCCTGAGCGCGCGCCAGACCCAAGAGATGTTTCCCGGCATGTCCCGCAAGGTGGCCGGTGCCATGTTTACCCCCTCTGACATGCGCGCAGAGCCGTTTCTGGCGGTGCCCGCCCTGGCGGCGATTGCCAATCAGGCCGGCGTCAGGATCATCGAGGGCTGTGCGGTGCGAAGCCTGGATTTGCAGGCGGGCCGCGTGGCCGGCGTGGTGACAGAGCGGGGGCTGATCAAGGCCTCTACAGTGGTTTTGGCGGCGGGTGCCTGGTCGTCGCTGTTCTTGCGCAACCATGGGGGCGTGCTGCCGCAGCTTTCGGTGCGCGAAACTGTGCTGGCGACCGGACCCTTGCCCAGCATTTGCCGGGGGGCCGCGGCCGATCAAAGGGTCGCCTTTCGCAGGCGGATGGATGGCGGCTATACGCTGGCTGTCGGGCGTGGCACGGAGCTGTTTATCGGGCCGGATGCGTTTCGGGCCCTGCCCAAATATCTCAGCCAGTTGAAGGCCGAACCATTTGGCCAAAGCCTGAAGCTGGCGGCCCCGGCCGGATTTCCCGATGCATGGCGCACCAGACGTCGCTGGTCGGCAGAGGATGTGACCCCCTTTGAGAAGATGCGCATCCTTGATCCGGCGCCGAATCGCAAGTTTGTCAAACAGGCAGCGGCTGATTTCGCCGCATTGTTCCCGGCCTTGCCTGCGGTCACGGTCAAACGGGCCTGGGCTGGTATGATCGACACGATGCCCGACGTGGTGCCGGTGGTGGATCACTGGGCAGCCCTGCCGGGGCTGGTGATCGGGACGGGCATGTCAGGTCATGGCTTTGGCATCGGGCCGGGTATGGGCCATGTGCTGGCGACATTGGTGACGGGCGGGACATCGGGTCATGATTTGACCCGTTTTCGCAGTTCCCGCTTTGCGGATAACAGCCCCATCGTTTTGGGGCCGCATCTTTAATCTATTTTGAGCAAAAGGAATCACAGATGCCGATCAAGAACCGCTTTGCACAGACCCACGCTGAAATTACCGCCTGGCGGCGGCATTTGCATGAATATCCCGAGATTGGTTTCGAGGTGCATGAGACCGCGAAATTCGTTGAGGAAAAGCTGCGCAGCTTTGGGATCACCCAGATCACGACCGGCATTGGTCAGACCGGTGTTGTCGCGGTGATCGAGGGCCGGACCAACACCTCTGGCCGGGCCATCGGGCTGAGGGCCGATATGGACGCGCTGCCGATCATGGAAGCGACGGGGCTGGAGTATGCGTCGAAAATACCCGGCAAGATGCATGCCTGTGGCCATGACGGTCATACGGCGATGTTGCTGGGGGCGGCGCAATATCTGGCGGAGACGCGGAATTTCGACGGGCGCTGCGTGCTGATCTTTCAACCCGCCGAAGAAAGCGGCGGCGGCGGCAACGAGATGGTCAAGGACGGACTGATGGAGCGTTGGAACATCGACGAAGTCTATGGCATGCACAACATGCCCTATTATCCGGTGGGGCAGTTTGCGATCCGCAAGGGCGCGCTGCTGGCGGCGGCTGATCAGTTCGACATCGTGATCGAAGGGCAGGGTGGCCATGCGGCAGCCCCGCATGAGGCGGTGGATACCAACCTGGCGGCGGCCCATGTGGTGGTGGCCCTGCAAAGCATCGCCAGCCGCAATGTCGACCCGGTCAAACAGGTGGTTGTGTCGGTCTGTACGGTGCGCTCTGAGACGGACAGTCATAACGTGCTGCCCCAGACGGTGACACTGCGCGGCACGGTGCGGTCGCTGGACGAGGATGTGCGCGATCTGGCAGAGCAGCGGTTGCATGACATCGTGACCCATACGGCAGTCGCCCATCAATGCCGGGCCGAGGTCGCCTATGAGCGCGGATATCCGGTGACGGTCAATCATGACGTCCACACCGACTATGCCGCCGATGCCGCCGAGACGATCACACCGGGGGTCTGGCGCGACACGCCGCCCATCATGGCGGGCGAGGATTTTTCCTATATGCTGAACGCAAGGCCGGGATCATATATCATGATCGGCAATGGCGATGGGGCCACGGTGCATCATCCGAAATACGATTTTAATGACGAAGCCATACCTGCAGGCTGTTCGTGGTTTGCGCAGATGGTGGAAACCCGGCTGGCTTTGGCCTAAGTCAAGGAGGGTGGGCAGGATGCCCACCTTACTTTCGCGGCCCCGCATACCGGGCATCAGCCCAAGCCCGGCCCAGCCCGACCCAACACAACACAAAAGGACACCCAATGCCTGTCAAGAACCGCTTTGCCGAATTACACGCCGACATCACCGCATGGCGGCGTGACCTGCATGAACATCCCGAAATTCTGTTTGAGACCCATCGCACCTCTGCCACCGTCGCCGAAAAGCTGCGCGCCTTTGGCTGTGACGAAGTGGTCGAAGGCATCGGGCGCACGGGTGTTGTGGGGGTGATCAAGGGTAAGCAGACCGCATCGGGCAAGGTGATCGGGCTGCGGGCGGATATGGATGCGCTGCCGATCCACGAACAGACAGGGCTGGACTATGCCTCAAAAACCCCAAATGCGATGCACGCCTGCGGTCATGACGGCCACACGGCGATGTTGCTGGGGGCGGCACGCTATCTTGCGGAGACGCGCAATTTCGACGGCACCTGCGTGGTGATCTTTCAGCCCGCCGAAGAAGGCGGCGGCGGCGGCCGCGAGATGTGCCAGGACGGTATGATGGACCGCTGGGGCATTCAGGAGGTTTACGGCATGCACAACTGGCCGGGCATGCCCACGGGCAGCTTTGGCATCCGCACGGGCCCGTTCTTTGCGGCGACAGATCTGCTGGACATCGAGATCGAGGGGCTGGGCGGCCATGCGGCCAAGCCGAACGAGACGATTGATACAACCGTGGTCTCTGCCCATATCGTCACCGCGCTGCAGACGATTGCCAGCCGGAATGCCGATCCCGTGGGCAGCATCGTGGTGTCCATCACGTCGTTCCACACCTCATCGACCGCGTTCAACGTGATCCCGCAGCGGGTCAATATGCTGGGCACGGTGCGCACCTTGTCAAATGAGCTGCGCGATCTGGCTGAAAAACGGGTGGTCGAGATCTGCGAAGGCATCGCCGCGACCTTTGGGGCCAAGGCGACCGTGAAATATACCCGCAACTATCCGGTGATGGTGAACCACCCCGATCAGACAGAGTTTGCCGCCGATGTGGCGCGCAAGGTCGCGGGGGAGTGCATGGAGGCACCGCTGGTCATGGGCGGTGAGGATTTCGCCTTCATGCTCGAAGAGCGGCCCGGTGCCTATATTTTGATGGGCAATGGGGACGGGGCTGCGGTGCACCACCCCTTGTACAACTTCAACGACGAAGCGATCCCGGCGGGATGCAGCTGGTGGGCGGGGATCGTGGAAGAACGGATGCCTGCGGCGTGATCTGAGGCGCGGTGCGTTTTTCCGGGACCGCAGTAGGGTGCAGATGATCTGCACCTTACCTGCCGGTTATCGGTCAGCTATCCATGCTCAGTCAGCGGCCAGCAGCCTGCGGTAGAGCGCGACCAGCTCTGCCGCTTCGCGCGCGATTGAGAAATTTTCGATGATATGGGGCCGGCTGTTGGCCGACCATGCCCCAAGGGTATCGGGGTCATCCAGTGCTGCCATCACCGCGCGCGACAGGGCGGGAATGTCATCGGGATCCACCAGGGTTCCGGTCCGTCCCTCAACCACCAGAGCCTCAAAGGCACCCACGCGGGTGGCGACCACGGGCACGGCACAGGCCATGGCCTCTATCGGGGTCAGGCCAAAGCCTTCCCAGCGTTGCGGGGCCACATAAAGGTCCAGCACGCGGTACCAATCGGCCATCTTTTCAACCGGAACTTCCAGCAGGAACAGCACGCGCGCGCCTAGCCCCTGGGCTGCGACGCGGTCCTTGAGAGATTGCTCAAAGCTGCGGTGCTGATCTGTGGCGCGTCCCATGACCAGGGCATAGGCATCGGGATGGGCCTGCAGCACGGGGATCAGCGCATCGACAAAGGCGTCGGTGCCCTTTTGCGCACGGATGCGGCCATAGCAGCCAATCAGCAGCCCCTCAGGCAGGCCAAGCGTCTTGCGCAGCGCGGCACGGTCCGTGGCGGGGGCATAGTCCTGGGTATCAATGCCGTGCATGATCACCTGGGCCGGATGCTCAAGGTAGCTGGCAGTGCGTTCAGAGGTGGCGACGACAGCGTCCATGCGGCGGATCAGCCAGCGGGTGAGGCCCGATTGTTTGCGCTGGGATGCCGAGGTAAAGACCAGCTTGAGGCGTTTGCCCAAAAGGTATTTCAACGCAAGCCCGCCGATCATCTCGAGGTTGCGGCGCGCGTGCCAGACGCGGGGGCCGTCGGGGCCGCGGCGCGGCAAGGTAATCAGCTGGCGCAGTGCGATCTGTGGCACGTGGTCGGGGATGACGGGACCGGTGGCTGCAATGGCGATGTCCTGCGACTGGACCGGCACAAGGCGCACCACCGTTGCTGTCACCCCTGACAGGCGGCGCTTGAAATTGGGCGCGATCACCCGAAGCTGGCGTGGGTCTACCTGTGTCACCGGGCGATCTCCAAGGCTGCGATCAGCCGGTCCGCGATCATGTCGAGCCGGTCTGTCTGGCCCTCGGTAAAACGGACCGCGGCCGCCATCGCCGATCTGCGGGCCTGCGCATCGGTCAAGAGCGTATCAAGCTGGGCCACCAGGTCATCGGCACCGCCGATCATGCGGGCCGCGCCGAGGCTTTCCATCTCTGCGTAGGTTTCGGCAAAATTGGCCACATGGGTGCCAGACAGAACGCTGGCCCCGGACTGGGCCACCTCAAAGGGGTTATGCCCGCCGATGGGCTGCAAGGAGCCGCCCAGAAAGACCATATCCGTCAGGGCATACCATGTCCCCAGCTCGCCCATGGTATCGGCCAGGTAGACCTGTGCGCCGGGCATCTCGCCTGCTGTGCGGCGGGTAAAGCTGAGCCCGGCCTGCGTGATCAGCCCTGCCACTTCTGCGCTGCGTTCGGGATGGCGGGGGGCCAGGATCAGATGCAGGTCGGGATGGCTGCGCAGCAGGGACTTATGGGCGGCAAGAAGGATTGCCTCCTCTCCTGCATGGGTGGAGGAGGCGACCCAGACGGGGCGGTGCCCCAGGGCCGCGCGGGCCTCAAAGAGTGCGTCCTGGTCGATGGGAAGCGGATCTGAAAGGGATTTGAGGTTGAAGCCGCGCGCGACGCGCTCTGCGGGTGCGTGCATCTCTACCATGGCCTGGGCCATGGCGTCATTCTGGGTCAGGATCAGGGAAAACACCTCAAGCAGGTAGCGGGCCAGTGCGGGGCGCTTGCGCCATCCGGCCATGGACCTTTTTGACAGCCGCGCATTGAGCAGCGCCATCCTGGCCCCGCTGGCATGGGTCCGGCGCAGCATCTGCGGCCATAGTTCGCTTTCCACAAAGATCGCCGCATCGGGCCGCCAGTGCCTGAGGAAACGGGTCAGGGGGCCGGGGGCGTCGAGTGGCGCGAATTGGTGGACCGCGCGGGGGGGCATGCGGTCTGCGACGATCCGGGCGGATGTGCCGGTGCCCGAGGTGATCAGGAACTGCGCCTTTGGCAGGGCAACCCCCATCCGGGTGATCAGGGCCAAAACGGAGAGGCTTTCGCCGACGGAGGCTGCATGGAACCAGATCAGCGGCCCGTCCGGCGCGCGCGGTTCTGTGGCATGGCCCAGTTTCTCATGGGCGCGGTAGGTGGCAAACCCCGCGCGGCGCAGCTTGCGCACCTCCGAGCGGGCCGCGAAGGGCACGAGAAACATGCTCGCCCCGACCCATGCGCGATAGAGAAAGGGCACAGTCATGTGGGTTCTCAGCCGCCTGTGTGGCTCATGTGGCGCGGCATCTGACCATCCAGTTTCTGACGCGAATAGTCAAAATCATGGCCCTTGGGCTTGTGACTGATGGCATCGCGAATGGCCGCTTGCAGGGGGCCGTTGTCATCGGGGCTGATGCGCAGGGGCGCGCGCAGGTCGGCCATGTCCTCTTGTCCCAGGCACATATACAGCTCGCCGGTGCAGGTCAGGCGCACCCGGTTGCAGCTTTCGCAGAAATTATGGCTGAGCGGGGTGATGAAACCGATCTTCTGGCCCGTTTCCTCAAGCCGCACATAGCGCGCGGGCCCGCCGGTGCGTTCGGCCAGATCCGTGACCGTGTAATGATCGCCGTAGCGCGCGCGCACGTCCTTCAGCGACCAATACTGGCCCAGACGGTCCTCGTTGCCCAGATCCCCCATAGGCATCACCTCGATCCAGGTCAGGTCCATGTCGCGCTCGGCGCACCATGCGGTGATGGTTGGCAATTCGTCCTCGTTGAACCCTTTGAGGGCGACGGCGTTGATCTTGACGCGCAGCCCTGCCTTTTGCGCCGCATCGACACCGCGCAGCACCTGCGGCAGGCGGCCCCAGCGGGTGATATCGGCAAATTTCTGGTCATCCAGCGTATCAAGCGAGATGTTCACCCGGCGCACGCCTGCGGCATAAAGCTGATCGGCGAAACGCTCAAGCTGGCTGCCGTTGGTGGTCAGGGTAAGTTCCTTGAGCGTGCCCGCCTCAAGGTGACGGGTCATGCCGTTGAAAAATGTCATGATGTCGCGCCGCACCAGCGGCTCGCCGCCGGTGATGCGCAGTTTCTCTACGCCGAGGCCAACAAAGGTGGAACACATGCGGTCCAGCTCTTCGAGGGTCAGCAGCTCTTTCTTTGGCAGAAAGGTCATGTTCTCTGACATGCAATAGACACAGCGAAAATCGCAACGGTCCGTCACGGAGACCCGAAGATAGGTGATGGCGCGGGCGAAAGGATCAATCAATGGAGCATTCATGACCGTATTGGTAAAGGCCCGCCGTGATGCGGGCAAGCGGCATTTGGGCAATTGATGCAAGACGCAGGCGCGGATAGTCTGTGATCATGAAACATCTGTTGATCCTTGGCGCGGTTGCGCTGTTTTTGACTGGCTGTGCGCGGCTGGATGGTATGGCTGACCGTTTCGGCCTGAAACGTGCGGCACCCCAGCCCGAAGCAGGGGCTGTCGAGGGGGCAGATGATCCCTTTCTGCCTGCCGCAGCGCCGGTGTCAGATACCGTGCTTGCCCCCGCCACGGCCGCGCCACGGCCGCCGTCGGCGGCGCGGACGGCAGAGGCGCTGGATACCACGACCCCGGCACAGCGTGCGGCGGCGGCCGTGCCCTCCCAAGCAGGGGGGGCGGTGCTGGGCCGGACCATCGTGTCCCTTGGCAGCGCGACAGAGCCGGGATTATGGCTGAAAACACCGTTGGTCCAGGCCGAGGCGCAGGGGCGCGTGACGAATCCGGCGACTGGAAAGTCGTCGCTGGTCACGCTGATCCCGCTGGCCGGACCGCCCACTGCGGGCAGCCAGATGTCCCTTTCTGCGCTGCGCGTGATTGACGCCCCGCTGGCAGGGCTGACCGAAGTCGAAGTGGCGCTGGAGCAGTAGCCGCCGCGCGGCGTGAGCGCTCTAGGCGGTTTTCTTGAGCAGCCGCAGGGCTTCTTTGACCGCGACGGGTTTCATCTGTGAACCGTGTTCGGCGACAAAGGCCTGTGTGCGGGCAGCGTCATGTTTGGACAATTCACGCAACCACCAGCCGATGGCCTTTTGAATGAACCACTGGTGGTCGGTCACCAGCTGCGCCGCCCAGCCCAAAATGCGCTCACGCGCCTCCAGCTCTTGGGGTTTGGGGTGATTCTGCTTGGTCCAGGGCAGGGTGCTGACCAAGGCGGCGCGGCGGGTCCACATGTGATCAGAGGTGACCCATTTGGCGACTTCGTCCAGCCGTGAGGGATCTGCGACCAGACGTTTTTGACCTGCCATGCACGCATGGTCCGCGATGGCCCAGCTGTCAAAATCGGGGGTCCATGAGGCAATCAGCCTCCATGTGGGGTCGTCATCGGGACGGATGCGGGCCTGCGTCAGCAGCTTGGCGGCGGCCAGCCGGGCCTCAAAGATATCGGTTTGCCACAGCCCGTCCGCCACGGCCACGCGGTCTTGTGCATCAAGGGTCTTGCGCCAGTCCTGGGCCAGATCGTTGATCTGCGGATTGGTCAGGCCCAGATAGACCCGCTCTGCCTTGTGATATTTCCGCATCTCCAGCGCGCGTGCCGGGAGGGTCAGAGCTGTCAGTTGCTCAAGATAGGGTTCATGCATTCGGGTCTTCCAGAATATGCGTCGGCAGCCCGTCAATCGTCTGCTGGTTGCGCTCTTTCCAATAGGTGGCGATACCCTGCGGGCCTTTGTCCCTGGTCCAGCCCTCAAGGGTGTCACGCGGGCCTTGGTGCTCAAAAAAGGGCACTGCATAGCCGCAGCTGGTCTGAACCATGGCGACCGATACATCATAGATCTGCCGAGCGCCATCGGTTGTCGGGAATTGCGCGTTCAATGTTGCGAACTCCGGATCCCTGGGGTGCAGGGTACGTGCGGTGCCATAGGCGCGCATGATCATGGGGCGCGCTTCAAACCCGCACCACATCAAGGTCATGCGGTTGTGCAAGGCCAGATGGGCGGCGGTTTCATTGCCTGATCCTGTCCAGTTGCGCCAGATCAGGCGGTTCGGGCCCAGTATCCGCAGGCTGTCCATCCCCTTGGGCGATATGTTCACCCGACCTTCATCGGCGGCGGTCCCGCAAAAGAAGATATGCTGCGCGGTGATAAATCCGATGTGATCTTTGGTCAGGTGATCGAATTGCTTGGCCATGGCGCGTGTCCTTTTGCGGGGGCTGGGGCGGGGATCACTCCACCGTGACAGATTTTGCCAGGTTGCGGGGCTGATCGACATCCGTCCCTTTGGCCACCGCCGTGTGATAGGCCAAAAGCTGCGCCGGGATCGCATAGAGGATCGGGCCCAGGGCGTCAGGCACCTTGGGCATTTCGATGCAGCACCAGACGCCTTCGCTGGCCTCTGCCAGACCTTGGGCATCGGAGACGAGGATCACCTTCCCCTTGCGGGCCATCACCTCTTGCATGTTGCTGACCGTCTTGTCGAACAGCGCGTCCCGCGGGGCAAAGACCACGATGGGCACGTCTTCGTCCACCAGGGCGATGGGGCCGTGTTTAAGTTCACCTGATGCATAAGCTTCGGCGTGTATGTAGCTGATTTCCTTTAACTTCAATGCGCCCTCAAGGGCGAGAGGAAACATCTGGCCACGGCCCAGAAACAACACGTCGCGGGCGGTGGACAGCCGATGGGCCGCATCCCGCATGGCAGTGTTCTGTTCAAGTGCCGTGTTGATGATGGAGGGCAGAGCGCGCAGGGCGCTGATGTGATCGGCAAGGTCCGCATCACTCAGCACACCACGGTCATGGGCGGCCTTGAGCACCAGCAGAAAGAGCACGGTCAGCTGGCAGGTAAAGGCCTTGGTTGAGGCCACGCCAACTTCGACGCCGGCATAGATGGGCAGGGCCAGATCGCTTTCACGGGCGATGGAGGATTCGGGCACATTGACCACTGACATGATGCTCTGGGCTTTGCCCTCGCAATAGCGCAGCGCGGCAAGGGTATCTGCCGTCTCACCGGATTGGCTGACAAACAGCGCAAGGGTACGGGCCGGGATCGGCGGCTCGCGGTAGCGGAATTCAGAGGCGACATCGACCTCAACAGGCAGGCGGGCGATCTGTTCAAACCAGTATTTCGCCGTCAGACAGGCATAGGAGGCGGTTCCGCAGGCCACCATGGTGATACGGTCGATCTGGCTGAAGTCCTGTCCGGCACCGGGCAGGATGATCTCTCCGGTATCGCTGAGGTAATGCGAGATGGCCTGACCGATCACAGCGGGCTGTTCGGCGATCTCTTTGGCCATGAAATGCTTGTGGCCTGCCTTGTCGATGCGGGTTGAATCGATCTGGATCGTCTTGATGGCGCGGTTGGCCAATGCGCCGTTGGCATCGGTGATCTCGACGCTGCTGCGGGTGATGACGGCGATGTCGCCCTCTTCCAGATAGGAAATGCGGTCGGTCAGGGGCGACAACGCGATGGCGTCGCTGCCCACGAACATCTCTCCGGTGCCATAGCCGATGGCCAGCGGAGAGCCCTTGCGCGCCGCAATCATCAGGTCGTCATGGCCATCAAACACAAAGGCCAGGGCAAAAGCGCCTTCTAGACGGGCCAGGGCCTGTTTGGCAGCCTCAACGGCTCCGGCCCCTTTGGTCATGTAGTGATGGGTCAGCAGGGCCACTGTCTCGGTGTCGGTTTCGGTGACGAATTGGACACCAGACTTGGCCAGTTCAGCGCGCAATTCGCGGAAATTTTCGATGATGCCGTTGTGGACCACGGCGACGGGGCCGGCCTGATGGGGGTGGGCATTGGTCACGGTCGGGGCACCATGGGTCGCCCAGCGGGTGTGGCCGATACCGGCCTTTCCCGCCAGCGGCTCATGGACCAGTAGATCGCTGAGGTTCACCAGCTTGCCCACCGCGCGCCGCCGCGCCAGCTTGCCTGCGTTGACCGTCGCGATGCCCGCGCTGTCATAGCCGCGATATTCCAGCCGCTTCAATGCTTCGACCAGAATTGGCGCGGCTTCATGGTTGCCCAGAACACCTACAATACCGCACATAATCAGCTGCCTCTCTGCTGTTTTGCCTTTTTGGCCTTTAACATTTCGAACAATTTACGCGCCATGCCAGGTTTTTCGACCTGCGGCGCACGTGCCAAGGCCAGCGCGTGGGGTTCCACATCCGAGGTGATCACCGAGCCGCTGCCGGTCAGCGCGCCTTCCCCGATTGACACAGGTGCGACCAGCATCGTGTTGGACCCGATAAAGGCACCGGCACCGATATGGGTGTGATGTTTCATCACGCCATCGTAGTTGCAGGTGATCGTGCCTGCACCGACATTGGCCGCCGCCCCGACGGTGGCATCGCCGATATAGCTGAGGTGGTTGATCTTGACCCCTTCGGCGATCTGGGCATTCTTGATCTCGACAAAGTTGCCGATCCGGACGTGTTCTGCCAGTTCCGCGCCGGGACGCAGGCGGGCATAGGGCCCGACGATGGACCCGCGCGACACATGGCAGCCCTCAAGATGGGAAAAGGCGCGGATGGTGGCACCGCTTTCCACTGTCACGCCGGGGCCAAAGACCACATGGGGTTCGACCAATGTGTCGCGACCGATCACTGTGTCGCGGGCCAGAAAGACGGTATCGGGGGCGACCAGCGTCACGCCGTCCTCAAGCAGGGTGGCACGGGCGCGGGTCTGAAAGCCGGCCTCGGCGCGGGCCAGTTCACCGCGCGAGTTGATGCCGATGGTTTCGGCCTCGTTGCAGGTCACTGCGGTGGCCGTCAGTCCGCGCTCTCGGGCAAGGCCCACGATATCGGTGAGGTAATATTCTTCGGAGGCGTTGGTGTTGTCCACCGCGTCAATCAGGTCAAACAGCAGATCCGCCTTGCAGGCGACAACGCCCGAGTTGCACAGGGTGATCAGGCGTTCCTGTTCCGAGGCGTCCTTGAATTCGACGATCCGGTCCAGCTGCTGGCCCTCCATGACCAGGCGGCCATAGCGCGCGGGATCAGCCGCTTCAAATCCCAGCACGACCACGTCGTTCTGGGCCAGGGCGTCGCGCATTCTTTCCAGTGTTTCGGGCTGGATAAAGGGGGTGTCGCCATAAAGCACCAGCGCCACGCCGTTGAACCCCTCAAGGGCCGGGCGCGCCTGGGCGACCGCATGGGCGGTGCCCAGCTGCTCGGTCTGTTCAACCACCTTGATCGTGGCGTCATGGGCCAGGGCCGCGTGGCGCACCAGATCGGCGCCATGCCCCGCGACAACAACGGTGCGCTGCGGTTCCAGCATGGCACCTGCCTCCAATGCGTGGATCAACATGGGATCGCCGGCAATCGGGTGCAGAACCTTTGGCAGTTCCGAGTTCATCCGCGTGCCTTTGCCTGCGGCAAGGACGATCAGGGCAATATTCATTTCATTCTCACTCATGACTGGCTTGGCCTCTCTTTACGCGCTTGGCACAAAGGCGCAAGACTGACAGGGATCAAACATGGTTGCGAGTTGCAACATCAACGGGCGGGGTTCCGCCCATGGGAGAGTTGGGTGAAGACAGTTGTATTCGATCTGGACGGGACTTTGGCTGACACCAGCGGCGATCTGATCGCGGCGGCCAATGCGTGTTTTCGCGATATGGGGGCGGGGGACCTGCTGGATGTCGCAACAGATGCAGGCACGGCCCTGCGCGGCGGGCGGGCGATGCTGACGCTGGGCATGCGGCGGTTGGGCCGGGCGGATGACGCAGCCACGATAGATGCCTATTACCCCAGGCTGCTAGAGGCCTATGCCCGCGACATTGACCGCCACACGTTTTTGTATGACGGCGCGATGGAGGCGGTGGAGACGCTCAAGGGGGCAGGCTACGGCGTGGCGATCTGTACCAACAAGCCCGAAGGTCTGGCGCGCGAGCTGTTGACGCGGCTGAAGGTGTTGGATGCATTTGACGCGCTCTTGGGGGCGGATACGCTGAGCGTGCGCAAACCGCACCCCGAACATCTGTTCGAGACCGCGCGCCGCGCGGGCGGGCATCCCGACAAATGTGTGCTGATCGGGGACAGCGATACCGATCGCAACACCGCCCGCGCGGCCCAGGTGCCCTGTGTGCTGGTCACCTTTGGCCCCGCTGGCGGCGATATGGCCGCGCTGGAGCCCGAGGCCCTGCTGGACCGCTACAGCGATCTGCCGGGCATCGTGGTGGATTTGATTGGCGAGGTCGGGGCATGAGCGAGATTTTCAAGGGCAGTTTTACCCAGCAAGAACCGATCCCGGATGAGGCGATTGAGGCGGCCGTGGCAGTGATGCGGTCGGGCCGTCTGCACCGTTATAACACGGCCCCCGGTGAACTGGCCGAGACCGTGCTGCTGGAGCAGGAATTCGCGGCCCAGATGGGTGCCAAATATTGTCTGGCAGTGGCCTCGGGCGGCTATGCGCTGGCCACGGCGCTGCGGGCAGTCGGGGTGAAGCCTGGCGACAGGGTGCTGACCAATGCCTTTACGCTGGCCCCGGTACCGGGGGCGATTGCCGCGGTCTCGGCGGTGCCGGTATTCGTGGGTGTGACGGAGGCCCTGGTCATTGATCTGGAGGATCTGGCGGCCAAGGCGGATCAGGCCGATGTGCTGCTGCTGAGCCATATGCGCGGCCATCTGGCCGATATGGAGGCGCTGATGGCGATCTGTGATGCGGCTGGCGTCACGGTGATCGAGGATTGCGCCCATACCATGGGCGCGGCGTGGAAGAGTGTGGCCTCTGGCACGCAGGGCCGGGTGGGGTGCTATTCCTGCCAGACCTATAAACACGTGAATTCCGGCGAGGGCGGTTTGCTGATCACCGATGACGCCGAAGTGGCGGCGCGTGCGGTGATTCTGTCGGGCTCTTACATGATGTACGAGCGTCATCTGGCGGGCCCGCCGAAAGAGGCCTTTGAGACGATCCGCTATGAGACGCCCAATATCTCGGGGCGGATGGACAATCTGCGTGCCGCAATCCTGCGCCCGCAACTGCGTGATCTGGCGCGCCAATGCGCCAGGTGGAACGAACGCTACGCCGAGATCGAGAAAGGCCTGCGCGACACGCCGGGACTGACGGTGATCGACCGCCCCGCAGAGGAGACGATCGTCGGATCGTCGATCCAGTTCCTGTTGCAAGGCTGGGACGGGGAGGCGGTGCAGCAGGTATTGTCGCGCTGCCTGGCGCGGGGGGTCGAACTGAAATGGTTCGGCAGCGCGGAACCCGTGGGCTTTACCAGCCGCTATGACAGCTGGCGCTATGTTGACGCCCCCCCGATGCCCCACAGCGATGCGGTGTTGGCCGGAATTGTCGACATGCGGGTGCCCTTGACGTTTACGCTGGCAGATTGCGCGTTGATCGCACGGATCATCAAGGCGGAAGTGGGAGCGGTATACGAGAAGATGTAGCTGCGGGAGCTGTAGGGGGAGGAGATACAAGGTGGGTTGCATCTGGCATGGGTGTGTTTGTGGCGGCCTTTGTCGGGTTGAACGCGGATGTGGCGCGGGACGTGACGTGGCAGGCTTCGGGCTCACCATCCCAGAAGGTCTGGAGCCACCCTTGATTGATCCCCCGTCTGGCAGAGCGCTGTCCGGATGCCAAGAACAATAGCCGTCTCCCGCTGGCGCGGGTCCCTCGGCGATTGTTCTTGGCATCCGGCCATCGCTCCGCCCCACTGGTGCTCAAGCAAGGGCGGCTCCAGACCAGAGGGACGCTTGACCGGTGGGCGGGAAGGGCGTAGGTAATGAACAAGCGTTCATTAAATCGACTTTGGGGAGTGGGCCATGTTTAATGCGAGCATGAAATTTGATTTGGGCGAGGATGTGGAGGCGCTGCGTGAGCTGGTGCACCGCTGGGCCCAGGAGCGGGTCAAGCCGATGGCCGCCGAGATTGACCGCAGCAATGATTTTCCCGCAGAGCTTTGGACCGAGATGGGCGAATTGGGCCTGTTGGGCATGACCGTGGATGAGCAATATGGCGGCACCGGCATGGGCTATGTGGCCCATACGGTGGCGGTGGAAGAGATTGCGCGGGCTTCGGCCTCGGTTTCGCTGTCCTACGGGGCGCATTCCAATCTTTGCGTCAATCAGATCAGTTTGAACGGCACCGAGGCGCAGCGGCAGCAGTTCTTGCCCAAGCTGTGTTCGGGCGAGCATGTAGGCGCGCTTGCCATGTCCGAGCCGTCGGCGGGCAGCGATGTGGTGTCGATGAAGTTGCGCGCCGAAAAGCGCAATGATCATTACCGTTTGAGTGGCAATAAATACTGGATCACCAATGGACCGGATGCCCAGACCCTGGTGGTTTATGCCAAGACCGATCCGGATGCGGGCTCCAAGGGGATCACGGCCTTTTTGATCGATAAGGACATGAAGGGTTTCAGCACCTCGCCGCATTTTGACAAGCTGGGGATGCGGGGGTCAAACACCGCTGAGCTGGTCTTTGATGATGTTGAAGTGCCCTTTGAGAATGTGCTGGGTGAAGAGGGGCGCGGTGTGGCTGTGCTGATGTCGGGGCTGGATTACGAGCGGGTTGTTCTGGCCGGGATCGGACTGGGCATCATGGCGGCCTGTCTGGATGAGATCATGCCCTATATGGCCGCGCGCAAGCAGTTTGGTCAGCCCATCGGGAATTTCCAGCTGATGCAGGGCAAGATGGCCGATATGTACACAGCGATGAATTCGGCCCGGGCCTATGTTTACAGTGTGGCGCAGGCCTGTGACCGGGGGGATGTGACGCGGGCGGATGCGGCCGCGTGCTGTCTTTATGCCTCAGAGCAGGCGATGGTTCAGGCGCATCAGGCGGTGCAGGCCATGGGCGGTGCGGGATATCTTTCGGACAACCCGGTGGGGCGCATTTTCCGCGACGCCAAGTTGATGGAAATCGGTGCCGGCACCTCTGAGATCCGGCGGATGCTGGTGGGGCGGGAAATGATGGCCGCGATGGGCTAGCCTATGGTGTTGCGCTGGCTTTGGTGGGCTCCTTTGGCCGCTTTGGTGCTGGGGTTTGCGCTGCTGGGCCTGCGCTGGGGATGGTTGGCTGCGACGATAACGGAGACGGATGTGATCAACAAATATGCGCAGCGCTATGTTGAGATGGCCGGAGCGGGGGCGCAGCTTACCGATTGCACGGCCGTGCCGGGGGATGCCTCTGAGGGGATCTGGATGATTGTGCGCTGTGCGCCGCCGCAGGGGCGGGGGTATGAGTTTCATGTCAATCGGCTGGGCGGGTTCGAATATGGCGAAAGCCCCGAACAGCCGCCTATCGACAGGCCAGAAACATGAATTTGCCGGGGTTGCGTCAGGATGGTGCGTGGGATCTGCCTGAGCGGCTGAATATGGCGGCGCAATGTTTGGGCCAACCTGCGGAGCAGATTGCGATTATTGATCTGACCGAAGGGGCGCGGCGGGATGTCAGCTATGGTGCCTTGGGCGAGATGGTGGATGGTCTGGCGCGTGCCTTGATGGGCGCTGTGGCCAAGGGCGACCGGGTCGGGGTCTTGCTGAGCCAGTCGCCCTGGTGTGCCGCAGCCCATTTGGCGATCTGGAAAATTGGTGCGATTTCAGTGCCTTTGTTCAAGCTCTTCAAGCGCGACGCGCTGGCAAGCCGGGTCACGGACGCAGGCTGTCAGATCGTTTTGACGGATGCCGAAGGGGCGGCGATGCTGGGGGATCTGGCGCAGGCGTGGCTGGCCTCTGAGGTCGGGCGCGCGGGGGCTGATGTGCCATTTGCGGGGACCGGACCCGAGGATGCGGCCGTTTTGATCTATACGTCGGGGACCACGGGCAGCCCCAAGGGGGCCTTGCATGGGCACCGGGTTCTGACCGGGCATTTGCCCGGTGTCGCGATGAGCCATGATCTGTTGGGTCAGGCGGGCGACTGTCTATGGACGCCTGCGGATTGGGCCTGGATCGGCGGGCTGTTTGACGTGCTGATGCCGGGGCTTGCCCTGGGCGTGCCGGTGGTGGCCGCGCGCATGACCAAGTTCACGCCCGAGGGCTGCGCGCGGATTGTGGCAGAGGGCGATGTGCGCAATGTGTTTTTCCCGCCGACGGCCCTGCGGATGCTGAAGGCGGCGGATGTGAGCCTGCCCGGTCTGCGGTCGGTCGCCAGCGGCGGAGAGCCTTTGGGGGCCGAGATGCTGGCCTGGGGGCAGCAGGCTTTTGGCTTGGATATCAACGAGTTCTATGGCCAGACTGAATGCAATATGGTGGCGTCCTCTTGCGGTGCGGTCTTTGCCGCGCGGCCCGGATGTATTGGCAAGGCGGTGCCGGGTCATACGGTGGCTGTGATTGACGCGGCGGGCAATCCTACCGATGCCGAGGGTGATGTGGCGTTGCGCAAAGGGTCGGCTGCGATGATGCTGGGCTATTGGAACCGGCCCGAGGCCACGGCGCAAAAATTCCGGGGCGATTGGATGGTGACGGGGGACCGGGGCATCTGGGAGGGCGACTATCTGCGCTTTGTGGGCCGCGAGGATGACGTGATCACCTCTGCCGGTTACCGGATTGGTCCGGCCGAGATTGAAGACTGTCTGCTGACCCATGAGGGGGTTGCCACCTGCGGGGTTGTGGGCAAGCCCGATGTGTTGAGAACCGAGATCGTCAAGGCCTATGTGGTGCGCAAACCGGGGTCGGATGTGAGCGCGGAGGTCCTGCAGAAATGGGTGAAGGAACGGCTGGCAAGCTATTCTTATCCAAGGGAAATTGAGTTTCTGGATGCCCTGCCAATGACGGTGACAGGCAAGGTGATCCGGCGGGAGTTAAAGGCGCAAGCGGCGCGGGAAGTTGAGGGATCGACATGAAATTAGCATCAACGGCACTGCCGTCTTCGGAGAGTTTCAAGGCCAATGAAGCCGCCCATCTGGAGGCCCTGGAGCTGGTCCATCAGGCCACTGAGGCGGCGGCCATGGGCGGGGGAGAGAAATCGCGCGCACGGCATGAAAGCCGGGGCAAGATGTTGCCGCGCGAACGAGTGGCCAACCTGCTGGATCCGGGATCGCCCTTTCTGGAAGTGGGTGCCACGGCGGCGCATGGGCTTTATGGCGGGGCCGCCCCCTGTGCGGGTGTGATTGCAGGCATTGGCCGGGTGCAGGGGCATGAGGTCATGGTGGTGTGCAATGATGCGACGGTTAAGGGAGGTACGTATTACCCGATGACCGTTAAGAAACACCTAAGAGCGCAGGAAATTGCCGAGGCGAACCATCTGCCTTGCGTCTATCTGGTGGATTCAGGTGGCGCGAACCTGCCCCAGCAGGATGAGGTGTTTCCGGATCGGGACCACTTTGGTGCGATTTTCTACAATCAGGCGCGGATGAGCGCCAAGGGCATTCCCCAGATTGCGGTCGTCATGGGGTCTTGTACGGCAGGCGGGGCCTATGTGCCGGCCATGTCGGATGTGACAATTATTGTGAAAGAACAAGGGACTATCTTTTTGGCCGGGCCGCCTTTGGTCAAGGCGGCGACCGGTGAGGTGGTCAGCGCCGAGGATCTGGGCGGCGGGGATGTGCACACGCGGCTGAGCGGTGTGGCCGATTACCTGGCCGAGGATGACACCCATGCGCTGGCCTTGGCGCGGCGCGCGATCGGGCATTTGAACCGCGCCAAACCGACAAATGTGCAATGGGAAAGCCCCGAAGAGCCGGCCTATGATCCCAGCGAATTGCTGGGGGTGGTGCCTGCGGATCTGCGCACGCCCTATGACATTCGCGAAGTGATTGCCCGGCTGGTGGATGGCTCACGGTTTGATGAGTTCAAGGCGCGCTTTGGCGAGACTCTGGTCACTGGTTTTGCCCATGTGAAGGGCTGTCCGATTGGGATTATCGCCAATAATGGCGTGTTGTTTTCAGAAGCGGCACAGAAGGGCGCGCATTTTGTTGAGCTTTGCTCGCAGCGCAATATCCCCTTGGTTTTCTTGCAGAATATCACCGGGTTCATGGTGGGGCGGAAATATGAAAACGAGGGGATTGCGCGGCATGGGGCCAAGATGGTGACGGCGGTGGCCACGACCAATGTGCCCAAGATCACCATGTTGGTGGGCGGCTCTTTTGGGGCGGGGAATTACGGGATGGCGGGGCGGGCCTATCGGCCAAGGTTCCTGTGGACCTGGCCCAACAGCCGGATTTCGGTGATGGGGGGCGCGCAGGCCGCCGGGGTTCTGGCCACGGTGAAACGCGATGCCATCGAGCGCGCCGGAGAGAGCTGGTCGGCCGAAGAAGAGGCCGCGTTCAAACAGCCCACGATTGATATGTTCGAGGAGCAGAGCCATCCGCTTTATGCCAGCGCGCGGCTTTGGGATGATGGGATTATTGACCCGCGCAAGAGCCGGGATGTGCTGCATCTGAGCCTCTCGGCCAGTTTGAACGCGCCGATTGAGCCCACGAAATTCGGTCTGTTCCGGATGTAGGTGTGAAGGTTTGGTTAAATGTCACATTCTGTGCACCGGACGTACACGGGGCGTACCGCACAGGGTCGAGGCGGAGAAAGGAGGGGCTATGGTGACGCAAGCAGAGGCGCTGGCGCGTTACCCGGGGGCGGTGAGCTTTAAGTTTGGGGATGGTCCCAAGCTGAATGGTGAAATTCTGGACTTGGTGTTGTCAGGGAAAAAGACGGTGACCTGTGATGCGGTCGCAAACTTTGAGCAACGCGGGGAAGCAAAACCCCAACCGGGGCGTGTGGATATTGCGCTGGATTGGGAGGGGCGTCCGGTGGCGGCTGTGCGGACGGTGGCTGTAGAGTTGATCCCCTTTGATCAAATGCGGGAGGACCTGGTGCAGCATCAGGCGGAATTTCGGGATTTGGCCCACTGGCGGGCAGGCTATCGGGCCTATCTGACACGAGCGCAGCTGTTTGCGCCCGATGTGGTCATGCTGGTGGAAAGATTTGAAGTGGTCGAACGGTTTTGAAGTCGGATTTTCGGAGGCTCTGCCTCCGGACCTCCGCGGTATTTGAGGCCAAAAAGAAATGCGATGGGCCAAGATGCGATGATGAGGGCCAAGAAGCAATGATGAGGGCCAAGAAGCAATGATGATGGAAGGAAGACCGATCCATGTTTGAGACAATTTTGATTGCGAACCGGGGCGAGATTGCCTGCCGGGTGATGGAGACGGCGCAGGCCATGGGGGTGCGCTGTGTGGCGGTCTATTCGGACGCGGATGCGCAGGCCAAACATGTGGCGATGGCGGATGTGGCGGTGCATATTGGCGGCTCCTCTCCGGCGCAGAGTTATTTGCGCGGGGATGTGATTATTCGCGCGGCTTTGGACACGGGTGCGCAGGCGATCCATCCGGGATACGGGTTCTTGTCGGAGAACCCGGATTTTGTGGATGCGGTCGAGGCGGCGGGGCTGGTGTTTATCGGGCCCTCCGCCGCGGCGATCCGGGCGATGGGGCTGAAGGATGCGGCCAAGGCGCTGATGATTGAGGCCGGTGTGCCGGTGGTGCCGGGTTATCACGGTGCGGATCAGGATGATGCCTTGCTGGCCGATGAGGCGGGCAAGATTGGCTATCCGGTGTTGATCAAGGCGGTGGCCGGGGGCGGCGGCAAGGGGATGCGTCTGGTTGAGGCGGCGGAGGGGTTTCAGGCGGCGCTGGAGTCGGCAAGATCCGAAGCGCGGACGGCCTTTGGCAATGCCGATGTGCTGGTGGAGAAATTTGTCGCCAAGCCGCGCCATATCGAGGTGCAGGTCTTTGGCGATGGCACGGATGCGGTGCATTTGTTCGAGCGCGATTGTTCCTTGCAGCGGCGCCATCAGAAGGTGATCGAGGAAGCGCCCGCACCGGGGATGACGCCGCAGATGCGGCGCGCGATGGGGGATGCGGCGGTCAAGGCGGCCAAGGCGATTGGCTATGCCGGGGCCGGGACGGTGGAATTCATCGTGGATGGGTCGGACGGGCTGTCGCCGGATGGGTTCTTTTTCATGGAGATGAACACAAGGTTGCAGGTGGAGCATCCGGTGACGGAGATGATCACCGGGGTTGATCTGGTGGCCTGGCAGTTGCGGGTGGCGGCCGGAGAGGCATTGCCTGCGGCGCAGGAGGATCTGTCGATCACGGGTCATGCCTTTGAGGCGCGGCTTTATGCCGAGGATGTGCCGGCGGGGTTTTTGCCCAGCACCGGCACCTTGACGCATTTGGCGTTCACGCCCGAAACAAGGGCGGATTCGGGGGTCAGGGCAGGTGATGTGATCAGCCCGTTTTATGACCCGATGATTGCCAAGGTGATTGTTCATGGCGAGACGCGTGCGGTGGCATTGTCCAAGCTGCGCGCGGCCCTTGCGGGCTGCCAGGTGGGCGGCACGGTGACGAACCTTGCGTTTCTGGGTGCGCTTGCGGGCCATGAGGGGTTCGGGCGAGGGCAGGTCGATACCGGGCTGATTGCGCGCGACATCGAGGCCTTGACGGCGGTGCCTGCGATCCAGGCGCGGCATGTGGCGCAGGCGGGCATGGCCGCGCTGGGGCTGCTGGAGGCGGGGGCTGATGCGGGATTTACCCTGTGGCGGCCTTTGCGGCGGTCGGTCATGCTGGGCTGGGGGGAGCAGCAGGAGGTCGTCAAGGTGCGCGTTCTGGGGCCGGACCGGCAGATTTGGTCTGTGGGCGCGCAGGAGGTGCTTGCCGAGCGCGGCGCGCGTGGCTGGACGCTTGACGGTCAGCTTGCTGCCCAAGTGACCCTGTCGGGCGGGGTTGTGACGCTGTTTGAGGGCTACGGCATGGTATTTGACGTGATCGACCCGCTGGACCGCGCGGCAGGTGCGCAGGGTGATGGCAATCTGATCGAGGCGCCGATGCCCGGTTTGGTCCGGGTCATGGAGGCGCATGTGGGTCAGGTGGTGGCCAAGGGCGACCGGCTGGCCGTGTTGGAGGCGATGAAGATGGAGCATGCCCTGTTGGCGGCGCGTGACGGTATCGTGGCCGAGGTTCTGGCCGCCACCGGCGACCAGGTCGAGGCCGGTGCCGCGCTGGTGCGGCTGGAAGCGGAAGCGGATGTGGAGGTGGCGGCATGATCACGCTGCATCACTGTCCGCAGACCCGGTCGATGCGCACCCTTTGGCTGCTCAATGAGTTGGAGGTGGATTTCCAGGTGCGGGTCTATGCCTTTGACCGGTCCTTGCGCGATCCGGCTTATTTGAGCCTGTCACCTGCGGGACGGGTGCCGGCGCTGGAGATCGACGGGGAGCGGATGTTCGAGACCGGCGCGATCACGCAATATCTGTGTGACAGGTACAGCCCAGACCGTCTGGGCCGCTCTGTCGGCAGTCCTGACCGGATGGCTTGGTTGGTCTGGGTGCATTTTGCCGAGACCCTCAGCCAGCATACCGCGGCGCTGACCCAGCAGCATGTGGCGCTGCGCGAGGATCACATGCGCAGCCCCATCGTGATGAAGCTGGAGGCGGCGCGGGTGGCCAAATGCTTTGACGCGATCGAGGCCAGATTGAGCACGCCGGTGGAGAATCGGGATTATTTGCTGACCAGCGGATTTTCGGCGGCGGATATTTCCGTGGGACAGGCGGTTTACATGTCGCGGTATTTCGTCAAGCTGGACGGACATCCGGCCTTGGCGGCCTGGTATGAGCGGATTACCGAAAGGGTGGGGTTTCAACAATCGCTGCCTCAGGGGGACGGGATCTATCAAAAGGATTTTTATCCCCCTTGGCCGGTCGTTTGAGGTTAGGCTCGGCAATGAGTTTATTGGCAAGATGAAGCTGGGGGGAGCGATATGTCTTTAGGTCCATGTGAGATTTTTGAGGTTGGTCCAAGGGATGGGCTGCAAAATGAGGCGCGCGATATTCCGGTGGCGGAGAAGGTGGCACTGGTTGACAAGCTGACGCAAGCCGGGTTCCGCCGGATTGAGGTGGCGAGTTTTGTGTCGCCCAAATGGGTGCCGCAGATGGCCGGATCGGCACAGGTTCTGGCGCGGATCAAGCGCGCAGACGGGGTGCGCTATGCGGCCTTGACGCCCAATATGCGTGGCTATGAGGATGCGCTGGAGGCGGGGGCTGATGAGATCGCGGTCTTTGGGTCGGCCTCTGAAGGGTTCAGCCAGAAGAACATCAATGCCAGTATTGCCGAGAGCCTGGAGCGGTTTGCCCCGGTTCTGGAGGAGGCAAGGCACCGCGATATTCCGGTGCGCGGTTATGTGTCTTGTGTGGTGGCCTGCCCTTATGACGGGCCTGTGGCCCCGGCGGCTGTCGCGGAGGTGGCGGACCGGCTGTTTGCCATGGGGTGTTACGAGATTTCGCTGGGCGACACGATTGGTGCGGGCACGCCAGACAGTATCGCGCGGATGTTGCTGGCGGTCAGGAATGCGGTGCCGGTGGGCCGGTTGGCGGGGCATTATCATGACACCGAAGGTCGGGCGATGGCCAATATTGATGCCTCCTTGTCATTGGGGGTGCGGGTCTTTGATGCGGCGGTTGGTGGCTTGGGGGGATGTCCCTTTGCGCCCGGTGCGGCGGGTAATGTGGCGACCGAGGCTGTGAACCGGCATTTGACTGCGCTGGGCTATCAGACCGGGTTGGAGCAGGGGGTGCTGGAAGAGGCGGCCGCATTGGCGCAGGCGATGCGGGGATGAGTATGTTTGAGACGATTGCGCTGGAGACCGATGCGCGCGGTGTGGCGCGGCTGACGCTGAACCGGGTGGACAAGCATAACGCGATGTCGGCGCTGATGCTGGCGGAGCTGACGCAGGCTGCGGCGGATCTGGCGGCGGATGATGCGGTGCGGGTGGTGGTTCTGACCGGGGCGGGCAAGTCGTTTTGCGCCGGTGGCGATCTGGCCTGGATGCAGGCGCAGCGCGAGATGGACGCACCGACCCGGGCCGCGGAGGCGGGCAAGCTGGCTGCCATGCTGGGGGCGTTGAATGCACTGCCCAAGCCGCTGATCGGGCTGTTGCAGGGCAATGCCTTTGGCGGCGGGGTTGGCATGGCTGCGGTCTGTGATGTGGCGATCGGGGTCGATAGCCTGAAGATGGCGCTGACCGAGACGCGGCTGGGGATCATTCCGGCGACCATCGGCCCATATGTTCTGGCGCGGATGGGCGAGGGGCGGGCGCGGCGTGTGTTCATGTCCGGCCGGGTCTTTGACGCGGCGGAGGCGGTGGAGCTGGGGCTATTGGCCCGGGCGGTGCCGGCATCCGAGCTGGAGGCTGCAGTGGAGCGTGAAGTGGTGCCCTATCTGTCCTGTGCGCCCGGCGCGGTGGCGGCGGCCAAGCAGCTGGCGCGCGATCTGGGTCCGCGCATCGACGCGCAGGTCGTGGCCCATACGATTGCGGCCCTGTCGGCCCGCTGGGAGACCGAGGAAGCCGCCGAGGGGATCGGTGCGTTTTTTGACAAGCGCAAGGCGGCCTGGATGATTTGACCCTGCGGCGCGGCCGTTGAGGCGGCCGATGCCGCGGTGCTAAGGGGGGCGATAAGAGGGGCGCTGTTGGGGCTGCTGATGGGGTATTTGCGTAAAAACTGTGCTGCGGGCAGGAAAATAGGGGTACCTGTTGCAACCTGTGGCACCTTGGCGCTGCCAGATCCCGTTGACCCTGCCTGCGCTGCTCGTTAAACCCCTCATAAGATTGCACGGCTAAAGCGGTGTGTACGTAAAGATCAGCAAGCCAAAAGGAGCCTCCCTTGGACGATATGCTGCGGGAATACCTTCCCATCCTCGTTTTTCTGGCCGTTGCCATTGGATTCGGGGCCATCCTGATACTGTCGGCTGTGATCATTGCGGTGCGCAATCCGGACCCGGAAAAAGTGTCGGCCTATGAGTGCGGTTTCAACGCATTTGACGATGCGCGGATGAAATTCGATGTGCGGTTCTACCTGGTGTCGATCCTGTTCATCATTTTTGACCTTGAGATTGCATTCCTTTTCCCATGGGCGGTTGCGTTCAAGGATCTGTCGATGGTCGGCTTTTGGTCGATGATGGTGTTTCTGGGCGTGTTGACGGCAGGGTTTGCCTATGAGTGGAAGAAGGGGGCCTTGGAATGGCAGTAACGGACGCAGGCACAGGGGCCTATAAGGCTGGACCTGATCGTGATGTCGCCACGCAAGAGCTGAATGCGGCCTTGCAGGACAAGGGGTTCCTGGTGACCTCATCGGCGGATGTGATCAACTGGGCGCGCACCGGCAGCTTGCATTGGATGACCTTTGGTCTGGCCTGTTGTGCGGTTGAGATGATGCATACGTCGATGCCGCGCTATGACCTTGAGCGGTTTGGTACGGCACCGCGCGCCAGCCCGCGCCAGTCGGATCTGATGATTGTCGCGGGCACGCTGACCAACAAGATGGCCCCGGCGTTGCGCAAGGTCTATGACCAGATGCCAGAGCCGCGCTATGTGATTTCCATGGGCTCTTGTGCCAATGGCGGCGGCTATTACCACTATAGCTATAGTGTCGTGCGCGGCTGTGACCGGATTGTGCCGGTGGATATTTATGTGCCGGGCTGCCCGCCGACGGCCGAGGCGCTGCTGTACGGGATATTGCAGCTGCAACGCAAAATGCGCCGGACGGGGACGATTGTACGATGAGTGATGCACTGCAAGAGCTGGGAACCTATATCGAGGCCAAGCGCCCTGATTGCGTGCTGGGCTGGGATATCACCCATGGCGAGCTGAACATGGATGTGACGCTGGCCAATATCGCGGGGCTGGTCGAGTTTCTGAAGGGGGATCCGACCTGCCGGTTCTCGACTTTGGTTGATATCACGGCGGTGGATTACACCGGGCGGGCCAAGCGGTTTGACGTGGTCTATCATTTCCTGTCGATGTACCAGAACCAGCGCATTCGGTTGCGCGTGGCGGTGCGGGAAAAGGACATGGTGCCGTCGCTGGTGGATGTGCATCCCAGCGCCAATTGGTTCGAGCGTGAAATTTTCGACATGTTCGGGATCTTGTTCTCGGGCCATCCGGATTTGCGCCGGATCCTGACCGATTACGGCTTTCGTGGCTATCCGCTGCGCAAGGATTTCCCCACCACGGGCTATACCGAAGTGCGCTATGACGAGGCGCAAAAGCGTGTGGTCTATGAGCCGGTCAAGCTGGTGCAGGAATACCGTCAGTTCGATTTCATGTCGCCTTGGGAAGGGGCCGAATACATCCTTCCGGGAGACGATAAAGCGGAGGCGAAGGGATGAGCGGTTTCTGGTGGTTGGTTCTGTCTGCCCTAACAGCAATTCCGATGCTGAAGCTGTTGCCGCATTTTGGCATCAATAAATACTGGGCTGCGGCCTGTCTGGTCCCGTTTGGCACGATTGCCTTGCTGTGGTGGATGGGTCTGAAGCTGCAAGAGTTGGAGAAGTTGTAATGATTGGCTTGCTCGAAGAGATGATTGCAAAGCTGTTTGGTCAGCGAGAAGCCCTGCCGATCCGCGTGCGCGCGGATGAGGAGCGGCCGATTGACCGCCAGTTGAAGGGACGCAAGTGATGGACGGCGATATCCGCGTGAACACCTATGACGACGGGTCGGTTGATTTCGCCACGGGCGAACAGAAGATCCGCAATTTCAACATCAACTTTGGCCCGCAGCACCCTGCGGCGCACGGCGTGTTGCGTCTGGT
>JAFMGZ010000087.1 GCA_017854855.1 Sulfitobacter sp. | reverse complement strand
CGGTCGCGCAGGTTGTTCATGCTGAGCACCTGATGCGCTTCGGTCAGACCCATCTCCCAGGGCAGACCCGCATATTTGATCGAGGTCGCAGGGCTGGCACCAGTGCCGCCGTTGTGACCCGAAATCAGGATGATATCCGCCTTGGCCTTGGCCACACCGGCGGCAATCGTGCCCACTCCGCTAGAGGCCACCAGTTTCACCGTCACCTTACAGCGCGGGTTGATCTGCTTGAGGTCATAGATCAGCTGGGCCAGGTCCTCGATCGAATAGATATCGTGGTGCGGCGGCGGTGAAATCAGGGTCACACCCTTGGTTGAATGGCGCAGACGGGCAATCAGGTCGGTGACCTTCATCCCCGGCAACTGGCCACCCTCACCGGGCTTGGCACCCTGGGCCACCTTGATCTCCAGCTCTTCGCATTGGTTCAGATATTCGGCGGTGACGCCAAAACGCCCCGATGCAACCTGTTTGATCTTGGCGCTTGGGTTATCGCCATTCGGCTCCGGCACGAAATGCGCCGGATCTTCGCCACCCTCGCCACTGTCCGACTTGGCACCGATCCGGTTCATCGCCACGTTCAGCGTCTTATGCGCCTCAGGGCTGAGCGCGCCCAGCGACATGCCCGGCGTCACAAACCGCTTGCGGATCGAGGTGATGCTTTCCACCTCTTCCAGACCCACAGGTTCGCCCAATGGTTTGATGTCCAGCAAATCACGCAGATGGATCGGCGGGTTGCTTTGCATCTTCTGCGAATACTGCTTCCACATCTGATAAGAAGCCTTGTTACAGGCCATCTGCAACAGATGCATCGACGTCGCTTCCCAGGCATGCGTCTCACCCGACTTGCGCGCCTTGTAGAACCCGCCAATCGGCAACACCACAGCATCACCCTGCCAGCCCTTGGCATGCACCTCTTCAGCCTTGCGCTGGATACCGGTCACACCAATACCGCTGATGCGGCTGGTCATGCCGGGGAAATACTCCGCACACATGGCGCGCGACAGGCCCACCGCCTCAAAGTTCAGACCACCGCGATAGGACGACACAACCGAAATCCCCATCTTCGCCATGATCTTGAGCAGACCCTGATCAATCGCCTCGCGATACCGCTCGACCGCCTTGCTCAGCGTCATGTCCAGCAGGCCCCGCTCAATCCGGTCGTTCAGCGAATCCTCGGCCAGGTAGGCATTGACCACGGTCGCACCACAGCCGATCAGCACGGCAAAGTAATGCGGGTCCATACATTCCGCCGACCGCACGTTCAGCGATGTGAACGTCCGCAACCCCTTGCGCGTCAGATGGCTGTGCACCGCAGAGGTGGCCAGGATCATCGGCATCGCCACCTTGTCCTCGCCGCTCATGTGATCTGTCAGCACGATATGTCCCGCACCCGAACGCACCGCATCTTCGGCCTCGGCCCTGATCCGCTTCAACCCTTCGTTCAGGTTGGCAGCACCGGGCTCGAACGTACAATCAATCGTCACCATATCCGCGTTGAAATGCGCAAACAGCGCCTCGAACTGCGCATTGCCCACGAACGGGCTGTCCAGCACCAGGATCTCGGTCTGGCTGCTGTCCTCATCCAACACGTTCTTGAGGTTGCCAAACCGCGTCTTCAGGCTCATCACCCGGAACTCCCGCAAAGAGTCGATCGGCGGGTTCGTCACCTGGCTAAAGTTCTGCCGAAAGAAATGGCTCAACGGACGGTACTGCTTGGACAGGACAGCCGACGGCGTATCATCCCCCATAGAGGCCAGCGTTTCCTTGGCATCCTCGGCCATCGGGGCCAGGATCTGCTCCAGGTCCTCGATCGAATAGCCCGCAGCCACCTGGCGACGGCGCAGCTCTGCCCCGGTAAAGACAGGCGTTTCAACCACATCGGCCAGCGGCTCATCCAGCTCGACAATCTTGCCGACCCATTCACCAAATGGCAGCGCCTCGGCCAGCTTGTCCTTGATGCGCGCATCATGGAACAGCTTGCCCTTCTTCATATCCACCGCGATCATCTGACCGGGGCCCAGCGCGCCTTTCTCGACGACATTCGCCTCGTCCAGCGGCACCATACCGGCCTCGGACCCCGCGATCAGCATGCCGTCACCGGTCACAACAAAACGCATCGGGCGCAGACCGTTGCGGTCCAGACCCGCACAGACCCAGCGGCCATCGGTCATCGCCAGCGCCGCCGGACCATCCCAAGGCTCCATCACAGAGTTGCAATAGGAATACATGTCCCGCCACGCCTGCGGCAATTCCACCGCCTGCTTGGACCAGCTTTCAGGCACCAGCATGGTTTTCGCCATCGGGGCCGAACGGCCCGCGCGCACCAGAACCTCGAACACGGAATCCAGCGCGGCTGAATCCGACGATCCCGCAGCAACGATCGGCTTGATGTCCTCGGCCAGCTCGCCAAAAGTGGCGGATGCCATGCGGATCTCGTGGCTTTTCATCCAGTTCAGGTTGCCCTTCAGCGTGTTGATCTCACCGTTATGGGCCAGCATGCGGAACGGCTGTGCCAGCCACCACTGCGGGAATGTGTTGGTGGAATAGCGCTGGTGATAGATCGCAAAGGCGCTGACAAACCGATCATCCATCAGGTCGGGATAGAATTCCGCAACCTGTTCGGCCAGCATCATACCCTTGTAGATGATCGACCGGCAGGACATCGACGCGATGTACATCTGCGGCACCTGTGCTGCGATGGCGGCCTTCTCGATCCGGCGGCGAATGACATACAGCTCGCGCTCAAACACATCCTCGTCCACCCCCTTGGAGTTGGAAATCAGGATCTGCTCAATTTCGGGCCGGGTCGCATTGGCCTTTTCACCCAGACACTCGATTTTCACCGGCACATGGCGCCAGCCGTAGATGTAATAGCCCATGCGCAGAACTTCGGTTTCTACGATGGTCCGGCAGGTCTCCTGCGCGGCAAAGTTGGTGCGCGGCAAAAACACCTGCCCCACGGCAATCAGCTCATCTTCACGCGGTGTATGGCCCGTGCGGCGCACCTGATCATAGAAGAACGGCACCGGGATCTGCACGTGAATACCCGCGCCATCACCGGTCTTGCCATCCGCATCCACCGCGCCACGGTGCCAGATCGCCTTCAGCGCCTTGATCCCGTTTTCCACCACGGACCGGCTGCGCGACCCGTCGATGTTCACCACCAGACCCACACCGCAGGAAGAATGCTCTTCCTCTGCCGAATACAGACCCTTTTCGGCCATCATCGCCCGCTTGGCTTCTTCGCGTGCTACCCATGCATCATCATACTTGGTCATTGGGCTTCTCCTTCATTGGGCGCAAACAGCGCGATTGTCTCTTGGGTCGTCATTTTCTTGTGGTCACCAGCCAGGGCATATCCCTGCGGACATTGGTCGACGAAAAACTCTACCTTCAGCCTGCCACCCCCCGCGTTGGGAAACAGCCCCGCCGACAGATGCCGCGCCCCGTCATGCTGCGTCCCGTACCAAAGCGTCGAACCGCAGGTGCCGCAGAATCCGCGCTCGGCCCAGCTTGACGATTTGAAGCTTTGGGCAAGTCCCGTAACCGCGATACTGCCCGGCAGTGTTTCCAGCGAAAAGAAAGGGCCCGATCCATGCTGGCGACACATGTCACAGTGACAGGCACGCAGGCGCGGGGCGTCGACCTCAGCGCTCACTTGAACAGCGCCGCATAAACACTGACCTTTGATCTCTTCAGGCATTGTTCATTCTTTCGTTCACACAGGCCAGCATCGCTGACCCATTCATCTTTCGTTCAGAAATCTCGGCGCATCTGTTGTCTGTACGCGCGGTGTACGTCCGGTGTACGCCCTGTGACAATTTACGCTTCGGTAACGAACGGTCTCTACTCGGCGGCCATCACGGATTTGGCGTTGAACTTTTCCAGGATCGCCTCGGCACAATCGCGCCCGTCCTTGATTGCCCAAACCACCAATGACGCCCCGCGCACGATGTCCCCGACGGCGTATACACCCTCAAGGTCCGTGGCACCGGAAACATACTCCGTCTTGACCGTACCCCAGCGGGTCACGGACAAGGCAGGCTCGCCCCAGAGCGTCGGCAGGTCCTCGGGTTCAAACCCCAGCGCCATGATCACCAGATCGGCCTCTTCGATGTAATCGGCCCCTTCAATCACTTCGGGTGCCTGACGGCCCGTGGCATCCGGTGCGCCCAGACGCATCTTTTGCACCATCACACCTGTGACCGGATCACCGACAAAACCCTTGGGCGCGGTCAGCCATTCGAACTGCACGCCCTCTTCCTCGGCATTGGCCACCTCGCGCTGGCTGCCCGGCATGTTGGCGCGGTCACGGCGGTACAGGCATTTCACGCTTTCTGCACCCTGACGGATCGACGTCCGCACGCAATCCATCGCCGTATCGCCACCACCGATGACCACAACGCGCTTGCCCTTGGCGTCCAGACGCCCTGAATCAAACTCTTCGACCGCATCGCCAAAGCTTTTGCGGTTGCTGGCGGTCAGGAAATCAATCGCCCGCTCAAGGCCGGGAACACCAACGCCGGGTGCCTGAATTTCCCTTGTTTTATAAACACCTGTGGCGATGATCACCGCATCATGCAATGCGCGCACCTCAGCAAAACTGATGTCCTCGCCGATGGTGCAGTTCAACCGGAACGTTACACCGCCCAGCTCAAGCTGCTCATTGCGGCGCATCACGACGTCCTTCTCCAGCTTGAAGCCGGGGATGCCATAGGTCAGCAGCCCGCCCGCGCGGTCATAGCGGTCATAGACGGTAACCTGCACACCCTGACGGCGCAGCACATCTGCCGCCGCCAGCCCGCCGGGGCCCGCGCCGATGATGCCCACGCTCTCGGTGCGCTCTGTCTTGGGCTTGATCGGCTGAACCCAACCCTCTTCCCAGGCCGTGTCTGTAATGTATTTTTCAACGGACCCGATGGTCACGGTGCCGTGGCCGGATTGTTCAATCACGCAATTGCCTTCGCACAGGCGGTCCTGCGGGCAGATGCGGCCACAAATCTCGGGGAATGTGTTGGTCGCCTGGGACACCTCATAGGCCTCCTGCAACCGCCCTTCGGCCGTCAGGCGCAGCCAGTCGGGGATGTTGTTGTGCAGCGGGCAATGGCTCTGGCAATAGGGCACGCCACATTGGCTGCACCGGCTGGACTGCTCCTTGGCCTTGGCATCCGCGTACTCGGCGTAAATCTCTTTAAAATCAGTCCGGCGTAAATCAGGAGGCCGCTTCTCAGGCATGTCCCGCTCAACGTTTACAAACTTCAACATCGGTTGCTCAGCCATGATCATTCCCTAAACCAACTCCGCCAGCCCCCCTGCTACCCCACCCCCGAACAGAATAAAAGACAGCTATGCTGACCTATATTATAGATTAACATCAGGTAGCGCCAAATTAGGTCAGATAATATGCTGTATTTAAGTCCGTATCGGACCTAGTCGCTAAAAACCTGCCAGCAAAGCCGTTAAAGCAAGGCTACCAACGATGATTCGCCACCAACCAAACAGCGCATATCCATGCTTGCTGACATAACCCAACAGCCATTTCACCACGAAAACCGCTGAAATAAAGGCCATCACAAAACCAATGGCAATTTCATTCAACGCCGCCGCATCCAGCACGTCACGGTTCTTGTACAGGTCATAGGCAAAGGCCCCTGCCATGGTCGGCATCGACAAAAAGAAGGAAAACTCGGCAGCCGCCCGCTTGCTGGCACCCAGCAACAGCGCCCCAACGATGGTTGACCCGGACCGCGATGTACCGGGGATCATCGCAAGACATTGGATAAATCCAATCTTCAAGGCCATCGACAACGGAAAATCCATCGCATCGTCATGCCGGGGCTCAGGCGCAATCCGTTCAACCAGTAACAAGATGACCCCGCCAAGGATCAGCATCACCGCAATCAGCATCGGCGTCTCAAATAGCACGGTCTTGATAAAATCATGGGCCAACACGCCGATCACAACCGCCGGCATAAAGGCGATCAGCACAGACAGAATAAACCGTCGAGACGCGGGATCATGCGGTGCCGATGAAAACACATGCCAAAGCCGCGCAGCATAGATCGTCAGAATGGCCAGCACGGCACCAAGCTGGATCACCACCTCAAACGCGTTACCCGCGCTTTCAAATCCCAGAAAATGGCCCACCAGCAGCAAATGCCCGGTAGAAGACACCGGAATGAATTCAGTCAACCCCTCCAGCAAACCCAGAAAGGCCGCCACCAGCGTTGTTGAACCCTCCATCAGCCGTTGCGCAGGTTTTGCGCGGAATCCTTGATCGCGTCATACTGACCGGACGGCCGGAAGCGCCACAGATAATCAGGCAGAACCGATGCCATCGCGACCGGACGAATCCCTAGATCAGCAAAACCCTTGGCATCCGCATCGACCACATTGTCATTTGCCAAATTCTTAAGCTGATCGCGTGTCAGCATCCCGTTTGGGATCAATCCCAGTGTAACGGCCTGTAGCAGGTCAAAGCTCGTGGCCATGATCCGGGCAATCCATAACGGCATATTCAAGATCAACCGACGGCGATGCACCACCGCCAGCATCCGCTGCATCAAGCCCCGGAATGTATCAACCTCTGGACCGCCAAGTTCATAGACACCGCCATCAGCTTTGCCCATCACGGCCAATGCCGCCGCCTGGGCCACGTCATCGACATAGACCGGCTGGAATTTGCTATCAGCACTGACAACAGGCAGGATCGGACCCATCCGCGTCATGCCGGCAAAGCGGTTAAAGAAATCATCCTCTGGCCCGAAAATGATCGACGGGCGCAGGATCACCGCATTCGGCATATGCTTGAGCACCCCAGCCTCGCCCTCACCCTTGGAGGCGGCATATTCGCTGTCTGAATTCATATCCGCGCCGATCGCGGAAATATGAACCATCTGACCCACACCATTTTCTGCCGCCAGACGCGCGATCCGCTCAGGCCCTTCGGCCTGCACGGCATCAAACCGATTCTTCCCCGCTTCGACCAGGATACCAACACAGTTCACAACCGCATCAGCCCCCGTCAGCGCGGCACGCACAGAAGCGTCATCGCGAATGTTGCACAAAATCGGCTCAACCTGACCCACAACGCCGTATGGCTTTACAAACAGGGCCTCATTGGGGTTTCGCACCGCCACGCGCACGCGCCAGCCCGCCTTTGCCATCCGCCTTGCGATGTAACGACCGACGAAACCGGACCCACCATAAATCGTAACCAGCTTGGACATGATACTGCTCCTGCCTGCGCGCGTTGTTAGGGGTGATGTACCCGCCTGCCCCGTCTCAAACAAGTCGCAATTCGCCTCACGCACCCCAGCCGCGATAAAGAAGTTCGGTTTTAGACGAAATTGCAATTGACACGCACCCGCCCTCCCCTTAGATCACCGCTTCACGTGACCTGCCCAGGTGGCGGAATGGTAGACGCGCTAGCTTCAGGTGCTAGTACTGGCAACGGTGTGGAGGTTCGAGTCCTCTCCTGGGCACCA
>JAFMGZ010000086.1 GCA_017854855.1 Sulfitobacter sp. | reverse complement strand
GCCACATGGGCAGACGCCAGTCTGCTGCATACCCTGACAGGTCAGCGCCCTGTCACGCCGATTGGCGAAGGGTTGCAGCGTTTTGTCGATTGGTACCGTGACTATTATCAGGTGTGACGCCCCTATCGCGCCCGCCCGCAACCCGCTAAAAGGCGGCAAATCATCAAAGAGGCACTGCCATGACCTTCGATCGTTCCATCAAAATCGCCCCCTCCATTCTGGCTGCAGATTTCGCCAACTTTGGCGCTGAATGTGCCGCCGTTGAGGCGCAGGGGGCCGATTGGGTGCATGTGGACGTAATGGACGGGCATTTCGTGCCCAACATCAGCTTTGGCCCTGCGACCTGTGCGGCGATCCGCCCCCATATCAAAGGGGTGATGGACGTCCATCTGATGATCGCCCCCGTTGATCCCTACATCGACGCCTTTGCCGATGCCGGTGCGGATTTCATCACCGCCCATATCGAGGCGGGACCGCATATCCACCGCACGCTTCAGGCCATTCGCGGCGCGGGGGTCAAGGCCGGTGTCGCACTCAACCCCGGTACGCCAGCCGAAAGCGTCGCACATCTGCTGGATCTGACGGATATGATCTGTGTAATGACCGTAAACCCCGGTTTTGGCGGCCAGAAATTCATCGACATGACCGACAAGATCAAGACCCTGCGCCAGATGATCGGCGACCGGCCCATCCATATCGAGATTGACGGTGGTGTGGACCCCAAAACAGCGCCTATCGTGGCACAGGCTGGTGCCGATGTTCTGGTGGCAGGCTCTGCCGTGTTCAAGGGCGGATCGGTCAGCGATCCGGCCCCATACGGCGCAAACATCCGCGCCATTCGCGAAGCGGCAGCTGGCGTCTACGTCTGACCCACGGCCCGCTCTGTATCCTTTTTCTGGTGCTGCCAAACGATGTCGGCAGCGCCTTAGCCAAGCTGATCTGCAAAGCTGTCGAGCAGCTTGTGTTTCAGGATCTTGCCCGTTGGGGCGGCAGGCAGGCTGGTGCCAAAAATGATCTGGCTGGGCCTTTTGTAGCCCGCCAGACGTTCCCCGACAAAGGCGCGCAATTCGGCGGGATCAATACTGTCGCCTTCGGCGATCTGCACAAAGGCCAGAACCTGTTCGTCGCCGTCTTTCATCCGGCCAATCACCGCTGATTGAATGACCTGCGGGTGATCGTTCAACGCCGCCTCCACCTCGGGGGGATAGACGTTGAAACCACCGTGGATGATCAGCTCTTTTGAGCGGCCCAGAATATGCAGATGGCCCTGCGCATCAATCTTGCCCAGATCACCGGTGCGCAGCCAGCCCTCTGCATCCAGCGCCTTTTGCGTCTCTGCGGGGTTGCGGTAATAGCCCTTCATGACATGCGGGCCGCGCACCAGCACTTCGCCCTCGCCGTCACCATTGCCGCCCGGGGCCTGATCATCGATGCGAATTTCAGTGCCCGGTGTCTTGGGCCCGACAGAGATATCCGCAGAGCCAAGCGCATTGTCTGTAGCCGAGGCACCAGAGCTGGTTTCGGTCATGCCAAAGCCGTTTTGCAGCGGCAGCCCGTAGAAGGCTTCGGCCTTGCGCTTCCATGCCGGATCCAGCGGCGCCCCACCAGACGAGACATAGCGCAGGCTGGGCGAATTGAGTTGGGTCAGCCCCTGTTCCTTGGTGTATTGCATCACCAGCGCGTGCATCTGCGGCACCGCCGGCAGGACCGTGACGCCGTTCATCACGGCCTTGTACAGCACTTCGGCAGAAAAGCGGGCCTCTTGCTGCACGCGGGCACCGGTATAGAAACATCCCGACAGCACCGAGACCAAGCCAAAGACATGGGTCAGGGGCAGCACGCCATAGATGATGTCATCGGGCGTCATCTTGCGCAGGTTGGCCGAGGCAATGCCGCCAAAGCGGATATTGTCATGGGTCAGCATCACCCCCTTGGGGTCACCCGTGGTCCCGGTGGTATAAAGCAGCACGGCAACATCATGCAGGTCCGGATCAGGGTTTGACGCCAGCGGGGCCATGTGCAGCGTGCCAAAGGCACCGCTCTGCTCGGTCGCACCAAAGCGCGTCGCATGGGCGATGGCATCCTTGGAAACCGCCGTGGTCATCAGCACCGCCGCCGGAGTGGCGTGATCGAGGATGCGTTTCACCTCGGCTTCGGTCTGGCGGGCATTCACGGGGATGATCACCGCATCCAGTTTCCATGCCGCAAAGAGCGCCGCCACGGCAGCACCGCAGTTTTCCGACAGCATCAAGACCCGGTCATTCGCCTGCACGCCCGCCTCTTGGAGGCGGGCCGCCAGCGCATCGCTGGCAGCGTCCAGATCGGCATAGCTCCAAACGGTGCCAATACTGTCGGTCAGTGCGATTGCCGCAGGGCGGGCCGCGACCTGATCGGCCAGAAACGTCTCTATTCGTGCCATCTCAGCGCCCTCTCTCATGCGTTTGCCACATGTTTCTGCCGTATCTTTACCGATAGACAGGTTTTCTCTTTTCCAAAAAGGCCGCGATCCCTTCGGCGGCCTCGTCTTGGCCAGCGGCTGCGGCCATCGCGTCGCGTTCGGCATCCAGTTGATCAGCCTCTGTCGCCTCATAGGCGTCTGCGACCAATTTGCGGATCACACCCTGTGCCGTGCGCGGCCCTGCGGCCAGCGTATCGGCCAGAACCATCGCTTCTTCCAGCGCCTTGCCTTCGGCGCAGATGCGGCTGACGGCCCCCAGATCCGCAAACCGGGTCGCCATCACCGGACGGCCCAGCAGACACATTTCCATCGCCAGGGGACGCGGCAAGAGCCGCGCCATGGCAGAGGTCAGCCCCCCGTCGGGCACCAGCCCTGCCTTGACATAAGCGGCGGTGAACTTGGCGTCCTTGGCGGCCACGATCATGTCACAGGCCAGCGCGATGCTCAGGCCAGCGCCTGCGGCACCACCCTCAATCGCTGCGATCAGCGGCACGGGGCTGGCGCGCATCGCGCGCAGCAGATCGTGCAGTTCGTCAACCTTGTCGCGGCGTGCAGCTTCGCTGATCTGGCGGCGTTCGATGATGACATTCAGGTTGCCACCCGCGCAGAAAAACGGCCCCTCAGAGGTCAGGATGACCGCCCGGATGCGGCTGTCCTGCGCCTGTTCCAGCGCCGAAAGAATACAGGCATAAAGTTCCGGCGAAAGCGCCCCGCGTTTGGCGGTATTGCCGTTCCAGATGATCAGACGGTCGCCCCCGTCCTCGATCCTTGCGCTCATGTCAGTTTCTCCTGTGGGACCCGCTTGAACACCCCGGTGGAGGTGGCGATCACGGTGCCGTCCTCATGGGTCAGCACGCCGTTGATATAAAGCAGGCTGCGCCCGCCGCCGGTGATCGTGCCGGTTGCCGTCACCCGCCCCGGCCTGCCGGGTGCGATGAATTGCGTGGTCATGGAAATCGTCAGAAACGGGGCCTTGCCCGACGGATCCACAGTCAGTGATCCGGTGGTGCCGCAGGCATTGTCCAGCAGACAGGTCGCCACCCCGCCATGCAGCACATTGTGGCGGTTGGTATGTTGCGGGCCGACATCCAGATAACAGCGGCCCTGCGCCCCGTCGGATACGTCAACGACATATCCGATCAGGGTTTGGGTGCCGGTCTCATCGCGGATCAGATGGGCTTCGTCAGGCTGCTGCAAAGTCAATGAACCGTTCCAGATGATAGTCGGTATCGCCAAAGCGGTGATCCGCCATGGTGATGCGTTTGGCGATATGGGCCAGTTCATATTCCTGGGTCATGGCAATGCCGCCATGCATCTGGATGCTGTCTTCGGCCACCAGACGGCCCGCGCGGCCCATCAGGTTCTTGGCCGCCGAGATGTTGATCTCGCGCGGCTTGCGGCCCGCTTCGAGGTGGCCAGCGGCGTTGATCACGGCAGAACGGGCCTGCTCAAGCTCGATCAGTAGATCGGACATGCGGTGGGCCAATGCCTGGAAAGTCCCGATGGGGCGACCGAATTGCTTGCGCGTCATCAGGTAGTCCTTGGTCAGGCGCGTTGCGGTTTCCATCGCACCCAGTGTTTCGGCGCATTGTGCCACGTTCGCTGCGGCCACGCGGGCCTCGATTGCGGCAAATGCTTCGCCCGGTTTGCCCAGGCGCGCAGAGGCAGGCAGGCGCACATCGTCCAGCATGACTTCGGCGGCGCGGCCACCAGCCAGCAAGGCGTAGCCTTGAATGGTAACGCCTTTGGTATCTGCGGGCACCACGAACAGCGAGATGCCAGCATCCTCGCCGGGCTGGCCGCTTTCGCGGGCAGAGACGACCAGGAAATGTGCTGCTTCGGCGTTTACAACGACGGCCTTGTGACCGTTCAGAACGATATCATCGCCGTCCATCTTGGCGCTGGTCTGCACGCGGTTCAGGTCATAGCGGCTGGTCGGCTCCCCATGGGCAAAGGCCATCTGGCACGCGCCGCCGATGATGTCCTCGACATGGGCCAGCTGATCGGCGTTGCCCAGATCAGCCACCAGCCCACCAGCCAGAACGGCGGTATCCAGGAAAGGCTCAACAACGCCTGCGCGGCCCAGTTCTTCGAACACCACGGCAATGTCAAAACCTTTGCCGCCAAAGCCGCCCTGCTCTTCGGTGAACAGCGCACCGATCACCCCCAGTTCGGCCAGTTGTTCCCAGATCTCGGCAGACATGCCGGTCGCACTGTCGAGGATCTGGTTGCGGGTCGCCGTGTCATAGCGTTCGCGCAGGAAACGACGCAGCGTGTCTTGCAGCATCTGCCGCTCTTCTGTCAGATCGAAGTTCATGGTGTTAACCTCCCATGCTTACTTTGGCGATGATGCCGCGTTGGATTTCGTTCGACCCGCCAAAGATCGACAGTTTACGGTTGTTGAAATATTTGGCCGCCACGGGGCCTGCGCCCAATGGATCAGGCAGGCCCGCGTTGGAACCTTCCACCGCCTCAGAGGCAAAGGGCATCGCATAGGCCCCCGCCGCGCGGCGGGCCAGATCGTTGATTTCCTGACGGATGATCGTGCCCTTGACCTTGAGCATGGAGGCCTCGACCCCCGGCGCTTCGCCTGCGGCCGCCTTGGAGATGATGCGCAGATTGGTCGTGGACATCGCGCTCAGGTCAATTTCCACCTGGGCCACACGGGCCGCAAAATAGGGGTTTTTGATCAATGGCTTGCCGTTGGACATCTCAGCCCGCGCCAGACGTTTGACGGTGTTCAGCCCCGCCTGCGAGAAACCGACACCGGCGATATTCGTGCGCTCATGGGTCAGCAGATACTTGGCATAGGTCCAGCCCTTGTTCTCTTCGCCAACCAGGTTTTCGACCGGTACTTTGACGTCTGTGAACCAGACCTCGTTCACCTCATGGGCACCATCCAGCAGGATGATGGGGCGCACTTCGATGCCCGGTGTGTTCATGTCGATCAGCAGAAAGGAAATGCCCTCTTGCTGTTTGACGTCCTTGTCGGTGCGGACCAGACAGAAGATCATGTTGGCGTGCTGGCCAAGGGTCGTCCAGGTCTTTTGACCGTTGACGATGTAATGCGTGCCCTCCTCGTTCTTGATCGCTGTGGTCTTGAGCGAGGCCAGGTCAGAGCCTGCACCGGGTTCGGAATAGCCCTGGCACCACCAGTCATCGCCGTTCAACATGCGCGGCAGCCAATAGTCGTTCTGCTCTTTCGAGCCGAATTTCTGCAAGACGGGGGCCAGCATGCCAAAGCCGAAGGGCACGATGCGCGGGGCATTGGCCGCAGCGGCCTCTTCCTCAAAGATATGGCGCTGCACGGCGTTCCATTCGGCACCGCCGAATTTCTTGGGCCAGTTTGGTACCAGCCAGCCCTGCGCATTCAGGATCGCATGCCAGCGTTCCATATCGTCCTTGGTCAGGCCATCCCCATCGGTGCCCGCGACTTTGTCCTGCAAGTCCTTGGGCAGCTTTTCGGCCAGAAAGGTGCGGACTTCTTCGCGGAATGCTTTTTCTTCGTCTGAATAGCTCAGGTCCATTTTGTCGTTCCTCAATAGATTTCGAAAAGGCCGGCAGCGCCCATGCCGCCACCGATACACATTGTTACCACGCCCAGTTTGGCACCGCGGCGCTTGCCCTCCAGCAGCAGGTGACCCGTGCAGCGCGCGCCGGTCATGCCAAAGGGGTGGCCAATCGCGATCGAGCCGCCATTGACGTTATATTTCTCGGGATCAATGCCCAGGGTGTCGCGTGAATACAGGCACTGCGAGGCGAAAGCTTCGTTCAGTTCCCACAGGTCGATGTCATCCACGGTCAGGCCGTGGCGTTTCAACAGGCGCGGCACGGCATAGACCGGGCCGATGCCCATCTCGTCGGGCTCGCAGCCCGCCACGGCGAACCCCTTGAAGGCCCCCAGCGGGTTGAGGCCCTGTTTCTCGGCTTCCTTGCTGTCCATCACGACCACGGCGGCGGCACCATCAGACAGCTGGCTGGCGTTCCCTGCGGTGACAAATCCGCCTTCGCGCACGGGCTGCAGACCCGACAGGCCTTCCATGGTGGTGCCGGGGCGGTTGCATTCATCCTTGTCGACGGTGACCTCGTGATAGGTGACTTCGCCGGTCTCTTTGTTCTGCATGCCCATGGTGGTTTGCATCGGCACGATTTCATCGGCGAATTTTCCCGCCTGCTGGGCCTCGTGGATCAGGCGCTGGCTGCGCAGGCCGAATTCGTCCTGATATTCGCGGCTCAGGCCATAGCGTTCGGCAACGATATCGGCGGTTTCGATCATCGTCATGTAGATGGCGGGCTTGTGCTCTTCCAACCAGGCGTCCTTGACGGTCTTGGAATGGGGCGCAACCATCGAGATGCTTTCCACGCCACCAGCCACCATCGGGCCTGCACCTTCCTGGCAGATGGCATTGGCGGCCATGGCAATGGATTGCAAACCAGAGGAACAGAAGCGGTTGACCGTGACGCCAGAGGCGGTGATCGGCAGGCCTGCGCGCAGGGCAATCTGGCGGGCGATGTTGCCGCCGGTGGCACCCTCGGGCGTGGCGCAGCCCATGATCACATCTTCGACCTGCGCGGGGTCAATACCGGCCCGCTCCACCGCATGAGAGACCACATGCCCCCCCATGGTCGCGCCATGGGTCATGTTCAAAGACCCCCGGAATGATTTCGCCAGCCCGGTGCGGGCGGTTGAGACGATGACAGCTTGTTTCATTTTGCGGCGTCCTTGTTCAGATCATCAAATGTGCGGCCCTCGGCCACCAGTGTTTTCAACAAAGGGGCGGGCTGCCAGAACCAGGCGTCCTCGGCGGCATAGCTTTCAATGTCGGACAACACAGAAGGCAGTCCCACAATATCAGCCCATTTCATGGGTCCCCCCCAATAGCGCGGAAAGCCATAGCCAAAGAGCAGCGTCATATCGACGTCCAGCGGACGGCGTGCGATGCCTTCGCCTACAACTTTTGCGGCTTCGTTTACCATGGCACACATGTAGCGGCGCACAATCTCTTCGTCCGTAAAGGGACGTGGCGTAATTCCCAGACTCTCCTGCTCTGCGGCAATCAGTCCCGCAATTTTGGGGTTGGGCGTACCGCCGCGTTTGCCTGCTTCATAGACATAATATCCCTCGCCGGTCTTCTGGCCAAAGTGGCCCTCTTCGCAGAGCCGGTCGATATAGGTGGGCACCCGTTCATCCGGGTGACGATGGGGCGCTTTGCGTTTGCGCGTCATCCACCCGATATCCAGACCGGCCAGATCAGCGACCGCAAAGGGCCCCAT
>JAFMGZ010000036.1 GCA_017854855.1 Sulfitobacter sp. | reverse complement strand
TGGCGGAGACGAAGGGATTCGAACCCTCGAGACCCTTCCGGGCCTACTCCCTTAGCAGGGGAGCGCCTTCGACCACTCGGCCACGTCTCCGCTGACCGCTATACAAGGCGCGTTATCCGATGAACAAGGGTAAAAACTCCAAGTTCTCGAAAAACTTCGCCTCAAGAGGGGGCTAAATTCGAAAACTTACTGACAAACTGAAATGTCCGGCGCTCGCGCCAGTTATCAGACTGCTGGATTTATGGGGGCCAATATACGCGCCGTCGGCGGTGGCTGTGTGAATGGTGGCTTTGGGAGGGGGAACGATCACGGCAAAAATCGGCGTCTTGACGCAAAAGGCCCGGTCATCGGACCGGGCCTTTTGCGTCATGAGTGTCTCGTTATGCGCGGCAGAGCCTTGTCTTAGGTATTGAACAAGAAGTGCAGCACGTCGCCGTCCTTGACGGTATAGCTCTTTCCCTCGGCGCGCATCTTGCCTGCTTCTTTTGCAGGGCCCTCGCCGCCCAGCGCAACGAAATCGGCATAGGCAATGGTTTCGGCGCGGATGAAACCTTTTTCGAAATCACCGTGGATGACGCCTGCCGCCTTGGGGGCGGAAGTGCCTGATTTTATTGTCCAGGCACGGGCCTCTTTCGGGCCAACAGTGAAATAGGTTTCGAGGTGCAGCAGCTCATATCCCGCCCGGATCAGCCGGTCCAATCCCGCTTCCTTCAGGCCCATTTCCTCAAGGAACATGTCTGCCTCTTCAGCATCCAGCTGGCTGATCTCTTCTTCGATCTGCGCAGAGATGATCACATGGGCATTGCCCTGTGCGGCGGCCATTTCCGCAACCTTGGAGGAGAAATCATTGCCCTCGGCGGCTTCGGCTTCGCCCACGTTGCAGACATAGAGCACCGGTTTTGTGGTCAGCAGCTGCAGCATGCGCCATGCTTTGGCGTCTTCCTCGTCAACATCCACGACGCGCGCGGGGTTGCCAGCCTCCAGCGCCTCAAGCGCCATGCGCATCAGGCGTTCCTGCTGGACCGCTTCCTTGTCGCCGCCCCGCACCTTGCGCACGATGTTCTGCAGGCGTTTTTCAATGCTTTCAATGTCGGCCAACATCAATTCGGTATCGATGGTTTCCGCGTCTGCAACCGGGTCGACGCGCCCTTCGACATGGGTGACATCGCCGTCTTCGAAACAGCGCAGCACATGGGCGATCGCGTCGACTTCACGGATGTTTGCCAAGAACTGGTTGCCCAGCCCCTCGCCCTTTGAGGCCCCTTTGACCAAACCGGCGATATCGACGAATGTCATCCGCGTCGGGATGATCTGCTTGGACTTGGCAATGCCCGCAAGGGTGTCCAGCCGGGCATCCGGCACCGCCACTTCGCCCACGTTCGGCTCAATCGTGCAGAACGGGAAATTCGCCGCCTGAGCGGCGGCTGTGCGGGTGAGCGCGTTAAACAGGGTCGACTTGCCGACATTCGGCAGTCCCACGATACCCATTTTGAAACCCATGCTGGCGTCCTTTCGCGTCAATTTGCGCTGTCCTATGACCTGATTGGCGGCGGCGCAAGGGTTTGACGCCGCAGGGCGGCCTCTTGCGCCGCAAAAATGGGGATTCTGGCGGATTCAGATCAGGTCCGACATTGATTTCCGGCGCAAGGTTCGGCATTGGACAAGGCAACATCGCAAGAAGGCAACGCCATGACACGCATCGACGCAAAATTCGCTGACCTCAAAGCCCAAGGTAAGAAGGCTTTCGTTTCTTATATCATGGCCGGCGATCCTGACGCGGATACCGCACTTGAGATCATGCGCGGTCTGCCCGCTGCCGGGGTCGATGTGATCGAACTGGGTTTGCCCTTTACCGATCCGATGGCCGATGGCCCCACGATCCAGCTTGCCGGTCAGCGCGCATTGGACGCTGGCATGACCCTGCTCAAGACACTTGAGATGGCTGCGACCTTTCGCAAGCAAGACGACACCACGCCGATTGTCCTGATGGGCTATTACAACCCAATCTATTCCATGGGCGTTGACAAATTCCTGGCCGCCGCAAAAGAGGCCGGCATCGACGGGCTGATCATTGTTGATCTGCCGCCCGAGGAAGACAGCGAATTGTGCCTGCCCGCGCAGGCCGCCGGTCTGAACTTTATCCGCCTGGCCACCCCCACCACCGACGACAAACGTCTGCCGAAGGTTGTCCAGAACACATCGGGTTTTGTCTATTACGTCTCGATCACCGGGATCACCGGATCGGCCGAGGCCGATGCAAGCGATGTGGCACCGGCCGTCACCCGCATCCAGCAGGCCAGCGGCCTGCCGGTCATCGTAGGCTTTGGCGTCAACACGCCCGAGAAATCCAAAGCGATTGCATCTGTGGCAGATGGCGTTGTCGTTGGATCGGCAATCGTGTCCCGGATCGCAAAGGGCGACAGCGTCGCCGAGGTTCTGGCCTTTGTCAAAAGCCTGTCTGACGGCGCGCACGCGGCCTGATCTGCTATCGGGGCCTCCAAATGATCACGCCCTTTTGTTCTGATTGATCTTCTTTCCCCTTATCGGTAAGAAAAGATGACCAATTTCGGAGCAAACCGCATGCCTGTCATCACAAACATTGGCGACCTCAAACGAATCTACGAACGGCGCGTGCCGCGCATGTTCTATGATTACTGCGAATCCGGCAGCTGGACCGAGCAGACCTTCCGCGAAAATACATCCGATTTTGACAAGCTGCGCCTGCGTCAGCGGGTTGCGGTCGACATGACGGGCCGCTCTACCGCGACGCAGATGATCGGGCAGGATGTCGCCATGCCGGTGGCGTTGGCCCCTGTGGGGCTGACAGGCATGCAACATGCCGATGGAGAGATCAAAGCAGCCAGGGCGGCAAATGCGTTTGGTGTGCCCTTTACCCTTTCGACCATGTCGATCAATTCCATTGAAGATGTGGCAGAGGCGACCAAAGCGCCCTTCTGGTTTCAGCTCTATACGATGCGGGACCAGGATTATGTCAGCCGCCTGATCCAGCGTGCCAAAGATGCGCAGTGTTCGGCGCTGGTCATCACATTGGACCTGCAAATCCTTGGCCAGCGGCACAAGGACTTGAAGAACGGCCTGTCAGCCCCGCCAAAATTGACCCTGAAAACCATGGCAAACCTGGCGACAAAATGGGCATGGGGCATAGAGATGCTGCAAGCCCAGCGGCGTGAATTCGGCAATATCGTGGGCCATGTGCAAGGCATCTCGGACGCGTCAAGCCTTGGGGCCTGGACTGCGGAGCAGTTTGATCCGTCGCTTGATTGGGACAAGATTGCCAAGATCAAGGAACAATGGGGCGGCAAGGTCATCCTCAAAGGCATTTTGGACGCTGAGGATGCAAAGATGGCGCTCAAGGTCGGGGCCGATGCAATCGTGGTTTCAAACCACGGTGGCCGACAGCTGGACGGTGCCGTCAGCTCCATTTCCGCGCTGCCGGCCATTCTGGACGCTGTCGGCGATCAGGTCGAAGTGCACCTGGACAGCGGCATCCGCTCTGGTCAGGACGTGCTCAAGGCGATTGCCATGGGGGCCAAAGGCACCTTTATCGGCCGCGCCTTTATCTATGGACTGGGCGCTATGGGTCAAAAGGGTGTGACCACAGCACTTGAGGTCATTCACAAAGAGCTCGATACCACGATGGCACTGTGCGGTGAGACGAAAGTCAGCAATTTGGGCAAGCATAACCTGCTGATCCCCGAAGATTTCGGTGGGCGCTGGCAGAAGTGACCCGGCTTTGCTAGGACTGGGGCCATGCTGATTTTCTTGCGTCATAAGCTGGCCTTTCTGGCGACCCCCAAAACCGGAACGACCGCAGTCGAGATGGCGCTAAAGTCGCGGGCAGAGATCGTTTTCTCCAAAAGCCGCAAGCATATCACGGCATTGCGCTACGCCAACAAGATCGCGCCGTTTCTTGAAGATACCTTTGATGTGCGCCCTGCCTCTGTGGCGGTCATGCGTGATCCGGTGGACCAGATCAGAAGCTGGTACAAATACCGCAGTCAAAAGCGGCTGGATGGCACGGAGCTGAGCACCAAGGGCATTTCCTTTGATCAATTCGTGCGCGAGGTCATCTCGGACGATGCGCCGGCGCGCGCGCAGATCGGGCGTCAGTTCAATTTTCTGACCGACGGGCGTGACAGGGTGATGGCAAACCACATCTTTGCCTACGAACAACAGGAGGCATTCTTGATGTTCATGTCCGAACATCTGCGCCACCCTGTCGAACTGTCCGCCAAGAACATCTCGCCTCGGATCGACGCGCCCTTGGATGATGAGACCCTGACACTCTTGAAACAGGCGCGGGGCGAGGATTTCATCCTCTATGATGCGGTCATGGCAGCGGGCGGTCATTTACACACAGCGGTTTGACCGGCAGCCAGCAAGGGCAAGGTAGTTTGCCTGACAGCCACCGGGCTTTTTACTCTTTCCACCTCGGCAAAAGCCGTCTATATGCGCGGCTTCACGCGGGACTACAGCCTTGGAGGAGTCCCGCCCTTACAAATATTGGAGAATACAAATGGCCGGAGAGATTCCAGATCTTGAAGCCCAGGTACGGACGGGGACAGGCAAGGGCGCCGCTCGTCAGGCACGCCGTGATGGCATGGTACCAGGGATTGTTTTTGGTGGTGACACAGATCCACTGCCAATCAACATCCCGTTCAACAAACTGCTGACAATGCTGCGCAAGGGCCGGTTCAAATCCACCTTGTTCAACATGAAAGTTGAAGGCCATGATGACGTCCGCGTCATTTGCCGCGACGTTCAGCGTCACGTGGTAAAAGACCTGCCAACGCATGTCGACTTCATGCGCCTCAAGCGTACCACCAAGATCAACCTCTTCATCAATGTTGAAGTTGCTGGTGAAGACGTATGCCCCGGCCTGAAAAAAGGCGGCACATTGAACCTGATCCGTCCAGAAGTCGAACTGATGGTCACCGCAGGCGATATTCCTGAATCGATCACCGTAGACATCTCCGAGCTGCAAATTGGCGACAACGCGACAATCGCGAACGTCAAACTGCCAGCAGGTGCCAAGCCTACAATCGACCGTGATTTCGTGATCGCGCAGGTTTCCGCGCCATCCGGTCTGGCATCCCAGTCTGATGACGATGAGGATGAAGCAGCCGAAGAAGTCACAGCAGAAGCAGAATAAGAACTCGCTCCCGACGGGAGCCAGTCTGTTCGGTAATCGGGGGTCGCATCAGCGGCCCCCTTTTTTATGGTCCATGGGGACAACCGCCCGCCCCGACGATCACGACCTTGGCCGCAACATGCCCAATGCGACCAATTCGCATTTTCATCCGCGCAGCGCTCCGCTAATCTTGGGTCAGCGCAGGAGCATCCAGATGAAATTGATCGTAGGCCTTGGGAACCCGGGCGGAAAATACGCCCGAAACCGTCACAACATCGGCTTTATGGCCCTTGACCAGATCGCATCGGATCACGGGTTCAGCCCGTGGAAGGGCAAACATCAAGGCAGCATCAGCGAGGGACGCCTGGGGTCGGAACGCGCGGTCCTGCTGAAACCTGAAACCTTCATGAACAATTCGGGCCAATCGGTTCAGGCCGCCATGCGGTTCTACAAATTGGAGCCCGCCGATGTGATCGTTCTTCATGATGAAATCGATCTGGCACCGGGCAAGGTCAAATGCAAAACCGGCGGCGGCCATGCCGGACACAATGGCCTGCGGTCCATCCATGCCCATATCGGGCCCGATTATGACCGCGTACGCCTTGGCGTGGGGCATCCCGGTCACAAAGATGCGGTCCCCGGCTATGTCTTGCGCGACTTTCCCAAGGCGGATGATGCATGGCTTGACGATGTCTTGCGCGGCATCAGCGATGGGGCCCCCGATCTGGCCCGCGGCGACACCGCCAAATTCATGAATGCCGTGGCATTGCGGGTCAATCCGCCGCGTTCGGGGACCGGCAACAAGAACCCAAACACCAAGACAGCCCCCGCCAAGCCGCCAAAGCCGCCCATCCAGCCCTCAACCTCCCCTGATCCGGTACCCGAGGTTGAGGCTGCGGCTGAGCCTGAAAACCAATCCCCCTTTCAAAAATTGCTGGACCGTTTTCGGTGACCCTGAGCCAAGCCTTTGCAGCACAGGCCGCCAGCTGCACCCAGATGGGATCACCCTTCATGGGGCAACTCATGTCCCTGCTGGCCAGCCATTGGCCTGCAGACAGCGCCTTGGGCCGCAAGTTTGCAGGTTTTCAGGGTGATATTGGCCCCAGCGGTCATTCCCTCCCACTGCGGATTGCGGCCGGCCTGCACGCCTTGGTCCTGAACAACCGCGCCCCTGAACTGGCGGCCGTATATCCCCCGCACAGGGCTGCGGATCAGGACCTGCGCGATGCGGTGCTGTCGGCACTGGCGCGCCACGAGGCCTTCTTGCTGGACTGGACCGACAGCCCGCCGCAGACAAACGAGGTCCGCCGCTCTGCGGCGCTGATTGCTGGCGCACATGTCGCTCTGGGGTATTTTGACCTTCCGATCCATCTGTCAGAACTGGGGGCCAGCGGCGGCCTCAACCTGATGTGGGACCATTATGCGCTTGAAATCCAGGGCCAGCGATTTGGCCCGGACAGGCCTGCCGTCCTGTTCACACCAGACTGGGATGGCCCACTACCACCCGCCGCGCAGCCAGTGATCGCAGCCCGACAGGGGGTTGACCTGTCGCCGTTGGACCCCCGGCAAAGCAATCATTTGTTGCGTCTGACAGCCTATCTATGGGCGGACCAGCCTGACCGCCTGACCATGACCCGCGCGGCAGCCGCCGTGGCCACGGCCAAGCCAGTCCAGGGGGACGCCATCGATTGGCTGGCACACAGGCTGGAAAACCCGCCTGCGGGTCGTCTGCACCTGATCCAACACACGGTCGCATGGCAGTATTTTCCCGCGCCGGCACAGGCGCGCGGCCGCGCCCTGATCGAAGCGGCAGGTGCACAAGCCAGCACAGATTGCCCGCTGGCATGGCTTGCCATGGAGACCGACGGCGACACGACTGGCAAGATCGGTGCCGCCCTCACCCTCAGGCTATGGCCCGGCGATGTGACAATTGATCTGGGACGGGCCGATTTTCACGGCCGCTGGATCAAATGGCGGCATCCAGCATAGACCACGTCCCTCTGGCCCCTGCCCCCGTCCTGTGATTGAGTGATCCTGAGAAACCAGGGAGAGACAGATGCGCATTTTCGGAAAATGGCTTGGCCGTATCCTGCTTGCACTTGTCTTGGCGGCCGTGGTGATCGGCCTGTGGAAACGCGAGGAAATCACCCGCCTCATGGCGGTGAATTCGCTCTTTTCCGAGGAAAAGATCGTCGCGAACTTCAGCAATATGGGATCCGCCTTCCTCAGCACAGCCGTCAGCCGTGGGAACGGCCCGACCAGCGCCTTGGATTATGGGCCAGAGGCGGTGCTCCCCGAGGAAATCGAGCCATGGATCATAGAGCGCGACGTGACGGCATTGGTCGTGATGAAGGACGGCAAAATCGTCTATGAAAATTATTTCAAAGGCACCGGCCCCGAAGACCTGCGGATCAGCTGGTCCATGGCCAAGAGCTATCTCTCCGCCCTGGTCGGCATCCTGATCGCCGAAGGCAAGATCGCCTCGCTCGACGATCCGGTGACCAAATATGCCCCCGCTCTGCAAGGCAGCGCCTATGACGGGGCCAGCCTGCGCAATGTCCTGCATATGGCCAGCGGCGTGGTCTTTGACGAAGACTATCTGGACCAAAGCTCTGACATCAACCGCATGGGGCGGGTCTTGGCCATGGGCGGCAAGATGGATGATTTCACCACGGCCCTGCGGGGGACTTTCGCTCCTCCGGGCCGGCAATGGCAATATGTCTCCATCGACACCCATGTTGTCGGCATGGTGGTGCGCGGCGCGACGGGACGGCCCATCGCCGAATTGCTCAGCGAAAAAGTGATCGTACCCTTAGGGCTGGAATATGAACCCTATTATCTGACGGACGGGGTCGGCACGGCATTTGTGCTGGGCGGCCTGAACATGACCACCCGGGATTACGCGCGCTTCGGCCAGATGTATCTGCAGGGCGGAAAATGGCAAGGTCAACAGATCGTTCCTTCCGACTGGGTTGCAGCCTCAACCGCGCCCAGTGCACCAACAGCCAAAGGTGACATCAAATACGGCTATCAATGGTGGATACCCGAAGACGGGGTGCCGGGCGAATACATGGCGCGCGGCATCTACGGTCAATATATCTACATCGACACCGAACGCGGTGTGGTCATCGCCACCAATGCTGCCGACCGGAACTTCCGGCGCGATGGTGTATCACAACAGAACATAGACAGATTTCGCCAAATCGCCCAAAGCCTGTGAGGACATATGGACCCTGAAGAAAGCATCAATGTACTCAACGGACCCCTCGCCATCTGCGGCACGGACCCGGTCACCGGTTTCTTTCGCGATGGTGCATGTAACACCTGCGCCGCAGACCAGGGAAGCCACACGGTCTGCGCGATCATGACCGCGGAATTCCTGGCCTATTCGAAATATGTTGGCAACGACCTCAGCACGCCTCGGCCCGAATACGGCTTTGCGGGGCTTGTCCCGGGTGATCCGTGGTGCCTATGTGCCGGCCGCTTCCTGCAGGCTGCTGACGAAGGGTGCGGACCAAAGGTCAATCTCGACGCGACCCATAAACGTGCCCTTGATATTGTCCCGCTGCAGATACTTCAGGCCCATCAGATCGACCCTGGGCAGACATGACCCTGCCCCTGGGCAAAGCGCGGCACTCTTCCATCTCTTTTTGGCTCTAAATACCTTAGCGCCCCAGCAGACCCAGACCTGCCAGTTGCGTTACCGCACCCGGCAGGCCAAAGGAGCATGGATCAGGCGAATTCACCCATCTCAAAGCCAAGCGCACGGGCGACGGTAAAGATATCCTTGTCCCCGCGCCCACACATGTTCATGCAGATGATGTGATCCTTCGGCAACTCCGGCGCGATCTTCATCACATGGGCCAGGGCATGGCTGGGCTCCAGCGCGGGAATGATCCCCTCAAGCTCGCAAGACACCTGAAAGGCCGCCAGTGCTTCCTTGTCGGTGATGGAGACATATTTCGCGCGGCCAATCTCGTGCAGCCAGGCGTGTTCGGGGCCGATCCCCGGATAATCCAGACCGGCGGAAATGCTGAAGCCCTCCAGGATCTGCCCGTCATCATCCTGCAAAAGATAGGTGCGGTTGCCATGCAGCACGCCGGGGCGCCCGCCTGTCAGTGATGCGCAATGTTCCATCTTGGCGTTCACGCCTTTGCCGCCCGCCTCAACGCCGATGATCGCCACGTCCTTGTCGTCCAGGAACGGATAAAACAGGCCCATCGCATTTGACCCGCCACCGATGGCGGCGATCAACGTATCTGGCAGACGCCCCTCGGCGGCTGTCATCTGTTCGCGAACTTCCTTGCCGATGATGCTTTGGAAATCGCGGACCATCGCGGGATAGGGATGCGGTCCGGCCACGGTGCCGATGCAATAAAACGTGTCGCGCACATTGGTCACCCAATCGCGCAGCGCGTCATTCATGGCATCCTTCAATGTTCCCCGCCCAGAGGTCACGGGCACGATCTCGGCCCCCAAAAGGCGCATGCGGAAAACATTCGGCGCTTGGCGTTCGACATCATGCGCGCCCATGTAGACCACGCATTTTAGGCCGAACTTTGCACAAACCGTCGCAGTCGCCACACCGTGCTGTCCGGCACCTGTCTCTGCGATGATGCGTTTCTTGCCCATGCGCCGGGCCAGAATGATCTGGCCCAGCACATTGTTGATCTTATGCGCACCGGTGTGGTTCAGCTCATCGCGCTTCATGTAAACCTTGGCACCGCCCAGTTGTTCTGTCAGCCGCTCGGCAAAATACAGCGGGCTGGGACGGCCAACATAATGGGTCCACAGATCGTTCATCTCGGCCCAGAAACTCTCGTCCGTCTTGGCCTTCTCGTATTCCTGTTCCAGCTCCAGAATCAGCGGCATCAGGGTCTCGGACACGAAACGCCCGCCGAAATCGCCAAACCGGCCATTTTCATCCGGACCAGTCATAAAGCTGTTGAAAAGATCGTTGGCCATCTGCCGTCTCCTCTGGAAGGTAAGACCAAACCTTTAGCGCAGCCCGGGCCTGCGTGAAAGCCAAGACTTGCGCAAATTTCCGTGCCACCGCCACAAAGAGCCATCACAGCGCCCGGCACGGTGCGACCCGCCCAAAAGGGTGCAGCGTCAGTCGAAAATCTTGAAGAGTTCTTTTTTCAGCTGCTGTTCGACCCTGTCTTTGACGGCGTCTTCAACCGATTGGCCCTCTTGTCTTGTAAGACCCAATTCTTCTTGCAATTTCTGTTCGACCTTCTGTTTGACCCGTTCTTCGGCGCGGTCCTTTTCTTCATTGAAATTCAGGTCGATCACCGCCTGCAGGTCCGGTTTGATCTTTGGATCTGCCCATGGGCCGTAGATCCGCACCGGCACGGCCAGGCCGCGGTCATTGTTCACCCGCAGGGCCTTGGGCGTTACAGTATAATCCAGCGTCTGCGCCCCCAGATTGATCTGCCCTGCGCCGGTGGCGTCAAAATTGGGCAAGACCATTGTCAGATCATCGTTCAGCAATACGCCATTCTGCATGGTAAAGGTCGCGCGCAGCGCATCAAACACGGTGGTGCCGCCCGCCACATCGAAAGACCCCAGCAGGTTGTCCAGATCAATGCCGTCGATTGAACCACGCCCGACGTTGATGGCCCCCTGCCCTGAAAGCGACCGCATGATCGCGTCCACGCTTTGCCCCACCCCCAAGAACGAGACCTCCGCATCGCCTTGGCCTTTGAACCGGGTCAGGTCCGCCAGATCACTCAGCAAAGGTTGCATCTGCACCGCCTTCGCGTTCAGCTTGCCACCCACGGACAGGCCATTGCGGTTGTTCATCACGAATTCGCCCGCGAACTGTCCGCCATAGGCCGCCACCTCACGCAGCTCAAAAACCATCCTTGAGCGGTCATTGCTGAGCAGCGTCCGTGTAGCACCCAGTTTGAGTGCGCCCAGATCGACACTGTCTGCCCGCAGCGCGATGGCACCGTTGAAGGCAGCCAGCCCTGAGGCATCAATCGTGTCACGGGGCCAACCTGCGGGGCCGCCCGACTGCGCGGCACCGCCCGCAGTGGATGCGCCGCCCTGCGCGGGGGCGGTAAGGATCCTGAGGTCTAGGGCACCGGCATTCAGCTGCGCGTTGATCTGCGGCGTGCCGTTCAGTACAAGGTCTGCCGCACCTGCCAAATTATTGCCGCCCAGGTCGGCCGTCATGTCGCGCAGCGCCAGGCGGCGATCAGGGGTCAGCGTCAGATTCGCCCGCAGCCCCAGCTGCCGGCCCAACCCCTGAGGCAGGTCAACACCGCCCAGACCCAGCGCGGCTAAAAAGCCCCCGGTATCCGTGGCAGACAGAGCAACCTTGCCCGCGACAGCGCCCTGCAATGAGGCGCGCCCGACCAGTTGCGCGGTGCCGCCCGTGGTAGACAAATCCAGATCAACAGGTTGCACCTCACCGTCCAGAAAGGACGCAAAGCGTTCGATCGTGGCGTCGAGGTTGACCCGTTCACCGGCAGGGCGCATCGCGGCCGTGATGCCAACGGCACCTTGCGGATCGGGCCAGTCAAGCGACAGGTCAACACCGTCATAAGACAGCAGATCAGCCCCTTCCGCGTCGTAGATCAGCGTGGCATCTGTGATCACCAGCCGCTCAATCGTGATGGCAAGCGGCGTTTTGGCGGCTGCTGATTCTGTCTCTATCTGCGCATTGCCCCCGCCATCGGTGAACTGCCAGCTTGCCCGGCCATCCTTGCGGCTTTCCAGTCGGATGGTGGGGCTGGTGGCCTCAATATTCGTGATCTTGATCTGGCCGCGCAGCAATGCGGTGGCGTCCACCCCGATCGCCGCCTGTGCGGCACTCAGCATCGCGCCGTCCTTGGCCCAGCTGGCATTGCCAACCTCAAGACCAGAGGCGCGCACCCCCAGCACCGGCCAAAAGGTCATGGAGACATCGCCGCTCACGCTTACCGTGCGCCCGGTGATCCGTCCCAGCTGATCCGTGGCGATCTTGGCAATTCGATCTGCAGGGAGCAACAGAATGCTGCCCACAAATAAAACCGCGATCAGCACCAGAATGCCGATGATCCGCATGATCCACTTCATCACTCTCTCCTCATACCCGGCCTTTCCCAGCCGCTTTGCATCGACTATAGCCTCAATCATGAGCACAAACCCACCCAATCTGCGCCCTGATCTTGCCCCCAAGGCAAAAATCAGTGATCCCTCCCGCCCCGGCCAGCCGACGATCGGCATGGTATCATTGGGCTGTCCCAAGGCTTTGGTCGATTCAGAGCGTATTTTGACCCGGTTGCGGGCCGAAGGCTATGGCGTGTCGCCCGATTATGCCGGGGCCGATGCGGTGATCGTGAACACCTGCGGTTTCCTCGATTCGGCCAAGGCAGAATCACTCGACGCCATCGGCGAGGCGCTGACCGAAAACGGCCGCGTGATCGTCACCGGCTGTCTGGGGGCGGAACCGGACTATATCCGCGAGCACCACCCCCGCATTCTGGCGGTCACCGGCCCACATCAATACGAACAGGTGCTGGACGCTGTGCACAAGGCCGTGCCGCCCAGCCCCGATCCCTTCATTGACCTGCTGCCCGCGCAGCAGGTGTCGCTGACGCCGCGCCACTACAGCTATCTGAAAATCTCAGAGGGCTGTAACCACAAGTGCAAGTTCTGCATCATTCCCGACATGCGCGGCCGCCTGCAATCGCGCCCCGCCCATGCAGTGCTCCGCGAGGCCGAGCGTCTGGTGGACAATGGCGTCAAGGAGCTGCTGGTGATCTCTCAGGATACCTCGGCTTACGGCGTGGATATCAAACATGCCCAAGACCGCGGTCACCGGGCCCATATCACCGACCTTGCCCGTGACCTTGGGTCTTTGGGGGCCTGGGTGCGGCTGCATTATGTCTATCCCTATCCGCATGTGCGCCAGCTGATCCCGCTGATGGCGGACGGGCTGGTGCTGCCCTATATGGATATCCCGTTCCAGCATGCGCATCCCGATGTGCTCAAACGTATGGCGCGGCCCGCCGCGGCGGCCAAGACATTGGACGAGATCGCCGCATGGCGCGACGTCTGCCCCGATCTGACCCTGCGATCGACCTTTATTGTCGGCTATCCCGGCGAGACGGAAGCCGAGTTTCAGACCCTGCTGGATTGGCTGGACGAGGCGCAACTGGACCGGGTGGGCTGTTTCCAATACGAAAACGTGGATGGGGCGCGGTCAAACGCCCTGCCCAATCATGTGGATGCAGAGGTCAAGCAGGACCGCTGGGACCGTTTCATGGCCAAGGCGCAGGCGATTTCAGAAGCCAAGCTGGAGGCAAAGGTTGGTCGGCGCATCGACGTCATCGTGGACGAGATTGATGATGAGGCCGCGACCTGCCGGACCAAGGCTGATGCGCCCGAGATCGACGGTAACCTGTTTATCGACGAGGGTTTCGAGGCGCTGTCCGTGGGCGATATCGTGACCGTCGAGGTGGAAGAAGCCGGCGAGTATGATTTGTGGGGGCGGGTTGTTTGAGGGCTTAGTTTTTGCCATGACAACAACAGAACGTACCCCCCACCCAGACGAAACCAAGGCATAGGTGCCATGCAGCGCCAGACCGCCCCGTCGCACCAAAGGTGCGCCGCTTATTGATGGCACGCCTTTGCGTACCAGTCGCGCGCTGCAGGGTGCGCGTTTTGCCTGCCGTGAGAGCAGATATTCACACATCTTAACCCAAGACTTGATTTTGTTCTCTTTATGTTCTATCTCTTAACCAACAGTTAAGACGAGGAGCATCCCATGTCCTTTCAGCCGTCCATTCCCGGTCTGTTCTCCCCCTCGCAGGGGGCCACGGCCGTTCAGGCCGACCTGCCGTTGGCACAGCCGCTGCCCGCCACGGAAAAGCAGATCGCCTACGCCAGCACGCTGGCGGCCAAGTCCAAACAGCAACTGCCCGAGGGTATCACCCGCGACCGCGCTGCCCTGTCCAGATGGATCGACGCGCATAAGGCACCCGTGGCGCAGGGGCGGTTTTCGAACTATCCGTCTTCCAAACAGGTCGCCTTTGCTGAGCGCATTGCCACGCTCAAGCGCAACCCGGTGCCGCCGGAATGTTTCCGCGACAAGGGCCTTATGTCGCGGTGGATTGACAGCAATAAGCCGCGCTGACCCTTTGATCGGGCATCGCCGCGCCCTATCTGAAGGCCATGAGCGATAAAACCGAAGTCCTGTACAATGCCTCTTGCCCGATTTGCAGTCGGGAGGTGGATCATTATGCCAAGCTAAGCGCGCAGGCCGCGTTGCCGATCACCTATGACGATGCCACCGATCCAGACAAGCTGGCGGCATGGGGGATCACTGCCGAGGAGGCGGCAAAGCGGTTTCATGTGCGCAAGGGCCGGCTGACCCTTGCCGGGGTGCCTGCGTTCATTGCGCTGTGGCAGGACATCCCGCAAACCCGATGGGTGGCGCGGCTGGTGTCATGGCCTGTGGTCAACCCGCTGGCCTGTCTGGTCTATGATCACATCGCGGCACCGCTGCTCTACCAGATGCATCTGCGCAGGCAGCGCCGGGGCTGACGCCAAGTCAGTCATGGTTTTGCCACATCTCACTGCTATCATTATGCCATGGCTTATCCCTATTCCAAATCCGAAACGATTGCAGACGGCGCGGTTCATGTGGCCGGGCTTGGCCTGGCAATCCCCGCCTCGGCGCTGCTTTTGATGCAGGCGGCACAGACGACGGCCGATATTGTAGCAACAGCGGTCTATGCCTTTTGCATGCTCTTTGCGCTTGCTGCATCAGCGGTCTACCACCTGACCCCGGCAGAGCGGATACGCCCGATGCTGCACCGTATTGATCATGCCGCGATCTATCTCAAGATTGCCGGTACCTATACGCCGCTGGTGGCCGCGATCGGGTCGGGATTTGCCTATGGTATCCTGGGCATTGTCTGGCTTCTGGCGGCTGTGGGCGCGGTGGCGAAATTGTGGTTCTGGCGCACGGACGGCAAGGGGTCACTGGCGCTTTATCTGGGCATGGGCTGGTTGTCGGTGCTGTTGGTCTGGCCGATGTGGCACAGCCTGAGCGGTGCCGCGCTGACGCTGGTTGTCACCGGCGGGCTGATCTATTCAGCCGGCACATTGATCTATGCCCATCCCGGCATGCGCTATCAAAACGCGATCTGGCATGCCGTCGTGCTTTTGGCCTCAATCTGCTTTTTTTCCGCCATCACCATAAGCGTCTAGATAGGCGCTGACACAGGTTTGCACATGGCGAAACCGGTCACCGCCCAGATGTTTGCCACCGTACCATCGGGTGACGATGATCACATGGCCTTGCAGCTCTGCCCGCTCCAGCATCCGCAAGATGACCATACCCGCCCCTGCCTCTCCGTCATCGCCCTTGAGAGGGGTGCCATCGGGCAGCAGAACACCCCATGTGTTATGGGTCGCCTTGGCATAGGCCTTGTCACGTTTGAGCGTCTTGAGGGTGGCATCAACCTGTGCTCGGCTGTCCACAGCGGCCCCCGAGACCGCGTATTTTGACCCGCGATCGGTCAGGATCACGCCCAGTTTGGTTGCGGGCTTTGGCATGAGTTACCTGCGCACCAAACGCTCCAGCGCGGTGCCGTTTTCCCATGTGCCATGCAGATCACCGTTTGACATGACCACATAGATGACAGGTGCCGGCACCCCAAAATTCACCATGACCACCTGACCATCGCGGACCCCGGTACCCTTGTAATGCTGGTTGCCCACGATCCAGTTGATCTCGACCGCGCCGCTTTGCTCTGCCACGGTTGCCTGACCGCTATAGGCAGAACCGTCGGGGTTACGCCCCTGCGCATCATAGACACCATTGATGTCGATTTGCTGGGCAAAGGCCGGTCCCGCGATCAGGGCCGCCGCAATACAGCCCATCAAAGTGCGCCGGGAAAGAGGTGAATGCTGTGTCATGGTCCGTTCCTTTATGCCGCCGTGAAAAAGATACGCCGATGATCCCGCCAAAACCAGTGGCAAGGGATCAACGACAATAACCGATCAAAGACGATGCGCGATTAGAGGCCCGCAACCGTGCGGCGGACGACGTCTATGCGCGAGGCGTTGGGCGGATGCGTGCCCAGGAACTTGTCGCCGGGATCAGGAATGCGGGTAAAGAATTCGGCACCCCGCAATGGGTCAAATCCCGCCCGCGCGGTGATCACCGTGCCCAGCGCATCTGCCTCCAGCTCAAAATCCTTGGAATAGCTGCGTGCGCCCACTTCGGCACCCAGACGCTGTGCGGTGCGCACCGCCTCAGAGCCACCCCCCGACAGGGTCGCAAGACCCGCAAAGATCACTGCCCCCGCCACAGCGTTTTGTTGCTGGCGCGCGATATGCCCTGCAATGTGATGCGCCGTCTCATGGCCCAGCACAAAGGCCAATTCGTCCTCGTTGCGTGCATCTGCAATCAGCGCGAGGGTAAACGCCACCACGGGCCGGCCCTGTTTATCCAAGGTCTGAAAGGCGTTGGGCGGCTGGCCGGGCCGGTCATCCACCACGATATTGAAATCACAATTCACGCCGGATGTTCTGGCACGGCATTCACGCTCTGCCACAGGCTCCACGGTTTGGACCACCCGCAAAAAGCTGCGCGCCGACTGGCTGGCCGACATGGCAGGCGCGCTTGGAGCCGCTTGGGTGGGGGCCTGCGGTCCGGGTCCTTGCTGTACCGGTGCCACATCGCAGGCCGCAACAAGAGCCACAACTGAAAGCGCGCCAAGGGTCTTTTTGATCATCGGATGGGTCCTTTCGGTGAGCCTGCTCTTTTTTGCATATTAGCACGTGAGGTTGCATGTGCCAGTCTGATCAACCGCGCTGGCGCTCTGCTCTTGCAATGATCCGCCGAAAGCCTCAGGGTCGATGTATGTTTACCATTGAGCACGAATTTGACGCCTCCGTGATCACCCTTGTCGACGAAGGGGACACCCCTTTGCGCGAGGATGTGATCGTGCAGGCCTTTGACACCGAAATCACCTTTGAGCAGTGGGATCCACGGACCGATCGCGTGTCCAAGATCACCCTATCGCCCGAGCAGTTGCGCGACCTGACTGCCGCGTTGAACCTGCCCGAAGGCATCTATCGCAGCACGCGCAAGTAAGGACAGCCCATGGCCACAGGCACAAATATCAAAACCTATTTCGACGGCGCATGGCATGATGGTGACCGGATGGTGATCAATGCCGCAGATCACGGCGCATGGCTGGGAACCACGGTCTTTGACGGCGCGCGCCTGTTTGACGGGCTGTCGCCTGATCTGGAAAAACATTGCGCGCGGATTAACAGATCTGCTGCGGCGCTGATGATCACACCAACCGTATCGACCCAAGATATGGTGGACATGATCCGCGAAGGGCTGGCCAGCTATACCCGCGACCAGCCAGTCTATATTCGGCCGATGTATTGGGCACTGGCAGGGGATGAATTGGGCATCGTGCCGCGTGCTGGTGCCACGGGCTTTGCCATTTCCCTAGAAGAGATCCCGATGGCCCCGCCAGAAGCCGCCACGACACTGACCCGAACCCGTTTCCGCCGCCCAGTGCTGGAAGACAATGTGGTGAACGCAAAAGCGGGCTGCTTGTATCCCAATAACGCCCGGATGATGGCAGAGGCGCGGTCAAAAGGGTTTGGCAACGCATTGGTGGCTGATGCCATCGGCAATGTCGCCGAAACCGCATCGGCCAATGTGTTCATGGTCAAGGATGGTGAAGTTTTCACCCCCGTGCCCAATGGAACTTTTCTGGCCGGCATCACACGCGAAAGGCATATGATCAACATGGCCGCCGATGGCCTGAAAGTGCACGAAGCCGTCTTATCCTTTGACGATTTTCATGCCGCAGATGAGGTATTCCTGTCCGGCAACATGATGAAAGTCACGCCGGTGGCCGCCTTTGACGATACCAAGTACGAGATTGGGGCCAATGCCAATCCGGTTACCCGACGGGTGCGCGAAATGTACTGGGATTGGGCTGCGTCCGAGCGTTAATTCGACCGATGAGGCCGGGGCCGCCTGTCACGCCCAATCACTTAGCGATTGCGTGGATGCGGTTCTGACGCCATGATCCCGCGCAAGGAGACCAAAGATGCGCAAGTTCCTCGTGGTGCTGGATGACAGCACAGAATGCCTTAATGCCATGCGGTTTGCCGCGATGCGCGCCAACCATACCGGCGGCGGTGTGGCCGTGCTGTCCGTGATCCCGCCAGATGAATTCAATCACTGGATCGGTGTCAGTGACATCATGCGCGAAGAGGCGCGGGAACGCATCGAGGTGCATTTTGAAGTCTTTGCCAAATGGATGCGCGACAAACAGGGTGTCGACCCCGAACTTGTGATCCGCGAGGGCGTGCCTGTTGACGAAATCATTGCCCATATATCTGCTGATCCGGACATCGGGGTTCTGGTGCTTGGGGCATCCGCCGACAAGAAAAAGGGACCCGGCCCTTTGGTGACACAATTATCCCGCGCGGCGGGGTCCTTGCCCGTGCCCATCACCATTGTCCCCGGTGATCTGAGCAAGGAACGGCTCGAGGCGATCACCTGATCCGATGGTAACAGCCGGGCTGGACCCGGCTGCACATGCGGTTTAGAATGTTTCCAATACTTGAAAGACGGCCTGCTGATCCGCATATCAGACAGAGCCAATCAAAGGACGCCCAGATGTTTATTCAGACAGAATCCACGCCAAACCCTGCCACGCTGAAATTCCTGCCCGGTCAAACGGTTCTGGAAGTGGGCACAGCTGATTTTCCCACCGCCGACACGGCGTCAGGATCGCCGCTGGCGACGCGTTTGTTCGCAGTGGACGGTGTGACCGGAATTTTCTTTGGCATCGACTTTGTCACGGTGACCAAGGACGACGCGGTTGAGTGGGACCATATCAAGCCCGCCCTTCTGGGTGCGATCATGGAGCATTACCAATCCGGCCAGCCGGTCATGGGCGAAGATCACAAACCCAGTTCCGGCCATGCGGATCACGACGGCGAAGACGGCGAGATCGTGGGCCAGATCAAGGAACTGCTGGACAGCCGGGTCCGCCCTGCGGTGGCGCAGGATGGCGGCGATATCACCTTCCACGGCTTTGACCGCGGCGTTGTTTATCTGCACATGCAAGGGGCCTGCGCGGGTTGTCCGTCCTCCACGCTGACGCTGAAAATGGGCATCGAGAACCTGTTGCGCCATTACATCCCGGAAGTGACCGAAGTGCGCCCTGTCGCATAAGACGCCACAAATGACCGGACTTGTCCTTGCATTCGACACATCAGCCGCGCATTGCGCGGCTGCTTTGATTTCGGGCGATCAGGTGCTGCAAAGCACCGTGGAGCCGATGGCAAAGGGACAGGCAGAGCGGCTCTTGGGGCTCTGCCAGGACCTTCTTGCGCAGTCTGGCGTCACATTTCAGGATCTCACCGCGATTGGCGTGGGCATTGGTCCGGGCAATTTCACGGGCATTCGCATTTCCGTTTCCGCCGCACGGGGACTGGCCCTGGGACTGGGGATCAAGGCTGTCGGGGTCAGTGCCTTTGACGCGCTGCAACTGGGACAACCGGGCCCTTGCGCCTGCGCCATTGACGCCAGGCGCGATCAAGTCTTTTTGAAAATATTCGGGCAGACAGCAGGATCTGATCCCGCCTTGGTGGAGGCCGCCCATCTGCCCGCCTTTGAGGGCCCATTGATCGGCCATGGCGGCGCGCACCCTGTCTTTCCCACGGCCGTGGCCATCGCAAGGATCGCCCTTGCCCGCCACAGTTCAGAGACCCTGCGCCCTGCCCCGCTGTATCTGCGTCCCGCAGATGCCGCCCCAGCACGCGACAGCGCGCCAACGATTCTGTCATGACACCCCAGCAGCTTGCCGCCCTGCACGAGGCCGCGTTTCGCACCGAACGCCCATGGTCGGCGTCAGAGTTCCAAGACCTGCTGCAAAACCCTTTTGTCGCGCTCTTTCCCCATCCATCCGGTTTCGCCCTGTCGCGCACCGTGGCCGGAGAGACAGAGCTTTTGACGCTCGCGGTAGACCCCGCGCAGCACCGCAAGGGTATTGGCCTGCTTTTGACGCAAAACTGGCTGAACGCCAACGCGGACAGGGCCGAGACAGCCTTTCTTGAGGTCGCCTCAGACAACCTTGCCGCACGCGGTCTCTATGAACGCCTTGGCTTTGGGATCGTTGCGACTAGGGCGGGCTATTATGCGCGCAAAAATGCGGCATCGGCCGATGCGCTCGTCATGCGCTGCCCTTTGACCTTTGGTCAGCCCCCTTTTTCCACCCCGCACCCCCAACAAAGCGGTTGACCCTGCGCCGCCACTGCCGCCTAAATTGACTCTGATCTTTTGATCGCGGGCAGCAGGCCGAAAAGGCACTGCCCCAAAACTGAAAACCTGGGAGACGTATCATGACCCTTATGACGAAATTTATGGGTGCCGCAGCCGCCCTGGCACTGAGTGCCGGTGCCGCATTGGCAGAACCTGCGCTTATCTTTGATCTTGGCGGCAAATTCGACAAATCCTTCAACGAAGCGGCATTCAACGGTGCGCAGCGTTGGGCAGAAGAAACAGGCGGCACATTCCGCGACATCGAACTGCAGTCCGAAGCACAGCGCGAGCAGGCCCTGCGCCGCTTTGCTGAAGCCGGCGCAAACCCGATCGTCATGACGGGCTTTGCCTTTGCTGATGCGCTGAGCCAGGTCGCGCCTGACTATCCCGACACGAAATTTGCCGTCATCGACGTCAACTGGCTTGACCTGCCCAACGTACGCGGCGTGGGTTTTGCCGAGCATGAAGGTTCATACCTTGTTGGCATGATGGCGGGCCAAGCCTCCAAGACCGGTACTGTATCCTTTATCGGCGGCATGGACATTCCGCTGATCCGCAAGTTCGCCTGTGGCTATGCCCAAGGTGCCAAGGCGGCAAACGCCGATATCAAGATTGTGGCCAACATGACCGGCACAACACCCTCCGCATGGAATGACCCGGTAAAAGGCTCCGAGCTGACCAAGGCGCAAATCAGCCAGGGTTCTGACGTTGTCTTTGCTGCTGCTGGCGGTACAGGCGTGGGCGTTCTGCAAACTGCAGCTGATGAGAACATCCTCTCCATCGGGGTGGACAGCAACCAGAACCACCTGCATCCGGGCAAGGTTCTGACCTCCATGCTCAAGCGCGTGGACAACGCGGTTTTTGACGCGATGTCACAGGGTGCCGACCTTGAGACAGGCAATTTCACCATGACGCTGGCCAATGGCGGCGTGGGCTATGCAATGGATGAGAACAACGCACCGCTGGTGACGGCGGAAATGCAGGCCATGGTGGACGAGGCGGCAGCCAAGATCGCCGACGGCTCTTTGGCTGTTCACGACTACACCTCTGATGACAGCTGCCCTGCACTGGACTTCTAAGTGACCAACAATACGACACAGGAGCGGCAGGAAACTGCCGCTCCAACCGCAGCACCGGCGATTGAGCTGAAAGGCATTTCCAAGGCCTTTGGCCCGGTGCAGGCCAACAAAGACATTTCGATCCGCGTCATGCCCGGAACGATCCACGGGATCATCGGCGAAAACGGCGCGGGCAAGTCGACGCTGATGTCGATCCTTTATGGCTTTTACAAAGCCGACAAGGGCGAGATCTGGATCGACGGCAAGAAAACCGAAATTCCCGACAGCCAGGCCGCCATCGCGGCAGGCATCGGCATGGTGTTCCAGCACTTTAAACTGGTTGAAAATTTCACGGTGCTTGAGAATATCATTCTGGGTGCCGAAGGGGGCAGGATGCTGCGCCCCTCGCTGGCCAAGGCCCGCGCCACCCTGATTGAGCTGGCCAATGACTACGGATTGAACGTGGACCCAGACGCGCTGGTCGAAGACATCGGCGTGGGCATGCAGCAACGGGTCGAAATCCTCAAGGCGCTGTACCGGCAGGCCGATATTCTGATTCTGGACGAACCCACCGGGGTTTTGACCCCGGCAGAGGCCGACCAGCTGTTTCGCATCCTCGGGCGGCTGCGCTCTGAGGGGAAGACGATCATCCTGATCACCCACAAGCTGCGCGAGATCATGGACATCACCGATACTGTATCGGTGATGCGGCGCGGAGAGATGACCGCGACCGTCAAGACAGCCGACACATCGCCGCCCGAGTTGGCTGAGTTGATGGTGGGTCGCAAGGTACTGCTGCGCGTGGACAAAAAGCCCGCGATCCCCGGTGACGTGATACTGGACATTCAAGGCCTGCGGGTGGTTGACGACAACGGTGTAGAGCGGCTGCGCGGGATTGATCTGCAGGTCCGCGCAGGAGAGATTGTCGGCATTGCCGGTGTCGCCGGCAACGGACAGTCAGAACTGTTGGAAGTGCTAGGCGGCTATGCGAATGGCATCGGCACGATCCTGCTGAAGGGTCAGCCGCTGGAGCTTGCTGGTAAACATGCAGACGGGCAGTCCCGGCGTGCGCACGGGATTGCGCATGTCCCCGAAGACCGCCAGCGCGAAGGTCTGATCATGGAATTTCAGGCCTGGGAAAACACGGCATTTGGCTATCATCACGACACGGACTACCGGTCAGGCATCTTGATGAACAATGCGGCCATTCGCGCAGATACCGCCGAAAAGATGGCGCGCTTTGACGTGCGCCCCCCGAACCCCAGATTGGCGGCCAAGAATTTTTCTGGCGGCAATCAGCAGAAAATCGTGCTGGCCCGCGAGATTGAGCGCAACCCCGATCTTTTGCTGGTGGGCCAGCCCACGCGCGGCGTCGACATCGGGGCCATTGAATTCATCCACCAACAGATTGTTGCCTTGCGTGATCAGGGCAAGGCGATCTTGCTGGTGTCGGTCGAGCTGGAGGAAATTCTGGCGTTGAGTGATCGTATCGCGGTGATGTTTGACGGCCAGATCATGGGCGAACGCGCCGCCGATCAGACCGATGAAAAAGAACTGGGGCTGTTGATGGCCGGGATCACGGATACCGACCATCCCCACAGTATTGCCGAAATCGAAGCGAACCTTGCCCATGCGCATGGCGACGCGCACAAGGAAGTCTGACATGGATGTGATGCCAAAATGGGCCGAAGTCGTCCTTGTTCCGCTGATCTCACTGCTGCTGGCGGCCCTCATCTCTGCTTTGGTGATCCTGGCGATTGGTGAAGACCCGATTGCGGCGGTCAAGCTGATGGTCACCGGCGCGCTCGGCTCCACCTATGGGTGGGGCTATACGCTGTATTATGCGACGAATTTCATGTTCACGGGGCTGGCGGTGGCCATCGCCTTTCATGCGCGGCTGTTCAATATCGGCGGCGAAGGTCAGGCCATGCTGGGCGGATTGGGCGTGGCGATTGCCTGTCTGTACATCCCCTGGCCGCATTGGTCGCTGGCGCTGATTGGGGCGGCTTTCATGGCTGGACTTCTGGGTGCCATCTGGGCCGCTATCCCCGCATGGCTTCAGGCCAAGCGGGGCAGCCATATCGTGATCACCACGATCATGTTCAATTTCATCGCCGCCGCGCTTTTGAATTACGTGCTGGTCAACCTGATGCGCCCCAAGGGCCAGATGGACCCGGCCACCGCCCGCTTTCCCGACGCGGTGCACCTGCCCACACTACATGATCTGCTGTCCCCGCTGGGCATCGCGTTTTCCAAGGCGGCCCCCGCGAATGTATCCCTGCTGGTCGCGGTTGCTGCGTGCTTTGGCCTATGGTTGCTGATCTGGCGGTCGCGTCTGGGCTATGAAATCCGCGCCTATGGCCATTCGGAATCGGCGGCGAAATATGCGGGCATATCGCCTGTCAAAATTACCATGATCGCGATGATCATCTCAGGCGCGCTGGCCGGGATGATGGCCATCAACAACGTCATGGGCGAGGCAGAGCGCCTCGTGCTTAATTCGACCGAAGGGGCGGGCTTTATCGGGATCGCTGTGGCGCTGATGGGGCGCTCGCATCCTTTGGGTGTTTTCATTTCGGCTATTCTGTTCGGGTTTCTCTATCAAGGCGGGGCCGAACTGGCGCTTTGGACCTCGATCCCGCGCGAGTTGATTGTCGTCATCCAGGCGCTGGTGATCCTGTTCACCGGGGCGCTGGACAATATGGTGCGCATGCCACTTGAAAAGGTGTTCCTGGCGCTGCGCAAACGCAAAGCGGCGGGGCCAGCGACGTAATGGATTATATCACGCTCATCCAATTGCTCGATTCAACCGTGCGCCTTGCGACGCCCTTGTTGCTGGCCTGCCTTGCGGGATTGTTCAGTGAACGCGCGGGCATCTTTGACATCGGGCTTGAGGGCAAGATGCTGGCAGCCGCGTTCTTTTCGGCGGCCATCGCGGCGTTGACAGGGAATGTATGGCTTGGCCTGATCGCGGGTATCGCGTCGTCGCTGGTGCTGTCTGCGCTGCATGGGGTGGCCTCCATCACGTTTCGGGGCAATCAGCTGATCTCGGGGGTGGCGATCAATTTTCTGGCGGCGGGCATGACGGTGCTGATTGCGCAGTCATGGTTTCAGCAAGGCGGGCGCACCCCGTCCCTGATGGCTGGGGCCCGGTTCGAAGGGATCACCCTGCCCGGTGCCGATGCCATCGCCGATGTGCCCTATATCGGCCCGCTCTATGCCGAACTGATCTCGGGTCATTCGATCCTTGTCTATATGGCGCTGGCGGCTGTGCCGCTCACGTGGTGGCTGCTGTACCGAACCCGCTTTGGGCTGCGCCTGCGGGCGGTGGGGGAAAACCCCGCAGCTGTCGATACGGCAGGTGTGTCGGTCGTTGGTCTACGCTATGCGGCTGTGGCGATCTGCGGCGTGCTCTGCGGGATCGCAGGTGCCTATCTGAGCACGGCGTTGCAGGCGGGTTTTGTCAAGGACATGTCAGCCGGGCGCGGCTTTATCGCGCTGGCGGCGTTGATCTTTGCAAAGTGGCGGCCGTGGTATGCGCTGTGGGCGACGCTGCTGTTTGGTTTGTTTGGTGCCCTTGAGACACGCCCGGATGTGATCGAAGCCGCGATTGGCATGAAGGTTCAGGGTCAGTTGTTGGGCGCCCTGCCCTATCTGATGACGGTCATCATCCTTGCCGGTTTTGTCGGCAAGGCGATCCCGCCGCGTGCGGGCGGTGAGCCTTATGTCAAGGAGCGGTGATAGCAACCTCGGGAAATGCCCTTTTTAGAGGCTTTGATAAGACCAGTTTTGACCTGCCCATCAGTCCTTAGGGATTGAATGCCAGCAGGACCGTTGATTTGAAAACACTGTCAGGTTAAGGGATGCCATGCAAATATACCTGCCCATCGCCGAAGTATCGGTCAATGCCTTCCTCCTGTTAGGGCTTGGTGGGCTTGTGGGTGTTCTTTCTGGCATGTTTGGGGTTGGCGGCGGATTTCTTATGACGCCGCTTTTGTTCTTTATCGGCATCCCACCCGCCGTCGCCGTTGCGACCGAAGCGAACCAGATTGTGGCCTCTTCCTTCTCCGGCGTGCTTGCGCATTTCAAGAGAAAGACGGTGGACCTCAGGATGGGCACTGTGCTGCTTATCGGTGGTCTGATCGGTGCTGCCATCGGGGTTGTGGTGTTTAACTACCTCAAGGCGCAGGGACAGGTCGATCTGCTGGTCAAGCTTTGTTATGTCGTGTTTCTGGGCGTGATTGGCGGACTGATGTTCATGGAATCGCTTCGTGCTATTCGAAACACCAAGAAGGGCAAGCCGCCCGCCCGCAAGAAACACAATTGGATCCACGGACTGCCGTTCAAAATGCGGTTCCGCGTCTCCGGGCTTTATATTTCTGTCATTCCGCCGGTGGTCGTTGGTGTCGCCGTCGGTATTCTGGCGGCCATCATGGGTGTCGGCGGCGGGTTTATCATGGTTCCGGCGATGATCTACCTGCTGGGCATGCCGACAAAGGTGGTTGTCGGGACCTCCCTGTTCCAGATCATCTTTGTCACCGCCTTTACCACCATGCTGCATGCGACCACGAACTATACCGTGGATGTCGTCCTGGCGGTCTTGTTGCTGGTTGGCGGTGTGATTGGTGCGCAGATCGGCACGCGGATCGGGGTCAAGATGAAGGCGGAACAGCTGCGTATTCTGCTTGCGATCATGGTTCTGGCGGTCTGTGGCAAGCTGGGTCTGGACCTGCTGCTGCAACCATCAGAGCTTTACTCGCTTGGCGCGGCGGGCGGTCACTGATGCGGTCGCTGTTCCTTGCCCTTGCCTTTGTCGTCGTAAACCTGCCTGCCGCTGCCGAAGAAATCGTGCTGGGCCTGAGCAGTGATCAGGTCTCTATCAACACCAACTTTGACGGCTCTGAAATTCTGGTGTTCGGTGCGGTCAAACGCGACGCACCGGCACCCGACGACAATAGTCTGCAAGTGATCGTCACCGTATCGGGCCCGTCAGAGCCTGTGACCGTGCGCCGCAAGGAAAAGCGGTTTGGCATCTGGGTGAATACCGATGCCGTCGAAGTGGACCGCGCGCCAAGCTTTTACGCAATCGCGACCAGTGCGCCCCTCAGCGAGGCGCTGAGTGAGACCGAAGACCAGCGCCACAAGATTTCCATTCCCCGCGCGATCCGTTCCGTCGGTGCGCCGATGAACATCACCGACAGCGAAAGTTTCACCGAGGCGCTGATCCGCATCAAGACAAGATCATCGCAATACCAGCTGAACGAAAGCACCGTCAGCGTGGACGAGGAAACCCTGTTCCGCACCGCGATCAAACTGCCAGCTGCATTGACTGAGGGCGACTATCAGACGCGTATCTTTCTGACACGTGGCGGTGCCGTCGTGTCGCAATATGACACCAGCATCTATGTGCGCAAAGTTGGAATGGAGCGGTGGCTGTTCACCCTGTCGAGGGAAAACGCCTTTATCTACGGGTTGATGTCCTTGGGCATTGCGATTGCGGCGGGTTGGCTGGCCTCGGCGGTATTTACCGCATTCCGCCGCTAAAGCGTTTCAGGGTTTATCGAAAAAGCTGCGCCGCATGCGGGTCACGTTGTCTGGTCAGCCGCGCCCGATATAGGGCATCTTTGTCGCCATAAGTGTCATGAATTGCACGTTTGCCGCCAGCGGAAGTTCGGCCATATGCAGCACCGACCGCGCGGCATGGGCGACATCCATCGTATCCATCCCCGGGTTTTGCGCCTTTAGCGCTGTGACAATCGCGCTTTCCGCATTGCCGATGTCAATCTGGCCGCAAGCGATATCATAGGGCCGACCGTCCAGCGACAGTGATTTGGTCAGTCCGGTGATGGCGTGTTTGGTGGTCGTGTAGCAGACAGAGCCCGGTCGCGGGCTATGGGCAGAGATAGATCCGTTGTTGATGATCCGCCCGCCACCGGCCTTGCGCATTTGGCCAAAGGCCAACCGGGCCGCAAGGAACATGCCATGCAGATTGACCATCATCACCTGTTCCCAGTCCTCGATCGCGATCTCGTCAATCGGGGCAGAGGGGCCAAAAAGCCCCGCGTTGTTGAACAGAACATCCAGCGCGCCAAAGCGGTCAAAGGCCTGCTCCAACCCCTTGGCATCCGTCACATCGGCGGGCAAGGCCACCGCATTGCGGTGATCTGCGGCAATTTCATCCAACAGGTCCTGCCGCCGCGCTACGAGGCCGACGCGCCAGCCCTGGTCCAGAAACAGCTCTGCCGTGGCACGCCCGATACCGGAACTGGCACCGGTTACAATGATCGACTTCATAACAACTCCTCCGTGGGTGGGGCATCAAGGGTCAGCGGGGCGGCAGGTATTGCCCTGAGATCGTCAACGATCAGCGGACCACTTGGTTTTGACAGGCGGTTGCGCACCACCCAGATCAGGCGTTCCTGCGCCCTTGTGATGGCCACATAGGCCAGACGTTTCCACAAGGGCTGGCCTGCCTCCATCCGCCCCATGCGCGCCGCCGCATAGAGGTCGGGCGCAAAGACCTGCACCGTTTCCCATTGGGAACCCTGCGCCTTGTGAATGGTGACGGCTGCCCCATGCAGAAAGGTGGCCCCCATACGGGCGGCAAAGGGGATAAAGGGTTCTTCCTCGTCCGGCTTTTCGATCTTGACGATAGAGGCGGCGCTGACCTGGGGGTCTTCTGCTCCCATCACATGCAGGCGGCTGAAACCGGGTTTGCGCCCCTCCCCGAGAAAGATCACCTGTGCGCCCTTGATCAGTCCGCGCGCCTCAAGATCCAGTCGTTTCTTGCGGTGTTTCAAGGGCAGCTCGATACCGTCACAGACCAGCGGCTCTCCGGCCAGCAATGCATCCTCAGGTGCGCCGTGCACCGAACGGAAAGCGTTGATCAGTCTGATACGTGTCGCATTGCGCCAGACCAGCACCGGTGAGCGGGCCATCAGGTCAACCTCGACCCGCTGGCCCCAGACGACGCGGTCATCCTGCTGTGCCTTTTGCTCGATCATCCGCTCAAACTGTTCAAAAGTCAGATCGGGATCAGCCAGCGCATGGGCCAGATCAAGGATCGGATTGTCGGCCTCCTGGCGGAAAATACGGTTGAGGTTCATCACCCGCCCCTTGGGCAGCTTTTCAAACACCATGGTTCCGGACTGGTTGACCGGGGCCAACTGGGCCGGATCGCCAAACAACAACAGGGTTGGGAAAATCTCTTTCAGATCCTCGAACTGCTTGTCATCCAGCATGGAGGATTCATCGACAAAACCGATGTCCAGGGGTTCCTCCCGACGTTTCCAGCCAGTGATGAAATCAGACCCCCGCAGCCCGGCAGCGGCCAAAGCCCCAGGAATGGATTTGTTGCCCGCGTAAAAGGCGGCAGCCCGGTCCAAGGCCAATTCGGTCAGCCCTTCGATCTCTGGCCGCTCGCCGTTGCCTGCCAGCCATTCGGCGATGCGTTCATATTCGGGATCATAGACCGGCGTATAGAGAATGCGGTGAATGGTCGTCGCGGGCACCCCGCGCAGACGCAGGACACTGGCCGCCTTGTTGGTGGGGGCCAGAATGGCAAGCGTACGCTTGTCCTTGCGCTTGCGGGATTCATAATCGCCCGAGACCACCTCAACGCCGGCAGCCTCAAGCACCTTGTACAACTCGGCCAGCAACAATGTTTTGCCGGATCCCGCCTTGCCGGTCACTGCCATCACCTGATCCGCCCCCCCGGCAGGGGGCATCAAAAGGCTGTCGGCCAGTTCAATGCCCGCGCTGCGCAGCATCTCGACCACACTGTCATAAGCGGCGGCCTGATCGTCGGAATAGGTAAGAGCGCTGGTCATCCCACCTATCTACGCAAGCAAAGATCAGGGGGCCAGCGCGATTGCACCTGCTGGGGCTGTTTTCGGCCAATGGTATTGGTGACTGAAGCCCATGGCCTGGTCAAACCAGAACCGGGATTGTTCGGGCGTAATGCCCGCCCGGGCACTGACGAATGCCTGTGCCTGCGGCGTAAAATCCCAAAGACCCACGGAAATCCTGTCCCGCCCTTGTCCTTGGCTGCCCAACACCTGTGGCGAAGAGCCGATCATGCGGTAGATCCGCACCATCCGCGCATCAAAGACGCCTACAAAGTGTTTGATCCCGAAACCCTGCATGATTTCACCACCGCCCAGCATCAGCCCCGCCGCCACATGCGCGCCCGCAGCGCGCCTGAGGCAGAACCGCGTGCATTCCCAGATCAGCGGGCTGCAAACCGGGCCTGTCAGCAGGTGGGAAAAGTGATCGTTCACCATCACCGGACCCGTTGTTGGCAAGAACCGCATGGAACCACCATGGCTGCCGTCCGGCTCTTCCCAGATCACATAAAGCGGGTTGAGGCTGTCGTAGGTGTCGCGCTCTTCCCCCTGGGCATTGACTGCCACCTCCCATCCCAGGCGCGTCTTGAATTGATCGGCGCGATCTTGGAACATACCGCTGGCGAGTTTGGGATGATGGTGTAACTGATCGGCGTAAAGATAGCGCAGCATCGGGGCCTCCGGTCTGATGAAACATGACCAAAGAGTTACTGCTCCCCCTTAACATCGTTGGAAGCGACCGCGCGGGCCGGTGCCCGTACCGGCAACAACCGCTGTTCCGGGCTGCCCAAGGTTCAGCGCGTCGCCATGCCCTTCAGACCACGATCAATCCCCGGCTCAGCGCCCGCGCGACCGCATGGGTCGTATTCAGCGCCCCCAGTTTGAACCGCGCACTTTCAATATAGACCCTCAATGTATGTTCCGAGATCGACAGTTGATCAGCCACCTGTGCCCGGCTGTATCCGATGGCCAGAAGCGTCATTGCATCAACCTCTCGGGGCGACAGGGCCTGCCCCCTGTCTGGCAGGCGTCCCGGCTCCAGCTCCAGCGCCTTGTCATTGAGAAAATAGGCAATCAGGATCAGTTCGTGGCGGTATCTTTCGGTAAAGGCATCCCAGACGTCGTCATCGCAGGTATGGTTCAGGGTAAAGAGCGCAAACTGGCCGTTCGGGCCGCGAATGGGTATCGAATATCCCTGTGTGCCCAGCCCATATTCAATCGCTTCTTTTTGAAAGGCGCGTGCCGCTTTTGACGACCAATCAAGCTGTTTCCAGTTTGCAGGGTGGAACCGCTGGTAACAGCCCAGGATGACAGGATCGATCCTGAGATAATTCTGCGCGATATAGCGTTCCTGCCAGGCCACGGGATAGGTGCCACAACCATATTGATCACCTGCAGAATCGACCCAGTGATAGGCGACATGATCAATATTCAACTGCGCCCGCAGCGCCTCGCTGGTGGCTTGCAGGCCGCTTAGCGTGTCAGCTTGCGCCAATCTCTCCAGAATGAAGTCCAACTGCCGTGTCTTGCCCATGCGCCTGCGCCTGCGTCCTTTCTTCAAGTGCGGCGATTTCGGCCATGGCGACTAATGCGGTGTCATCCAACTGTTCCGCCAAGGCAGGCAAGTCGATCGACAGCGCGAAAGTCCTAAGGTCCGCCAGAACATCCAGTATCCAGTCACTCCGCATAATCAGACTCCTCCAAAATTGGTTAATAGATCATTAACACAACTATAACATGTGCGGGGTTTCCGAAAAAATTCACTGGTTTCCACTCCCCAGATATAGGGATGTGAGGATTCCCAAGCAGTTGTTCTTGCGCGATTCAGGTTCTGAGCAACGAAAAACCCGCGAACACCAAGGTGATTCGCGGGTCAGGGTTTCCAATGTGGAAACAATCAGGCGTTACTTGCGCGCGTCCAGCGCATCCTCAAGTGTGCGCAGCCCTGTTGTGGGCGACTGGACAAGAACGGACATATTGCCCGGCTTGTGCTCGTTGCGCATCATTTTCATATGCGCCTCGGGCAGATCATTCCAAGAGAACACCTCGGACATGCAAGGATCAAGGCGGCGCTCAAGCATCAGCTTGTTGGCGGCAGACGCCTGCTTGAGATGCGCAAAGTGGCTGCCTTGCAGACGCTTTTGGTGCATCCACATGTAACGTACGTCAAAGGTCAGGTTAAACCCGGTGGTACCGGCGCAGATCACGACCATGCCGCCCTTTTTCACCACAAAGGTAGATACCGGAAAGGTTGACTCGCCCGGGTGCTCGAACACCATATCAACATTGACGCCCTTGCCAGTAATATCCCAGATCGCCTTGCCGAATTTGCGGGTCTCCGCGAACCAGGTGGCATATTCTTCGCTGCCCACTTTTGGCAACTGGCCCCAGCAATTGAAATCCTTGCGGTTCAGGACGCCCTTGGCACCCAGACCCATCACGAAATCACGTTTGCTTTCGTCAGAGATGACGCCGATGGCATTGGCACCTGCCGTATTGATCAGCTGGATCGCATAGGAGCCCAGACCACCAGACGCCCCCCAGACCAGAACATTTTGGCCCGGCTTCAGGTCATGTGGTTCGTGCCCGAACAGCATCCGGTAGGCTGTGGCCAATGTCAGCGTATAACAGGCCGCCTCTTCCCAGGTCAGATGCTTGGGGCGTGGCATCAGCTGTTGTGACTGCACGCGGGTGAATTGGCTGAAAGATCCGTCAGGTGTCTCATAGCCCCAGATCCGCTGCGACGGGGAATACATCGGGTCTCCGCCGTTGCATTCTTCGTCGTCGCCGTCGTCCTGATTGCAGTGGATCACCACCTCGTCACCGACTTTCCAGCGTGTCACCCGGTCACCTACCGCCCAGACGATCCCTGCAGCATCAGAGCCCGCGATGTGATATGGCTGACGGTGCCCGTCAAAGGGGCTGATCGGCTGGCCAAGTGCCGCCCAGACGCCATTGTAGTTCACGCCAGCAGCCATCACGAGAACCAGAACATCCTGGCTGTCCAACTCTGGCACATCAACGACTTCCTGCAACATCGCATCAGAGGGTTCGCCATGGCGTTCCCGGCGGATGGCCCATGCGTACATCTGCTTGGGGACATAGCCCATCGGAGGCATTTCCCCCACTTCATAGAGGTCCTTTTCGGGTGCATCGTATTGCGCAATGGTTGAATCAAGTGCCATGCGGGCCTCCTAATTGGTTAACTTATCTTTTTTGCCGCGATGCAGAATCGTATCGCCTGCTCAGTGAAATATTGGTCACTGCGCAATATTGCAACACCAGAAGGTTACTTTTTGTAATTTTATGACCCAGCAGTCGCAGAAAATTACTTCGCGCCCGCAGCATCGCCCTCAAAAAAGTGGCCGATGGAATTCGCATAGAATTGCAGGACCGGCTCTTGGCCCGGCAAGACATGCCAATGGGTGCTGGATTTTTCGATCAACTTGCGATCTTCCAGCCCCGTGATGGCCCGTTTCAGATCATCTGCCATGCTCACCGATCGCACCACCCGATTGCCTTGGGGCACTGCATCGAACACGGCCTGTGCCTGCGCGATCAGTTGATCATGGCTGACGGGGGCATCTTGCAGCAGAACCCGGCAGATGACAGGCACTGCCAGAACCGGCATGGTTCTTGCGATGCGGGCCATCAATTCCTCAGACAGGTCTTCCACCGATGCGGCGGGGCCCGCACCGCGCAGGGACAATGGTTCGCCAAAGGCGACAGCTGCCGTACCGAAACGGGTTTCCTGCCGGGTAAGGCGCTGCCACAGCTTGCGCAGAATAAACCCCACGACGACCGTGATGCGGGCACCAAACCGGCGGTCACCGCGTTTGTCTGCAGCGATCAACACCAGGTCTTCCAGCACACGGTCGTAATTGATGGCCACGGGCACAAATACGACATCGCGGTTGTCGTCGGGATCAAACCCTTCGACCAGATAGGACATCAACCCCATTTTAGGCGGTTGCAGCTTTCCGGTCAGGCTCAGCCCCCCTTCGGGATAGAAGGCCTGATTGACGCCGCCTGCAGTTGCCATTTGTACATACCGCGCAAGAACCTTGCGGTAGAGGTTTCCACGTGACCGGCGGCGGATAAAGTAGGCGCCAAGCGATTTGATCAACCAACTCAGCGGCCAGACCCGCGCCCATTCACCAACCGCATAGGACAGCGCGGAATCCCGTGCCGCCAGATAGGTGACCAGAACGTAATCCATGTTTGAGCGATGGTTCATCACAAAGACAACCGTGGCGTCATCAGGAATGGTATCGAAAGTGGCGTCATTGCTGTCGGCTGTCTCAATCCGGTAGACCGAATTGGCCAAAAGCCGCGTCAGCCTGATGCCGAAGCTGAAATAGGCAAATGCGGAAAAACTGGGCACGATCTCTCGGGCGTAATCGCGCGCTTTTTCAAAGGCCACGTTTTCAGGGACCTTATTGGAATGCGCGTAATTCACGATTTCCTTGGTGACTTCGGGATCATAAATCAACCGCTGGATCATGTCATGTCGCCGGGCCAGCTTGAACGGCTCAATGGGCCGCTTTAGCCGCTTGTTCAGGCGTTTGACCGCCCGTTCCAACCGCAACCGAAAAAACCACCGGACGGAAGGCAGCAGGAAATGGCTTAGCGCTGTTACTGCGGCAAAAAGCAAAATCAGAATAAAAAGCCAAAGTGGCAATTGTACGGTATCGGTCATTTGGCACGCTTTAATGGAACAACAGCTTTTGGCACAATACCGATGCAAAGCGGGCCAATACAGGTGTTTCTTTCTGCTGCAGCAGCAGTTTGGACGGGGCTATCATACATCAGCACTCTCGGCCTCCATATGACCATTGCCTTTCGCTACGCTCCCAAGGCCTATGCCACGGCTTGCACTAGGTCAATTGTACGCGCATGATGCCGCAATGCAGCGAATTGACAACAGTACAAAGTGTCGCCTAAACACGACTAAACGCAATAATATTTCAAACCCGATTCACGGAGACCTTCATGACAGAGCCTAAAAAAGACCGCCCCTGGCTGATCCGCACCTATGCAGGACATTCTACAGCCGCGGCGTCAAACGCGCTCTATCGTTCCAATCTTGCCAAGGGCCAGACCGGGCTTTCCGTGGCATTCGATCTACCGACGCAGACGGGCTATGACAGTGATCATATCCTGTCGCGCGGCGAAGTCGGCAAAGTGGGGGTGCCTGTCAGCCATCTGGGCGACATGCGGATGCTGTTCAAGGACATCCCGCTGGATCAAATGAACACCTCTATGACAATCAATGCCACGGCCCCCTGGCTGCTGGCGCTTTATATTGCTGTCGCCGAGGAACAGGGGGCCGATGTCACGGCCCTACAAGGCACGGTTCAGAACGATCTGATCAAGGAATACCTGAGCCGAGGCACCTATATCTGCCCACCTGCCCCGTCGCTCAAGATGATCGCGGATGTGGCCGAATATTGCTATACGCATGTGCCCAAATGGAACCCGATGAATGTCTGTTCCTACCATCTGCAAGAAGCAGGGGCCACGCCAGAACAAGAGCTTGCCTTTGCCTTGGCAACCGCAACGGCCGTATTGGACCAATTGCGCCCACGGGTTGATGAAAAGGATTTTCCAGCCTTGGTCGGACGAATTTCATTCTTCGTGAATGCCGGTATCAGGTTCGTCACTGAAATGTGCAAAATGCGCGCCTTTGTGGATCTGTGGGATGAAATCTGTGCCGAACGGTATGGCGTCACCGACCCTAAATACCGCAGGTTTCGGTATGGTGTGCAGGTCAACTCGCTTGGCCTGACGGAACAGCAACCCGAAAACAACGTCTACCGCATCCTGATTGAAATGCTGGCGGTTACCCTGTCCAAGAAAGCACGGGCCCGTGCGGTCCAACTTCCTGCCTGGAACGAAGCCTTGGGTTTGCCGCGCCCCTGGGACCAGCAATGGTCCATGCGGATGCAACAGATCCTGGCCTATGAAACCGACCTGCTGGAATTTGACGATCTGTTCGAAGGCAACCCTGCCGTCGATGCCAAGGTCGAGGAATTGAAAGCGGGCGCGCGGGCGGAACTGGCGCTGCTTGATAATATGGGCGGCGCGATATCTGCCATCGACTATATGAAAGGCCGCCTGGTCGAGAGCAATTCCGACCGGTTGGGCCGTATTGAGGCCGGTGAAACCGTGGTTGTCGGCGTCAATAAATGGCAGCAGGGTGAACCATCGCCGCTGATGACCGGTGATGGCGGCATCATGGTTGTCGATCCCGCGGTTGAGGCCGAACAGATCGGGCGACTGAATGCATGGCGCGCCGAACGTAATGAGGCAGAGGTCAAGGCTGCATTGGCCGATCTCCGCGCCGCTGCCGCCGAAGGGCGCAATGTGATGCCAGCCTCTGTTGCTGCGGCCAAGGCCGGGGTCACCACGGGCGAATGGGCCGCGCAGATGCGTGCGGTGCATGGCGAATACCGCGGACCGACAGGCGTGGCCAAAGGCCAATCCAACAAGACCGAAGGTCTGGATGATCTGCGCGACGCCGTTAACGTGGTCAGCGACAAATTGGGCCGCCGTTTGAAATTCCTTGTGGGCAAACCCGGCCTTGATGGCCATTCAAACGGGGCAGAGCAGATTGCGGTACGCGCGCGCGATTGCGGCATGGATATCGCCTATGAGGGTATTCGACTGACCCCCTCAGAGATCGTCGCCGCCGCGCGCAAGGATGAGGCCCATGTTGTTGGCCTTTCCATTCTTTCGGGGTCTCATATTCCGCTCGTCGAAGATTTGATGGCGCAAATGCGTGACGCAGGCCTTGGTCATATCCCTGTCATTGTAGGCGGCATTATTCCAGACGATGACGCCGCCCGCCTAAAGGCAATGGGCGTTGCGCGGGTCTATACGCCAAAAGACTTTGAATTGAACATGATCATGCAGGACATTGTAACTTTGGCTGACCCAACAGCCGTTGCTGCCGAATAGATTGACATAGATCAAAGTTTACCCTTGGCGGCTAGTGGAGTAATTGATTTACTAGCACGTAAAAGGGAGTACGCCAAAATGAACGCTGATCTGAAATCCATGTCACGCAAGCAACTGGAAAAGCAACTCAAAGATGTGAAGAAAGCGCTTGAGGGCATCAAGGCGCGGGAACGCCGAGAGGCCAAGAAAGCGGCCGAAAGAGTTGCAGCGCAATTCGGATTTTCATTGCGTGAATTGACTGGCGATGCAAAAGACCCTGAAAAAGCGGCAAAAACCAAAGTAAAAGCGCCGAAATCGCTTTCAAAGCCCAAATACGCCAATCCAGAGGATCCGACCCAGACTTGGACTGGAAAGGGCCGTCAGCCAAATTGGTATCGTGCCGGAATTGCAAAAGGTCTGACGCC
>JAFMGZ010000035.1 GCA_017854855.1 Sulfitobacter sp. | reverse complement strand
CGTCCGACGGAAAAAGAGACGCTGACAAGCCGTCTGATCGACCGTCCGATCCGCCCACTGTTCGTCCCCGGCTTCAAGAACGAAGTGCTGGTGATGTGTACGGTTCTGTCACATGACCTGGTCAATGATCCTGACATGGTTGCGATGATCGCGGCCTCTGCCGCGCTGACCATTTCCGGTGCCCCCTTCATGGGTCCGATTGCCGCGTGCCGCGTGGGTTATGAGGGTGGCGAATACATCCTGAACCCAACCGTTGACGACATGCAGGACCTGCGCCAGAACCCTGATCAGCGTCTTGATCTGGTTGTTGCCGGCACCAAAGACGCCGTGATGATGGTTGAATCCGAAGCCTATGAGCTGACCGAAGAAGAAATGCTGGGTGCGGTGAAATTCGCCCATGACAGCATTCAGCCTGTCATCGACCTGATCATTGATCTGGCCGAAGATGCCGCAAAAGAGCCGTTTGATTTCCAGCCGGTCGATTATTCTGAACTGTCTGCCGCTGTCAAAGCCGCAGGCGAGACAGAAATGCGCGCCGCCTTCGCCATTGGTGACAAGCAAGAGCGCACAGCCGCTGTTGCCGCCGCACGCGAGACGGTCAAAGCCGCCCTCACCGAAGAGCAGCTGGCCGATGCGAACCTTGGTTCCGCGATGAAGGGCCTTGAGGCCTCTATCCTGCGCGGCGACGTTGTGAAAACAGGCAAGCGTATCGACGGTCGTAAAACCGACGAGATCCGCGATATCGTATCCGAGACGGGCGTGCTGCCACGGACCCACGGTTCGGCGCTGTTCACCCGTGGTGAAACCCAGGGTCTGGTTGTGACCACATTGGGCACCGGCGACGATGAGCAGTTCATCGACGCGCTGCACGGCAACTTCAAATCCAACTTCCTGCTGCATTATAACTTCCCGCCCTATTCGGTTGGTGAAGTTGGTCGCGTGGGCCCTCCCGGCCGTCGTGAAATCGGTCACGGGAAACTGGCATGGCGTGCGCTTCAGGCGGTTTTGCCTGCGGCAACGGATTTCCCATACACCATTCGCGTTGTATCTGAGATCACGGAATCCAACGGGTCGTCTTCCATGGCGTCTGTCTGTGGTGGTTCGCTGTCCATGATGGATGCGGGCGTGCCGCTGAAATCCGCTGTGGCCGGTGTTGCAATGGGTCTGATCCTGGAAGAAGACGGTTCCTATGCGATCCTGTCCGACATTCTGGGCGACGAAGACCACCTTGGCGACATGGACTTTAAAGTGGCCGGTACCGAGAACGGTATCACGTCACTGCAGATGGACATCAAGATCGCAGGCATCACACCAGAGATCATGGAAAAGGCGCTGGCGCAGGCCAAAGCCGGTCGTATCCATATCCTGGGCGAGATGAACAAGGCGATTTCCGGTGCCGGTGAATTCTCTGAGCACGCACCACGCATCGAGACAATGCAGATCCCGACGGATAAAATCCGCGAAGTGATCGGTTCTGGCGGTAAAGTCATCCGCGAGATCGTCGAAGTGTCCGGTGCGAAGGTCGACATCAACGACGAAGGCATCATCAAGATCGCATCGCCCAACGGCGAGGCAATCAAGAAAGCCTATGACATGATCTATTCCATCGTAGCCGAGCCTGAAGAGGGCAAGGTCTATACCGGGACGGTCGTGAAAATCGTCGACTTTGGTGCTTTCGTGAACTTCTTTGGCAAGCGCGACGGTCTGGTCCATGTGTCCCAGATCGAAAACCGCCGCCTGAACCACCCTTCAGATGTTCTGAAGGAAGGTCAGGAAGTGAAAGTAAAGCTGCTGGGCTTTGACGATCGCGGCAAGGTGCGCCTGTCGATGAAAGTTGTCGATCAGGAAACCGGTGAAGAAGTTAAGGAAGAAAAGTCAGAGGAGTGATCCACTGACCTTCTGATACGATCAAGAGCCCGATAGAAAGCCCCGGTGGAGACGCCGGGGCTTTTTGCGGCGCAAGGTGGCGCGTGCAGACCGATGGTCATGGCGGCGCTGTTCCAGCTGTGGAAAGCCCTTGATGGTTGCGCAATCTAGGGTCGAAAGTTAATTGCTTTCAGTCCCGCATAAAGATTTACTGCTGATGGGTTTGGCAGGCCGTCGAAGGGGTGTAAAAGGTTACAATGAAATCATTGATTATACATCTGCCCAGGGCCACGGCGCGCGCTGAAAATGTGTCGCGTTTGATGCAGATGCTGCCATCGCCCCAAGTGGTCGAGGCAGTCGACGGGTCCGAGCCTGCCCAGATCGCAAGGATCACGCAATACGCCGGTGATCTGCATGATCCGCCCTACCCTTTTCGGCTGAGTGCCGGTGAAGTGGGGTGTTTTCTGAGCCATCGGCGCTGTTGGGAGATGATCGTCCAGGGTGATGCGCCCTATGCGCTGATTGCCGAGGATGATCTGAAAACCAGCCCCCGGGCGTTTACTGCGGCCCTGGACCTGGCGGTACGCTATGCAGATGAGAACAGTTTCATTCGCCTGCCTGCCAAGACCCGAGAGCGGCCCGCCGGCCCGGTTGCCCGGCAAGGCAATGCCGCCCTGTTCTTGCCCCGGACAATCGGCCTGCAGGCGGTCTGCCAGATCGTGGGCCGCAAGGCGGCACAGCGATTACTGGATGTCACGCAGGTGATCGACAGACCCGTTGATACCACGCTGCAGATGCATTGGATCACCGGGCAGCCTGTTCAGACGATTTTGCCCAGTGGCGTTGCAGAGGTCGGTGCCGCCAGCACCATCCAAAGCAAGACCCGCATCAACGATCTGCTGATGCGGGAAATAAGGCGCGCAACCTATCGCCACCAGATCAGGCGCAAGCCACAGCTTGCGTGAACACCCGCCTCAGCCGGGTGCCTTGGTGGTGCGCAGATAGGGCAGCACAGTGGTGAAATCGCCAAACTTTGCCCGTGCGTCTTCGTCAGAGACCGACGTTGGAATGATCACGTCATCCCCGACATGCCAGTTCGCCGGTGTGGCCACGCCCTGACCCGCAGACATCTGCAAACCGTCCAGGGCCCGCAACACCTCTGCAAAGTTTCGGCCAACGGTCATGGGATAGGTCATCGACAACTTTAGCTGTTTGTCGGGGCCAATGATGAACACCGACCGCACGGTTGCGGAATGTGCAGGCGTGCGCCCGTCGGGCAGATAGGCATCAGCGGGCAGCATGTCAAAAGCTTTGGAGACGGTCAGGTCGGTATCCGCAATGATCGGGAAACCAGCGGCAGTGCCTGCCACTTTTTCAATGTCACCCTTCCATTTCTTGTGATCCTCCACACCGTCGACACTGATGCCGATCACTTTGGTGCCGCGCTTGGCCCATTCATCGGCCAGCTGTGCAACCGCACCGAATTCAGTGGTGCAGACAGGTGTGAAATCCTTGGGGTGTGAAAACAGGATGGCCCAATTGTCGCCTATGAAATCATGCAGCGACAGCGCGCCTTGATCTGTTTCTACGGTCAAATCTGGAATGGTGTCGTTAATGCGCAAGCCCATGTTGTCCTCCGGGGTTGATATCAGTGTTCCTGATCTTCATGTAATCATTCGAACGCCGCACACCACCCCCCTTGCAGAGGCTAGGGACCAGTGACACAGTGGCGCGAAATTGGGCAGACCCGGCGGTCGGCCCCTGAATTGGAGGAGTTCTGCCATGTTGGAAAAACGTGATTTCTATATCAATGGTGCCTGGGTTGCCCCCGCAAAGGCGCATGATTATGCCGTGATCGACCCGTCAACAGAAGAGCAATGCGCCGTCATCTCTTTGGGCGATCAGGCCGATACGGATGCCGCTGTCGGGGCGGCACGTGCAGCCTTTGACAGCTGGTCCCAGACACCGCGCGAAGAACGTGTGGCGCTGATCAAGAAGCTGGCCGAAATCTATGACGCACGGTCAGAAGAGATGGCGCAGGCCATGTCGATGGAAATGGGCGCACCGATCGAGCTGAGCCGCACACAGCAAGTCGGAGCGGGCAGCTGGCATATCGGCGGTTTCCTGAAGGCCTTTGAAACCTTCTCGTTCGAGAAAGATTTCACCGCGACCGAGAAAACCCTGCTGGAACCAATCGGTGTCTGCGCATTGATCACGCCCTGGAACTGGCCCATGAACCAGATCATCCTCAAGGCGATCCCGGCGATTGCCACAGGCTGCACCGTGGTGCTGAAACCATCAGAAGTGGCACCATTGTCCGGCCTGCTGTTTGCAGAGTTCATGCATGAGGCGGGCTTCCCTGCTGGCGTTTTCAACATGCTGAACGGCGACGGCCCCGGCGTCGGCAGCCAATTGTCGGTGCACCCCGAGGTGGATATGGTCAGCTTTACCGGCTCTACCCGTGCGGGCATCGCGATCTCCAAAGCTGCGGCAGATACCCTGAAACGCGTCAGCCTCGAACTGGGTGGCAAAGGCGCGAATATCATCTTTGCAGATGCAGATCCAAAAGCTGCCAAACAAGGTGCGATCCGCTGTTTCCGCAACTCCGGTCAGTCCTGCAATGCACCAACACGGATGCTGGTCCACAGCTCGCGCTACGCCGAGGCGGTTGAAATGGCGGCAGACGTGGCCAAGAACACCCATGTCGGTCCCGCATCCGAAGAAGGCAAGCACATTGGGCCCGTTGTGTCCGAAGTTCAGTTCAACAAGATCCAGGGCCTGATCGAAAAGGGCATGTCAGAGGCGCGCCTGGTCGCGGGTGGCCTGGGGCGCCCCGACGGGCTGAACCGTGGCTACTACGTCAAACCGACGGTCTTTGCAGATGTGACCAATGATATGACCATTGCACAAGAAGAGATCTTTGGCCCCGTTCTGTCGATCATTCCCTTCGAGACCGAAGAAGAAGCGGTGGCAATCGCAAATGACACGCCATACGGCCTGACCAATTACGTCCAGACGCAGGATGACGACCTGCGCCGCCGCGTTGCGCGCCGCCTCCGGTCTGGAATGGTTGAGACAAATGGCGTTGGCTTTGCCCAAGGGTCGCCATTCGGTGGATACAAACAGTCCGGCAATGGCCGCGAAGGTGGCGTGTTCGGCCTCGAGGAGTTCCTTGAAGTAAAAGCCGTTTCAGGCTGGGCGGCCGGATAAGCCTTACTGCAGGATCCAAAAAAATGCAGAAGGGTCGCCATTGTGCGACCCTTTTTTTGGCCGTACCGCAAGGGGTGAGTTCGGGATTGAGTTTATGGGCAAGATGAAACCCCGGCGTGCCGCTTAATCTATTCTTAATCATACTTGGTCAATGTCACTGGGCGCGGACAGCTGGAGAGCGACCCCGCGTGCAAGGTGAAGCCCTGTCCTCAAACGCTCTGCGCCTGAGGCAGGGTGACCTTCCCAGCTTCATCTTGCCCATAAACTCAATCCCGCAGCCTCAAAAAGGTGCCTTGGCCCGAATTTTCATCGACCGCCCGCCTTGGGGATGTTTGAAACGCAGCTCTTCTGAATGCAGCATCAGACGTGGATAGTCCCTTGCGGGGCCGGTCGCATAGAAAGGATCGCCCAGTATGGGATGACCCAGAGCAAGCATATGCACCCGGAGTTGATGACTGCGTCCGGTTCTGGGGAAGAGCCGTACCCGAGAGGTCTTGTGGTCACTTTTGATGACTTTCCATTCGGTTTGGGCGGATTTTCCTGTCTCGTGACAGACCTTTTGCAGCGGGCGGTTGGGCCAGTCCACGATCAAGGGCAGATCGATCTCTCCTGATTTTTCCGTAGGCACCCCCCAGACGCGTGCCACATAGGTCTTTCGGGTCATGCGTTTTTCAAATTGCAGGCCAAGGTGGCGCTGCGCATAGGGTGTCATGGCAAAGATCATCACGCCGGATGTGTCACGGTCTAGCCGGTGTACCAAGAGGGCTTGGGGAAAGATCGCTTGAATACGGGTCATGAGGCAGTCGGCAAGGTGGGGGCCCTTGCCCGGTACGCTCAGCAGGCCTGCGGGTTTGTCGACCAGCAGAATTTCGGCGTCCTCGTGCAGAACGACAAGCGGGTCCTGGGGTGGGGTGTAGTTGCTATCCATTGGCCTGTCGTCACAGATGTAGGGTGGGTTTTCAACCCACCTCTGCGCGCGGTTTGCGCATCTGGCGCAGCATGGAAGTCGAATAAATCACCAATGCGGCCCAGATCATCGGGAAGGCGATCATGCGTGCCGGGCCAAAGGTTTCGCCAAAGACAAAGACCGCGACCAGAAAGATCAGCGTCGGCGCGATATATTGCAGGATGCCAATGGTCGAGAGCCGAAGCAATTTGGCCCCGTTGGCATAGAACATCAGCGGCACCGCCGTGACGACACCGCATCCCATCAGCAACCAAGTGTCGGTGTCAAACCCCAATGAGAAATGCGATTTCCCGGCCAGTGTGAGATAGATCAGATATCCCACCGCTGGCACGCCGAGGATCAGCACCTCCAGAAGAAAGCCTTGGTTTGGCCCGATAGGCAGGCTTTTCTTGGCCAGGGCATAGAACCCCCAAGAGACGGTCAGGACCAGCGATACCCAAGGGATGCGTCCCGCCTCTATGGTCAGTACCACAACGGCCGCGGCCGCAAGGGCGATGGCGGCCAGTTGAGCCCGGGTCAGCCGTTCGCCCAGAAACACCGCGGCAAGCAGGATGCTGAACAAGGGATTGATGTAATAACCAAGTGCCGCGTCAAGCGCATGGCCCGATACGATCGCCCAGATGTAGATGCCCCAGTTGACCGAGATCAGCACAGCCGTCACACAGGCCATGGCCAGCATTTTCGGCGTGCGCAAAGCGTCTTTCAGTGCCGATGTCCGGCCCAGCATGATCAGCACCACAGAGGCGATGGGAATGGACCACAACACCCGGTGCACCAGCACTTCCATCACCGGGATATGGGACATTATTTTCATATAGAGCGGCAGAAATCCCCACAGACCGTAGGCCATGAGCGCGAATAGCACGCCCTGGGGCGTGTCTTCGTTTGCCTTGGGGGCCGTGGGGGCAGCGGGGCTGGGCATCAGGGATCTCCGTTCTGCCCAAGGGGTAGGGTAAAATACCGGCTGCTGAAAAGCCCTACATTGTACCTGTTACATTTTCACCCGTTCTGACGTCGGGTCATACATCGGTTTCATCGACACTTCTGCGGCCACCCGCGTGCCGGCCACGTCAATTTCATAGGATGACGCCAACAGGTCCGCGACGCTTTCGCCCTTGCAGGGCACATAGCCCATGCCGATGGCCCCGCCCAGCGCATGACCATATGCCCCCGAAGACAAGAAACCCACAATCGCGCCGTCGCGCAGCACGGGTTCATTGTGATAGAGCAGCGGTTCGGGATCGGTCAGACGGAACTGCAGCATGCGCGCATTCAGTCCTTGGTCCTTTTTGCGCAGAACGGCATCGCGGCCGATGAAATCCGGCTTGTCGGTTTTCACCGCAAAGCCGAGACCTGCTTCGAGCACGTGATCCTCTGAGGTGATATCATGGCCAAAGTGGCGAAATCCCTTTTCGATCCGGCATGTATCCATCATATGCATGCCGCAGAGTTTGAGATCGAAATCAGCACCGGCCTGCGCCAGCGTCTCGAAGACATGGGGCGCTTGATCGGCGCTGATGTAGATTTCCCAGCCCAGCTCGCCCACATAGGTGACGCGGTGGACACGGGCCAGCCCCATGCCGATCTCAATTTCCTGAGCCGTCCCAAAGGGGTTTACCGCATTTGAGAAATCATTTGGAGAGACGGCTTGCAGCAGATCGCGGGCGCGCGGGCCCATGACGGCCAGCACGCCTTCGCCTGCGGTGACGTCGGTAATGACCACGTTGAAATCGCCGATATGGCGGCGCATCCATGTCTCATCTGCCAGTCGCGTGGCGGCGGGGGTGACGACCAGATAGGCGGTTTCGGACAGGCGGGTGACGGTGACATCCGCCTCGATCCCGCCCTTGTGGTTGAGAAATTGGGTATAGACGATCTTGCCCAGCGGTACGTCATACTGACCGCCCCCGATATGGTTCAGGAATGCCGTGGCATCGCGCCCTTCGACCCGGATTTTACCAAAGGAGGACATGTCGTACATGCCGACGTTGGTCCGCACGGCCATATGTTCGGCAGCGACGTTTTCAAAGAAGTTCTGGCGCTGCCAGCTGTATTCATACTGTGGCGTCTGGCCGGCCTTGGCATACCAATTGGCGCGTTCCCAGCCTGCCAGTTCCCCCATGACAGCGCCGCGGTCCAGCAAATGCTGGTGGAAAGGCGTGCGGCGCACGCCGCGGGCGGTGGCCTTTTGGCGGAAGGGGAAATGGTCGGCGTAAAGTAGGCCCAGCGTTTCGGTAGAGCGTTCGGCCAGATAGGTCTTGTTGCCCTGAAAGGGCTGCATGCGGTTGATGTCAACATCGCCCAGATCAAATGGTTTTTCGCCCGCGTCCATCCATTGCGACAGGGCCATGCCAGCGCCCCCCGCCGATTGGATGCCGATGGAGTTGAACCCGGCCGCAACCCAGACGTTGTCCATGTCCGGCGCAAGGCCCAGGTGGTAGGCGTCATCGGGCGTAAAGCTTTCGGGGCCGTTAAAGAAAGTGTGAATGCCAGCGGTTGCGAGCATCGGCATGCGGTTCACGGCGTGTTCGAGGATCGGCTCGAAGTGGTCGAAATCTTCGGGCAGTTGGTCAAATTCAAAGTCAGCCGGGATGCCGTCCAGCGCCCAGGGTTTTGAGCGCGGCTCGAAAGCACCCAGCATCATCTTGCCGGCGTCTTCCTTGTAGTAGGCACATTCGTCGGGCACGCGCAGAACGGGTAATTGGGTCAGCCCCTCGATTGGTTCGCTGACGATGTAGAAGTGTTCGCAGGCCTGCAAGGGCACGTTCACGCCCAGCATGCGGCCCACTTCATGGCCCCACATGCCAGCGCAGTTGACGACCATCTCGCAGGCGATATGGCCGCTGTCGCCGCTTTCCTGTGCCCAGTCCACGCCGGTGATGCGCCGACCTTGGCGGGTGACGCCAGTCACCTTGGTGCGCTCAAGGACCAATCCACCGCGCTGGCGTGCGCCTTTGGCCAGAGCCAGCGCGATATTGGCGGGATCGCCCTGGCCGTCCTTGTCCAGATAGACGGCACCGGTGACCCCTTCGATGTTGAGATGGGGGTATTTGTCGAGCACCTCTTGCGGGCTGATCTCTTCGACATCGACGCCAAAGGCCCGCGCCATTGCCGCCTGGCGATAGATTTCCTCCAGACGCTCAGTGGTCAGGGCCGCCGTAATGGAGCCCACGCGTTTGAAGCCCGTGGCAACCCCGGTTTCTACTTCGAGGTTGCCATAGAGTTCCTGGGAGTATTTCGCCAGCTTGGTCATATTCGCCGTTGCCCGCAGTTGCGCGATCAGCCCTGCTGCATGCCATGTGGTGCCCGAGGTCAGCTGCTTGCGTTCCAGCAGCACGACATCTTTCCATCCGAGTTTTGTCAGGTGGTAGGCAACAGAGCAGCCGATCACACCGCCGCCAATGATGACGACGCGCGCTTGGGTTGGGACTGCGGACATTGGCGTGTTCCTTTAGATGATGTTTCGCCAGAGGCGTGCTAAACGATGGTGTGACCTGCGGCGCGCAGGCGACGGGCGATTTCGGCGATATGGGCGGGGCTGACTTCACAGCAACCGCCGATGATTGTGGCCCCGCGATCGACCCATGAAAGCGCGTGATCGGCATAGGCTTCGGGCGTCAGGTCAAGGCGTTTCTGCAGGGCATCCACGGTGGGATTTTCCTTGAGAAAATCATCCGTGATCTTTTCAAAGGCATTGGCATAGGCACCAAAGGGCAGACCGCTGGAGGACAAGACCGCAAGTGCGGCCGGGATCGCCTCTGGGGCGGAGCAGTTGACGAGGATGGCGGCGGCACCCTGTGCTGCCACGGGCAGCACATCGGCCAGTGGTTCGCCCGAACGCAGTTTGGTGCCGTCCCTGTCATCCACCGTGCAGGCCAGCCAGACGGGCAGACCCGCAGTCAGCGCCCCCTTGAGCACGCTTTCGGCGTGTTCGACAGAGGCGACTGTTTCACAGATCAGCAGGTTGCAATGGGGGCCCAGCAGGCTTGCCACTTCGGCATATAGGGGGGTTGCGACCTCGGGCTTGGGATGCAGATCAGGGCGGTAGGAGGCGCGCAGCGGGCCGATGGCACCTGCCACACGGGCCGCGTTGCTGTCGCGTACCTCTGCAAGGGCGCGGTTGTGCAGCGCCTCGAATTCGCCCTCCATTTCGGTGCCTTTGAGGCGGTCGTGGTGGATTGCGTAGGTGTTCGTCGTGGCAATCGTGGCCCCGGCGGCGGCAAAGTCCTGATGGACCTTTGAGACCAGACCGGGAAGGTCCACCATGACTTGGGTGGACCAAAGCGGTGTGGGTTTGTCACCGGCGCGGTGGATCAGTTCCTGCCCCATACCGCCGTCGAGAAGTGTAACTTGTGTCATGCACGTATCCGTTCGTTTTCAGGATCCCAGAGCGGCTGATCGGGCTGCACGGTGGCGCGGCACAGTTTGCCAAAGATGTTGATCTCAAGCTCGGTGCCCGGTGTCGCCAGATCGGCACGGATGGTGCCAAGGGCGATGGATTTGCCAATCCGGTAGCCCCAGTCCCCCGAGGTTGTTTCGCCCACAACGTCGCCATTGTGGATTATCGTGGACATGTAGGGCGCGTCCTGATCGCCTGCATCTACAATCATCGTGACAAAGCGTTTCTTGATGCCCTGTTGTTTTTCCGCCAGCAGCGCCGCCTTGCCTGGGAAATCCTGTGGTTTGTCCAGCTTGACGAAACGGTCAAGCCCCGCCTCAAGCAGGGAGTAATCGGTGGACAGATCGCCCTTCCAGGCGCGGTAGCCCTTTTCCATCCGCATGGAGTTGAGCGCATACATGCCAAAGGGTTTTGCCCCCGCACCCGTCACCGCGTCATAAAGCGCGGGCAAATCGGCGTTCTTGGCGTGGATTTCCCAGCCCAGCTCGCCTGCGAAAGACACCCGCGCAAGGGCGCAGTCAATCCCGCTGACGGTTGCGGGCTGGATCGACAGCCATGAGGCGGCAAGATCGGCCTTGGTGTCCAGTGTTTCAAACAGGGCGCGGGATTTGGGGCCTGTGACGATCAGCGTGGAATATTCTGTGGTGCGATCCGTCAGGGTCAACCCGTCCGGCAAGGCTTTGGCCAGCAGTTCATAATCATGCCATTGCGCGGTGGCGGCCGTGATCAGGGTGAACTGGTCCTCGCCGTGGCGCATCAGGGACATTTCGGTCAAGATGCGCCCCCGGCTGTCTGCGAAATAGGCCAGGTTCATGCGCCCCACCTTGGGCAAGGCCCCCGTGATCATGCAGCGCAGCCATTCTGCCGCCCCTGCCCCGCTTAGATCAAAGCGAGAGAAGCCCGGCAGGTCCAGAACCCCGACGCCATCGCGAACGGCTTCGACCTCTTGCTGGATACGCGGTGCCCAAGGGCCTGCGCGGTCCCAGGTCTGGGTCGAGGCCTCGGAGGTGTCATCGCCGGGCTGGGCGAACCAATTGGCGCGTTCCCAGCCGTTATAGGCCCCCATCTGGCCGCCAGCGGCGATGATGCGGTCATGAACTGGGGACAGTTTCTTGTCACGTCCGGCAGGCCAGGCGTGGCGGGGGAAATGCATGGCGTATTCGTGGCCATAGGTCTCCATCGCCTTGGCAAGGCAGTGGTCGTGGTCGGTGTAATCGGTATAGCGGCGCGGATCGACGGCCCACATGTCCATCTCGGTCTCGCCATGCATGATCCATTCAGACAGGACCTTGCCTGCACCGCCGCCCTGGGCGATGCCAAAGGTAAAGCTATGCCCCTCAAAGGCGTTCTTGACCCCCGGCATGGGGCCGACCATCGGCAGGCCATCAGGGGCGTAGGGGATCGGACCGTTGATGTTGCGGCCCACACCGGCAGTGCCCAGGATCGGCACACGGGCCATGGCGTCTTCGATGTACCATTCCAGCCGCTCCAGATCATCGGGGTACAGCTGGAACGAAAAATCATCCGGCATCGGGTCTTCGGGGGTGACCCAATGGGCCTTGCAGTTGCGCTCATAAGGGCCGAGGTTCAGGCCGTTTTTATCCTGACGCAGATAATATGAGCTGTCCACGTCGCGCAGCAGCGGGACCTTGTGGCCCTTTTCCTTGGTCCAGGCTTCCAGCTCGGGAATCGGCTCGGTCAGGAAATACTGGTGGGACATGGTGACCATGGGCACGGTGCGCCCGCCAAAGGGTTTAAACATCTCGCCCACGCGCTGTGCGTAATAGCCTGCGCAATTGACGACGAATTCGCAGCGGATCTCGCCCTTGGGCGTTTTGACGATCCATTCGTCGCCGTCGCGGTCAATGCCAATGGCCGGGCAAAACCGTTCGATATGGGCCCCATGGTCGCGCGCGCCCTTGGCCATGGCCTGGGTCAGCTGCGCGGGGTCAATGTCACCATCCAGCGGGTCATAAAGCCCCCCTTCCAGGTCATGGGTCTCCATGAAGGGGTGCATCTCCTTGAGCTCGGCAGGGGTGCAGATTTTCATCTCCAGCCCTTGATAATGGCCCATGGAGGCGACGCGTTCGAACTCCTGCATCCGTTCACGCGAATGGCCCAGACGGACAGAGCCCGTGACGTGATAGTTCATCGGATAATCGACGTCCTCGGCCAGGGTCCGGTACATGGAGGCCGCATAGCGCTGCATGTTCATCACCGCCCATGAGCCGGCGAAATTGGGCACATTGCCAGCAGCGTGCCATGTGGAGCCCGCGGTCAGTTCGTTCTTTTCCAGCAAGACGCAGTCCGACCACCCCGCCTTGGCCAGATGATAGATCGCGGAGGTGCCGACAACGCCGCCGCCGATGATGACCACGCGGGCGGTTGTTGGGAAAGTGCTCATGTCTAGTGCTCCTCTTGGGGCAGGAAATCTGCGATGTCGTAGTAATCGCCCTTATCGGCGGTAAAGATATGTTTGGCGGTTTTGATGCCCGTAGCCCCGTCCAAAGTGCCGGACATTACAGAGGTCGCCCCCTTGTCATCGTCATGACGCCAGAACAGCGATGATCCACAATGATTGCAAAAACCGCGTTCGGCGGCGGGCGATGACCGATACCATTGCAGGGTGTCGCCTCGGGTGATGGTCAGTTGATCTGGTCCGACCTGTGTTGCGGATACGTAATGGCCGCTGGTCTTGCGGCATTGCTGGCAATGGCAGGCGACAGAGTCGCGCAACGCCCCTGACAGTTCAAATGCGACGCCGCCACACAGACAGCTTCCGGTTTTCATGTCAGACCCTTCCCGGTACCGAGGTGCTGCCCAACAGCACCCCGTAGATGATGAAACAGCCCGCCATGACGCGGCGCACCCAGACGTTGAACACAGCACCAAGGGCCGCACGGCCAATGCCAGCGCCCAGCGCCGTGAAGCTGATATAGCTGAGCGCCGTGAGGGTCAGCGCGGTGGGCATGATCACGATCATCTGGTCCCAGATCGGCACATCGGGCTGCACGAATTGCGAAAAGGCGGCCAGATAGCCTGCGACGCTTTTGGGGTTGATCGTGGCGATGGCAAAGGCGCGCAGATAGATGGATCTGGCAGGGCGCGCGTCCAGCTGGACGGGGGTCTTGGCCATGATCCATCCCCGGATGCCCAGATAGATCAGAAAGCCCGCACCAATCAGCTTTGCCACGGTAAAGGCGGCCTCAGATGCCGCGATCAGGGCCGTGATGCCGAAAGCAGAGAGCAACAAGAAAAGCGTGGCCTGGGTAAGGATGCCCATGACCCCGACCAGCGACCGGCGAAAGCCGATGGTCATGCCGTTGGTGATGCAATTGACGGCGTTGGGCCCCGGTGTGGTGACAAAGACCACCCAGAACAGCGCGAATATAATCCAGGCCTCGAAACTCATCGGTCAATACACCGGCGGAGCAATGACCCAGATGGCCACCGCAGGGGTGTCAAAGGGGTTGGCCCATCGAAAGGGTTCACCGCGTATGCGAAAACTGTCGCCGGGGTTGATCAGATGCGTGGTGCCCTTGATCTCGATCTCGAGCTGACCGGAGAGGACAAAGCCGACCTCCTGGGTGGGGCGGCTGACGGGTTTGGTGATCTTGCTGTGCGGCTGGAATGTGGATTGAACCATTTCGAAATCATCGGTCAGATCCGGTGACAGCAGTTCTTCGACCAATCCTGCCGTATGGCTGCCGATGGAGCGGCGCGCGTCGCGGCGCACGACATAGCCTGCCTCATGGGCGGGGGCGGCCTCGTGACGGAACAGCATGGAGATCGAAACATCAAGCAGCGCTGCGATCTCGCGCAGGTCGGAGATCGAGGGTTCGGAGATGTCGCGCTCCACCTGGCTGAGCCAGCCTACGGAGCGGCCAAGCCGGTCGGCCATGCAGGCCAGCGTCAGACCGCGACTTTTGCGCAAGGCCCGCACGTCCGCACCAAGCGTATCGGGCGCGTTGGGCGTGCTGTGCTGCATGAGATTCTCGTGAAATTAGGGCGTTGAATTTCACGTTGCTGCGGATTGGTGAAAAAATCCAGACTTATTTCACGAGCTGAAACGTATTTTTGAGAATCTCGCTCAGGGCATCGGCATCCGTTTGGGTAAAGGCATCCGGCTGGTTGCTGTCGATGTCGAAAACGCCGATCACCTGGCCCTGTCCGTCAAAGACCGGCAGCACCAGTTCCGAGCGCGTTGAAGAGGCGCAGGCGATATGGCCGGGGAAAGCGTCCACATCGGCAACAAGCTGCACCTGCCGCGTGCGGGCGGCGGCACCACAGACACCGCGCGAAAAGGGGATCACGAGACAGCCGTGCCCGCCCTGATACGGGCCAATCTTGAGCAGGTCGGGGGCCACGACCCGGTAAAAGCCGGTCCAGTCAAAGCGATCATCGGCGTGATGCACCTCGCAGGTGACGGTTGCCATCAGGGCCACGGGGTCATCCTCGCCCTCGGTCAGGGCGGCGATGGTCTTGGAAAGTGTCGTGTAATCAGCTTGCATGGTGTCTCGCCGTGAGGGTGGAGGGGGCTGTCTGCCCCCGCTTGGGGCAGGCCCCAAGCCCCCCGAAGGGATTTGGGGCCAAAAAGAGGATCAGACGCGTTCAATCGCGATCGCGGTGCCTTCGCCGCCGCCGATGCAGATGGCTGCAACGCCGCGTTTGAGGCCACGCTTTTCCAGCGCGTTCAGCAGCGTGACCATGATCCGTGCGCCGGAGGCGCCGATCGGGTGGCCCAGCGCACAGGCCCCGCCGTTGACGTTCACGATTGAGTGGTCGAGGCCCATTTCATGCATGAAGGCCATGGGCACCACGGCAAAGGCTTCGTTTACCTCCCACAGATCGACGTCTTCTTTTGCCCAGCCGATCCGTGCGAGCAGCTTTTGGGCGGCGGGCACAGGCGCGGTGGTGAACAGGCCGGGGGCCTGGGCATGGCTCGCGTGGCCCAGGATGCGGGCGCGGATGGTAAGGCCCTGGGTCTGGGCCGCCTCTTCGGAGGCCAGGACCAGGGCTGCGGCACCGTCGGAGATGGAGGAGGAATTGGCGGCGGTGACGGTCCCGCCCTCGCGGAAAGCGGGCTTGAGCTGGGGGATCTTGTCAGGGCGGGCGTTGCCGGGCTGTTCATCGGCGGCAATACGGGTGCTGCCCGTGCGCGAGGTGAGTTCAACGGGTGCAATTTCATCTGCAAAAGCGCCGCTTTGCTGAGCCTCAAGGGCGCGGGACAGGGAGGCCAGCGCATAGGCGTCCTGTTTTTCGCGGGTGAATTGATAGGTTTCCGCGCAGTCTTCGGCGAAGGTGCCCATCAGGCGGCCCTTGTCATAGGCGTCTTCGAGACCATCAAGAAACATATGGTCGATCACCGCCGCATGGCCCAGCCGCGCGCCGCTGCGCATCTTTGGCAGGACATAGGGGGCGTTGGTCATGCTTTCCATGCCACCGGCGACCATGACATCCGTATGGCCCAGCGCGATCTGGTCAAAGCCGATCATCGCGGCCTTCATGCCGGATCCGCACATCTTGTTCAGGGTGGTTGCGGGCACCTCTTCGCCCAGACCGGCGGCAAAGCCTGCCTGGCGCGCGGGGGCCTGACCCTGGCCTGCGGGCAGGACGCAGCCCATCAGGACCTCCTGGACGACAGCGGGGCCTGCATTTTCGAGAGCTGCCTTGATGGCATAGCCGCCAAGAGCCGATGCCGTCAGCCCCGCGAATGCGCCCTGAAAGCCGCCCATCGGGGTCCGTGCTGCCCCTGCGATCACTACGTTCCGCATCATTGTCTCCTTAAAAGGGGTTACTTATCTTCTGGTAAGTATTTGAAGGTAAAACCGCCGCAAACCAAGAGGCGCGGAGTCTATTTATGGAAATGCTGGCCAAAACAGAAGGGAATATCCGCATTATCAGTGTGCTGGATAAGCGAATTGACGCACCTGCAGCCGTTTTGTTCAAGGAGACCATGCGCAACCTGACACAGAATGCACCGCGGGAGGTGGTGCTGGACCTGTCCGAGGTTGTGTTTATCGATTCCAGCGGCCTTGGGGCCATCGTGGCGATCATGAAGACCCTGTCCCCAGATCACCGGTTGACCCTTGCAGGTCTCACACCGGCTGTGGAAAAAGTGTTCAGGCTGACGCGGATGGATACTGTCTTTCGCATTTTCATGACGATTGAGGAGGCTCTTGATGCTGAATGGTCATGAGCCGGGGGCTGGCATGTTCAGCAAGTCCGCGTCACAGCAAGGCAGGCTGCCCAAGTTCGAACTGACCATTCAGAGCGGTGCCATGGGCGTTCGGCAGGCCTTGGAGGCCTTCATGTCGGAATTGTCCCCGCTGGAGCTGGAGATTGAAGAGAGCAGCACGGTGCAATTGGTGCTTGCCGAAGTCATCAACAACATCATGGAACATGCCTATCCCGAAGGGGGGGCTGCCGGACCGATTGTCATCAAATGCACCGGCCGCGACGATGGTCTGCATCTGCACATACAGGATGAGGGATCACCGATGCCGGGGGGGCAGTTGCCATTGGGGATGTCCCAATCGCTGAATGTCGGGCTGTGCGATCTGCCCGAAGGCGGCTTTGGCTGGTTTCTGATCAAGGATTTGGCGAAGGATCTGAAATACCGCAGGATTGGACAGGAAAATCACCTGCATCTGCGCATTGCGATCACGGCACCCTGAGGACCGCCGCGATTGGCTGGCCTCTGCACCACCGTGCCCTGCCAGCACCATTGTCGGGGCATCGGCGGTGCCGTTCGATCCAATTTGCGCTAAATGCCCCATGCCGCATTTTGGCCCTTAAGAAACGCGAAAAGGCCCTGAGATGATCACAATCATGCCTTGGTTGGCGGGCATACCATGTCCTGTAGCTGCATATGGCTTCCCTCGGCACCGCGTTTAATAGCCCCCACCCAGTGCGCGGTGTCGAGGAACTTTCTCCCCCTCCCAAAAATTTTCACGACGGATCGACGCGTTTTGCGCGGCAACGCACGCGTCTGAACAAAAGTGCCGCGACTGCGCGGGTCTTGAGCCGTTTTCGAAAACCCTGAACAGTTTTCCGCTGCCTGAAACCAAAAGGTTTCAACGCATTCAGGCATCGGTGATGTGTCAGATGTTCTGTGAGCCGCTTTAGTTCAGCTGGAAATGCAGCGGATAGGCCCCATCGGTGAAAGGACCAAAGAGGTCCGGAATATCGGGGTGGTCCACGGGTTCACCGGAATAATCAGCAATCAGGTTCTGCTCTGACACATAGGCCACATAGTAGCTTTGGTCGTTTTCGGCCAGCAGATGGTAATAGGGCTGATCCTTGACCGGGCGGTTCTCTTCGGGGATCGCCTCGTACCATTCATCGGTATTGGCGAATTCGGGATCGACGTCAAAAATCACCCCTCGGAAGGGATGCTTTTTGTGCCTGACAACCTGGCCAAGGTGATATTTTGCGCGTGTGCGTATCATAACATTGCAGCCCCTACCTTTCGTTAGTACTCGGTTCAAGGGGGTTTTGTCCAATCACGTCACTTCAAATTAAGGAAACAGACTGTTGAACCTTGTTCTTACGGTGCTTGAGATCGTGGCACCCGTGTTTATCCTGGCGGGTATCGGCTTTGTCTGGGTCAAGCTGGGGATCGAATACCGGCTGGAATTTGTCACGCGCCTGTCGATGACCATGGCAGTTCCCTGCCTGATCTTTGTCGCATTGGTCAATACCACGCTGGACCCGGCCGCACTGACCGCGCTCAGCCTTGCCAGCCTGGTGGCCTATGGTGCCGTGACGGCCCTGGTTCTGCTCCTTGTGTGGGGTTTGCGGCTGAACCAGGGGACGTTCTCTGCCCCGCTGATCTATGGAAACACCGGCAACCTTGGCCTGCCGCTGGCGCTGTTTGCATTCGGAGAGATCGGGCTGGAATATGCGGTTGTAGTCTTTGCCGTGATGGCGATTTTGTCTTTTACCTTTGGTATTTGGCTGGTGGCCGGTGCCGGGTCTTTTGGCAAGGTCCTAAAGGAGCCGCTGGTCTGGGCCACGGTGATGGGGGCGTTGTTCCTGTGGCAAGGTTGGAAGCTGCCCACTTTTGTTGACAATACATTGGGACTGATCGGGCAGATGGCCATCCCCTTGATGCTGATTACCCTGGGCGTGGCTGTGGCGCGCTTGTCGCCGGGCGGGATTGGCCGTGCCGTGTTTTTGTCGGTACTCAAGCTGGTGATCTGCGTGGGCTGCGCATGGGCGGCTGGCATCTGGTTCGCCCTGGACAAGGCCGCGTTTGGCATTCTGGTGCTGCAAGTCGCCACACCTGTTGCTGTCACCTCTTACATGCTGGCTGCGAAATATGGTGACGATGCGCAATCGGTGGCGGGGCTGGTTGTTGTCTCTACCGTGATGTCGGTCGGCACTTTGCCGCTGCTATTGGCGTTTCTGCTTTGAAAATTGTGATGTGACCTCAGGGAAAATTCTGATAATATCGAAAAAAATATAAAAACTATAAGCGAGAGGCAGATGAGCAAAATCCTTCGCGCCATGACGATCGTGCTGCTGGTGGCATCCTGCGGTGGTGGACAGACGTCCGCGCCCCGCGATCTGGATAACGCCTGCAAGATCCTAAAAGAGCGCCCACAATACCACAGAGCCTTCCGCAAAGCGGAGCGCAAATGGGGTGTGCCCATCCATGTGCAGATGGCCACCATCCATCAGGAAAGCAAATTCGTGGCCGATGCCCGGACGCCGTTCCGATACGTGCTGGGCGTGATCCCGATGGGACGTCAGTCCAGCGCCTTTGGCTATTCCCAGGCGTTGGATGGCACCTGGGATGAATACCGCAAGGCCGAAAACCGCGGCCGGGCCAAGCGGGACCGGATCAATGATGCCACAGATTTCATGGGCTGGTACATGAACCAGACCCGCGACCGTAACGGCGTATCGCTGACCGACGCGCGCAATCAGTATCTGGCCTATCACGAGGGCCACACCGGTTTTGCGCGCCAGACCTATAACAGCAAGGCGTGGCTGGTTGGTGTCGCAGGCAAGGTCGAAGCCCGTTCAATGATGTACCGCGACCAGATTGCGGCCTGCCGCCTGCGCTGATCAGCGCGACGGCGCTTTGCCGGGGGTGCCTGTGTCAAACAGGCTGTTGGGCAGATCACCGCCCTGTTGCAGATCGCCCAGGACAACCGTGGTCTGGCCCCCGTTGCCGTCATTGATGATCCACTGGCGCAACTCAACCGGGTTGCCAGTGAATTTCAGCTGGATATTGCCGTATTGGGGGTTCTCGGGGTCTTGGGCTGTCACCACCGTGGCGGTCCCGTCAAAACTGTGGCCGGTCACCATATTGGCCGCACCAAGGTTCACATTGCTGGCCAGGATGATCGACAACGGGGTGCGGGCCAAAGGATAGCTTTCGGGGGGCTCGTTTGATTTGCGGTCGTAGATGACGACCGTATTGCTGCCCGCCACGACCAGCGCGCTTTCGGGCGGGTTATATTCAAACCTGACCTTGCCCGGACGTTTGATATAGATCGTGCCTGTGCTGATCGACCCATCGTCATTGATCTGGGTGAATTCACCCTGCGCGGTCTGCAGCCTGTTCAGATATGCAGAAATATCATTAAGCGGCAGGATCTGCGCCAGGCCCGCAATTGGCGTGGCAAGGGCCATACCGAAGGCCAAGGCAAATGAGGTAAGGATACGCATGAAAACCGTCCTGTGTTGGTTCCTGCCTAAGACATAAGGCGACAGCGGTTGTTATGCGATATCAGACAGCAGGTTTTTGCCAAAGATCGCCAGATCCCCATGAAAAAACACCGCCGAGGGGTGCTCGGCGGTGTGTAACGCTGGAACGGGTATTGGAGGTAAGCCTTAGCCCTGTTCCGGCACGAGTATTTCGCGTTTGCCCACGTGGTTGGCCGGAGAGACAAGACCTTGATCTTCCATCTGCTCGACCAGTCGTGCGGCTTTGTTATAACCGATGGCCAGCTTGCGCTGGATGTATGACGTTGAACATTTGCGGTCCTTAATGACGATCGCAACAGCGGTATCATAGAGCGCGTCTTCGCCGTCAGTGTTGCCCCCAAGGCCCAGCACGGCATCAATGCTGGCCTCTGAATCCTCAGCAGGCCCTTCGATGACGCCGCTGATATAATCGGGCTCACCATATGCCTTGAGGTGGTTGACGATCTCTTCGACTTCTTCGTCGCTGACAAAGGGACCATGGCAGCGGGTGATCTTGGCCCCGCCCGCCATATAAAGCATATCACCCATGCCCAGCAATTGCTCGGCACCCATCTCGCCCAGAATGGTACGGCTGTCGATCTTGGACGTCACCTGGAACGAAATCCTTGTGGGAAAGTTCGCCTTGATGGTGCCGGTGATCACATCCACCGAAGGACGCTGCGTGGCCATGATCAGGTGGATGCCAGAGGCACGCGCCATCTGTGCCAGACGTTGGATGCAGGCCTCGATCTCTTTGCCGGCAACCATCATCAGATCGGCCATTTCGTCGACGATGACCACGATATAGGGCAGCGCCTCTGGTGTGTTCTCTTCTGTCTCAAAGATCGGCTCGCCGGTGTCTTCGTCAAATCCGGTCTGCACCGTGCGGCTGAACATCTCGCCTTTGGCCAGCGCGTCGCGTACGCGGCCATTGTAGCCTTCGATGTTGCGTACACCCATTTTGGACATCTTGCGATAGCGCTCTTCCATCTCGCCCACGGTCCATTTCAGGGCCACAACCGCCTTTTTAGGGTCTGTTACGACCGGCGACAGCAGATGGGGGATGCCGTCATAGACCGACAGTTCCAGCATCTTGGGGTCGATCATGATCAGGCGGCATTCCTGCGGTGTCAGCTTGTACAAAAGCGACAGGATCATTGTGTTGATGGCCACGGATTTACCCGAACCCGTCGTCCCCGCGATCAACAGGTGAGGCATCTTGGCCAGGTTGGCGACCACAGGATCGCCGCCGATGTCCTTGCCAAGCGCAAGCGGCAGGCGCATGTTGCTATCGCCGAAATCACGCGCCGAGAGGATCTCGCGCAGGACAACCTTTTCGCGGTTTTCATTCGGCAGCTCGATGCCGATCACACTGCGTCCCGGGACGGTGGACACGCGGGCAGACAGGGCGGCCATGGACCGCGCGATGTCATCCGCCAGACCGATCACGCGCGACGCCTTGAGGCCCGGCGCGGGTTCCAGTTCGTACATGGTGACGACAGGGCCGGGGCGCACCGCCACGATCTCGCCTTTGACGCCGTAATCATCCAGCACGGATTCCAGCATGCGCGCATTTTCTTCAAGGGCTTCGTCGGACAGATGCAGGCGCTGAACTTCTTCGGGGTTTTCCAACAGGTTCAGTGGCGGCAATTCATAGCCCGGATGTGTATCATCGAAACTCAGCGTCGGTTGCGCTTCGGCCTTGGCTTGCCTTGAGGGCTGGACTGGTTTGCGTATGGGCTGCTGCACGATCTGGCGGGGCTCTGCCACCGGAATGGAAAAAGGCTCTGGTGTGCGCAGCGGCTGCTCCAGTGGCAAGATGGCATCCTCTGGCGGGTTCAATGCGGGCTCTGGCTGCGATGCGGCGGGGGCGATCCGGTTCAGCGTCAGGCGACCGGGGGTATGCGGTGCGGCGGCAGAGGCCTCTGCGGCGGCGGCCGTCAGCGGCGGCTCTGCGCGCAATCTGGCCTGAGGTGCGGTGTTCAAAAGCAGGGCATCGGGCCCACGGCCCCGACCCTTGGTCAAGGGTGCGGTGGTGGGGGTGTGAACCGCCGTTGCGGTGCGGACGCGGTTTTTGATCACATCTGCAATCTTTGATTTGATCCGGTCTTCGCCCGGCGTCTCATCCACCTCTGCCTGGCTATATTCCTCAATCAGTTCGGGTTCGGGCATCGGGTCTGGCCGTTTGATCAAGGCGGGCATCCGGGCCAAAAGCCCTGATTTAGACTCTGATTTGGGCTCAGAATATTCGGCATATTCCGCGCTCAGGGTTGGCACGGCAAAGGGTTGGGGTGCGGCCGGTGCGCTGAAAATCTGGGGGCCGGGCGCATAGGCTGCCTGCTGGTCCAGTTCGGCGCGCTGGCGTTCGCGGCGTCCGGCCTGACGCGCCTGCAGACCCTGTGCCGCGTGCAGGGCACCATTGGCCCCCCGGCCCAGAACCGTCATCAACAGCGCATAGGTCATGATCACACCCAGCAACAGGAACCGGCCCAGCCGGTGCAATTCCGCCTTTGTAAAGCCCAGAACAAAGGCACCGAAAACCAGGATCGCAGCGCCCATGAGCAAAGACATCAGTTTGACCGTAAAGGTAGAGCCGATTGGCAGGATGGTCAGGATCGCCCCCATCACCGTATCGCCAAACAAACCGCCCAGCCCAAAGCTGTGCGTTTGAAGCCATTCAGAACCAGGTGCCAGCGTCGCGGCATAGATCGCTCCCATCGCAACGGCAATCGGTGCGAAAACGAGCCGGCCCATGGCGCGGTCCTGACCCCAATGCAGGGCAAACCGTGCGCCCCATGCCAAAAGGACAATCGCCACGCCCCAGGCACCCCAGCCCACAATCATGAACAAAGGCGCGGCGATGGACGCCCCCATGCGGCCCAGCCAGTTTTGCACCGGCGCATCGGTTGATACCATCCAGTTCGGGTCATCCGGCGTGTAGCTGCCAATCATCATCGCGGCAGCGACGCCTGCAAGGATAAGCACCAGCCCCAGCAATTCCTTGCCGCGCTTTTCGATCGCTTCGGCCATGTTACTGTCCAGCAGGGGGTCGCGGCCGCGTGTCTGATATGCCATTGCTCTGATCCTCGGCTTAACTTGAGTAGAGACAATCGCGGATCAAATCCAATCCGCGGGCTGTCTCGTCTTTTGGGGCCACCAATGCGACCCTGATATATTTCTGTCCGGGGTTTTCCCCGTCGACGTCCTGCGCCAAATAGCTGCCCGGCAGCACTTTGACCCCTGTTTCACGCCATAGTTTCACCGCCGCTTCTTCGTCATTCTCAACCGGAAGCCACAAGAAGAACCCGGCCTCGGGGCTGACATATCCCGGCACGTTGCCAAAGATCCGGTCGGCGATGTCGTATTTTTCGGCATAGAGACGGCGGTTTTCCTCGACGTGTTCTTCGTCGTTCCAGACAGCCGCCGCCGCCTGTTGCAAGGGCAGCGGCAAGGGGGCACCTGAAAAATTGCGCAGCTGCTTGATCTCGCGGATGCTGTCGGGGCCGGAAGCCACGAAACCAGATCGCAGGCCCGGCAGGTTGGAGCGTTTGCTGAGCGAATGAAAGATCACGATGCGGTTGCGGTCGGTGCCCAAAGCCTGTGCCACTTCGAGCGCGCCCACCGGCGGGGTGTCACGGTAGATCTCTGAATAGCATTCATCGGCAAATATCTTGAAATCGTACTTTTCCGCCAGCGCGATCAGATTGGTCCAATATTCGCGGTCTGCGACAGCGCCCTGCGGATTGGCGGGCGAACAGATATAGGCGGCCGTCGTACGCTGCAGCACATCCTCGGGCAGGCTGTGAAAGTCGGGCAGATGGCCGGTTTCAGCCGTCGCTGGCACCATGATCGGATCGGATGCACCGGAAATCGCACCGATCATATAGACCTGATAGAAAGGGTTCGGCATCAAGATCGCGGGCTTTTTGCCATTCTTGGTCTCGGGGCACAGTGCGATCACCGCGTTATACAGCCCCTCGCGGGTGCCGTTCAGGGCCATCACTTCGGTCGCGGCGTCCATCTGCACGCCGTAGCGACGCTTGATCCAGCCAACGATCGCCTCTTTCAACTCGGGCGAGCCATCATTGGGGGGATAGCTGTTAAATCCTGCCGCGTTTTGCGTGATGACATCCGTAACCCAGGCCGGAAACGCATGTTTCGGCTCACCTATGGTCATTTGGATCAGTGGCCCGCCCCCCTCATGCACGTCCAAAAGGGCGCGCAGGCGTGGCCAAGCATGAGCCGGAAGGTTCGAAAACCGCTCTGGATACAACATTACATCTGCCTCGGATCGGGATCATTGTCGCCCCGTTTGGTCCAAAGTACCCAAGCTGCAGCATCGCGTCCAGAAAAACAGACACACAATCAGGCGTTTGTGGCATTTAGGCCAAAGTTATTGCAGCGCCTCCTCGGCTGCGGCCCCCATCCGTAGCAGATGTTCCTCCATATTTGGTGGGCACATCAGCATCAAACCACAAGAGGGAGTGTCCAATGGCAGCGTTAGGGCACAAAGCCCCATCAAATTGCCAATCCGTGTGTTGCGCAGCGCCAGAAGGTTTTCCGACAGGTAATAGTCGTGATCCGATTCAAGCCGCGCCAAATTCGGTGGCAGGCTGGGGGCAGAAGGGATCAGGACCGCGTCATATCCCGCCACAGCCGCGTTATAGCCATCCCGCAAGACGCCCAGCCGGTCCCATGCCGCGACATAGTCAGGGCCTGAATGTTCTTTGCCCAAGCGGAAGCGCATCAGGATTTCGTGGTACATCGCTTTGGGGTTGGCCTCGATCACATCGCGCCATAGTCCGTAGGCTTCGCTGGTGATCAGGCATCCCGATAGTGACATCGCCTCTTCGATCTGCGGCACCTCGATCTCTTCGATCACGGCACCTGCATCCTTCAGTTTGGCGATGGCTGCATGAAATGCCCCAAGCGGGGCTTCTCTGACGCCGTCCAGCGCCACAGTTTTCAAGATCGCGAAACGACGGCCATGAATGTCTACATGACGCAGGTCTGCCGGGGCGCTGCCTTCGAGAACGGACAACAACAACCCCGCATCCTCAACAGAGCGGCACAGCGGGCCGATGGTGTCGAATTTCTTGGCCAGTGGCACGACACCCTCAAGGGTCAGCCGCTCTGCCGTGGTTTTCAGGCCAACCAGATCATTCCAGACAGAGGGGACGCGCACCGAACCACCGGTGTCTGACCCGATTGCCGCCGCAGCAAGGTTGAACGCGACAGAGGCCGCCGCCCCAGAGGATGATCCACCCGCAACCGCACCGGCATCATTGACGCAAGGGGGTGTGGCGGTGCTGGGGTTATGGCCCAGACCGGAAAAGGCCAGTTCGCTCATATGGGTTTTGCCCAGACAGACAAGACCGGCAGCCGTGGCATTGGCCAGCACAACGGCATCACGCTCCGGCACGCGCCCTTCGAGCAGTTTTGATCCGGCCTCTGTCACGATGCCGGCGGTATCAAAGAGATCTTTCCAAGAGATCGGCACACCGTCCAGCGGAGACAGACGATGCCCTGATGCAGCGCGTTCGGCTGCTGCCGCCGCTTCGGCCAAGGCGCGGTCTGCGGTGACGCGCGCATAGATACGGTCGCGCAGCGGGTGGGCATCAATCGCTTTCAGGTAGGTCTGGCAGAGTGCCACGGGGTTAATTTCGCCCGCACCTATCCCGCGCCCCAAATCTGCTGCGGTCATTGTAAGCCAGTCTTGCATGCGTGATCTCCCTTATGCCTGAAGATGACGGTAGCGACGCTTGCGCACATGGACAATCCCTGCCCTGCCACCATATTGAGAGTCATGAGTTTTGACACAGATATCGCAATCATCGGCGGCGGGCTGAATGGCACTACGCTGGCATTGGCACTGGCAGGGTCTGGTCAGCGCGTCACCTTGATTGATGCGCTGGACAGCACCATCCGCCAGAGCGACGGTTTTGACGGGCGGTCCTATGCGATGGCGCTGACTTCAACCCGCTTGCTGCAAGGGATCGGTATCTGGACGCGTGTTGCGGACAGCGCCCAGCCGATGCTGGAGATCAAGGTCACCGACGGCCGCGCGGGCGATGGACCATCCCCGATGTTCATGCATTTTGACCACGCCGAGATCGAGGAAGGCCCGATGGGCTATATGGTGGAGGACCGGCATTTGCGTCGCGCCTTGCTGGACGCGGTCGCAACAACGGCCGGGATCACCCGGATGGACGGCGAAACCGTTGTGGCGCAGGCCGTGGATGCCACCGGCATCACCCTGACACTGGCGGGCGGCCAGACGTTGCGGGCAAGGCTTGCCGTCGGCGCGGATGGGCGTGGCACCGGCACGGGGCTGCGCGCGGGCATCAAGCGGACCGAATGGGCCTATGGCCAGACCGCGCTGGTTTGCGCGATCCGGCATGAAGCGCCGCATCACGGTGTTGCACATCAGTTCTTCATGCCGCCGGGGCCGCTGGCGATCTTGCCGCTGACGGAAAACCGATCTTCGATTGTCTGGAGCGAAAGCACAGCCAATGCTGCCCGGATCAACGCGCTGCCCGATGATGCCTATCTTGATGTGCTGCGGCCAAGGTTCGGTGATTTTCTGGGACAGATCGCCTTGGCCGGGGCGCGCTATACCTATCCCTTGGGCCTGTCGCTGGCGCATGAAATGGTCGCACCGCGTGTCGCGCTGCTGGGGGATGCGGCCCATGGGGTGCATCCGATTGCAGGTCAGGGACTGAACGCAGGCATGCGCGATGTCGCTGCATTGGCCGAAGTGATTGTGGATGCTGCAAGGCGCGGTGAGGACGTGGGATCAGACGCTGCACTGTTGCGCTATCAGGAATGGCGCAGGTTCGACAATACAGCGCTGGCGCTGGCCACCGACAGCTTCAACAGACTGTTTTCCAATGACAATCCTCTGGTTCGGATGGCGCGCGACATTGGAATGGCGGCTGTGAATGCCCTGCCCGGCTTGCGCCGTGGGTTTATTAGGGAGGCCGCGGGCCTGACCGGTGATCTGCCCCGGTTGATGGCGGGCAAAGCGCTGTAGCGTCAGTCCAATATGCGGGCTTCATCCACCAGCATAACGGGGATTCCGTTGCGGATGGGATAGGCCAGACCGGCGGATTTGGACACCAGTTCCTGCCGCTCTGCATCATAGCGCAGCGTGGTCTGGGTGCGGGGACAAATCAACGCCTCCAACATGCGGCGATCAAAGGTTATTGTCGTTTCTGTCATTGCATCATCCCGTCATCCTGACCGCTGCGCATATTGTATTCGATCAGCGTAACAAGCGTTTCGCGGCGTGTTTGCAAAGAAGGGGCCTCAAGCAGCGCCTGTTTATCTTCGGGATCAAAGTCCAACATCATTGACAGCGAATTGATCAGCAGTTCGTCGTCCGCTTCTTTCAGGGTCGACCAATCCGCCGACAGACCCCGCGCGTCAAAATACCGGCCCAACAGATCTAGAAAACTTTTGCGTTGAAAGCCCTTGTCGGCCTCTTCATCGCCCAGATCCCGCTCGAACCCGTCCCAAGAGACATCGCATTTGCGGTAAGGGCTGAATCCTTCAACTTCCTTGACCACGCGGAACCGCGACACACCGCCAAGGGTGATCATGTAGCGGCCATCTTCTGTTTCTGAAAACTGTGTGATGCGCCCGGCACAGCCGATGGTGTGCAAACCGGGCCCATCACGGCCGGGCACGGGATTGGGCTGGACCATGCCGATCACACGGCCATCAGTTTTTAACGCATCTTCGATCATTTGAAGATAGCGCGGTTCAAAGATATGCAAAGGCAACCGTGACCGCGGCAGCAGCAAAGCCCCCGCCAGCGGAAATATCGCAATTGTATCTGGCAGTTCTGTTTGCTTTATCATGATGACGCACGTAGCGCGGCGAAGGGATCAGGCAAATATCATCGAGCTCAATTTGCGTCTTCCGTTCAGAACCAAAGGATCATTCGGCTTTAGCGCATCGAAAATGGTAAAGAGCTGCGTCTTGGCGGCCCCGTCGTTCCATTCGCGGTCACGTCGGAAAAGATCCAGCAGGTTGTCCACGGCCCCTTCGGCATCGCCATTGGCAAACAGCGCCTGCGCCAGATCAAACCGCGCCTGCAGATCATCTGGGGCTGCCTCTACTGCGGCGGTCAGTTCGGCCACGGGGCCTGCGTTTGCAGCCTGTCGCGCCAGTTCCAGCTGCGCATGGGCGGCTTCAAGCTCTGGCGCTTTGGAAATCTCGATCGGCGCACCGTTCAAGAAGGCCTCAGCCTGATCCAGCTCTCCCAAAGCGATATGGGCGCGGACCAGACCAGCATAGGCACCAGCATGGTTTGGGTTTTCTTCCAAAATAGCTGCAAAGGTCTGTGCGGCATCTGCTGCTGCCCCTTCGGCCAGCATTTCTTCGGCGGCTTCAACAGCTTCGGCCAGACCGTCGCCGGGTGTTTCACCGCCCGCTGCCTTGATCACCCGGTCAATGAATTCCTTAATCTCTGATGGGGGCAATGCACCCTGAAAGCCGTCCACGGGCTGACCTTTGTAAAAGGCATAGACCGTCGGGATCGACTGGATCTGCAATTGGCCCGCGATCATCTGGGCCTCGTCCACGTTGACCTTGACCATCTTGACCGCACCTTTGGCGGCGCGCACGGCGTCTTCCAACTGTGGCCCGAGTGTCTTGCAGGGCCCGCACCATGGGGCCCAGAAATCGACGATGATCGGCGTCACCTGCGACGCCTCAACCACATCGGTCATAAAGCTTGCTTCGTCACTGTCCCTGATCAGGTCCGCGTCGGGGGCACCGGTAAGGTTAAGTTCCATTTGTCATTCCTCGCTTGGTCGCGTTTGAGGGTTATATGAGCGTTTTGGCCGGCAATTCAAAGGTCAAAGGTTGCAAAAACCGGTGCATGGTCGCTGGGTTGTTCCCAGCCGCGGACCGCGCGTTGGATATGGCTGGAATGTCCGGCGTTTGAAATATCGGACGTGGCCCAGATATGATCCAGCCTGCGCCCCTTGTCTGCGGTGTCCCAATCTGCTGCGCGATAGGACCACCAGCTATAGAGCTTGCCTTGCGGAATGTCCTGCCGGGTGATGTCCACCCAACCGCCTGCATCCTGTGTGGCACCCAGCGCTTCCACTTCTACGGGGGTGTGGCTGACAACCTTGAGCAATTTCTTGTGGTCCCAAACGTCATCCTCGCGCGGGGCAATGTTCAGGTCACCGACCAAAATGGCCTTTTGCGGCTGTTCGGCATGGAACCAATCGCGCATTTCTGCCAGGTAATCCATTTTCTGGCCGAATTTCTCATTCACGGCGCGGTCAGGTTTGTCGCCCCCTGCGGGAACATAAAAGTTATGGATTGTGGTGCCATTCTCAAGTCGCGCGGCGACATGGCGGGCATGGCCGAGCGAGGCAAAGTCCTTGTCGCCCGCGTCTTCCAACGGCAGCTTGGACAGGATTGCCACGCCGTTATAGCCCTTTTGCCCCCGCGCCACGATATGGTTGTAGCCTGCAGCCCGAAACCCCTCCAGCGGGATCTTGTCCACGGGGCTTTTGCATTCTTGCAGGCACAGCACATCGGGTCCGTGTTCCGCCAGCATCCGTATCACCAAAGGTTCACGCAGGCGAACCGAGTTGATATTCCAGGTGGCAAGGGAAAAGGACATGTGTTGAGGCTCCGCTGATGATCTGACGCGCACCCTAACCTTTGGTCGGACAAGCCGCCATGGCGAAATCAGGGACATGCCAAGAGATCGTCGTGTTAAAAAGGCGGCCGAGCCCGAAGGCCCGGCCCAGTTCAACAGGGAGGAATGTGTCAGTCACCCGGACACAAACTTCGGGGCTCATACTGAGCTGTCACGCACCAAACAGGTAAAACGCTACTCGTTACCACCAAGCATGGGAGGAGTTCCCGGCTCAGCTCATCAATCTATAGCCACCAGATTCGGTCACAAGAAGGCGCGCATTGGACGGATCTGGTTCTATTTTCTGGCGCAAACGGTAAATATGCGTTTCCAACGTGTGGGTCGTCACACCGGCATTATAGCCCCAAACCTCATGCAGCAGCACATCGCGGGGCACGACGCCTTCGTCGGATCGGTATAAAAACTTGAGGATATTGGTCTCTTTCTCGGTCAGGCGCACCTTTTTGTCGTCCTGGGTGATCAACATCTTCATCGAGGGTTTGAAGGTATAGGGTCCCAGCTGAAATATGGCATCCTCGGATTGTTCGTGCTGTCGCAGCTGGGCACGGATTCGCGCCAGCAGCACCGGAAACTTGAACGGCTTTGAGACATAATCATTGGCACCGGCGTCCAGGCCCAGAATCGTGTCCGCGTCCCCATCATGACCGGTCAGCATCATGATCGGGCTTTTGACGCCCTGTTTGCGCATCAGGCGGCACAATTCACGGCCATCGGTATCGGGCAGGCCCACGTCGAGGATCACCAGATCATAGATTGCCTCTTTGGCGCGGGACATGCCGTCGGCACCGTTGGCCGCCTCGAAGACATCGAAGTCTTCGGTCATGATCAATTGTTCGCTCAACGCTTCGCGCAGATCGTCATCATCATCGACCAATAGGATTTTCTTGAGCTGTGCCATAATACCGCCTCCACCATGTTGTCAGTAACAAATGTGTGCGAAGTGCTGATCTGACAAGGAACCGAAGGTGTCATTCACATCGTCGTGTGGGAAAACCGCTCAAATGTTTCAATTCTGCCCCTGTTGGCATAGATATCTTTCAAATTGATTTTGGAATCGTAACAAAAAATGACCTTCGCCCCCGACATAACAGAGCAGTTGGCCCGCGCGCGTGCCGATCTGCGCATGGGTGTTCCTGTTGTACTGGCGGGTGCCACACAGTCTGTTGTCATGGCGGCTGAGACATTGACGGCACAGCGGCTGGCCGATTTGCTGGCCTTGGGGGGCCAACCCGTTCTGGCGATCACGGCGCGGCGGGCAGAGACCCTGAAGGCGCGGGTCTATGACGGTGATCTGGCCCGGATCATCTTGCCAGCGGATGCGACACCGGCTTGGGTGCAAAGCATTGCAAACCCCGCCGATGATCTGCGTGCACCGATGAAGGGGCCCTTCTCTTGTGCAAGGGGCGGCACGGCTGAGGTACACCGCGCCGCATTGCAACTGGCCAAATCGGCAAGGCTGCTGCCGGCCGTATTGGTTCTGGATCTGGGTGGCCGCCGGGATTTCGCTGCACAGCACGGTCTGACCAGCATTGATCTGGCCGCCGCCGCCCCTGCATTGGCGCAGCGCAGCCCGCTGCACCCGGTGGTCAACGCACGGTTGCCCATGGAAGTGTCAGAGGCGGGACGACTGCATATTTTCCGCCCCGAAGACGGCGGAGAAGAACATTACGCAATAGAGATCGGGACCCCGGACCGGAGCAAACCGGTCCTCGCACGCCTGCATTCCGCCTGTTTCACCGGCGACCTGATGGGCAGTCTGAAATGCGATTGCGGCCCCCAGTTGCGCGCCGCATTGGCACAGATGGGCGAAGAGGGCCACGGGGTCCTGCTGTACCTCAACCAAGAGGGGCGCGGCATTGGATTGGCCAACAAGATGCGCGCCTATTCGCTGCAGGATCAGGGGTTTGACACCGTGGAGGCCAATCACCGGCTGGGCTTTGAGGATGATGAGCGCGACTTTAGGCTGGGTGCGGATATTCTGAAATCCATGGGCTTTGCCGCCGTGCGCCTGCTGACCAACAATCCGCGCAAGGTCGAGATGATGAAAGCCAGCGGGGTGGATGTCACCGAACGCGTGCCGCTGCGGGTTGGTGAAAACCGCCATAATGCGGCCTATCTGGCGACCAAGGCAGCCAAGTCCGGGCATCTGCTGTGATGCGGCGGATGTCGGTTTGGGATATGGTGCTGACCCCCAAGGGGCTTCGCTTCTTGGGGCGGACCTATCCCTGCACCATCGGCAAGGGCGGCATCACTGGCACCAAACGCGAGGGCGACGGGGGAACACCGCAGGGCATACACCGGATTGTGGGGATGCTGTACCGGCCTGACCGGATGGCCCGCCCCGCAGATTGGGCCGTGCCGATCCGGCCCGGTGACCTGTGGTCTGACGACCCGACCGACGAAGACTATAACATGATGGTGCGCGCGCCCTATCCGCCCAGCCATGAAACGCTGCGCCGGGCCGATCCGCTTTATGATCTGATTCTGCTGACCGATTGGAACTGGCCCTATGCCGTGCCCGGGCGCGGGTCCGCGATTTTCATCCACCAGTGGCGCAGGCCCGGCTATCCGACCGAAGGCTGCATTGCGCTGCGGCGGGGTGACATCAGGCGCATCGCGCCTCAGATCAAACATCGCACCCGGCTGATCGTGCTGTAACGCGGCCAGATGAGCCAAGCCGCCTGTCGGCTGAAGCATTGCCGCCCTATCCTATATCAGGCAGTCCGATAGACGATTTATGCCGGAACACGTTCGCCAAAGATCGCAGAGCCCACCCGTACATGCGTGGCACCAAGCGCGATGGCACGTTCAAAATCACCGCTCATGCCCATGGACAGGCCAGACAGCCCGTTTCGCGCCGCCATTTTCGCCAAAAGCGCGAAATGAAGTGACGGTTCTTCGTCAACCGGCGGGATGCACATCAACCCTTTGACGGGCAGATCAAGTGCGAGACATTCAGCCACGAATTTATCGGTGTCGGCTGGCATCACGCCCGCCTTTTGCGGCTCTTCGCCGGTATTGACCTGAATGAACAGATCCGGGCAACGCCCTTCTTCCTGGGCGATACGGGCCAGGGCTGTCGCCAGTTTGGGCCGGTCCAGCGTGTGAATGGCATCAAACAGACCAACGGCCTGACGGGTTTTGTTGGACTGTAGCGGGCCGATCAGGTGCAAATCTACGCCAGGAAACTCTTGTCTGAAGTCAGGCCATTTACCGGCGGCTTCCTGAACCTTGTTTTCGCCAAAGCAGCGGTGGCCCTGCTCCAACACCGCGCGGACGCGTTCATTGGGCTGTACCTTGCTGACGGCAATCAGATGGACCGATCCTTGGGGGCGGCCCGCGTCTTTTTCAGCTTGGGCGATACGGGCGATAATGTCTGGCAGGCTCATGTGCTTCCCTTTGGTGTGTGATCATCACGTAACAATATGGGCGCACAAAAGAAAAGGGGCAGGCCAAAGGCCCGCCCCAGATCACTTAAGTGACGTTCAACTTAGAAGTTGAAGCGCACACCCAGGTCAGCTTGTGTCGCACCGGACATACGCTTCGCAACACCACCGCGCAGGGATGTACCGCCGCCCAGGTCGTGGTTGAAGTCGATGCCGAAGCCTGTGTCAGGCTGGTTGTCAGCGTCTGCAACGTAGACTTCTACGTTTGTTGCTGCGCCAACATCAAAGCGACCGGCCAGAACGATGTGATCGCCCTTTGTGCCGTTGTCTGCGAATGCCAGTGTCAGGTCAACTGGACCGATGGAACCGCCAACGGATGCTGCGAACTCTGTGTCAGCTGCGTTATCGGAGTCCTGTGCACCAAGTGCAACAGTCCAGCCGCTGAACGTGTAAGCAGCGTGTGCAGCTGTACGTGTGCTGCCAGCAGGGCCGCTTTCGGAAGCAGATACGTGCACGGAGAAGTCACCCATGGAGTACATTACTTCTACGCCGTTCTTACCAGCGGAACCTGCGCCACCGGAGGAGTACGCGTCAGCACCGAAGTTGTAGGCTGTGTAGTCGTAACCCAGACCGGTCAGACCCAGATCGATTGGGTACATGCCAGGCATGAATTCCAGAGCGCCGTAGATGTTGCCAACGCCGACTTCCAGACCACCGGAACGTGCGAAGAAGCGAACGCCGTTGATGCCTGTGCCAGTGTTTACTGCGTCGGATTCGTTCTGCTGGATACGAACGCGTGCACCCATTGTAACGCCGGCATCAGATTCTGCTGTCGCGTCGATCTGCAGGCGGAAACGTGAAGTCACGTCTGTTGTGGATTTGCCAACAACTGGATCGGTGAACAATACACCAAAACGGCCGTAGCCACCAAATGTAACGTCTGCTGCTGCAACACCGGCGGTCGCAACCAGAGCCGTTGTAGCGAAGAGAACTTTTTTCATGAGTTTTCCCTCGGTTTGAATTCACATGCCCAGACCGGGGAATCCGGAAAGGGTATGCAGGGTGTTTGCATCCATTGCCCCTTGGTTTGCAAGAAGCACAAAACGCTTGGCCTTATTGCCGCGCCCAATGGTGCAGCTTTGCCACAGTTTTGCCAAACCGCTGTCACGACCAGAACGGCGAAACTGGGCGAAAGCACTTGTACATTGGACATTATACTATGAATCGACGCCCTACATATATCTTGCTCCGGCAGCGCAGCTTGGTTAGACCATGGGTCAAACAGGCAAAGGAAAGCATCAATGGCCCGACAATCCGTCTGCAGAATCGGAATCGCTGTCGTGATTCTATCTATGCTGGGTGCCTGCGGCGGCCTGCGTAACCTCGGGAGCGAGGCGACGACCCGTCCTGATACATATACGAACGCAAATAACCCCCAGAACATCGAGACAAACCCAAGCAATACGATCTGGTCGATCTTCAGCAACAACAGGTCCGAAAGCACCGTTGCGGTGAACCGTTATCTCTGGGCGGCTTCGCTTGAGGTGTTGAATTTCCTGCCCATCCAATCTGTCGATCCTTTCACAGGTGTTATCGTGACAGGTTACGGCACGCCGCCGGGCGGTGGTCGCTCTTACCGGGCGACGGTGCTGATTGACGATCCAGCGCTTGATGCACGTTCGTTGAACATTGCCCTGCAGACACGTGGCGGCGGCCCGGTCAGCCGCGCAACAGCACGCGCCGTGGAAGATGCAATCCTGAGCCGCGCACGCGAGTTGCGCATCGCCGATAACAAGTTTTAATTCCGCCTAGCGCGCAAAAATTCCAACGCCGGGCCCTGTTTTTCCCAAACAGCCCGGCGTTTGCCATTCCAGAAGGTCCCTAACCCAAGATGTCCCAAACAATGTCCCGATACTCTCCTGCTGAAATCGAAGCCCGTTGGCAGCAAGCCTGGGAAAAGAACGAAATCTTCAAGGCTGTCAGGTCCGCAGACAAGCCCAAGTATTATGTGTTGGAGATGTTCCCCTATCCATCAGGGCGCATTCACATGGGCCATGTGCGCAACTACACCATGGGAGATGTGATTGCCCGCTACAAGATTGCCACCGGCCACAACGTGCTGCACCCGATGGGCTGGGACGCCTTTGGTATGCCTGCGGAAAATGCGGCCATGGCGATCGGGGGGCACCCCAAGGATTGGACCTATGGCAACATCAAGGACATGCGCGACCAGATGAAGCCGCTGGGCCTGTCGATCGACTGGTCCCGCGAATTCGCAACCTGCGATCCTGAGTATTACGGCCAGCAGCAGGCCTTGTTCCTTGATTTTCTTGAGGCGGAATTGGTTTACCGCAAGAACGCCATCGTAAACTGGGATCCGGTCGACATGACCGTTCTGGCCAATGAACAGGTGGAGGCCGGTCGCGGCTGGCGGTCCGGTGCGCTGGTGGAACGGCGCGAGTTGACGCAGTGGTTCTTCAAGATCTCGGGTCATTCCGAAGAACTGCTTGAGGCGCTGGATACGCTGGATAACTGGCCCGCCAAGGTCAAGCTGATGCAAGCGAACTGGATCGGCAAATCGCGCGGTCTGCAATTTGCTTTCTCAACCGTTGAGGCCCCCGAAGGCCATGACCGGATCGAGGTCTATACCACCCGCCCCGATACGCTGTTGGGCGCATCCTTTGTCGGTATCTCACCGGATCATCCGTTGGCGAAAGTGCTGGAAAAAGAGAGTGAAGATGTCGCCGGCTTCTGTGCTGAATGCCGCAAGGGTGGCACCACCGAAGAAGCGATTGAGACGGCGGAAAAGCTGGGCTTTGACACCGGCATTCGCGTGCGTCACCCGTTTGATACATCCCTTGAACTGCCGGTCTATATCGCGAACTTCATCTTGATGGACTACGGGACAGGTGCCATTTTTGGCTGCCCGGCACATGATCAGCGCGACTTTGAATTTGCCACCAAATACGGCCTGCCGATCATTTCGACATTCCTGCCCTCCGAAGACAGCCCCGAGGATCTGGACGAGGCCTATGTGCCCGCGAAAACCGAAAAGGTTTTCTACAACCGCGGTTTCGCCGGTGAAGCCCTGCAGACCGGGACAGAGGCCATCGACGCGGCAATCGCCTTTTGCGAGGCCAACGGGATAGGCCAGGGTGTGACCAAGTTTCGGTTGCGCGACTGGGGGCTGTCACGCCAGCGCTACTGGGGCTGCCCCATTCCCGTGGTGCATTGCGACAGCTGCGGCGTGGTGCCCGAAAAGAAAGAGAACCTGCCGATCGAGCTGCCCTATGACGTTGATTTCGACACGCCGGGCAACCCGCTGGACCGTCATCCGACATGGCGCGACTGCGCCTGCCCATCCTGCGGCATCCCCGCCAAGCGTGAAACCGACACGATGGATACATTTGTGGATTCGTCGTGGTATTTCGCGCGTTTCACCGCGCCGCGTGCAACAACGCCCACAAATATGGAAGATGCGAAATACTGGATGAACGTCGATCAATATATCGGCGGCATCGAACATGCGATCCTTCACCTGTTGTATTCACGTTTCTTTGCCCGTGCGATGCAGATCACGGGCCATCTGCCCGAAACCGCGATCGAACCGTTTGACGCGCTGTTTACCCAAGGCATGGTGACCCATGAGATCTAC
>JAFMGZ010000085.1:3640-8074 GCA_017854855.1 Sulfitobacter sp. | reverse complement strand
CCGAACAAAGCGCTGGCACCCCAACCTTCCACATTCCCTTTCCCTCAAAAAATGCTATCCCCGCCCCAAACCGTTGAAGAGAGCCCGGCGCGATGAGCGATTCCCACCCCGAACCCATGCAGCCCGCCCGCCAGAGCCTGCAATCCGTGCCGGACTGGCGCTACATGCTGCAGGAATATGACGAACTTTACCGCTTTCTGCCCGCCGGTGGCAGCACGCGGATCGCAGGGCATCAGCGCAAGGTGCGCGAGGCCATCAGCCGTCTGTTGCGCCGCAACGCCGAAGTGCGCTTGCAGCCGCGCGCGCTCAAGCCCGTCACCGCCCATCTGCGCCGCGCGCTGGATGAAGGGCGGCAGGGCGTTCTGGCCCCCGCCGTGCGCGCGCTGGATGCCGTGGCCCCCCATCTCAGCTGGCAATATGGCTATGAGAAAGTGCCAAAGGGTCTGCAAAACGGCTATGCCTATGCTGAACTGGCGGGCTCTCAGGGGCCTGTCATCAGCGATGAGATCATCCTCGGCGTGGTGCTGTTTGCGCCGGGCTGCACCTATCCTGCCCATGCCCACAAGGGGATCACCGAAAGCTATGTCTGCCTGTCGGGCGCGGTGTCTGAGAACCATCAAGGCGTCTATGTCCCCGGCTCGATGATCTTTAACCCGCCGGACCATTTGCACCGCATCACGGTCGGTCTGCGTGAACCGGCCCTTCTGGCCTATGCCTGGATCGGCGCGGCAGAGGATCTGCACAGTCAAAAGATGGTTTTTACCCGCAGCCGGAAATAGCCCCTGCATCCATCCCGGTGCCCGGCCTGTCGCGCAAAATCATCGGTTCTGATGCGGGCAAAACATCAACATGACCCGCCAAGCCCTTGAAACAGAACCGCCAATTCCTACCTTTGCACTTTAAACGGTATCAGACGGAGCGATCATGCAAAAGGAACGGCATTCATCATCGGCCAAGCTGCAGATGCCCTGCGGCGGCGTGATCGACACCTCCCGTTTGCGCAGCGCGGGCGTTCTGACCCCGACAGAGCTGGAATTTTGCCGCGCCAATCACGTGGCACTGTCCTATGACCCGGTCCAGATCGGCTGGGTTCCGGCCATGGTCGTGGATGATTTCGACAGCCCCCTTGGCCATCGCGCGCGGTCGTCGCAAGCGCCGCGCATCCTGGCCAAGGGGGGCGTGAAACACAACGCAATCGCACCAGAATACGCCTTGCGTGCCTGGCACGAAAGCGATGCCGCAACCTTGCAGGCCCTGCTGGACGACCCTGAAATCTGGACCTGGCTGCCCGAAACCTATCCGGCACCGCTCACGCTTGGGACGGCGGCGGCGCTGATCGAAATCTCAAACGCCAGCAACCACCATCAGGTCTGCGCGGTGCTGCGCAACGATGACATCATCGGCCAGCTGCGGCTGGAATATGACGTCGATCCGCAGGATCCCGGCGTGGCCGAGATCAGCTATTGGCTTGGCCGCCCCTTTTGGGGCAAGGGCATCGGGTCAGACATCGTGCGCCTGTTCACCGCACGCAGCTTTGCCGATAATCCCGGTATCAGCTCCATCGTGGCGCGGGTCCACAACGACAACGCGGCCTCCCTGCGCATTCTGAAAAAACTGGGCTACGCGGTTCAGGGGCCCGATCCGAAAGACCCCGCATGGACGCGGCTGTGCTGCCGGCGGTCCTGAGCGCAGCCCCAGGGGCGGCCGCGCGCCCCCCTCAACCGATGACGTTAAGACCAAGAAAGCTCAGATAGGCGACATAGCCGCCCGTCAACATGATCCCTTCGCGCCGCGAGATACTCCAGCCGCTGCGTGCAACCCAACAGAGCACCCCGGTTGCAGCAGCCATCACCCAGATGTCCAAGGTCATGATTTGGGCAGGCACCACAAGCGGCTTGACCAGGACAGTCGCCCCCAGAATGCCCAGGATGTTGAAAATATTGCTGCCGATGACATTGCCAAGCGCCACCGCCACCTGACCCTTTCGCGCAGCAATCACCGATGTGACAAGTTCCGGCATCGACGTTCCCACAGCGACGACCGTCAAACCAATCACCGCCTCAGATACGCCCAAACTTCCCGCAACCGAAATGGCGCCTTCAACAAGGTATTTCGCACCCATGATGGTCGCGGCCAGACCCGCAAGCATCAGCAGGGCGGCACTGCCGAAACGGGTTTGCGGCACAGGCCCGCCAGCAGTGTCGTCAGCCTGTGCCTGATCGAAATAGACCGTTCCCACCAGATACGCGGCCAACAGCACCAAGAAGCCCGTGCCGGCCAACCGCCCGATCGACCCATAAAGGACAAGCGCCACACAAAGAGCGGTCGCAAAAACCAGCATCGTTCCGTCGCGCCTGAATTCAGCAGCAGCGACCCCGATGGGCGTGATCCAGGCGGCAATGCCCAGGATCAGCAGGATATTGGCAATATTGCTGCCAACGACGTTGCCAACCGCGATGCCCGGTGCGTCATCCAGCGCGGCTTGCACGCTGGTAACCAATTCCGGCGTAGAGGTGCCAAACCCCACCAATGTCACCCCGATGATCATCGGTGAGACATGCAGCTTCTGCGCGATGATCACCGCGCCCCTCACCAGGTATTCCCCGCCGATGATCAACCCCAGCAAGCCACCGAAAATATAAAGGTAGTCCAAAATTTAGCCCTCAAAGACCTCCTTGATGTGACATTGAAAACCACCAAAACAAGACGTGCAGGCGCTGGCTGAAAAATATTTCCTTGCTCGGTCCGGATCGCCCCAAAACGGGCAGATCACCGCGCCAAACCTGCCAGCCAACGCAGGCCTTGGGCTGTTGTGATGGAAATTTGCCTCTATGCAGTGGCGTTGTTGGGTCGGTATGCTTTGCACAGCCCCTTTGCAGAAAGCCCGCTCATGGCCTGGATCAAGACCATCCCCTTTGACGCCGCCACCGGCGCGCTGCGCGACCTTTACAAACGCGTGACCGGTCCGGGCAACAATGTCGACAACATCATGATGATGCATTCCCTGCGCCCCCACACGATGGAGGGGCATATGGCAATCTACAAATATGTCCTGCACCACCGCGACAACCAGATCGACAAATGGTTCCTCGAAGTGTTGGGCGTCTGGGTCTCGGCGCTCAACCGTTGCACCTATTGCGTCGAACATCACTTTGCAGGAATGAAGCGCCTTTTGCGGGACGATGCCCGCGCCGATGCGATCCGCACCGCGATCGAGGCAGACGATATCCCCGCCACCCCACTCGATGCCAGGCAACAGGCCGCCTTGCGCTATGCCCGGCAGTTGACCCGCCATCCCGCAGATATGGCGGAAACCGACGTCTCGCTGCTGCGTCAGGCGGGATGGGATGATGGCGAAATCCTTGAGATCAATCAGGTCACGGCCTATTTCGCCTATGCAAACCGCTCCGTTCTGGGCCTTGGCTGTTCAACCCAAGGGGATATCATTGGCCTCAGCCCCGGCAACAATGATGATCCCGACGATTGGAGCCATGGGTAAGGCGTTTCTCGGATTACCTGATGCATCATGCATCACCTAACACGCTGCAATCTTTAATTTCACACAGCGTTGTGGGGTTCAGGTTGTCTTGCCAACAGGCGTCAAGGCAACCAGTCCAGGATCGCCTGTGCGACCTGCTGTGGCTTTTGGTGGTGCAACCAATGATCCGCCCCCGCGATCTCGACCCGCGTCAGGTCAGCGGCAAATGCCTCAAGCCCCTCGGTGGCCTCTGGCAACAGGGCCGTGTCATCGCTGCCCCAGATCAACAGATGCGGACAGCGCACCTGCAACCGCTCCAGCGGCAGGGCTGGCAGTTCCTTCAAAGGTTCCCCCGGCAGACCCACCACCAGCGGCGAGGCGCGGTACCAGTTGATCATCCCGCGCAGCCGCCCCGGCCGGCCCCATTCGCGCTTGTAGGCGGCCATCGTCTCTGCATCCATCCACGACAGGTCCATATTGGCGGAAAACAACGCCATCAGCTTGGCAAAATCATCCGCCGCCAGACGGTCCTCTGATCCTTCGCTGCGCAGGTAGGTGATGTATTGCGATGCCGCTGTTTGCGGCCCGCCCGCAGCCAAAGACCGCTGAAAAGGGACCGGGTGCACACCGTTCATGATGATCAGCCTTGAGACCAGTTCAGGGCGGAACATCGCCAGCCCATAGGCCACCGCCGCCCCCCAGTCATGGCCCAGCACATGCACTGGTGCGTCGCCAATCAATGCCGCCATATCCGCCACCAGCTTGGAGCCGAAGTATTCCGATACCTCTGCCGGGGCCCAGCTTTGACCAAAGCCGCGCTGGTCGGGCGCAATGCAATGGAACCGCGCGGCCAACAGGGGGGCAAGCTGGCCCCAGGTGCCGCCATATTCGGGAAATCCATGCAGCAACAACAATTTGGGCAGGCTTTCATCGCCCCAATGTCGCACAAAAAACGG
>JAFMGZ010000085.1:0-3400 GCA_017854855.1 Sulfitobacter sp. | reverse complement strand
CTGAGCAAGGCGCAATAGTTGACAAATGTTCTCCAAAAAGGATGCTCAGTTTAATGAGCTTGGGGACTGCAATGAATTTTCGAGAAGAGTGTCAGAAATTGCTTGATCAATACGTGTCCCTCTATCGCAAAGGCGATGCGGCTGGCTGCGCCTCTGTGTATAGCCTTGAGGCTGAGTTGTACTCACCTTTTGGACCACCTGCCATTGGACGCCAAGCCATCGAGGCGGCACATATAGATTGGGTTGAAGGCGGTGCAGAGAGCAAGGAAATCAACGTGTTAAGCGCAGGTCATAGTGGCGACCTTGGTTGGTGCATAGCGCGCTATAGTGAAGGAACCACTGGCAGCGGCTCCTCTTTGAATATTCTGGCCCGTCAGCCTGACGGAAGCTGGGCAATTACACATTGCAGCCTGAATGAAACCTAGTCTTCCATACCGATCAGATTGTTGCGGATAGAAAGCTTAGGGTTGCCGATGATTGGAAATCTTGATCCACAAATTGCGCAAAAATCGTAACTTTCATGTTTTTTGGGGCTATCATCCGTCATCTGACGGTTTTGCTCAGGGATACTGGACCGGCAACGGATACCCCGCTTCCATCGGGAACCATGTGTCAGGTGCAGAACACTAGATCCAATTGGGCAACTCGGCCTTCAGGTGATCGAAAACGGCCCTGATCCGGGGCGTGCGGGCCTGATCCTCATGCATGACCAGCCAGCAGGGCATCGCATGGCTGACCTGGGGCAAGACCCGCCGCAGCCCCATGCGTCCGGCCAGTTTGACCTGACACAGGCCGATGCCCAGCCCGGCCTGCAGATGGGCCAGTTGCGCCAAAGGATCATCGCAGCGCAGCACCGGCGGGCGGGGCACGGGCATTCCGGCCTGCGCCATGCGTGGCAGGATCAGCGCCTCGCGGTCGTCGGCAATAAAGGGCACATCGGACAGGTCGGTCATATCTGCGGGCAAGGGGAACTGCGCGGCCGCAAACAGCCCGACCGCCACATCCGAAAGCCGCAGTGCCACCAGCGCCTGTTGCGTCGGCGGGGTGAACCGCAGGGCAATATCGGCGGCCCGATGGGCCAGGTTTTCGGCCACATCCGTCGCGGCCAGCTCAAACCGCAAACCGGGTGCCTGCTGCGCCAATTGCGCCAACACCTGTGGCATCACATGGGTGGCGACAATCCGGCTGGTGGTGATCCGCACCACCCCCTCCAGTGCCTGCGCCCCGGCTGAGGCGGCCCGGTGCAGGGCAGCGGCCTGCTCCAGCACCGACAGGGCATAGGGCATCAGGGTCCGGGCGATGGGCGTGGGCGTCAGCCCATTGGCCGCGCGGGTGAACAATGCCACGCCCAGTTCCGCCTCCAGCGCCTCGATCTGGCGGCGCACCGTGGGTTGGGCCAGCCGCAAACGGCGCGCCGCCGCGCTCAGGCTGCCGGTGGTCATCACCGCATGAAAAGCCGGGATGTTGGTCAAGGATGGGGTGCTCATCAAAATATGTTAGCTGACTATAGGCATTTGAACAATTTCTTTCAGGCTGGTTGCAGGCGATAAAACGGCAGGTTCTTTACAGGAGACAGACCAATGACCCACACAGACAGTATTACTGCAAACCCTTTGGCGCGGCATCCCGTGGCCCTGACCCTCCGGCTTGAAGGGCTGGTCATTGGCGGGGCTGCCGTCATCGCCTATGGGCAGATGGGGGGCAGCTGGATGCTCTTTGCGCTGTTGCTGCTCAGCCCCGATCTGCTGATGCTGGGCTATCTGGCGGGCAACAGGGCAGGGGCGTTCTGCTATAACATGGCCCATAGCTATCTGGGGCCTGTCGGACTGGGGCTTTATGGTTTCCTGGCAGGGCTGGATCTGGGGCTGCAGCTGGCGCTGATCTGGGCTGCGCATATCGGTCTGGACCGGGCGGTGGGCTACGGGCTGAAATATGCGGCGGGCTTCAGGCAGACGCATCTGAACAGGGTTTGAAACCCTCTTTCCCTCGGGCTTTGGGGGGCGTATGGCAGAGAAATGACAAAGGTGATGCCATATAGCGGCCATGTCCGCGCGATCCTGACGCTTGGCTTGCCGCTGATCGGCGGGCACCTTGGGCAGATGGCAATCGGCGTGACCGACACGATCATGGTCGGCTGGTATTCGGTCGAGGCCCTGGCCGCTGTGACCCTGGCCAGCACCTATTTCTTCGTGCTGTTCATCTTTGGCTCAGGCTTTGCCTGGGCGGTGATGCCCATGGTGGCGGCCTTTGTGTCCGAAGGCGACGAAACCGCGATCCGCCGCGCCACCCGCATGGGGCTTTGGCTGTCTTTGGGGTTCGGGGTTCTGGCGCTGCCCTTGTTGATCTTTGCCGAACCGATCCTGCGCTTGTTCGGACAGGGCGATGCCCTGGCCCATGATGCGGCGCGCTATCTGGCGGTGGCAGGATGGGGCATCCTGCCCGCGCTCTTGGTGATGGTGCTGAAATCCTACCTGGCCGCACTTGAGCGGACGCAGGTGGTGTTGTGGATCACGCTCTTTGCGGCCGTGGTCAATGCGCTGGCCAATTACGCCTTTATCTTTGGCAATTGGGGCGCACCTGCCCTGGGGATCACGGGGGCGGCACTGGCCTCTGTCAGCACACAGCTGGTGTCGCTGATCTGCGTGGTGATCTACATCCTTTGGGTGGTGCCGCAACACCAGCTGTTCGTCAGGTTCTGGCGCGCGGACGGCCAGATGCTGGCACGTGTGTTCCGGCTCGGCGTGCCGATCAGCCTGACCGCGCTGAGCGAAGTCGGGCTGTTTGCCGCCTCTGCGGTGATGATGGGCTGGCTGGGCACGATCCCGCTTGCGGCCCATGGCATCGCGGTACAGCTCGCCTCAATCACCTTTATGGTCCATCTGGGACTGAGCAATGTGGCCACGATCCGCGCCGGCAATGCCCATGGCCAAAAGGACCGGCTGCGGATGGCGCGCGGCGCGCTGACGGTCACGACAATGTCGGTGCTTTTTGCCGCGGTCACCATCCTGGGCTTCCTGATCTGGCCAGAGCCGCTGATCTCGGCCTTCATGCAGCAAGATGAACCCGCCCGCGACGAGATACTTGCCATCGGCGTGGGCCTACTGGCCATGGCTGCATTGTTTCAGCTGGTGGACGGGGCGCAGGCCATTGCCCTGGGGCTTTTGCGCGGCATGCAGGATACCGCCATCCCGATGTGGATGGCCGCTTTCAGCTACTGGGGGGTGGGCATGCCCTGCTCATATCTGCTGGGCTTCGTGCTGGGCTGGGGCGGCATCGGGGTCTGGGCCGGGCTGGTCATCGGGCTTGGGGTGGCGGCGGTCTTGTTGAACCTGCGGTTCTGGGCGGTGTCGCTTGGCCGTGTGGGGCCGGTGGGGGGGACGCTCTTTGGCAGCTGATCCCT
>JAFMGZ010000084.1 GCA_017854855.1 Sulfitobacter sp. | reverse complement strand
TCCAGAAGGGCCACACGCCAGCCTTGCCCGACCATCAGATGGGCGGTGGCAAGGCCGATACCGCGCGCGGCACCGGTGATCAGGGCGACCTTTTGCGGCTGGTCTGGCATGGTCAATAGTCCACGCCGCGCTGCGCCTTGATGCCTGCTTTGAACGGGTGTTTGACCTCTGTCATTTCGGTCACCAGATCGGCGTAGTCGCAGAGTGCCGGTTTGGCATCGCGGCCCGTCAGGATCACGCCGGTGCGTTTATCGCGCGCCTCAAGCCCTGCGATGACGTCCTCGACAGAGATATATTCATAACGCATCGCGATGTTGATTTCATCCATGACGATCAGGTCATAATCGCCGCTCTCCATCATCTCGCGGCCCTTGGCAAAGGCCGCTTGGGCGGCGGCGATGTCGCGGTCCTTGTCTTGGGTGTCCCAGGTGAAACCTTCGCCCATGGTGTGCCAGGTGACCTCGCCCAGACGGTCAAAGAACTGGCGTTCGCCGGTTTTCCATTTGCCCTTGATGAACTGGACCACGCCGACCTTTTGTTTCCAGCCCAAGGCGCGCACGATGACGCCAAAGGCGGAAGAGGATTTACCCTTGCCCGCACCGGTATGGACCAGCACCAGACCCTTTTCAGGGTCTTGCAATTCGGCCACCCGGGCGCGTTGCTTGGTCTGGCGTTCCTGCATTTTGGCTTTGTGGTCTTGGGCGTCTGACATGTGATTTCCTAGCTTGGAGAGCCTGAAGGCGCGATACTTGGTTTTGATTTGCTGCGGTCCATGCCCAGCTGGCGTTCGCGCCAGATAATGAGCACGCCACCGGCAATGACAAGGGCTGCACCGATCAGAATGGTTGGTGTGGGAATTTCGCTAAAGACAAGCCAGCCGATGAGAGTGGCAAAGATCATCGAGGAATAGTCAAACGGTGCCAGCATTGAGGCCGTGCCAAAGCGGTAAGAGGAGGTGACCATGATTTGGGCCACACCGCCCATCAGCCCGGCACCGATGATCAGGGCCAGCACGTTCATCCCCGGCCATGTCCAGGCCAGTGAAGGATGCGGAATGGCCCAGCCCAGCGGCAGGCTGAGCAAGGACACGCATGTGGCGGTCAGCGAAAAGTAAAAGACAATGGCCGAGGTCGTATCGGTCTGCACAAGGCGGCGCACGTGGATCTGGACCAGGGCGCGCATGATCGCGGCTGCCAGGGTCATCAACGCACCAAGGGTTGCGGCGCTGGTATAGCTTTGATCCATCGACAGGCGCGGGGCGATCACGATGACCACGCCGATCAGCCCCAGTGCCACGGCCGAGACCCGCACCAGCCGGATCCGTTCACCCAGAAAGATCGCCGCAAGGATCACGGTGAACATGGGTGTGGCATAGCCGATGGCGGTGACTTCGGGCAGGGGCAGCAGTGCCAGACCGGCAAAGGTCAGGGCCATGGCCGTGGTCCCGAACAGCCCGCGCCAGACGTGGCCCATGATGTTGTTTGCCTTGAACCCGTCGTGCAGATGGCCCTGCTGCCAGAGCCAGGCCACAATGATGGGCATGGCGAAAAGCGACCGGAAAAACACCGCCTGCCCGGGTGGCACGCTGTCAGAGGCCGCTTTGATCAGGGCTGCCATGACCATGAATAAAAACACCGCGCCAAGCTTGAGAGCAATGGCGCGGCCGGGTTGGTTGTGTGTCAGTGATGCAGCCATGCAGTTTTAATGCGCCTCAGGCCGGGAAAGTGCAATATGGGGCGTTGCTGGGATGTGACGAAATTGACGGTTATGGGCCCACGATGGTTTCATCCGGCCCAAGGCAACGCGTCTGTCTGGTCTGGCGGGGGCCATCCAGGTTATTTGTGCGGACCATTGAAATACAAGGATCGCTGACTTTTCTTAATATAAGTCCAGGCAATGAAGCGGCTCGTTTTTTGGCCCTGCGCCATTTCGACGACTTTGAAATCAGCAACCTTTGCTTTTGCCAGAATTCTATCCAGGGGCTGAAGGTTGTCCTTTTTCGACACCAGTGAGGTAAACCACAGGCACTGGCCAGCGAACTCCCTGCTCTGTTCAACCATGCGGGCGATAAACTTGATCTCGCCGCCCGGGCACCAAAGTTCAGCGTTCTGACCGCCGAAATTGCGTTTCTTTGACGTGCCCTTGCCCAGGTTGGCCCACTTGCGTTGGGTGCCTTTGGTGGCTTGTTCGAGAGAGGCATGGAACGGCGGGTTGCACATGCTGATGTGGAACGCATCGTTTGGTTCAATCACGCCTCGAAAGATATTCGCGGGTTTGCCTTGTTTTCTGAGGGTGATTTTCAAATTGTTGAGCTGGCAAATCTGCTGTGCTGATTTGAGCGCGCCCGCATCTATATCGGTGCCAGTGAAGTGCCAGCCGTATTCGCTCTGGCCGGTAAGGGGGTACACCGCGCTTGCACCGGTGCCGATGTCGAGGGCTTTGATGTTTGGCCCACGGGGGATTTCTTGGTTGTTGCTGCTGGCAAGCAGATCGGCCAGATAATGGATGTAGTCGACGCGACCGGGAATGGGTGGGCAGAGATAGTTGGCAGGGATGTCCCAAAAATCAACATTGTAATGCGTCTTGAGCAAGGCTCGGTTGAGCATGCGGACCGCCACTGCATCTTTGAAATCAATTGTCGTCTGACCGGACGGGTTGGGGGTCGTGAATGCCGCAAGTTCAGGCACTTGCGCCACTAAACGCGCAAAATCGTACCCTTCTATGTGTTGATTGCGGGGGTGCAGTTGCCCTTTGGTGGCCATGGGGATGCCTTCATTAATGTTGGTGGAGGCAACTGGCCATCCGTGGGACGCTTTGGTCGGCGTTTGTGTTCCGGATAACGCATCGGCCATTGGGGCCGCTGATCCGTCCAACACAGCCTGTAGACACGGCCAACCCTAGCAGAACAGCCGCAGTGGACGTTCAGCCGATATGCCCGCGGTTTTTGCCGACCTGACCGCGGTGCAGCAGCATGTGATCCAGCAGGACGCAGGCCATCATGGCCTCGCCCACGGGGACGGCGCGGATGCCGACGCAGGGATCATGGCGGCCCTTGGTGATGATTTCCGTTTCCTCGCCCGATTTGGTGATGGTCTTGCGGGTGGTCAGGATGGAGGAGGTGGGTTTCACCGCAAACCGCACCACGATGTCCTGACCGGTGCTGATCCCGCCCAAAATGCCGCCTGCGTGGTTTGAGGAATAGGACGGCTGGCCGTCGTTCCCCATGAAGATTTCATCGGCGTTCAATTCGCCGGTCAGCATCGCGGCTGACATGCCTTCGCCAATCTCAACGCCTTTCACGGCGTTGATCGACATCATTGCGGCGGCCAGATCGGTATCCAGCTTGCCATAGACCGGCGCGCCCAGACCCGCAGGCACGCCGCGCGCGGTGACTTCGATGATCGCCCCGACGGACGAACCGGATTTGCGCAGACCGTCCAGATAAGCGGCCCAGTCGGTCGCGGCCTGTGCATCGGGCACCCAAAAGGGGTTCTGTTCGATCTGGTCCCAGTCAAAGCTGCTGCGGTCAATCTGATGCGGGCCCATCTGGACCATATAGCCGGTGATCTGCACATTTGGGGCAATCGCCTTGATCGCCTCGCGCGCCAGACCGCCTGCGGCAACGCGGCTGGCGGTTTCGCGCGCCGAGGAACGCCCGCCACCGCGATAATCGCGGATGCCGTATTTCTGGAAATAGGTGATGTCGGCGTGACCGGGACGGAATTTGTCCATGATATCGCCGTAGTCCTTGGACCGCTGATCAGTGTTTTCAATCATCAGCTGGACCGGCGTACCGGTGGTGACGCCTTCAAACACCCCTGACAGGATGCGCACCTCATCGGCCTCGCGCCGTTGGGTGGTGTATTTGTTCTGGCCGGGTTTACGTTTGTCGAGCCAGTGCTGGATCATCTGCGCGTCAATCGGCACGCCCGGAGGGCAGCCGTCAACGGTCGCACCCAGTGCTGGCCCGTGGCTCTCGCCCCAGGTGGTCACGCGGAAAAGATGGCCAAAGCTGTTGATCGACATGCGGTGCTCCTTTGGGAACTGCATTAACGGGCGCGGTGCCTTGCCTCAAGGGGGGCATTTGGAAAAGGGTTTTGTTTGTGGCGGATGCGGGCGTTCAGCCCTTGCCGGTTACCGGCGATCCATCAAGGCGCGTGAACGTCCTGCTGTCCGCATGACGGTGCAAAATTAGATCGTGATCGGGATAATGCACAACGTCGCTGTCCCTGCGCGTGCCAACAACCAAGATCACGGCCTCACTGTCAGATCGGTTCTCAAGGCAATGGGCCAGTGGTTGCCCTGCCTTCCATCCCGCCGCATCGCCAGCACGGAGCAAGGTTTCGTGATCCTCGATCAAGACCAGTTCGCCTGAAATCATGTAGATGAATTCGTCCTCTGTCTCGTGCCAGTGACGGTGCGATGACCGGGACCCCGGCGGCAGGCGTTCCAGATGCACCCCGTATTGCGTTAATCCCACAGCGTCACCAAGGGCGATTTCGGCATAGGGTCCGTCGTTTTGCCCAGAAAGCGGATGAGGCTTGCCGGCGTGTTCCGTCCATTTATCCATAACGATTTTCGGCAAGGTGCGGTGCCCCCTATATCCATTTGCTGCAGGCTGCGTAGCATATATGGAGGCTGTCGTAACCATGGGTGCCGGACATGGCCGCAGGGGCCATCGCCTGCCCGCCGCATAGACCCGGACAGCCGCAGCCCCTGTGGCAGACCCTGTTTTTCGGCTTGCCAAATACCCCTTGTCCCCCTACGTCTTGGCCTACCTCGGGGGGCCTATGGCTGAGATGCGAATGATCGCGGACCCGTTGAACCTGAACCGGTTAACACCGGCGGAGGGAAGGTCTGGACAGTCTCCAATGCCTCTCGACGCCGCATTTTGGAGGATGCCATGAAGGCTCTTACACTTGCTGCTACTTCACTTATCGCCGCGACCGCAGCTGCAGCGGAAACACCTGAACTGGTGGTCTATACTTACGACAGCTTTGTTTCGGACTGGGGTCCGGGGCCGCAGATCGAAACGGCCTTTGAAGAGGTCTGCGCCTGTGATCTGAAATTCGTGGGCAACGGCGATGGCGCGGCTTTGCTGGCACGGCTCAAGCTGGAAGGCGCGCGGTCGGATGCGGATCTGGTGCTGGGCTTGGACACCAGCCTGATCGCCGCTGCCGCAGAGACGGGTCTGTTTGCCGAAACCGAGGTAAGCGCGGAATATGCCTTGCCGATCGCATGGACCGATACGACATTCGCGCCCTATGACTGGGGCTATTTTGCCTTTGTGCATAACAAGGACCTGACACCACCTGCGAATTTCAAGGCGCTGGGTGAGAGCGATGTCAAGATCGTGATCCAGGATCCGCGTTCCTCAACCCCCGGTCTGGGCCTGCTGATGTGGGTCAAGGATGCCTATGGCGATGAGGCCCCCGCCATCTGGGAAGGTCTGGCAGACAATGTCGTGACCGTGACCAAGGGCTGGTCCGAGGCCTATGGTCTGTTCCTGGAAGGCGAGGCCGATATGGTGCTGAGCTATACGACTTCACCGGCCTATCACATCATCGCCGAAGAAGATGAGAGCAAGGCCGCAGCGGTATTTGACGAAGGTCATTATATGCAGATCGAAGTCGTGGGCCGTCTGGCCGGATCGGACCAGCCAGAGCTGGCCGCGCAATTCATGCAGTTCATGGTGTCAGATGCGGCGCAGACCATCCTGCCAACCACCAACTGGATGTATCCCGCAGTCATGCCTTCGGGCGGTTTGCCAGCCGGTTTCGAGGCACTGGTCAAACCAGAGAACGCGCGTTTGATTGATGCGGACAAAGTGCCCGCCCTGCGGGATGAGGCATTGGCCGAGTGGCTGAGCGCATTGTCCCAGTAAGCTCTAAATCAGGGGTCAGCATGGCGGCTTTGGTCGTTGTGCTGATCCTTGGGGCCTTGGTTGCGGTGATCTCAAAGGCCGAGGTTGGCGCAGGCTTTGTGCCCTCGGACTGGGCGGCATTGCGGTTCACGGTCTGGCAGGCGTTTTTGTCGGCGCTGTTTTCCGTTTTGCTGGCGATCCCGGTCGCGCGGGCGATTGCGCGGCGGCGTTTTGTCGGGCGCGGGCTGTTGGTGACGCTGCTGGGGGCCCCGTTTATCCTGCCGGTGATTGTGGCGGTGCTGGGGTTGCTGTCTGTTTTCGGGCGCAATGGCTGGCTCAATCTCGGGCTTGAGGCATTGGGCCTGCCGGCGCTGTCGATCTACGGGCTGCATGGTGTTGTGCTGGCCCATGTGTTTTTCAACCTGCCGCTGGCCACGCGATTGTTGCTGCAAGGCTGGCAGGGCATTCCGGCAGAGCGGTTTCGTCTGGCGGCACAATTACGGCTGACGCCTTGGGCGGTGTTCCGCACGCTGGAATGGCCACTGCTGCGCCAGATTGCGCCGGGGGTGGCGGCGTTGGTTTTCGTGATCTGTCTGACCAGTTTCGCTGTGGCGCTGACGCTGGGCGGCGGGCCAAAGGCGACAACGATTGAACTGGCGATCTATCAGGCGTTCCGGTTTGATTTTGACCTGGGGCGGGCGGCGCTTTTGTCGGTGACGCAGCTGGGTGTCGCGGGGGCGGCGGCGCTGCTGGCGCTGTGGATCATTCCCGGCATTTCCCTCGGCGGCGGGCAGGACCGTCCGGTGCAGCGGTGGGATGCCCGTGCGGGCGCGCAACGGATGTGGGATGCGGTGGTGATCGGGCTGGCTGCGGCGTTCTTGATCTTGCCGCTGCTGGCGGTGGTTCTGCGCGGGCTTGGCGGTCTGGCGGTGCTGCCCGCCTCTGTCTGGCAGGCGGCGGGGGCGTCGCTGTTTGTGGCGGTGATCAGTGTGCTGGTGTTGATTGTACTGGCCTTGCCGATGGCGGGCTGGATTGCGTCAAGGCGCGCGGGCGGGGTTGAGGCGATTGGCCTGTTGGGGCTGTCTGCATCGCCGCTGATGATCGGAACGGGGTGGTTTATCGTGATCAATCCGGTGATGAACCCTGCGGATCTGGCCCTGCCGGTGACCGCATTGGTCAATGCGTTGATGGCGCTGCCGTTCTGTTTGCGCATCATGGTGCCAAGGCTGCGTGACACGATGCGCGATTACGGGCGGCTGGCGGCCACCCTCGGCCTTGAGGGCTGGCCGTTTTGGCGCTGGGTGATCCTGCCACGGCTGGCCCCGCAGATCGGCTTTGCGGCGGGGTTGACGGGTGCCTTGTCGGCGGGTGATCTGGGGGTGATCACGCTGTTTGCGGACATGGACCGCGCCACCTTGCCCTTGCAGATGTACCGTCTGATGGGGGCCTACCGAATGGATGCGGCAGCGGGTGCGGCCCTGATCCTGCTGGTGCTGGCGCTGGGTCTGTTTTGGGCCTGTGATGCGATGGGGAGACGATATGCTGCGGCTTGAGGGTTTCGAGATCGTGCAGGGCACCTTTCGCCTGACGGCGGATATGGTGCTGGAGCAGGGGCAGAAATATGCGGTGATCGGGCCGTCCGGTGCGGGCAAATCAACCTTGCTGGGTGCGCTTTGTGGGTTTGTGCCGCTGGCGGCGGGGCGGCTGTTCTGGGGCGATCAGGACATCACGGATGCCGCCCCCGGCGCGCGGCCCATGACGATGCTGTTTCAGGACAACAACCTGTTTCCGCATCTGACGGTCCGCCAGAATGTAGGTCTGGGTATCCGGCCGGACATGCGGCTGTCCGCACAGGACAAGGCGCAGGTGGCCCACGCGCTGGATCGGGTGGGGCTGGCTGATCAGGCGGGCAAGAAACCCGGTGCCCTGTCAGGCGGTCAGCAAAGCCGGGCAGCCCTGGCGCGGGTCCTGGTGCAGGCGCGGCCCTGGCTGCTGCTGGATGAACCCTTTGCCGCTCTTGGACCTGCCTTGCGCAACGAAATGCTGGATCTGGTGCAGGGGCTGGTGGCCGAAACGGGCGCGGGATTGATCATGGTCACCCACGCCCCCGAGGACGTGCGGCGGATTGCCGATCAGGTGATCTTTGTCGGGACTGGTCCGGTTGCTTCTGGCCCTGTTGCGACTGGCCCGGTTGCTTCTGGCGCGATTGGCACAAGTCGGGCAGAGGCAC
>JAFMGZ010000034.1 GCA_017854855.1 Sulfitobacter sp. | reverse complement strand
GTGGCTGGGATGGTAGGATTCGAACCTACGGTACACTGTACCAAAAACAGTTGCCTTACCACTTGGCTACATCCCAACGTGAGCCGCTAATTAAGCGGCCTGCGCGCATAGCGCAAGACCCGTTTTGGCAAAAATGTCTATTCTTCCGAAGCATTCTCGGTCAGCAGGTCATGGCGGGACAGTTCGGCGCGTTCCTGATCGACGATTTGCTCCAATTCCTTGTCTGCTGTGGCGTCCACATCCTGTACCGGGGCGGGCTGGGGTGTTGGGACGGGCTCTGGGGCGGCTGTGGGGGGCTGTGGTGCCGCAGGCGCTTCCGCAAAGGTCTGCAGACGGTAGGTCGGGAAGGGGGCCGCCATGCCTGCTGCGTCAAAGGCGGCCTGGGTCAGGCGGATTGCCTCTGAGCGGGCCAGCACGATATTGGTTTCGTTTTGATTGATCCAGCCGGCCATGCTGAGGGTGACCGATGAATCGTCCACCGATTCTATCCAGACCGACGCTTCGGGCACCGATAGGACAAAGGGCAGATCCGTCAGCACCTGCTGCGCCAGATGCTGGGCCTGCGCCAGATCGGTTTCGCCTGACACGGACAGGGAAAATGTGAACCGCCGCTCTGCATTGCGCGAGAAATTGACGATCCGGCTTTTGAAGACGGTCGCGTTTGGAATGCGGATGTGATTGCCATCAAAGCTGAGCAGGATCGTGGCGCGTGACGTCAGCCGGATCACCTTGCCGGTGTCGCCGTCGATTTCAACCGTATCATTGGGGCGAAAGGGCTGGCGGATCGACAGCATGACCGAGGCGATGAAATTTTCCACCGTGTCGCGGACCGCGAAACCGATGGCAAGCCCTGCGATCCCGGCAGCCCCCAGAATGCCCGACAACAGCGCCGTGGCCCCCAGAATGTCCAGCGCCACCACCAGCCCGCCAATGACAAAGATCAGCCGAATGACCTGGCGGTAGATGTCTGCGATAAAGGCGTTTGGTGACAACCTGTCCCATGGTTGCTTGCGCCGGGCCAGCCAAAAGCCAAAGGCAATGACCAGCACAAAGACGCCCAAGGCCACCAGCGCCAGTGGCGACAGGGCGATCAATTGTGTGGCGCGGGCCTTGAACCTGTCGAAGGCGGGGTTCAGCCGTTCGACCACATCGGTTGTTTCCACCACATCGTTTTCGATGGCCACGACCCCCTGCACCCGGCCCACAAGGTCATTCAGCCGGGTGGCGGCCGCGGCATCCAAGATGGTGCCGCGCAGGGTGACAATACCGGAGGACACGGTGACGCTGATGTCATCATATCCGTCAAGTTCCGACAGGATGTCGCGAATGCGGTTGGCGATTGCGGCGTCTGCGCTGGCGTTGTCCTCTACCGTAATCGTGCCTGTTGGCTGATCGGCGGTTTGCGCATGACCGCTGAGCGGCAGAAACAGGCATAGTAAAAGGGCAAGCAGGCGCATGGGGGTCATCCGGTTGGGTGTAAACCGGCCCAGCCTAGGACGTGATTTGCACCATGGCAAACACGCTGTCGGGTCAGGGCCGGGTTAGGGTGCCAGGTGGTATGGCGTTATGATGCGCAATCGATCAGCACGGCCCCGGTGCGGCCACCTGCCTCGACGGCTTCATGGGCGGTGACGGTCTGGGACAGGGCAAAGACATGTTCCACCGGACAGACCAGCGCCCCGTCGGCCAAAGCCGCGTGCAGCTTGTCGATCATCGCGTCGCGTTCCGGTTTTGGCAGCAGGTAGATCAGGATGATGTCGATGGTCACCGCCTTGAACAAGAGCGGAAGGAACGGCAGCGTCGGTTCCATCTGCTTGGCTGAACCATAGACCGCCAGTCGCCCGTTAGGGGCCACCACCTCTGCATCCAGCCCGATGTTCACGCCAAACTCGACCTCGATCACTGTCGGGATCAGCGCGCCGTCGTTGGCGGCAAGGATCTGTGCGGCAAGATCAGGCGCGCTGTAATCCAGCACAGCATCGGCACCGGCGGCTTTGACGCGGTCATTGTCGCGCGGGCTGCAGGTCGCGATCACCTTTGCACCGCCCCATTTCGCCAGCTGAACCGCCAAGAGGCCGACGGTGCCCGCACCGCCGCTGATCACCACGGTTTGCCCCTTGATGTCGCCGCCGCCAAACACGGCCTGCGCCGCCGTGAGGCCCGGAATGCCAAGGATCGCGCCGGTCTGGGGGCTGACACCGGCTGGCAGGGGCACGGCCATCTCGGTGGGCAGGGTGATATGCGTGGCGGCGGTGCCGAAGGGGCGCTGCCATTGACCGTTCCAGATCCACACGGCCTGTCCGATACGGGCGGGGTCCACGCCCTCACCCACGGCCTCGATCACGCCGGCACCGTCGCTGTGCGGGATGATCCGGTCAAAGGCGGGTTTGGCCTGACCAGGGCGACCCCGGCGTGATTTCACATCTGAAGGGTTCACGCCCGAAAACTGCAGGCGCACGGTGACTTCGCCCTTTTGGGGGGGCACATCGTCAAGGGTTTCGAGGCGCAGGACATCACGTGCGGTGCCCAATTCTGAATAGATGATCGCTTGCATGGTGCTGTCCTGTCCTATCTGGGTGAACCTGCCGCACCCTGACCCAAAGGCATGGATCATGCAATTGCCGCGCAGGAATGACGCAGGGTTCAACGCCCGCGATGGCGAAGATTGCGGTTGATGATTCTGACCAAGAGTTCTGGCTAGGGATTTGGGCCAAGAGTTTGGGCCAGCGATCAAAGGTACCACCGTCGACGACTGCACAGCACCAAGGGCAGATTGCCCATGGGCAATTCACGATTCAATGGGTTGAATCAACGAATTATATCATATTAACAATAGCTTAACCTTTATGAAGGGTGTTCAATAAAGGGTCTGCAGGGTCGGTGACCAGTCAAGTCACGTGAGAGACGCCCTAATCGCGGATCTCATTGGGGGCAACGCCCCAGATGCGCGATTTGGGTGCCCAGCCTTTGAAACCACCGGTACGCAGTTCGCACCATTCAAGGTCGCAGTCGCCCAGCCGCGCGACCACGCCCAGTTCAAGTGCTGCGGAAACCGGTGCATTTGGATCGGGGCGAACATGCAGGTTCAGCATGTCTTGTTCGACCAGAACCGTGCGGACCCCAGACAAAAGCGAATAATGCACCCAGCCGCCCATGCCATCGCGGTCTTCGACGCGGCGCCAATGGCCGTGCTCTGCGGTGATTTGCAACGGCATGTCACGGCGCTGAAAGACCCAGTCGATGCGGTGGGTCAGGCTGGGGCCGCGCCTGACATTGCCCTCAGATGCCTTCATGGAGACAAATCGCGGCAAGGGCAGATTGGTCACAGGCCCCACTTCGCCTGCAAAGGCGGAGGGCTGCGGAAGGGAAACCAGCATTGCAAGCGCGGCAAGCGCGCTTTTGATTGTGGAACGGAACATGGGTGCTGCCTGCACTGTCATTTGTTTGCTCTTTTGCGGCGCGGGGTTCTTGTGCCTCGTCGCTGCATAAGACACCATGGGCCCAAGAGACGATAAGGCCAAGTCTGGGAGGACGCAAATGTCAAAGAAACGGTTGAGTGTTGTAGTCACGCGACGGTTGCCGGATGCCGTTGAGACACGGCTGTCTGAACTGTTCGATGTAAAGCTGCGGCTGGACGACGTGCCTATGACCCGGGCAGAGCTGTCCGAGGCGATGCGAAATGCGGATGTGCTGGTGCCAACGGTCACCGATGAGATCGATGCCGCCATGATCGCACAGGCGGGCGAGAAGCTGAAGCTGATCGCCAACTACGGTGCCGGGGTGGACCATATCGACGTGGCCACAGCGCGCCAGCGCGGTATCCTTGTCAGCAACACGCCCGGTGTGCTGACCGACGATACGGCGGATATGACGATGGCGCTGATCCTTGCGGTCACCCGGCGCATGTCAGAAGGCATGGCCCTGATGCAAAAGGGCGAATGGTCAGGCTGGGCCCCGACGGCCCTGTTGGGCGGGCGGATCGGCGGCAGACGTCTGGGCATCCTGGGCATGGGCCGGATCGGTCAGGCCGTGGCCAGACGTGCGGCGGCCTTTGGCATGCAGATCCATTACCATAACCGGCGCAAGCTGCATCCTGATACGGAGGCGGCGCTGGAGGCGACCTATTGGGAAAGTCTGGACCAGATGGTGGCGCGGATGGATGTGATCAGCGTGAATTGCCCGCATACGCCGTCGACCTTTCATTTGATGAACGCGCGCCGGTTGAAGCTGATGAAGCCCGATGCGGTGATCGTGAACACCTCTCGGGGGGAAGTCATCGACGAGAATGCCCTGACCCGGATGTTGCGCGCCGATGAGATCAAGGGAGCCGGCCTGGATGTCTACGAGCATGGCACGGAGATCAACCCAAGGCTGCGCGAATTGCAGAATGTCGTTTTGCTGCCGCATATGGGATCTGCGACGCTGGAGGGCCGCCTGGAGATGGGCGAAAAAGTCATCATCAACATCAAGACCTTTGATGATGGGCATCGGCCACCGGATCAGGTTGTCCCGTCGATGCTGTGATCTTGTGGATTGGGGCGCTGCCCCAAACCCCGAGGTGTTTTAGGCCAAAAAGAGAAAGGAAGCATGGCATGTGGAAAGTTCTGAGTATCTTGTCGGTTGTCTGGGCAACCGGAGCGGCGGCGCAGCAGGCTGCGGATGCGGTGGCACCGGAGGCTGCGGGAGCGGGGGCCTTTGAGGGGTTGCCGGCGGCGTTTTCGGCCGCCTTGGCGTTGAAGGATGCAGGCAAGCCCGTTGTTGCGGCCGATTGGATGGTTGCCGCTGCGAACCCGCATGCGGTCAAGGCCGGGGCTGATGTGCTGGCGGCGGGGGGGACGGCTGCGGATGCTTTGGTGGCTGTGCAGGTGGTTTTGGGGCTGGTTGAGCCGCAGTCTTCTGGCTTGGGGGGCGGTGCGTTCCTGGTTTGGTATGATGCTGCCAGCGGGCAGATCACCACCCTGGATGGTCGCGAGACCGCGCCTTTGGCGGCAACGCCGCAGTTGTTTCAGGATGATACCGGTGCGCCGCTGAAGTTTTTTGATGCGGTGGTTGGTGGGCGGTCTGTTGGCACGCCCGGCACGCCTGCGCTGTTGGCGCAGGTTCATGCGCGCTGGGGGAACCAGGAATGGGCGCGCCTGTTGCAGCCCGGAATCGAGATGGCGCAGGATGGTTTTGCCGTCTCGCCGCGGTTGGCGCAATTGGTGCAGGGGGATGCCGAAAGGCTGGCCAGCTCTGATGTGACGCAGGGGTATTTTCTGCCCGGTGGCCAGCCGGTCACAGCCGGTACTATTTTGAAAAATCCTGCTTATGCCGAGACATTGCGCAGGTTTGCAGCAGAAGGTGCCGGGGTCTTTTATGGCGGGTCGATCGGCCGTGATATCGTGGCCACAGTGCAGGGGGCCAAGGGTAATCCGGGTGTCTTGTCAGAGGTGGATCTGGCGATCTACCGGGTCAAGGAGCGTGCGGCGGTCTGTGCGCCCTATCGCGGCCATGAGGTTTGCGGCATGGGCCCCCCGTCGTCGGGTGCCGTGGCCGTGGGGCAGATCCTGGCAGCACTTGAGGGATATGACCTGAGTGCGGGACCAAATGACCTGAACGTGCGGCGGCTGATGGGGGATGCGGGGCGCTTGGCCTTTGCGGATCGGGGCCGTTACCTGGCGGACAGCGATTATGTTCCGGTGCCGGTCAAGGGATTGCTTGATCCGGCCTATATGGCCGAGCGGGCCATGTTGTTGGGAACCGACAGGGCGCTGGAAGAGGTGAGCCCCGGCAATCCGGCCTTTGATCATGCGTTGATTTGGGCGGATGATGAAAGCATCGAGTTGCCGTCGACCTCGCATGTTTCGATTGTTGATGCGGCGGGCAATGTGGCCAGCATGACCACCACGATTGAGAACGGATTTGGGTCGCGCCTGATGGTGGGAGGGTTTCTGCTCAACAATGAGCTGACGGATTTTTCCTTTCGGTCGCATGTGGACGGCGTGCCGATTGCCAACAGGGTTGAGCCGGGCAAGCGGCCAAGGTCGTCCATGGCCCCGACGATCGTGTTGAAGGATGGCAAACCCGTGCTGGCGCTGGGCAGCCCCGGTGGATCGCGGATCATCGGCTATGTCGCGCAGGCGATTGTGGCGGTCATCGATTGGGGGCTGGACGTGCAGCAGGCGGCAGGGCTGCCCCATGCGGTCAACCGCTTTGGTGCCTATGATCTGGAAGAGGGGACCGCGGTGGCGGACCTGCGTGACGGGTTGGAGGCGATGGGTTTTGAGGTGGGGACAAGGGCCTTGACCTCGGGGTTGCATTTGATTGCCATTTCGGATGACTTGCGCGGCGGTGCCGATCCGCGCCGGGAAGGTATCGCATTTGGCCGCTGAGCGCGGCCTATGTACTATGGGAAGGAACGGTTCATGGCGGATGGGGCTGCGCTGATGCGCAACGAAGACGGGATTGCCGCAGCGGTCGGGATCTTGAAACAGCAGTTTGGCGAACGCTTCCACACGGGAAGTGCCGTGCGCGAACAGCACGGCCATACCACCACCTGGATCGCCAACCAGGCCCCGGACGGCGTGGTATTTGCCCGGTCAACCGATGACGTGTCCCAGATCATCAAGGTCTGTGCCACCCATAAGGTCCCGGTCATTGCCTTTGGCACGGGGACATCGCTGGAGGGGCATGTCAATGCGCCGGCGGGCGGCATTTCGATTGATCTCAGCCAGATGGACAAGGTGATCGCGGTCAATGCCGGTGATCTGGACTGCCGGGTGCAGCCGGGCGTGACGCGCGAGGCACTGAACACGCATCTGCGCGACCAGGGCCTGTTTTTTCCGATTGATCCCGGTGCCAATGCATCGCTTGGGGGGATGGCGGCCACGCGTGCCTCTGGCACCAATGCGGTGCGTTATGGCACGATGAAGGACAATGTGCTGAGCCTTGAGGTGGTCATGCCGGATGGCGCGGTGATCAGAACTGCCAGCCGCGCGCGCAAATCCTCCGCGGGATATGATTTGACGCGGCTGATGGTAGGATCGGAAGGCACGTTGGGGATCATCACTGAAATCACCCTGCGTTTGCAGGGCATTCCCGAAGCGATGTCTGCAGCCAGATGTTCCTTTCCTTCGGTTGAGGCGGCATCGAAAACCGTGATGGCGGTGATCCAATATGGTCTGCCCGTTGCGCGGATTGAACTGCTGGACACCATGGTTGTCCGGGCCCTGAACGCCTATTCAAAGCTGGATTTGCCCGAGGGGCCATTGCTGTTGCTGGAATTCCACGGATCAGAGGCATCGGTTGCCGAACAGGCAGAGACCTTTGGCATGCTGGCCGAGGAAGAGGGCGGTAGCGGCTATCGGGCGACGGCAAGCCAAGAAGAACGCAACAAGCTGTGGCAGGCGCGTCATGACGCCTATTGGGCGATGCTGGCCCTGCGTCCGGGCAGCAAGGCGGTGACCACGGATGTCTGTGTGCCGATATCGCGCCTGGCCGAAGCGGTGAGCACAGCGCAGGAGAAGGCTGCGGAACTGGATCTGTTCGCCCCGATCGTGGGCCATGCAGGGGACGGCAATTTCCACGCCTCTTTGTTGATCGACATGGACGACCCGTCAGAGATCGCACGCGCCAAGGAATTTGTCAGCTGGCTGAACGATATGGCCATTTCCATGGACGGGACCTGCACGGGTGAACATGGCGTGGGCCAGGGCAAGCGGCCCTATCTGATCAGGGAACTGGGGGCGGATACCGTGAGCGTGATGGGGGCCATCAAAAAGGCCCTAGACCCCGACAACATCATGAATCCGGGCAAGATATTGCCGGAGTAATCCTGCACCCGGGCCGCGTTTCAGCCCTGTTTACGCGCCAAGGTCGGTTTTTTGATATGTTGGGTCGGCTGCTGCCTGCGCGCTTGCGCGGGGCTGCCTAAAACGGGGTCAACGTGGTCACAAGGATTCGGCACATGAAAACGAACGTCAAAGCATTGGTTGTCGGCGGCGGTGCCGTTGGAACCTCGATTGCCTATCATCTGGCGCGTGCGGGGTGGGATGATGTCATGCTGCTTGAGCGTGATGAACTGACCTCTGGTTCGACATGGCATGCGGCGGGGCTGCTGCCCTATTTCAACATGTCCTATGCCACCACGCATATTCATGACTATTCCATCAAGTTTTACAAAACGCTGGAAGAAGAGACCGGGCTGAACGCGGGCTTTGCCGTGGTCGGCAACCTGCGGATGGCGCAGACGGACGCGCGCATGGATGAATACATGCTCTATGCCTCAACCGCTGAGACCTGCGGCGTGCCCTATGTCTTTATGACCCCCGATGAGATCAAGGCGAAATGGCCGCTGATCCGGACCGAGGATTTGAAAGGTGCGCTGTATCACCAGACGGATGGCTATATTAACCCCGCCGACGTGACGATGGCGATGGCCAAGGGCGCGCGCCAGCGCGGCGTGATGATCGAACGTAAATGGCAGGCGGATGCCTTTCACTGGAACGGGCAGGCCTGGGAAGTTACCTGCACCAAGATGGCGGAGAAGGGCGGCAACCTGGTGCCGACCGAAGAGCAGATCGTGATCACCGCCGAACATGTCGTGACCGCAAGCGGCAACCACGCACAGCGCACCGCCAAGATGTTAGGCATCAAGATGCCCGCGATCCCGGTTGAGCACCAGTTCATCGTGATGGATCAGGACCCCGAATTGGTCAAATGGCGGTCGCAAGGCAATGCTGAACACCCCGTGATCCGGGACGCCGACGCGCAATCCTATGTCCGCGAAGAGCGCGGCGGCTGGATCCTGGGTGTCTATGAGAAAGACGCGCCTGCGCGTTTTGAATATGGCGTGCCCGACAGTTTCCGTGCGGATCTGTTCCAGCTTGATCTGGAGCGGATCGAGGACCAATACGCGGCGATGATCCACCGCGTCCCCTCTTGCGAGGACTCTGGCCTGAAAGACGACTTCAACGGCCCGATCTGTTATACCCCCGATGGCAACCCGCTGGTTGGACCGGCACCGGGCCTGCGCAACATGTGGCTGGCGGAAGGGTTCTCCTTTGGGATCACGGCCGCTGGTGGCACGGGCTATTACCTGGCCCAGCTGATGGTTGAGGGGGAGGCCGAAATCGACATGGCCTCACTTGACCCCAAGCGCTATGGCGACTGGATGACGACCGAATTTGCCGCCCGCAAGAACGAGGAAGCCTACGAGCACGTCTATATCCTGCACCACCCCGACGAAGAGCGCCCCGCCTGCCGGCCCTTGCGCACCTCGCCGGCCTATGACCGGCAGGCCGCACGCGGCGCGCAATTTGGTTGGGTCAACGGCTGGGAGCGGCCCAATTATTTCGCCCCCGAAGGCTTTAGCGACCATGACAGCCGGTCCTTCCGGCGCGGTGGCTGGTGGCAATATGCGGTGCAAGAGGCCAAGGCGATCCGTGAGAATGTAGGCCTGATCGATGCCACCGCCTTTACCAAACATGTCGTCAAAGGGCCGGGGGCCACGCAGTTTCTGGATTGGTTCACCTGCAACAAACTGCCCTCTGTGGGCCGCATCAACCTGACCTATGCGCTGACCGGCCATGGCACCACGCGCACCGAATATACCATCGTGCGGATCGCGCAGGATGAATATTATCTGGTGAGCGCGGGGGCCTGGACCGCTTATGACAGCGACTACCTGCGCAAGGCGATTGAAGACAAAGCGCCCGAGTTTGGTTACATCGAATGCCATGATGTGACGACCCAATGGGGTGTCTTTGCCATCGCGGGCCCGAAATCCCGCGCGGTGTTGAACGAGATCATCAAGGACGGCGATCCCGCGACAGCCCTGTCCAACAAGCGCTTTCCCTGGCTGACCATGCGCAACATCGAATTGGGCATGTGCCCGGTGCGGGCGATCCGCGTGGCCTATACAGGGGAATTGGGCTGGGAATTGCATCACCCGATCGAAATGCAGAACTACCTGTTTGATCTGCTTGAGAAAGCCGGGGAAAAGCATGGAATGAAGCTGGTGGGGGCACGGGCGCAAAACTGGTTGCGGCAAGAAAAATCCTATCGTGCCTTTGGCACCGAACTGGGCCGTGACGCGACGCCGCTTGAGGCCGATCTGCCGCGTTTTGTTGATCTGTCGAAAGAGTTTAATGGCAAGGAGAAGATGCAAGAGCACGGCATCCGCGCCAAATGTGTCACGCTTTTGATCGACGGGCCCGATGACGCGGACCCATGGGGCCGCGAGGTCTTGTATGTCGAAGGGGAACGCACGGGGCGTCTGACATCGGGCGGGTATTCGGTGGCCTTTGGGAAATCCATCGGCATGGGATATGTCAAGCCCGTGCATGCGGTCGTCGGCACCAAACTGAAGGTCAAGATGTTTGACCAGCTGTGGGATGCCGAGATCGTTGAAGACAGCCCCTATGATCCCAAGAATACCACGATCCGGGTGGATGGCTGAACCAAGGGTGCCCGCTGCCTCTAACCTGTGGGGCGGGCCAGGATAATGAGATTGTTGGCGGGCATCTGGTAGGGGCTGTCCGCCTCAAGACCTGCGGCATGCAGCCAGCGGGCCATCTCAGCGGTATCCTTGTATCCGATCGCAGGATCGGCCGCGCGCAATTGGGCATCGAAACGCTGATCCCCTGGGCTGGTCAGCTGGCCATCGCGGGCATAGGGGCCATAGAGCATCAGCACGCCGCCGGGTTTCAGTGCCTTGGCGGCTTCTGTGATCAAAGTGACGACCTGGGGCGCAGATACCAGATGCAGCAAATTGGCCAGCAGGATCAGGTCATAGGGGCCGTGGTGGCGGGCCCAGCCGTCCTGGGTGGCGTCAAGGTGCAGCGCGGGTGCGACATTGCTCAGGCCGGCCTGTGACACATGGGCGTCGATGCTGCGCAGGCGGGGCGGGTCTATGTCGGTGGGTTGCCACTGCAGCCCCGGCAAGAGAGGGGCGAAGTGCACGACATGCTGCCCTGTGCCGCTGGCGATTTCCAGGGCATCGCCCGTGGCCGGTGCATGGCGCGTCAGAAAGCTGCCGATCGTCTGGGCATTGCGGGCGGCGGCTGGCGCATGGAGTTTGCCGCCCTCAAGGGGGTGCGCCACGCTTGCGCTGGGGGGCAGGGGGCGGGTCAAACCCGCAGCCTGTCGGGGACAAGTTGCGCGATGATATGCGCAGGCAGCACCGCGCGGTGACCAAGGGTCAGATCGGCCACCAGCTGCGAGGCCGCGGGGGCGGTTTGAAATCCGTAACCGCCCTGACCGGCGGACCAGATGAAATCGGGGTCCGACGGATCAGGCCCCAGCACCAGCGCGCGGTCGGGCGCAAAGCTGCGCAGCCCGGCCCATGAGGTCAACAGCCGCGTGACCGGCTGGGTCACCATTTCCTCGTAGCGCGCGATACCGGTGGCCAGAACCATGTCATCGGCCCAAGCATCCTGCGGCTCAACCGGGTCTTCTTCGGCCGGAGAGACCAGCAAGGCACCGGCATCGGGTTTGGCGTACCATGTTTCACCCACGCCAAAGAACATCGGCCAGCGCGAAACATCATATCCCCCCGGTGCGGGGATGCGCGCCATGGAGCGGCGGCATGGCGTGATGCCTATGGGGGCAATCCCGGCCATCTGTGCGATTTGATCGGCCCAGGCACCTGCCGCATTGACCAGTTTGGCCGCGCGATAGGCGGCCCCGCCCGCCGTCACATCCCAGCCCGATGCGCGGCGGGCAATCGCGGTGACAGGGGCCTTGGTCACGATCTGCCCGCCGTTCTGGCGGATCTCGCGGATGAAATCTTGCATCAAACGGTCGGTATCAATGTCGAAGGCATCAGCGTGATAGCCCGCATAGGCCAGGCGCGCGCGGTTCAGGATCGGGACCATCTCAAGCGCCTGATCGGCGGTAATGGGATCTGCCCCCAAAGTCGTTGAATCCGTGTCAAAGGCGTCTTTCTCATGGGCTTGGCCGATGATCAGAAACCCACGGGGGCTGAGGTATCCGCCGTTTGCCTCATTGTGGTAATCCTTGCTTGCGGTGTTCAGGGCGACCGTGCTGGGCAGGCCGTAGTTTTCCTCGAACAATGCCGCTGAGCGGCCAGAGGTGTGATAGCCGGTGCTGCTTTCCTGCTCCAGCAGTGTCACCTTTGCGTGGGGGGCCAGTCGTGCCGCCGCCGACAGGCCTGCAATGCCCCCGCCGACGACGATGATATCGGTCATTCCTGTTCTTCCAGCCGGTCTGTTGCCGGGGGTGGCCTGACCGACAGTGCCGCGATCCGGTCATAGAGGTCTTGGGACATATCGAATGTCAAAGCGGCAAGGGAGGGGGCCAATTGCGCGGCTGAACGGGCCGAGATGATGGGGCTGGGCCCCGTCGGGTGATGGGCGGCCCATGCCACCGCAAGGGTGGCCGGATGAATGCCCATTTCGGCCCCCAGGGCCGTCAGGGCGGATGCTGTGGCATGCATACTGTCCAACCCGTATCGCGCGGCATAGCGATCATCTTCGGTCAGGCGGCCCGCATCGCCGGTGCTGTATTTTCCGGTCAGCAGACCACCGCCCAGGGGCGAATAGGGCGCAACAAGGATGCCCAGATCATCGGCCATCGGCAGGATCTCAACTTCGGCCTGGCGTTTGACGAGGTTGTACATGGGTTGGATCACCGCGACGTCCAGATCGAATTTGGCGGCGATGCCTGCGGCCTGAACCACCTGCCAGGCGGCAAAGTTGGACAAGCCGATGTGGCGGATATGACCTTTGGCCTTGAGGTCTGCAAAGGCCCCAAAGCTTTCGTTCATATCGGTGTCGGGGTCAAACCGGTGCAGGTAGAGCACGTCAAGCGTGTCAATCTGCATACGGCTGCGCGAGGTTTCGGCAGAACTAAGGATATTCTCGCGCGAGGCACCGCCTGTATAGGCAGCCTTGGTCGCGATGATCAGGTCATCGCGGCGGTCGCCCAGAAAGGAGCCAAGCAAGGTCTCGGACGCGCCATCCGTATAGACATGCGCGGTGTCGAAATGGGTGATGCCTGCGGCCAGGCAGGTCTCGAACATGGCCTGGGACTGCGCGGCACCCGCGCGGCCCCCAAATTGCATGGTGCCAAAGGCAAGGCGGCTTGCGGGGACGCCGCTGGGACTGGTGAGTGTGTGTTTCATAATCCAATTGGTGGCATGACCCGGCGAAAGGTTCAATTCCAGACTTTGACATCTGGGGGCGCAGGAAGAGTGGACCCTGGCCCCGGAATGGTTTCAAACGGCCCTGAACCCCTGATGCGGCCTGCCATCAGAGGTTTCAGCGCCTCAAGCGGCATGTGATCTAGCGGTTTTTTTCGCGGCGCGTCTTAATCGTTGCCCTTTTCGACAGTGCGCTGATAGGCAGGTCGCGCCTCTATCATCTTTACAAAGCTTTCAAGCGCGGGAAAATCGGCAGCGCGCCCCATGCGCATCGCGATCTCTGCGGGAAAGCTGAGCATGATGTCGGCTGCGGACAGTTCATCCAGAACAAAATGGCCAGAGGGGCGGATCAGCCCGTTCATATAGCTGAAATGGCTGTCCAGTTCGGCGTTGATGCGCGGATGCAATGGCGCGCCTGCCGCGCCCAACCGGCCGACATAAAGGTTCAGCAGTATCGGGATCATCGCTGACCCTTCGGCGAAATGCATCAGCTCCAGATGGCGGGTATGGTCCTGGCTATCTGCCGCGGGGATCATCTGTGGGGCAAACCGCCGGCACAGGGTTTCGACGATCGCGGCACTTTCGGTGACCAGCTGCCCGTCGATTTCGATCATCGGGGATTTGCCAAGAGGATGCACCTGCAGCAACTCTGGCGGGGCGAGGTTGGTCTTGGCATCGCGGGCATAGCGGACCACCTCATAGGGCTGACCCAGTTCTTCCAGCAGCCAGAAGATACGGTGAGAGCGAGAGCGGTTCAGGTGGTGCAACTTGATCATATGACGCGGCTTTCCTTGAGGGTGTGGGGGTGGCGTAAGCCAACTCTATCCGCTCGTGTCCCGAAAGATAAAGCACTTCTCAAAAGGACTGGAATTTCGGAATTTGGCGAAAGGCTTGACGCATTGGCATGTGCGGTTGCAACGAGGATCAGCGTGATACCACAAAAAAGGGCCGGCAAAACTGCCGGCCCTTTGGGCGTTTCTGGGTGATCCGCGCTTATTGCGGGATGTCGCCTTCGATGCCTTCGACATAGAAGTTCATGCCAGCCAATGTGCCGTCATCAGCCACTTCGCCAGCAGCAAGGAAGGGCGTGCCGTCTTGCTTGTTCAGCGGGCCGGTGAAGGCGTGGTAGGATCCATCCGCCAAGGAGGCTTTCAGCGCCAGTGCCTCGGCTTTTACGTCCGCTGGGACCGCGTCGGAAATTTCACCGATGCCGACCATGCCCGCGCCAATACCATCCCATGTATCGGTGCTGGTCCAGGTGCCATCCATGACCGCCTTTGTGCGCGCGATGTAATAGGGTGCCCAGTCATCAATGATGGAAGAAACCCGTGGGAAGGGCGCGTATTGCGCCATATCCGATGCCTGACCAAAGGTGATCACGTTACCGGCTTCTTGTGCTGCGGCCTGTGGCGCGGTGGAATCGGTGTGCTGCAGCACGACATCGGCACCCTGTTCGATCAGAACCTTGGCCGCATCCGCCTCTTTTGCCGGGTCAAACCATGTGTAGGCCCAGACGATCTTGAACTGGACGTCAGGGTTTGCCTTGCGCGCGTGAATGAAGGCAGAGTTGATGCCCCTGATCACTTCGGGGATCGGGTAGGACCCGATGTAGCCGATGATGTTGGACTTGGTCATCCGGCCCGCGATATGGCCCTGAATGGCGCGGCCCTCATAGAAACGCGCGGAATATGTTGATACGTTGTCGGCACGTTTGTAGCCGGTCGCATGTTCAAACTTCACATTCGGGAATTTGGCCGCGACGTTGATTGTCGGGTCCATATAGCCAAAGGACGTGGTAAAGATCAGATCGGCACCATCGAGGGCCATCTGCGTCATCACACGCTCTGAATCGGGACCTTCGGCCACGGATTCGACATAGACAGTCTCAACCTTGTCGCCAAAGGCCTCTTCGACGGCCAACCGGCCCTTGTCATGCTCATACGTCCAGCCGCCATCGCCGATTGGGCCGACATAGACAAAGCCGACCTTGGTCTTGTCTTGGGCCATGGCGGTTGTCGCCAGACCCAGTGCCACAGCGGCAGTTGTCAGGAGTTTGGTGAGTTTCATTCTATTCCCCAGTTTGATCGCCCTTGAGGGGCGTTTGCAGATTGGCCCCTATGATGAGGCATGGAAGGTGCGGCCAAGACATGCCGGAGCGGCAGACTTGTCCCGCGACAAGATCACCAGAACGATGATCGTGATCAGATAAGGCGACATTGCCAGATACTCCACCGGAATGGCAACGCCCACCCCTTGCAGATTGAGCTGCAATTGAGTGATCCCGCCAAAAAGATAGGCACCCAGCAACAGCCGCCAGGGTTTCCAGCTGGCAAAGACCACCAGCGCCAGCGCGATCCAGCCCACCCCGGCGGTCATTCCTTCGGTCCATTGCGGTACCCGGATCAGGCTGATGTAGGCCCCGCCCAGACCCGCACAGGCCCCGCCGAACATGATCGCCAGCGTGCGGATGCGCACCACCTTGTATCCCAGCGCATGGGCCGCATCATGGCTTTCGCCCACTGCCCGCAGGATCAGCCCCGCGCGGGTGAATTTCAGCACCGCCCAGGTCGCAGCAACCAGCGCAAAGCCCAGGTAAAGGATGATATCATGGGTAAACAGGATCGGACCCAACACGGGAATATCGGCCAGCGGTCCAAAGTTCATGTCCCCCAAACGTGGTGGTTTTATCCCAACATAAGACTGGCCCAAAAGCGCGGACAATCCCAATCCGAACAAAGTCAGCGCCAGACCGGATGCCACCTGATTGGCCAGTGTTACTTGCGTCAAAAAGGCAAAGAGCAGGCTCAGCAGCGCCCCGCCCACCGCCGCCGCGGCAAAGCCCATCAAGGGCGAGCCCGTCTCAACCGCGATGGCAAAACCGCAGATGGCCCCGGTGATCATCATCCCCTCAACGCCCAGGTTCAGAACGCCCGCCTTCTCGGTGACCAACTCGCCAATGGCGGCAAAGATCAGCGGGGTCGCGGCCACCAGAAAACCTGCGATAAACAGGATCGGATTGATCGCAGAAAGGTCCATCACGCAGCCTCCGTCCGGCCAAGGCGCAGCCGGTAATTGGTGAACATGTCCAGCGCCAGCAGGAAAAACAACAACATCCCCTGAAACACCTGGATGGCTGCTGCAGGCAGGCCCAGCTTGGACTGCGCGATGTCGCCCCCGATATAGGTCAGCGCCATCAACAAACCGGCCAGCAGAATGCCCACCGGATGCAACCGGCCCAGAAAGGCCACGATAATCGCGGTAAACCCGTAGCCCACGTTAAAGTCGATGGTGACCTGCCCCGCAGGCCCAGAGACCTCGAACAACCCCGCAAGACCGGCCAGCAGCCCCGACATCCCCATGCAGATCAGCACCAGTCGCGTCGGGTTCACGCCCGAGAATTTCGCAGCCCTCGGGGCCTCGCCGGTGACGCGGATGGCAAACCCAAGCCGATGCTTGGTCAACAAGACATAGGCAAAGATCACCGCGATCATCGCCGCCACGACCCCCCAATGCATGCCCGTGCCCGCGATCAGATCGGCGTTATGGGCACTGGCATATTGCTGCAGGTTCCGCGACCCCGGAAAGCCGAATCCCTCGGGGTTCTTCATCAGCCCCAGCGACATGGACGCTAGGAACTGCTCGGCAACATAGACCAGCATCAAGGAGACCAGAATTTCATTCGTGCCGAATTTCACCTTGAGCAGCGCAGGTATCATCGCCCAGAGCCAGCCACCAAAAGCGCCGGCCAGCACCATCAACGGAAAGACATAAAATCCCTCCACCGGGTAGAACGCCAGCCCAACACCGGCACCAAAAAGGGCACCCATGATATATTGCCCCTCCGCCCCGATGTTCCAGATGCCGGCCTTGAAGCCCAGGCTCAGACCAATGGCGATCAAGACCAGCGGTGCCCCCTTGATCAGCAACTGGGGCCGATAAAAGAACGAAAATTCACCAAACAACGGCTCCCAGAAAATCGTCTGGATCGACGCCAGCGGGTCCTTGCCCAGCGCGAAAAACAGCAGCCCGCCGAAAAACATCGTCGCAAGCACCGCCAAAAGCGGTGTGGCCAGCGAAAATGCACGGCTGGGCTGGGGGCGTTTTTCCAATCTGATCACAACTGCCACCCCTTTTCATCTTGCCCCTTAAACTCACGGCGCAACAGATTACACATGTGCCACCTCCATGCCGTGCGCCCCGCCCATCATCAATCCGATCTCATCCACCGTCAGCCCCTGTGCAGGGCGCGGCGGGGACAGACGGCCCTCGTTCAAGGCCGCAAACCGGTCTGAGGTTTCCATGAGCTCGTCGAGGTCCTGAGAGATGACAACAAGTGCCGTGCCGTTTTCAGCCAGATCCAGCAAAGCCTGCCGGATGGCAGCAGCAGCCGATGCATCAACCCCCCATGTCGGCTGGTTCACAACCAGCAGGTCAGGCCGTTGCAAAACCTCGCGCCCGATGACGAATTTCTGCAGGTTGCCGCCAGACAGGGACCGCGCGGCATTGCCCGGACCGGGGGTGCGCACGTCAAAGATCTCAATGATCTTCTCGGCAAAGATGCGTGCGGCACCCCAATCCAGCATCCCGCCCCTATCCAGGTTCTCGCGGGCCGCGGCGGTCAGCATGGCATTCTCGGTCAGCGACATATCTGGGGCCGCGGCATGGCCCAGTCTTTCCTCCGGCGCGCTCAGGATACCCATGCTGCGGCGGGGTGTGGGGCCCAGCAGGCTCACGTCGCGCCCCTTGAAGCTGACCATGCCGGGGGCGGTCAACATCTCGCCGGACAGGGCCGCCAGCAGCTCGTCCTGACCATTGCCCGCAACACCGCCAATGCCCAGCACTTCACCCGCCTGAACACAGACGCTGATGTCACGCAAAGGCATGCCAAAGGCGCTGGGCGATCTTGCCGACAGGTTTTTCAACTCCAGCACCACATCGCCCGGCGTCTTGCCCGCGCGCATCGGCGTTTGCAGCAATTTCCCCACCATCATCTCGGCCATGTCGCGCGCCGATGTCTCGCGCGGAACACAATGGCCCACGACCTTGCCCAGCCGCAGGATCGTGGCGCTGTCACATAGCGCGCGGATTTCCTCCAGCTTATGCGAGATATACAGGATCGCCGTGCCCTCGGCGCTCAGTTTGCGCAGGGTTTTGAACAGGATTTCAACCTCTTGCGGTGTCAGAACACTTGTCGGCTCGTCCATGATCAGCAGCTTTGGCTCTTGCAGGAGGCACCTGATGATCTCAACCCGCTGGCGTTCGCCCGCCGACAGGTCCCCCACCACACGGTCCGGTGACAAGGGCAGGCCATAGGTGTCGGACACAGCGCGGATCTGCTGGCTGAGCGCGTTCATCTTGGGCGCGTTTTCCATGCCAAGTGCGATGTTTTCGGCCACACTCAGCGCGTCGAAAAGCGAGAAATGCTGGAACACCATGCCGACGCCCGCAGCCCGCGCGGCCCGTGGTTCGGTCGGGGTGAAGGGCTGGCCGAACATTTTCATGTGACCGGCATCGGGTTTGACCAACCCGTAGATCATTTTCACCAGCGTGGATTTCCCGGCCCCGTTCTCCCCCAAGAGCGCATGGACCTCACCGGGGGCGATGGTCAGCGATACATCGTCATTGGCGACAACGCCGGGATAGGCTTTGGTCAGGCCCGACAGATCAAGAAGAGGGGTTTGGGTCATCGGCGGGCCACGCTTTGGTTTGGGGCACTATCGTGCAGGAATTGGGCAGAGCGCAAGAGCGCAGTCACAGTGGAATGGGCGATCTGGTCAGGGTGTTTGCCCTGCGCAGGGTCCCCGATGGGACAGGTTATGGATCCGGGCGCGAGCCCGCTGTCGCGCAGCCTGCGTTGAAACCGCGCCCATTTGGTGGTCGAACCGATCACACCGCAAGAGCGAAATCCGCGCCCCAGCAGCGCCGCACACAGCGCCAGATCGATGTCATGGGAATAGGTAAAGATCAGGTGATGCGCATCGCGGGGCGCAAAGGCGGCAAGGCGCGGCATGTCGCTGCTGGGCAGGGCCGTCACAAGGGGGGGAAGGTTGGGTGGAAACCTGTCCTGGCCTGTGTCGATCCAGGTAATATCAAAGGCCCGGACCGGCCCCAGAAGCCTGACAAACGCACGGCCCACATGCCCGGCCCCCCATAGCCACAAAGGGCCCAGAGGCTGAGGGGGCAACAGGGCAGGATCAAGGGGCTGCGTGCGGATGGCATCGGCGGGTTTGGACGCGCGGCTGTAGCGCAGGCTGACCGATCCGCCGCAACATTGGCCCAGTCCCGGACCCAGGGGCAGGGTTTCTTCGAGGTCGCTTTGATTTTGCCTGAGCATCCTGCGGGCCGTGGCGATGGCGCGATGCTCCAGTGCCCCGCCCCCGATGGTGCCGATGCTTTGCGCATCGTCCACGCACATGACGGTCCCCGCATCACGCGGTGCCGATCCCCGGGTTGCGGTGACTTCGACACTGATCATGCGCATGGCTTTGTCCTGCCCTGCGCACGCCCGACGGCGGCAAGCACGGCCTGTGCCGTGGCGGGGGCCTGAAGATCACCATAGGCAGGGCCACAGGCGGCCACGGCATCGCTGAGCGCGGCAAAGGCGGATATGCCCAGCATGAAGGGCGGCTCGCCCACCGCCTTGGAGCGGTAGATGGTCTGCGCCGGATTGGGTTGGTCCCACAGCGCCACGTTGAAAATGTCAGGCCGGTCCGAACAGGCCGGGATCTTGTAGGTGGAGGGTGCATGGGTCTTGAGGACCGCCTTGTCATTCCAGACCAGTTCTTCGGTGGTAAGCCAGCCTGCGCCTTGCACATAACCGCCCTCAATCTGGCCGATATCAATTGCGGGGTTCAATGAGGCCCCCGCATCATGGAGGATATCGGTGCGCAGAATGCGGTTTTCGCCGGTCAGCGTGTCAATCACCACCTCGGTACAGGCCGCACCATAGGCAAAGTAATAGAACGGCTGCCCCCGGCCCGCGATCCGGTCCCATTCAATATCGGGAGTTTTGTAAAATCCAGTTGCCGAAAGGCTGATGCGGTTTTCATAGGCCTGCATGGCCGCCTGCGCAAAGCTGATCTCTGTGTCGCCAATGCGCACCATGCCGTCGGCAAAGCGGATGTCATGGGTCTGGTACCGCTCTGCCAGATGCGCCGTCATGCGCGCAATGATCTCATCGCAGGCATTCTGGACCGCCATGCCATTCAGATCAGACCCCGAGGAGGCCGCCGTGGCCGATGTATTGGGTACTTTGGCGGTATCCGTGGCCGTTATCTTGACCGCGTCAAGCGGCACGCCAAAGCGCGCGGCGGCAACCTGGGCCACCTTGAGGAACAGGCCCTGTCCCATCTCTGTGCCGCCATGATTGAGGTGGATGGAGCCGTCCTGATAGACATGGACCAGGGCACCGGCCTGATTGAGATGTGTCAGCGTAAAGGAGATGCCGAATTTGACCGGCGTTATGGCAATGCCGCGCTTGAGCAGGGGGTTGGCGGCGTTCCAGGCGGCAATCTTGTCGCGGCGTGCGGTGTAATCCGCGCTTTGGCTTAACCGGTCGGTCAAGGCGTTGATGATGCAATCGGTGACGCGCTGGTGATAGGGTGTGGTTTGAATGTCTGCCCGATCCATATCTGGCGCAGTCATGTCAGCATAGTAATTCACCCGCCGCACTGCCAGCGGATCAAGGCCCAGATGCTGGGCGATGTGATCCATGACCTTTTCAATGCCCACGACACCCTGCGGGCCGCCAAAGCCGCGAAAGGCGGTGGCCGACTGCATATTGGTCTTGAGCCGGTGCGAGGTGATGCGGATGTTTTCAAGATGATAGGCGTTGTCTGAGTGCAGCATCGCCCGGTCGGCGACCGGCAGTGACAGATCCTGCGCCCAGCCGCAGCGCGTATAATGGGTGAAATCCAGCGCGGTAATGCGCCCGTCAGGGTCAAAGCCCACGGTGTAATCGATGCGAAAATCATGGCGCTTGCCGGTGATCATCATGTCGTCATCGCGGTCATAGCGCATTTTGCATGGTTTGCCGGTGCGCATGGCGGCCACCGCACAGGCAACAGCCAGCGCATTGCCCTGGCTTTCCTTGCCACCGAAACCGCCGCCCATGCGGCGCGTTTCCACACGGACCGCATGCATGGGGCGGCCGATGGCATGGGCCACCTTGTGCTGGATTTCCGTGGGGTGCTGGGTGGAGGAATGGATGATCATGTCGCCTGCTTCTTGCGGCAGGGCCACGGCGGCCTGTCCTTCGAGATAGAAATGTTCCTGTCCGCCCATGGCAATCCGACCGGTGAGTGTCTGGCCCGCGCGCGCCAGTGCCGCATCGGCGTCGCCCTTTTGATAGATGCGCGGCCCTTCCTCAAAGCGGGCATTGGCCGCAAGGGCGTCTTCGATGGTCAGGATGGGGGCATCGGCGTCAATCTCGACCTCGGCCAGTCTGGCCGCATGTCTCGCGGCCAGATGCGAGCTGGCGATGACCATGAAAAGCGGCTGGCCTGCGTAATGAACACGGCCCTTTGCAAGGAGCGGTTCGTCATGTGCCGAAGGCGAGACATCGCAATCATTGGGCAGATCTGCGGCAGTGAGCACGTCAATGACACCGGGGGCGTCTTTGACCTGATCAAGCTGCATCGACCTGAGCGTGCCTGCGGCAATTTTGCTGGTGCCAAAGGCCAGGTGCAATGTGCCGGGCGGTGTCGGGATGTCGTCGGTGTAGCGCGCGGCACCCGTGACATGCAGGCGGGCCGCGTCATGGGGCAGGGATTTGGCCACGCTCATGACGTCACCTGATGGATATCGGTGGCCAGCCCCGATGCTTCGTGGAAATAGCGCAGGATCATGTTCTGCGCCGTCTCAAGCCGGTAGGCCGCGGAGGCGCGCATGTCACTCAGTGGCTGGAAATCCTCGGCCATGGCAGCCATGGCGCGGCGCATGGTCTGTTCTGACCAGGGCTGCCCGATCAAGGCAGCTTCGGCATGGGCTGCGCGTTTGGGCGTGCCGGCCATGCCGCCATAGGCGAGCCGGGCATCCGTGATCGTCTTGCCGTCGCCTGTCATCGTCAGACAACCGCAAACGGCTGAGATATCCTGATCAAAACGTTTGGACAATTTGTAGCAGCGCAGGCTGTCGCGTTGTTTGGGGATGCTGACGGCTTCGACAAATTCACCGGGATGGCGGTCCTGTGTGCCGTAGGCGATGAAGAAATCCTCAAGCGGCAGGCTGCGGCGGATGTCGCCGCGCCGCAGATGCAGGCTGGCCCCCAGGGCGATCAGCGCGGGGGGGCTGTCGCCAATGGGAGAGCCATTGGCGATATTGCCGCCGATGGTGGCGGCATTGCGCACCTGCACCGAGCCGTAGCGCCGGATCATGGCGGCAAAGCTGGGGTGGTGAGGTGCCAGTGCCACCTCGACGTCTGTCATGGTTGTCATGGCCTTGATGTGGATGTCGCTGTCTGTCTCGGTCACGCCGCGCAGGTCATCGCATTGGTTGAGGAAGGCCACAGGCCCCAGATCGCGGAACTGTTTGGTCACCCATAGCCCCACATCGGTAGCCCCGGCGATCAAAGTGGCATCGGGGTGATCAAGATACCATGCGGCCAGCGCGTCCTGATCTTGCGGCTGGAAACAGTTGGACCCTGCTGTCTGTGCGTGTGGCATCTGGGGCGAAGAGGTATTTTTGGCCAAAAAGAGGAGATGATCGGGGACATCCTGGCGGGCGGTCTGCGCGGCTGCGCGGATGATGGGGGCATAGCCTGTGCAGCGGCACAGGTTTCCGGCCAGTTGGGTGTCATGGTCAGTGGCCCCGTTCAGATGGGCCGTGGCCATGGAGACCACGATGCCCGGCGTGCAAAAGCCGCATTGGCTGGCGTGGTGGTCGATCATCGCGGTCTGGGCGGGATGCAATGTGCCGTCGGGGGCGGCGATCCCTTCGACGGTGGTGACATGTTTGCCCTGGACCTGGGGGAGAAACAGAATGCAGCCATTGAGGGCGCGAGAGCCGTCCGCGTCGCTGATCATCACGGTGCAGGCCCCGCAATCGCCTTCATTGCAGCCTTCCTTGGTGCCGGTCAGCTGGCGTTCCTCGCGCAGCCAGTCCAGCAGCGTTGTGGTGGGTGAAATGTCAGTCAAAAAGACCTGCGTTCCATTGAGCAGAAACGTAACGTCCATGGGTGTTGGCCAGCCGCGGTACCATTGGCCCGAAATGGCAACACGTTCGATGCGGCGTAGAACGTAGAGCCGGGCAGTGAGGTCAGGCTAGTCGCGGCGCTTGGTTGATTGCAAGAAAAATCACCCATGTGATGCGTGGGCTATGGTGGCGGGGCGTGGCTGCGTCTAAACTTTCGGCATGTCAGATAGCCCCCGATTCATTCACCTGCGTACGCATTCCGAATATTCCTTGCTGGAGGGGGCGTTGCGGCTGAAGAAGTTGCCGCAGATGTGCCGGGATGCGGGCATGCCGGCGCTGGCGCTGACCGACACCAACAACATGTTTGCGGCGCTGGAGTTTTCTGTCGGAATGGCGGGGGCAGGATTGCAGCCGATCCTGGGCTGCCAGGTTGATCTGGCCTATGTTGATGTGCAGCCCGGCGAGAAGCCAAAAGACCCCGCGCCCATTGTTTTGCTGGCGCAGTCAGAGACCGGCTATGAGAACCTGATGAAGCTGAACACCTGTCTTTATGTCGACAAGGGCGGGCAGCTGCCACAGGTCACGCTGGCAGAGCTGGAGGCGAACGCGGCGGATGTGATCTGTTTGACGGGCGGGCCGGATGGTCCGGTGGGGCGGTTGTTGCGACATGGTCAACGCCCTGCGGCCGAGGCATTGATGGGGCGGCTCAAGGCCTGTTTTCAGGACCGTCTCTATGTTGAGTTGCAGCGGCATCCGGGCGAGGCGGGCAAGCCGCAGGCCGAACGGGAGACAGAACAGGGCTTGGTCGAGATGGCCTATGCCATGGACCTGCCGCTGGTTGCGACAAATGACGTCTATTTTCCCAAGACCGATATGTATGAGGCCCATGATGCGCTGATCTGTATTGCCGAAGGGGCCTATGTGGATCAGCAGCAGGACCGCCGCCGTCTGACCGCGCAGCATTATTTCAAATCTCCGGCAGAGATGGTCACGCTGTTTGCCGATCTGCCCGAGGCGATCGAGAATACCGTTGAAATCGCCAGACGTTGCGCCTTTATGGCGTATCGGCGCGATCCGATCCTGCCAAAGTTTGCCGATGACGAGGTTGCGGAATTGCGCAGGCAGGCCCAGGAGGGGCTGAAGGCGCGTCTGGCCATCATCCCGCATGCGGCCAGTATAGAAGACTATGAGAGCCGTTTGGAGTTCGAGCTGGGGATCATCGAAGGCATGGGTTTTCCCGGCTATTTCCTGATCGTTGCGGATTTCATCAAATGGGCCAAGGATCAAAATATTCCCGTGGGGCCCGGGCGGGGATCGGGTGCGGGGTCGCTGGTGGCCTATGCATTGCTGATCACGGATCTGGATCCTTTGCGCTATTCCTTGCTGTTTGAGCGCTTTTTGAACCCCGAACGGGTGTCGATGCCGGACTTTGACATCGACTTCTGCATGGATCGCCGTGAAGAGGTGATCCAATACGTCCAGCAGAAATATGGCCGCGACCGTGTGGGCCAGATCATCACCTTTGGTGCGCTGCTGTCCAAGGCGGCGGTGCGCGATATCGGACGGGTGTTGCAGATGCCTTATGGGCAGGTGGACCGTCTGTCCAAGATGATCCCGGTTGAGGGGGTCAAACCCGTGTCGATCGAAAAGGCGTTGGCGGATGAGCCGCGCCTGCGCGAGGAGGCCAAGAACGAGGAAGTGGTCGCGCGGTTGCTGAACTACGGCCAGCAGGTTGAGGGGTTGCTGCGCAATGCATCCACCCACGCCGCCGGTGTGGTGATCGGTGACAGGCCGCTGGATGCGCTGGTGCCGCTTTATCAAGATCCCAGATCGGACATGCCTGCGACCCAGTTCAACATGAAATGGGTTGAACAGGCGGGATTGGTCAAATTCGATTTTCTGGGCCTCAAGACGCTGACCGTGATCCAGAACGCCGTGGACCAGATCAAGGCGAGCGGCCGGCATTTGCATCTGGCTGCGGACGGCACCGAATTGTTCACACCGCCCGAGGGGCTGCTGGACGACATATCGACGATCCCGCTGGATGACGAAGCGTCCTACAGGCTTTATGCCAGCGCCAAGACGGTTGCGGTGTTCCAGGTTGAATCCAGCGGCATGATGGATGCGCTCAAGCGTATGAAACCCACCTGCATCGAAGATATCGTGGCCCTCGTCGCGCTCTATCGTCCCGGCCCGATGGAGAATATTCCGACCTATTGCGAGGTGAAGAACGGTCAAAAAGAGCTGGAATCGATCCATCCGTCGATTGACCATATTTTGGCAGAGACCCAAGGCATCATCGTTTATCAGGAACAGGTGATGCAGATTGCACAGGTCATGGCGGGATACTCGCTTGGGGGGGCCGACCTGTTGCGCCGGGCGATGGGCAAGAAGATTGCCGAGGAAATGGCCAAGGAACGCCCCAAGTTCGAAAAAGGGGCGATGGAAAACGGGGTGGACAAGAAAAAGGCCACCGAGGTTTTCGACCTTCTGGAAAAATTCGCCAACTATGGTTTCAACAAATCGCACGCGGCAGCCTATGCGGTGGTCAGCTATCAGACGGCATGGCTCAAGGCGAACCATCCGGTGGAGTTCATGGCAGGCGTCATGAACTGCGATATCCATCTGACCGACAAGCTGGCGGTCTATTTCGAAGAGGTCCGCAAGCGGCTGGAACTGCCTTGGGTGCCGCCCTGTGTGAACCGGTCCGATGCGACGTTCAAGGTTGTCGACGGGGCGCTGGTCTATGCGCTGGGCGCGTTGAAAAACGTGGGCGTTGAGGCGATGAAACTGATCACCGAGGGCCGCAAGGTCGAGGGGGTCGACAGGCCCTTTGCCACGCTGTTTGATCTGGCGCGCCGGGTGGATCTGAAACGCGTGGGCAAACGCCCGCTTGAGATGTTGGCCCGCTCAGGTGCCTTCGACCAGCTTGATCCAAACCGCCGCCGCGTGTTCCAGGCGCTTGATCCGCTGGTCAGCTATTCGGCGGCCATCCATGAACAAAAGGCTTCTGACCAGGTTTCATTGTTTGGGGAGGCGGGGGATGATCTGCCGGAACCGCGCATGATGCCCTGCGACGACTGGCAGGCCGCAGAGCGGCTGACCGAAGAATTCAAGGCGGTCGGTTTTTATCTGTCGGGCCATCCGCTGGATGATTACATGACACCGCTCAAGCGCAAATGGGCACGCGACGCAGGTGTGCCCTTCATGACCCTGGACGAGTTGACCGAAAAGGTGGCCGATCGCGGGGCGATGAATGCGCGGCTTGCGGGGATCGTGGCCGGACGCCAAGAGCGAAAGTCCGCGCGCGGCAATCGCTTTGCCTTTGCCCAATTGTCGGACCCTACGGGGGCCTATGAGGTCACGCTTTTCTCCGACACGCTGGAAGCGGCGCGCGATCACCTGGAGACAGGATCAAAGGTTGTGGTGACCGTTGAGGCCACGATGGAGAGTGATCAGCTCAAGTTGCTGGGCCGCTCTGTGGCACCTGTCGATATGGCCGTGGCGGATGTGGGCAGCATTGGGTTGCGGGTCTTTATCGATGCCGCCGATGCCATCACGGCCGTGGCCGAAGTTTTGGAAGGCGCGCGCGCCGCAGCAAGGACCGCCGGTCGCGGGCCGGTCCAGTTCTGTCTGATGGATCCCGCATTGCCCGGTGAAGTTGAGGTTGATCTGGGGCTTGAGTTTCCTGTCACGCCGCAGATCAAAGGGGCCATTCGGTCACTGGGTGGCGTGCTGGAGGTTGAGGAAATCTGATCCCGGCCTGCGGGTGCCACATAGGTCTGGGCCGATGATACGGCCCGACGGTCTGGTTCTAATAATGCGGCGGGCGTTCGTCGCCCACAACGATACCACCGCTGCCAGAGGCCTCGCGTTCCCCTTCGCGCTGCATCAACATATGCACGCGGCGGTTCAGGGTTGTGATCTCGGCTTCTTGACGGGCGACAATATCGCTCAGGTCTTCGACGGTGCGGATCAAATGGGCGATCTGTTCTTCTAGCTTTTCCATGGACCGCGCCATAGCATGCCGTGCGGGTCTGGGTAAGGGGGCAGTTACGCCAGGGCGGTGCTGGCCTTGCTCCAACGCGCCCCATCGGCTAGATGGCCAGCAACACGCACCGGTGCCAAGAGGATTGTCATGGCTAAGCCCAAGAAAACCCCACGCCCCAAGGCCGAGACGCCCAAGGGTTTCCGCGACTATTTCGGGGCCGAAGTCACCCATCGCGCGGCGATGCTGGCCAAGATCGCCGAGGTCTATAGCCTGTATGGTTTTGACGCGCTGGAAAGCTCTGGTGTGGAAACGGTTGAGGCGCTGGGCAAGTTTCTGCCCGATGTGGACCGCCCCAACGAAGGTGTCTTTGCGTGGCAGGAAGATGCCGATGCCGAAAAACCCGGCGATTGGCTGGCGCTGCGCTATGATTTGACCGCCCCGCTGGCGCGGGTCTATGCCCAGCACCGCAATGATTTGCCGACACCCTACCGCCGCTATGCCATGGGCCCCGTCTGGCGCAACGAAAAGCCGGGACCGGGCCGGTTTCGGCAGTTCTATCAATGTGATGCGGATACGGTCGGGGCACCCAGCGTGGCCGCAGACGCAGAGATTTGTGCGATGCTGGCAGATTGTCTGGAAAAGGTGGGGATTGAACGCGGCGATTACATTGTCCGGGTCAATAACCGCAAAGTGTTGAACGGTGTCATGGAGGTTGCGGGCCTGTCTGGGGACGACAAAGAGGCCGAACGCGGCATCGTCCTGCGCGCGATAGACAAGCTGGACCGGCTGGGGCCTGACGGCGTGCGCGCATTGTTGGGCGAGGGTCGCAAGGACGAGAGCGGCGATTTCACGGACGGGGCCGGTTTGAACGACACGCAAGCCGATGTCGTGATGGGGTTCATGGATGCCAAACGCGCCACCGGTGCGCAGACTGTCGCGCGGTTGCGTGAATTGGTCGGGCAGTCCGTGGTGGGAACCCAGGGCGTTGATGAACTTGAGACGATCTCTGATCTTCTGGCAGCGGGCGGTTATGGCCCCGACCGGATCGAAATTGACCCTTCAGTCGTGCGCGGCCTTGGCTATTATACCGGACCGGTGTTCGAGGCCGAACTGACCTTTGAGATCAAGGACGACAAGGGCCGCATCCGCAACTTTGGCTCTGTCGCGGGCGGCGGGCGCTATGACGATCTGGTCAAACGCTTTACGGGCCAGGAAGTGCCCGCAACGGGCGTTTCAATCGGTGTGGACCGTTTGTTGGCCGCACTGGACGCCAAGGGGCGTTTGGACAGCGCGTCCGATGGTCCTGTGGTTGTGACGGTGATGGATAAGGCGCGGATGGCCGATTATCAGGGCATGGTGGCCGAACTGCGGCAGGCGGGCATCCGGGCCGAGGTCTATCTTGGCAATCCAAAGAACTTTGGCAATCAGTTGAAATATGCCGATAAACGCAGCAGCCCAGTTGCGGTGATTGTGGGTGGGGACGAATTTGACAAGGGCGTGGTGCAGATCAAGGACCTGATCCTTGGGGCGCAACTGGCCGAAAACGCCACGCTTGAGGAATACAAGGAACGGCCCAGCCAATATGAAGTGCCGCGCGGCGATCTGATTGCCAAGGTGCGCGAAATTCTGGACCTGCCACGCTGATGCCGACACGTTCTGAAACCTTGGCGCGGGCCACGGCACTGCGCGCGATCTTTGAAGGGCAGGGGGCTGCCTTGGTCGAGCCGCCGATATTGCAGCCTGCGGGCACCCTGCTGGATCTCTACGGCGAGGACATTCGCGCGCGCGCCTATGTCACCTCTGACGCCCTGCGCGGAGAGCAGATGATGCGGCCCGATTTCACCGTGCCCGTGGTTCAGATGCATATGGCCCATGGGGCAGAGCCTGCGCGCTATACCTATGCTGGCGAAGTATTCCGCCGGCAGGAACATGACCCCGACCGTCCGAATGAATTCGTCCAAGTGGGCTATGAGGTCTTTGACCGCAAAGACCCTGCTGCTGCGGATGCTGAGGTTTTTGCCCTGATCCATGATGCGCTGGCGGGTCTGCCTGTGCGTGCCGTGACGGGCGATATTGGCGTGCTGATGGCCGCTGTCCAGGGGCTTGAGACGACGCAGGCGCGCAAGGATGCGCTAATGCGTCACATCTGGCGGCCGCGCCGGTTTCGCGCCCTGCTGGAACGTTTTGCCGGGCGCAGTGCCGTGCCTGCGACGCGTGTCGCGCTGTTGGCCGGGAAGGCCGCGACCGATGCGCCGGTGATCGGCCTGAGGTCGCCCGACGAGATTGCCGCACGTGTTCAGGCGCTCAAGGAAGATGCTGCTGCCGCCCCCATATCGGCCCAGCAGGTTGATCTGATCGAAGCGCTGTTGGATGTGCGCGAAACCATGCCCCATGCCCTGAGCCGCCTGCATGATCTGGCCGTGGATATGCCCGAAATCGCCACAGCGGTGGCCCGCGTGGCAGAGCGAGAGGCGGCATTGGCCGCACGCGGCGTGCCCACCGACAGATTGCTGTTTGAGGCCAGCTATGGCCGGGCGTCCATGGAATACTACGATGGTTTTGTTTTCGGCTTTCGCGCCGAGGCCCGCGCGGATCTGCCCGCAATCGCCAGCGGGGGGCGCTATGACGCCCTGACGCGGCGTCTGGGGCAGGGCGCGGAAATTCCGGCTGTGGGGGGCGTGATCCGCCCCGGCCTGATCCTTGAGCTGGAGGGCGCGCAATGACCCTCAAACTGGGTGTGCCGTCCAAGGGACGGTTGATGGAAAAGACCTTTGACTGGTTCGGCGCACGGGGCATTACCCTGCAGCGGACCGGATCAGAGCGGGAATATGCAGGCCGTGTGGACGGGATCGACAACGTCGCCCTGATGCTGCTGTCTGCGGGCGAAATTCCACGTGAACTGGCCGCTGGGCGTATCCATCTGGGCGTGACGGGCACGGATCTGGTGCAGGAAAAGCTGGCCCTGTGGGACCAGCAGGTTGAATCACTCGAAGAGTTGAAGTTCGGCCATGCCGATCTGATCATCGCCGTGCCGCAGGCCTGGATTGATGTGGATACATTGGATGATCTGGACGCCGCCGCCGCCGCCTTTCGCGAACGCCACGGTTTTCGGATGCGGATCGCCACCAAGTATCACCGTCTGACCCGTGAATTCCTGCGCACCCATGGGGTTGCCGATTACGCGCTGGTCGACAGTCAGGGTGCAACCGAAGGCACGGTCGCCAATGAAACCGCCGAAGCGATTTCCGATATCACCTCAAGCGGAGAGACATTGCGGGCCAATCACCTCAAGATATTGAGCGACGGCATGATCCTGCAATCGCAGGCAACGCTATGGCGCAGCCGTGCGGCGGCCATGGATGATACCGACCGAGAGACATTGGCGGAATTGACCAAGACCTTGTTTGGCTAGGGCGGTTTTCGAAAACCCTGAACCGCGTAACGCTACCTGAAACCAGCGGTTTCTACGCGCCAGGTGATGGGTCATGTCAGGTATCGCCTAAGACGCTTTGCGGCACAAAGACAAGCCGACTACAGCACACCGATTTCGGCCAGAGCCTTGTTCAGCTCAACGGGCAGGGGATCTTCGGCCTCGCGCCCTTCGGGAAGGTCGGGAGGGGCGTCTTGCCCGCTGAGGTAACGCCAGCCCTGAAAGGGGCGTTTGACGCTGCCTTGTGTGCGAATGATCTGCGATTCCAGCACAATCGCGCAGCGGCGTATGCCGTCCGATCCGATGTATTCGTCCAGCCGGTTGATGCGCTGGCGGCATTGGATCACGCCCTTGATCACCCAATAGATTGAACCGCCGTTCAACAATTCCGCCTCGCGCTTGGGCCACATGCGGGTGACATGGCGCGGCAAGCCATCGGGCGCTTGCGCACGCGGGGTCATCTGCCATGCCGCGAGGTCCTCGATGGTCTCGGTGCCGACAGATAGCTTTATGAGATTGACGGATTTGGACATACGTCTACATCTCACCTTAAGCAGGATTTATCAAGTCTCTGATTTTCCAAAATATCCACATATAGTGGTTGAAGGGGCTCAATCATCAACATATAGATTGACTTCCCGAATCTCCGTCTTCCCTCTATTTTGCGGGCCTGCCCGCTTAGATTTAGCATAGAAAGTCATGCCATGACCCGCTTTTCCGCCCCTATTGCCGAACAAATCTGGGACATGAAGTACCGTTTCAAAGATGCGGATGGCACCCCACGCGATGTGACTGTTGAAGACACTTGGCGGCGCATCGCGCGTGATTTGGCACAGGTGGAAAAAGAACCGGGTCTGTGGGAAGAAAAGTTTTACGCGGCCCTTGAGGATTTCAAATATCTGCCCGCAGGCCGCATTACCGCAGGGGCGGGGACCGCGCGGCGGGTGACGTTGTTCAATTGTTTTGTCATGGGCACGGTGCCGGACAGCATGGGCGGTATCTTTGACATGCTCAAAGAGGCTGCATTGACCATGCAGCAGGGCGGCGGGATCGGCTATGATTTCTCAACCATCCGCCCCAAGGGCGCGGATGTGCTGGGCGTATCGGCGGATGCCTCTGGGCCGCTGTCATTCATGGATGTGTGGGACGCCATGTGCCGCACGATCATGTCTGCCGGGTCGCGCCGGGGCGCGATGATGGCCACGATGCGCTGCGACCATCCGGATGTTGAGGATTTCATCAGCGCCAAATCCGACCCTGCGCGGTTGCGGATGTTCAACATGTCCGTTCTGATCACCGATCCGTTCATGGACGCGGTCAAGGCCGATGGACCCTGGGATCTGGTCTTTAACGGCAAAGTTTACCGGACGGTTCAGGCCCGCGATCTGTGGGACCGGATCATGCAGGCGACCTATGGCTATGCGGAACCGGGGGTTATCTTTATCGACCGGATCAACCAGGCCAACAACCTTAGCTATTGCGAGACGATTGCCGCGACCAACCCTTGCGGAGAGCAGCCTCTGCCGCCCTATGGTGCCTGTCTGCTTGGGTCGATCAACCTTGCCCGGCTGGTCGCCAATCCCTTTGAGGAAAATGCGTCGTTGGATCAGGCAGCCTTGCAGGATCTGGTCGCCGTTGCGGTGCGGATGATGGACAACGTCGTCGATGTGTCAAAATTCCCGCTGGAGGCCCAACAGCGCGAAGCACAGGCCAAGCGCCGCATCGGCCTTGGCGTCACGGGGCTTGCGGATGCGCTTTTGATGGTTGGTCAGCGCTATGGCAGTGACGCGGCCGCCGCCCAGACCGAAAGCTGGCTAAAGGCCATCGCGCGGGCGTCCTATCTGGCCTCTGTCGAGTTGGCCAAGGAAAAGGGTGCCTTTCCGCTGTTTGACGCAGAGGCCTATCTGGCATCAGGCACCATGGTGCAGATGGACGATGATGTACGCGATGCGATCCGCAGCCATGGCATCCGCAATGCGCTGCTGACCTCCATCGCGCCCACCGGCACGATCAGCCTGTATGCGGGCAATGTGTCTAGCGGGATCGAACCTGTCTTTGCCTATGCCTATACCCGCAAAGTGTTGCAAAAGGATGGCTCACGGACCGAAGAAGAAGTCGTGGATTACGCCGTTCAGATGTGGCGCGAGAAATTCGGCGACAAGGAATTGCCCGACTATTTTGTCAACGCCCAGACACTGGCCCCGCTGGATCACGTCAAGATGCAGGCCGCAGCCCAGAAATGGGTGGATTCCTCAATCTCCAAGACGATCAACTGCCCCGAGGACATCAGCTTTGACGCCTTCAAGGACGTATATATGGAAGCGTGGGATTCGGGCTGTAAAGGTTGCACAACCTACCGTCCCAACGATGTGACCGGATCGGTTCTGTCCGTCAGCGAAGACTCCAAGGCGGACAAACCCGTTCCCGTCACCGAAGGGGGCGAAGTGGTCTATATGTCCGAACCGCTGGACCGGCCCGAAGAGCTGGAAGGCAACACCTACAAGGTAAAATGGCCCGACAGCGAACATGCAATCTACATCACCATCAACGACATTGTGCTGAACGGCAACCGGCGTCCCTTTGAGGTGTTTATCAACTCCAAGAACATGGAGCATTTCGCCTGGACCGTGGCACTGACGCGGATGATCTCTGCCGTGTTCCGCCGGGGTGGGGATGTGTCTTTTGTTGTCGAAGAGCTGAAAGCGGTCTTTGACCCGCGCGGCGGGGCCTGGATGCAGGGCAAGTACATCCCCTCCATCCTCGCGGCCATCGGCGGCGTGATCGAGACGCATATGATCGCCACCGGCTTTATCGCGGGTGAAGGCATGGGGCTGAAGTCCGACCCGCAGGCCAAAGTCATCGGCATTGACGCCCCACGCGGCAAGGCCTGTTCCAGCTGTGGCCAGTTCGACCTGCGCATGGTGGAAGGCTGCATGACCTGCGGCTCTTGCGGCCATTCGAAATGCGGGTGATGGGGCGGCGTCCTGGCACACTGTCTGACGTTCTTTATGCAGTGCAAGGATCAGCTGCCTTTCACATCAACACATCTGCCTGACCTTCGGTCAGGCAGCCTACGTGTGATTTGAAACAGGTCGCCCCGCTGCATGTGCCGCCCCAAAGGGGTTGGCGACCTGGATTGCAGATTGCAATCCGGGACGCTTGCTTGTGCAGCATGGCTTGATCTTGCGGGATGGTGTTTTAGCTGCCACAACCCAACTCAACCAGCGCTTTCATGTGGATCAGAATTTGAGTTTCCTTTCGATCACTTCGATCCCAAAACTGCGTTGGAGTTCGCCAAAGGCTTTCACGCTGAAACCGCCGATAATGTCAGTTGTGTTTCTTATCATCGGTCTGGTGGTATTTGGTCTGGGAGAAGCATTGCTTGTCACTGCGGGTGTTGGCGTCAGCCCCTGGACCGTGTTCGCCGAAGGCGTGACCAATGTCACGGGGTGGAGCCTGGGATTTGCTACCTTTGCCATCAGCATATCTGTCTTGCTCTTGTGGATTCCACTAAGGCAAACACCCGGTATCGGGACGATCCTGAACGCGATCATTGTAGCCTTGGTGTTGCAATATATGCTGCCCTTTTTGCCAAGATTTGAGACCTTTTTTGCTAATGCTGTTCTGGCCTTGATTGGTGTGTTCGTCACCGGGTTTGGAGGGGCAATATACCTGGTCGCGAACCTGGGACCGGGACCCAGAGATGGGCTTATGACCGGGCTTCAGACCATGACGCATCAACCCATCGCGCTGGTGCGCACATGTCTTGAGGTCTTGGTCGTCGCATTTGGTTGGGCTTTGGGTGGTACGCTTGGCTTGGGCACGATTTTCTTCGCTTTGGGTATCGGACCAGCTATTGCGATTGGGATGCAAATTCTGCAATTCCGCAGCAGGGGTCACTAACCCCTGTTGCGCAGTCTACGCAGAACAGGCGGCTGGATGCGCGACCGGAATTCTTTCAGAAAATCAGCCCAAACGGGTGGACAACCTTTTGGGGTAAGAGGCGTATAATAGGAATTTGGCTGGCCATTTCGCGCGCTTCAGCTAACCTTGCCTTGGAATTTGGCAGACCTGGCTCTTGCGGGGCGCTGTTCGATCTGGATTGGATCACCACTGAGGGTTCTACCAAATACGATTACGGTTTCAGCCATAGGAGCACAGATGTCTTCGACTAGTCCCAGCCAAACCTTGCCAGCAGAAACCATTGATCGCATCACCCAAGCGGTGCATGCGGGATTTGAGGAGCAGACCCAATTTCTGGCCGATTTCGTGCGCATCCCCAGCCTGCGTTTCGAAGAGGGGCCTGCACAGGATTTCATGGCCGATGCGCTGCGCCGTCGCGGCTATAAGGTGGACGACTGGACAATCAACCTGTCCGATCTGGCCCATCTGGCAGGCTTTGGCCCCATTTTTGGTGATTTCTCAAGGGCGCGCAGCGTTGTGGGCAGCCATCATCCCAAGACCGTCAAAGGCCGCTCGCTGATCCTTCAGGGTCATCTGGATGTGGTGCCGACAGGGCCCGCTGAGATGTGGAGCGATCCGCCCTTTGATCCGGTCATTCGGGACGGATGGATGCATGGGCGCGGTTCAGGCGATATGAAAGCGGGCACAGTGGCGGCCCTGTTCGCGCTGGATGCCTTGGCACGCGCGGGGTTTGAACCTGCAGCCACCGTGCATTTCCAGTCTGTGATCGAAGAGGAAAGCACCGGACTTGGTGCCTTGTCCACCTTGCAGCGGGGCTACCGAGCCGATGTTGCGGTCTTGCCAGAGCCGTCTGATTTCACCATCAACCGCGCCCAGATCGGTGTGCTTTGGTTCAACCTGCGGGTGCGGGGTCGTCCTGTTCATGTGGCGGTGGCCGGTGATGGGTCAAACGCCATCATGGCCAGCTATGATGTGCTGCGCGCCCTTCAAGGTCTGGAAGCCGAATGGAATGAACGCGCCGCCCAGGACCCGGTGTACAAGGACGTGCCCCATCCGCTGAACTTCAACGCGGGCAAGATCGAAGGGGGCGATTGGGCATCAAGCGTGCCTGCGTGGTGTGATGTGGCTTGCCGCATGGGCGTTCTGCCCGGTCAAGATCTGGACGCCGCCAAGGCCCAGATCGAAGCCTGCGTGGCAGCAGTCTCGCGCGATCACCCGTTTTTGTCGAACAATCCGCCCGAGGTCGTCTGGAACGGCTTTCAGGCCGAAGGTTACGTGCTGGGACCAGAGGTCGATCCTGCCCTGTCGGTGATGCAGCAATCCTATGAACAGGTTTTTGGAGAGGGGGAGGTGCTGGTCGAAAACAAGATGACAGCCCTGACCGATACGCGTTTTTACGGGCTCTACTATGACATTCCGGCATTTTGCATAGGGCCCAAAGCGCAGAACATACATGGGTTTGATGAGCGGGTTGAACTGGCCTCTGTCCGGGATTTGACCGTGATCTTGGCATTATTCATTGCGCAGTGGTGCGGCCTCAACCCTGTTGAGGACTGAGGGGCAGGGGCCAAAACCGGCATTGGCAAATGGCCCCTTGCAGGCCCCAGGGCGCGACCTGCTGCGCATAGGCCGGTCAATAGATGCGATGGTATCCATGGATGGCAATTTGATGTTTTGCGGATCGTTGATCCAAGAGGATGGTCTGCACAAGAGCGATATCTGACCAGGCCACAGCATTGGCAAGACAGCGCACCCCACCAGCCATTTTTGCGGCCCTGAAGACCAAATCGCTGATGCCACTTTTCAACCCGGTACAGAGGTCTTTTACGCGGACTTTGCGGGCTTTTGCGGCATCAGTTCAAAGGTCGGCGTTTCTTGCTTTGTTACCTAGGATATTGGTGACAAAGTAACGCGATACCTGGGAAAGACCGGCCAAGTCCCGCTCGCAAGCGGTCAAAATAGGAAATGAATGATGGATTGGGATGAGTTTGCAGACTGGAGTAAGAAAATCGCCGATTGGGGCGCGAGGTATCACAAGACCCTGAGAAGCCGACCAGTTCGTGCGCAAACCAAACCCGGCGACATCGCGGCGCAGCTGCCCAAATCACCGCCACACCACCCAGAGGATATGGCAACAATTCTGCGTGATTTCGATGCGATCGTCATGCCTGGTATGACCCATTGGCAGCACCCGAGGTTCTTTGCCTATTTCCCGGCCAACGCATCCCCGCCCTCGATGCTGGCAGAACAGTTGGTCAACACCGTGGCCGCGCAATGTATGCTTTGGCAGACCTCTCCCGCGGCAACCGAGGTGGAAGGGGTTATGGTGGATTGGTTGCGCCAAGCACTTGACCTGCCTGACGGCATGTCCGGCGTGATCCAGGATAGCGCGTCATCCGCCACTCTTTCTGCTGTGCTGACAATGCGCGAGAGGGCCACGGAATTTGCAGGCAACCGGACGGGTCTGTCAAACCTGGGAAAGCTGCGGATCTATTGTTCTGATCAGGTCCATTCCTCGATTGATCGGGCCTGTTGGGTGTCTGGCATTGGTCAGGACAACCTGATCAAGATCGCAGGCAGCGGTCCGCTTTTTGGTATGAATGCCGCCCAGCTTGACGCGGCAATCAAAGCGGACTTGGCCGCAGGCCATACACCTGCCGGGATCATCGCCATCACTGGTGGGACTGGCGTGGGTGCCTGTGATGACCTCGCCCCAATTCTTGAAGTTGCGCGTGCTCATGATCTTTATACCCATGTGGATGCCGCCTGGGCAGGGGCCGCAATGATCTGTCCGGAATTCCGGGACCGGTTCTGGCGCGGTGTTGATGGGTTCGATAGCATCGTCTTTAACCCGCACAAATGGTTGGGCGCACAGTTCGATTGTTCGGTCCAATTCCTGCGCGATCCAACGTCGCAGTTGAACACCCTGAAAATTGAGCCCGAATACCTTAAGACCAGTGGCGATCAGGTGACCAACTACTCGGAATGGACCATTCCGCTTGGTCGCCGGTTTCGGGCGCTCAAGTTATGGTTCCTGATCCGATCCTATGGGCTGGAAGGCCTGCAAACCCGTATCCGCAATCATGTCTCTTGGGCCGAAGAGCTGGCCGAGAAGATTCGCGCGCTCGATGGCTTTGAGATCGTGACGGAACCGATCCTCAGCCTGTTTTGTTTTCGCTGCCCCGGCGATGACGCCGCCCAACAAAGATTGGTGGATGCGATCAACGACGATGGGCGCATCTATCTGACCCAGGGCGCGTTTGAAGCGCGCAAGGTTATCCGCGTTCAAGTCGGCCAATTCGACACCACCCGCGAAGATGTCATGATGGTGCAGGATGTGGTCAAAGAAGTTTGGGAAGCTGTAAAGTGAAGGTACAGCCAATGTGAACCCCGCCCGAGTTTGTCTGCGAACGTCACCTTAAGTAAGAGTGATGGCCCTGACCCACTGCCCCATCATCGTGGACGGTGGGCGTGGCTGGTAACAGGGTAATTATCTGGGGAAATCATGGTGCTGCTGGAGAGAAT
>JAFMGZ010000083.1 GCA_017854855.1 Sulfitobacter sp. | reverse complement strand
TTTCGCCCACACCGATCTTGCCGCCCAGCTTTTGCTGGATATAGGGCGCGGCACTCAGGTGGTCGGCATGAACATGCGTCTCGATGATCCAATCCAGCGTCAGGCCCTTGGCCTCGATCTCTGCGATCAGGGCGTCGGCATGGTCGTAGGTGATCCGCCCAGCGGCGTAATCAATGTCCATCACGCTATCGATGATCGCGCAATGGTCACTGCTGGGGTCCTTGACGATATAGCTGATCGTATTCGTTGCTTCGTCAAAATGGCCCGTCACCTCCGGGTGGATCGACATGTCTACAGGATAGCGCATCATTGGTCCCCTTGTTTGTATCAGGCAGTTTGGGCCGAACGGCGTGTCATTGCGTTTTGCAGCAGCTTACCGGCCAGAATACCAACCACCAAGGCACCAACGAAAATCAACACTTCGGACCGTCCTGTGCCCAGAGCAGGCAAGGCACCGCCGGGACAGAACCCTGCAATCCCCCAGCCAACACCGAAAAGGGCGGAGCCCCCGATCAGGCGCAGGTCAAGATCCTTGCGGGTTGGCAGGTGAAAACCGCTGTCCATCATCGGGGCAGGCCGCTTGAGCACCACACGGTAGCCGATGAAGGTCACGATCAGCGCACCGCCCATCACGAAGGCCAGACTGGGGTCCCAGGACCCTGCGATATCAAAGAAGTTCAAGACCTTGGCAGGGTTGGCCATGCCAGAGATGGAGATACCGATGCCAAAGATCAGGCCGATAATATAGGATAGGATCAAACGCATGGGTCAGCCTCCGATAACGTGACGGATCACAAATACTGTGATCCCTGTGGTGATCATGAATGCGACGGTTGCCACGATGGAGCGGGGCGAAAGCCGCGCCATCCCGCACACCCCGTGCCCCGACGTGCAACCGCCACCAAGAGTGACGCCGATACCGACGATGAACCCGCCGATGATCAGCATGGTGGTTGAGACGGGCACCTCAACTGCGGGCATACTGCCGCTGAGCAGAAGCACGGCCACTGGCCCTGTGATCATACCGGCCAGCACGGCGGCCCGCCATGACCAGTCAGACAGGTTCGCAGGTTGCATGAAGCCGGCCAGGATGCCGGTGGCCCCCATGATACGGCCCAAAGTAGCCATCAAGAGCACGGCCGCGAGCCCGATCAGCGCGCCGCCGCCCAAGGATTGAAAGGGAGTAAATGCTGTTTCCATGTTTAGACCTTACAGGTTCGAATGCTAAAAATACGGTTAGAGTGTTTGGGAAAACCATGCGTCAGGACATCGCGGAAAGCATTTGATGCTTCCCTCAAAAGCCTGCCAGGGCCTCTTGTCCTTTCGCTCATCTCCGGTCCTCCAGTCAGATGCCCCCTTATCAGCGATTTTCAAAGGGCTGTCGGTGATATAGTCACCAAGCGGCAAAGTCTTTGCACGTTTTTGCGCGAAATGTCAGGGCTAGCCGATGACAGCCAGCCAGAACCAGACCGTCAGGATCGAACTGGCGGTGGCGATCAGGACCGCCGATGCGGCAACCCGGCGCGCGCGCCCATACATATTGGCAAAGATATAGGCGTTGAACCCCGGTGCCATCGCCGCTGTCAGCACCGCAGAGCGGAACAGATCCTGATCCAGTTGCAGCGCAGATCCCGTCGTCCATGTGATGGCCGGATGAACCAGCAATGAAAAAACGCAGACCATGGCGATCGCCTTCATGTCGCCTTCGGGCTTGTATTGGATCAACACCCCCCCAAGTGCGAAGAGTGCCGCAGGCAGGGCTGCGCGAACGATCAGTGACAGCGCATCTTCGACCACGCCGGGCAGGGTAATGCCCGTCAGGTTGACCACGAAGCCCGCCGCCAGACCGATGACCAGCGCATTGCGGAACATCGCCCGCCCCACAGAGCGCACCAGCCGGCCCGTGGATTGACCCCGGTTGCGCACGATCTCCATCACGGTAATGCCAAGCCCGTAGCAAAACGGCGAATGGAAGGCGATGATTGCGTAGTTTCCCGTCAGCGCATCAGCCCCGTAGGCGCGCTCTGATATCGGCAGGCCCAAGAGCACGGAATTGGAGAACAGGCAGCAAAAGCCGATTGCCACGCAGTCTTCCCAATCGCGTTTGAACAACAGGCGCGCGCCTGCAATCCCCAGCGCGAAACAGATGGCGGCACCAGTATAGAAACTGATCAACAACCGAGGGCTGAAAGAGGCCGAGATATCAATATGGGCAATGGCCTGAAACAGCAGGCAGGGCACGGCGAAATTCTGCGCGAACTTCATGATCCCATCAACGCCGGATACCGGGAAAAGGCCGCGCCACACAGCCACATAGCCAAAGCCGATGACCAAAAAGACCGGCAGGATGACGTCGAGAAGCGTTTGCAATTGCGTGCCTTGGGTTTGGCCGCAATCGCGGCGGGGGGTCAGCTTAGCGGAAAGGTCAGCACCATGCCGTCAAAGGCGGGCTCAATATGGTCCGGTGTCTCTGCCGCGACTGCATTGTAGTCAAGATCGTTATGCATGTTTGTCAGAACGGCTGTCTTTGGTGCCATCTCGCTGATCCAGCCCAGGGTTTGTTCAAGGTGACTGTGGGTCGGATGCGGATCACGGCGCAGGGCGTCCACGATCCAGCAGGTCAGCCCCCTGAGGTGGGGCCAGACATCATCGGGAATCTTTGCCACATCGGGCAGATAGGCCACGTCATCAAACCGAAAGCCCAATGCATCCATGCCACCATGATTGACAAGAAAGGGCGTGAAACTGAGCGTCCCGCCGGGGCCGTCGATGGCGACATCGCCGTTGATTTCATTCATCTCCAGGATCGGGGGATACATGGACCCCTTGGGCCGGATGAATGCATAGCCGAACCGCTCCAGCAGGGCCGCCTTGGTCGGCGGGTCGGCCCAGACCGGAAGGATGGCACGCATATTGATCACGATCATGCGCAGATCATCCAGACCGTGCACGTGATCGGCATGCGCATGGGTATAGATCACCGCATCCAGCCGCCCCACGCCTGCATCCAGCAATTGGCTGCGCATATCGGGCGAGGTGTCGATCAGCACGCTTGTCGTGCCCGCCTGCGTCACCCGTTCCACCAGAATGGAGCAGCGGCGGCGCTGGTTTTTGGGTTCTGCCGGGTCGCAAGCGCCCCAATGCCCGCCCAGACGGGGCACACCGCCCGATGATCCACAGCCCAGGATGGTGACGCGCAGCTCGGCCATCAGGCAGCACTCTCATAGGCTGCGGCCTTGGCGAACAGACGGTCGAAATTGGCCTGTGTCTGGGCTGCAAAGGCCGCGTATTCCATGCCAAAAGTCTCGGCCGCGCGGGCGGCTGTATGGGCGGTATAGGCCGGTTCATTGCGTTTGCCGCGATGGGGCGGGGGGGCCAGATAGGGCGCGTCGGTTTCGACCAGGATGCGGTCCACCGGGGCTGCGGCAAAGATGTCGCGCAAATCGCCCGACTTGGGAAATGCGGTGATCCCCGACATGCTCAGATAAAAGCCCAGATCAAGGGCGGCATGGGCCAGAGCGGCGGAGGAGGAAAAGCAATGCATCACGCAGCCATAGGCCCCGTTTTGATGTTCCTCGCGCAGGATACGGGCCATATCGTCATCGGCATCGCGCGCATGGATGATCAATGGCAAACCTGTCTCGCGGGCGGCGGCAATATGAATGCGCAGGGATTGTTGCTGAATTTCGGCGCTTTCGGCCGTGTAGTGGTAATCCAGCCCGGTCTCACCAATGCCCACCATCTTGGGATGTGCGGTCAGCGCGATCAATTGCTCAACCGTGACCAAAGGTTCTGTGGCGACGGACATGGGATGGGTGCCTGCGGCAAAGAAAACAGGGTCATGCGCCTGTGCGATGGCCTGCACGGCCGGCAGCGACTTCAGCTTGGTGCAGATGGTGACCATCCGCGTCACGCCCGCCTCAGCGGCGCGGGCGATCACCTGCGGCAGGTTGCCCTCAAAGTCGGGAAAGTCGAGGTGACAATGGCTGTCGGTGATTTGTGGTATGTCGGTCATGCCTGTCCGTCGATGCTAGCGGGGCGCGGATTGGCCCATCTTTTGCAGGGTATCTAGGACCAGTGCGGCAGGGTCAAGGTTCACGGCCAGTCCATGCTGGGCACGGGCGGAAATCTCTTGTGCCAATTCGGCCCATTTGCGCCCCTGCGCGGGGTTGGCCGACAGACGCATCAGCATCGCCGTCTCGCCCGGTGCCGCATCCACCGCAGGCGGCGTGCCTGTGGCACCGGTCCGGGCCAGACGCGCCAGCAGCAGGTTCACAAGACCAAAGAGCAAGATCAGCTTTTCCTCGGATCCGCGCTGGGCTGCGGCCTCTGCCAGCTTGATCGCGCGGGCGCGGTCCATCTGCGGCAAAGACGACATGAGCGCCACCAGTTCGGCATAGATCTGCAAGCCGCCCAACAGCGACAGGCGCAACGCCCCGCCGACAGACCCGCCCGACAGATCGGCCAAAGCGGCCGGATCGCCGGTGATCTGCGCCCCAGATGCGGCCAGCGCCTGTGCCATCTGGTCTGGGGGCAGCGTGCCAAGGCGCAACGTGCGACAACGCGACCGGATCGTGGGCAGCAGGCTGGAGGGCTGGTGGCTGAGCAATAACAGCGTGGCCCGCTCTGGCGGCTCTTCGAGCATTTTCAGCAGGGCATTGGCGGCGTTTGGGTTCATCTCATCGGCATCATCAATGATCACCACACGCCTTCCACCATCCGCCGCAGACATCTGGAAAAACCCATTCAGCGCGCGAATGTCATCCACCACGATCTGTTTGCGCATCCGCTTGGTGTCGGGGTTGATGCTTCGGGTGATCACCTTGAGCGCGCCTTCACCGCCAGAGGCGATGCGCCGGGCGACGGGATGATCAGGGTCAATGTCCAGCGTTGTGGGGGCAGGGGCCGCGAACATGCCGCCGTCGTCCTTCGGCGTGGCCAGCAAGAAGCGCGCGATGCGCCAGGCCAGCGTCGCCTTGCCCACACCGCGCGGACCCGTCAGCAGCCAGGCATGATGTAATTTGTCCGCATTGAACGCATCCAGAAACGCCGCCTGTGCCGCGTCCTGACCAATCAGGCGCGGGGTGTCGCGGGGATGCAGGGCACCATCAATGCGGTCGGGCTGGGGGGCGTCATCGCTCATGGGGCGGGTGTAGCATGTTTGACGCCATAAGGAAGACGGCCCGGCCTATGAAACCAGACGTTCTTGAATGGCGGCCTGAACGGCTTGCGCTACCGTCTCAACCGAATGGCCACCGTCAATGACCACAAAGCGGTCGGGAAATTCCTGAGCCAGGGCAAGAAAACCCGCGCGCATGGCCTGCTGCAGGTCCTCGCCAAAGTCCTCGAAACGTTCCTCAGCCGTTTGCCGCGACAAGGCCCGTGACAGCCCTTGTGCGGGATCCATGTCGATCAGCACGGTGATGTCCGGCTCAATCCCGATCATCAACCGGTGCAGATCATCCACAACATGGCGCAGATCGCCCCGCGACACCCCTTGATACATCCGCGTGGAATCAGCAAAGCGGTCACAGATCACGACTTTGCCGGCAGCCAGGGCAGGGCCTATCGTGCGCTCAAGATGGTCGCGCCGTGCCGCGGTAAACAGCAAGATTTCTGTCTCGGCGGACCACCGATCCGGATCGCCTTGCAAGACCAGCGCGCGGATCTCTTCGGCCCCCTCGGACCCGCCGGGTTCGCGGGTCAGCACCACGTCGCGCCCTTGCTTTCGCAGATGATCTGCCAGCAGCCGCGCCTGGGTGGATTTGCCGGAACCGTCGATGCCCTCAAAACTGATGAACAGACCTGAGGCGGTCATGAAGCGCCCTGTGGTCCGGCATTCAGGCGCGCGATCAGATGTCTTGCCGCCGCAGAGACCTTGACCAGAAAGCCCCCGGCAGCCACCGTTTCAGAGGCCACCAGCGGGACCCGCAATTCCGGCAGATCATCGCGCGCGATGACCAGTTCAGCCAGCGGGTCGCCCTTGGCCACGGGCGCGCGGAAGGGGCCGGCATAGATGATTTCCCCCTCAAGGGTGGTATTCGCCGAGATGGGCATCAGCGCGGTCAGGTCCTGGGCCAGTTCCAGACCGACAGAGGGTGCCGCCCCCATGGACACGGGCGCATCGGCCAGGCGTGTGCCCGCGGTGCCCAGGGTTTTCTGGCTGAACTGTCGAAACGCCCAATTCACAATCGCCTCGGATTCGCGGGCCCGTGCAGCGGTGCTGTCCAGCCCTGAGATCACAAAAATCACCCTGCGATCACCCTGTTTGGCGCTGCCGACAAGCCCGTAACCGGCTTCTTGGGTATGGCCGGTCTTGAGCCCATCCGCGCCAATATTGAGGGCCAGCAGCGGGTTGCGGTTGAACCTGTTTGAGCTTTCATTTGGATCAAAAAGAAATTCGCGCTCTGCGAACATCGGGTAGAACTGCGGGAAATCCGTGATCAGCCGGTTTGCCAGCAGACCAAGGTCGCGCATTGACATGCGGTGCCCCGGCTTGGGCCAGCCATTTGAGTTCATGAAGGTGGAATTTGTCATCCCCAATTGCTGCGCGCGCATGGTCATGTCACGGGCAAAGCGCGCCTCGGTCCCCGAAAGCGCCTCGGCAATGACAACGCAGGCGTCATTGCCCGACAGCACGATGATCCCGCGCAAGAGTTCCTCGACAGAAACCCTTTCGCCCTCTTGCAAGAACATGGTGGATCCACCGTAGCGGGAGGCATCCGCCGACACCAGCAATTCCTGGTCCAGTTCCAGCCGCCCGGTCGATACCGCCTCGAAGGCCATATAGAGCGTCATCAACTTGGACATGGAAGCGGGCGGCAGCGGGGTGTCGGCATTCTTGGCCAAAAGCACGGTGCCTGTGGTCTGGTCGATCACGAAAGCCGACCCCGCCTTGGTTTCAAAGGCCTGAGCGGTCAGGGTCGTAAGGATCAGCGCCAGGCTGGCAGCAAGAAGGCGGATCATGAGGGATATATGCTCCTGTAGGGTATCAATTGCTGACCGCATAGGCATCAGAGAAGCCCTCGGCCTTGATGGCTTTGATCAGACTGTTCAGTTCATTGTTGCTGGTGGCAGGTCCGACAAGAACGCGCCAAAAGGGTTTGCCGTTGATCTGCGACGCCTTGATGGTGGGGACCATCCCCGCGCCGCGCATCTGTTTGGCCACGCGATCCGCGTTGGCCTCAATGCTGAAGATGCCCAGCTGCACGAATGGTTTTGGAATTTTTGACACCGCAGCGGTGGCCACGGGTTTGGGGGCTGCCGCAACGGGGGCGGCAATTGGCGCGGCCGGTGCTGCCTCGATCGCGGCACCGGCGGCTGCAATCGGGTCAAGCGATGTTTGTGCAACCTCGGCTGGTGCCGCAACAGTATCCGAAACCGCAGGGATCTGTGCTTCAGGTTCTTGCGCCTCTTCGCGGCGCAAGGCGGTGACGTTCAAAGGGGCAGGTGCCCCGGCCAGAATGCCCAAGGCCGCCGCAGCGTCAGAAGAGATCTGCAACTTGGGTCCGGGCAAATCGCGTTCCTTGCGAAACAGCGCGCCGATGACGAATTTTCCATTCGCCTCATTTCGAACAATCACGCGTTCGGGATCGGTGACATCGGGATGCGCGACCCAAACCCCGCCCAGCGAGGGGCGGCCATCCCAAAGGCCTTGATCGGTGACCGAAAAGACATCAGGCGCTTCGACATCCCGCTCGACCAGCTTGGTGGTTCTGGTACTGCTGGCAGTGCTGGCATCGGCCTGTGACTGGGGCAGGGGCAAGCTGAATTTGCCGTTCTCGTCACAGCCGGCCAAAAGGCCAATCGCCAAAATACCGCCCACCACCAAAGTGGCCCTGCGCCGGGGGCTGCTTGCGCCGTGATCTTGCGCCTTATCCATGGGCCTGCTCATCGTGGTCTCGTCCTTGCCTGCGGGCCCTTTGGGCCTCATTTTGCCGCGAATGACGGCACACCAATTGGTCCCCTCAAAGGGATCTTGGAGGCACTCTAACCTGCAACGCCCCACCTGAAAAGACTGCCCGCCCCGGATCGGCAATTTTCCACGCGGCAAATTTTATGGCTTTGGAATGATTTGTCCATTTGCCGAATCGAACAGACCAGATTATGGGGATCGGACTGCGGAGGTTTGGCAGAGTGGTCGAATGCACCGGTCTTGAAAACCGGCGGGCGTGAGAGCGTCCCCAGGGTTCGAATCCCTGAGCCTCCGCCA
>JAFMGZ010000006.1 GCA_017854855.1 Sulfitobacter sp. | reverse complement strand
CTGCTTCGTCATTGGTCCGGGAAGCAACTTCCTTGACCATCTGTGCGCCCATGTTCTCGAACTTGTCCTCAAGCTCGATCTCTTTGGCCACGGATACACCGTCTTTGGTGATGCGCGGGGCGCCGAACGATTTGTCCAGAACCACGTTACGGCCTTTGGGGCCCAGAGTTACTTTTACCGCGTTTGCAAGGATGTTCACACCCTTAAGCATCTTGTTGCGGGCATCGGTGTCAAATTTGACGTCCTTAGCTGCCATTTGTCTTCTCCATTAATTTGTGAATAAGCGTCGAACCTTGGGGCGGGATTTCAAGCCGCCATCACCTGAATGATCAGGCGATGATCCCCATGATGTCGCTTTCTTTCATCATCAGCATTTCTTCGCCGTCGACGGTGACTTCTGTTCCGGACCATTTGCCGAACAGGATCTTGTCGCCTGGCTTTACAGCCATTTCGATCAGCTCGCCGCTGTCCTTGCGGGCGCCTTCGCCACAAGCAACAACTTCACCCTCTGAGGGTTTTTCTTTGGCGGAATCAGGAATGATCAATCCGCCGGCTGTTTTCTCTTCGCTTTCTGTGCGCTTTACCAGCACGCGGTCGTGAAGCGGTTTCAATGCCATCTCTGCAGCTCCTTAAGGCTCAAAGTTTGTTCCTGCCTGCTGCCCTTGGTTGGGCGGATCAGGCGTTAGCACTCAAAGGGGTCGAGTGCTAACGATGGGTAGCTAAGGGTGCTGCCGCTGTCTGTCAACCGAGGAATTGGAAAAATCTTCGCTTTCGGGTGCCGCTTTCAGATGCGCATGGTTCTGCGATTTTCAAGGGCCGCGCGGCTTTGTGCCTGCCTCAGTCGGCACCCAGCACGCGCGCAGAGGTTCCGACTGCCTCGGCCCCTGCCGGGGTCAGGCCGTATACGCCCTTATCCACTTTCTCGAACCAGCCATAATGGTTGTCCCGCATCATCCGGGTCGCCACGGCCACTTCGGTTTCGCGCGCCACATCCGCGCCTTTGCTGGCTCCCACCTCGAAAAGATAAAGCGCCAGCTTCAGCGCATCTTGTCGGTAGGCCGTCACCAGCCCTGCCCGTGTCTGCCCGCCGTCATTCGGATCGCCCTGCCGCCGCGCGAATTCCCGCAGCAACTGTTTTTGTCGTTTGGCCGATTTGCGCGGGGCATAGGGTCCTGGGTCGCAATGCACTTCAACCAGCGCATCGCTCAGCCGGACCGTGATCAGCCCAAGGCCAAGTCGGCGCGCCATTGCGGTATTGTCCTTGAGCGCCTTGGCAAAGCGTTTTCCCGGGGCGCGGGCCACGGCCAGATAGACGTCATCTGTCACCTTCAGACGGGCAAGGCATTGATGAAACAGCGCCAGCGAAAACCCCAGCTTCAGTTCCACCACCACGGGCGGCTCTGCCCCGCGCAGGGCGACCACATCCGCCGCACCAACCTCGGATTTCACGACATAGCCCTGATCCTCAAGGAAGGCCTTGATCGGCGGATAGAGATCGGTTTCACGCGGCTGGCTCATGCGCCGCAGACTGCCCTATTTGCGAAGCCGCTCCAACCCTCTAGAACGTCATTATGACCCGTGATGATCTGATATCATTCTGCGCCTGTTTGCCCAAGGCCACGCATGTGGTGCAATGGGGCAACGCAGACGTCTACAAGATCGGCGGCAAGGTCTTTGCCGTGGTCGGCATGGGGCAAAGCGGCAATACCGTCACCTTCAAAGCCTCGCAGATGGCGTTTGAAATCCTGTCGGACAGCCCCGGCCTGCGGCCCGCACCCTACATGGCATCACGCGGCCTGAAGTGGATCCAGCACTACAGTGAACCCGGCCTGTCCGACGACAGCCTGCGCGACCACATCCGCGCCTCCTACGATATGGTCGTGGCCGGCCTGACCCGAAAAAAGCGCCGCGAACTGGGCCTCTGACGCAGGGTCGTGACAAGCGCCAAGGTGCCCCCTATAACGCGCGCAACCCGATTTGCCGCATCAAAGGACACCTCCCATGACCACACTCGTTTTCGGCCACAAAAACCCCGACACCGACAGCACCGGCAGCCCGATTGTCTGGGCATGGTACCTCAATCAGATCAAGGGCACGCCCGCCAAGCCGATCCTGTGGGGAGAACCAAACACAGAAGCCCTGTTCATGCTGGACCACTGGAAACTGGACAAGCCCGAGATCATGACAGAGCTGGCCGCCGACACCGATGTGGTCATCGTCGACACCAACAACCCCGGCGAATTGCCCGCCAATATCAATGATGCCAATATCACCGGCATCATTGATCACCACCGTCTGGTGGCCGGTCTGGAAACACGCGGACCGATTGAGATCAACATCCAGCCGCTGGCCTGCACCGCCACCATCATGTGGAAGATGATCGGCAAGGACTGGGCCCAGGCCCCGCGCGAAATCAAGGGGGCCGCCTTGTCCTGCATCCTGTCTGATACGCTGGAATTCCGCAGCCCCACGACCACCCAAGAAGACCGCGCCATCGCCTATTCCATCGCCGAGGAACTGGGCGTGGATATCGCTGAATATGCCGCCGCCATGTTCGCTGCCAAATCTGACGTATCAGCCTTTTCCGAGCCCGAATTGCTGCGCATGGACAGCAAGGAATTTGACCTCAAGGGCACGGGCCTGTTGGTCTCTGTGCTGGAAACGACATCCCCGGCACCGTTGCTGGCGCGCAAGGATGCGCTGATGGCGGCCATGCCCGGCGTCGCCGCTGAGGATGGTGCCGCCGAGGTGCTGCTGTTCATCGTCGATATCCTGCAAGAAGAAGCGACGCTGCTGGTGCCCAATGACACGGTCAAGGCCATCGCCGAGAACAGCTTTGGCGTGACAGTCAGCGGCGACACCGTTGTCTTGCCCGGCATCATGAGCCGTAAAAAGCAGATCATCCCGAACCTGAAGATGTAAGCGCTGGGGTGGGGTAAAACCCCACCCTACGCCTCTTGCATTCCATCTTCCTTCGATTTCGCCTAAGCCTGCGTCAAAACCAGATGGAGCAGGCCCATGACCCGGATCGTTGAAACCCTTGCAGAGATTTCCGCGCAGTATGATGCGCTTTTCGTTGACCTTTGGGGCTGCGTTCACAACGGCGTAGATGCCTTTCCCGAAGCGGTCGCGGCCTTGCAGGACTATCGCAAGAGCGGCGGCAAGGTCGTGCTGGTCACCAACTCCCCCCGCCCCCGCGCGGGCGTGATCAAACAGCTGGACCATTTCGGCGTGCCACAGGATGCATGGGACACTGTCGCCACCTCTGGCGATTCGGCGCGGTCGGCGATGTTTCAGGGCGCGGTTGGCAGCAAGGTCTGGTTCATCGGCCAGCCCGGCGAAGAGAAATTCTTTCAGCCGCTGAACTTGCTCGACAATCCCATCGAGATGACACAGGTCCCGCTGGAAGAGGCCGAAGGCATCGTCTGTACCGGCCCCCAAGATCCGATGGCCGATCCCAGCGTGATGCGGCCCCAGTTCCTTTATGCCAAGCAAAAGGGGCTGAAACTGCTTTGTGCCAATCCCGATATCGTGGTGGACCGGGGCGAGGCCCGTGAATGGTGTGCGGGCGCGCTGGCGCAGCTTTATACGGAGATGGGCGGAGAGAGCCTGTATTTCGGCAAACCCCATCCGCCGATCTATGATCTGGCACGCCGCCGTCTGACCGCCCTGGGCACATCGATTCCCGATGATCGCATTCTGTGCATCGGTGACGGGGTGCTGACGGACATCAAAGGGGCCATGGGAGAGGATATTGATTCCCTTTTCATCTCCGGCGGGCTGGCTGCGGCAGAAACAAAAACTTCGCTACAGCCCGATCCTGATGCGTTAAGTGTATATTTAGAAAGGGAAATGTCCTCTCCTACCTATACAATCGGGTTTCTGAGGTAGACATTTTTCCCTTGCCTTTCTGCACTCGCGAAGTAATTAAGTTACAACTTTTGCATGCTAGACAGCAGATTATTACTCAGGGGTGAAAAATGTTGGACAATCTTCCGCGCGGCACGATCTGTATCGAAGACATCGAAATCGGCATGATGCGCTATCTGCGCAAGGTCGTGACAGACCAGGATATCGAGATGTTCGCGCAGATTTCGACCGACCATAACCCCGTGCATCTGGACGATGATTACGCCCGCGACACGATTTTCGAAGGTCGGATCGCCCATGGCATGCTGACGGCGGGCCTGATTTCAGCGGTGATTGGCGAACAATTGCCCGGACACGGCACTGTTTATATGGGCCAATCGTTAAAATTCCTTGCACCTGTGCGTCCGGGCGACCTGGTTTATGCCGAGGTCAAGGTGACCGACATCGAATTCTCCAAGCGCCGGGTCAAGATGGATTGCCATTGCTCCGTGGATGGCAAGAAGGTCCTGATCGGTGAAGCAACGGTGCTGGCCCCCTCACGCAAGTTCGACTGATACCGGCGCGCGTTATGGCGAATTGAAACGCAGGACTGCCGACATCTTGCCCTTCTGTGATGCCACGGCTAGTCAGGTGCCATGCGCATCATCCGAGATTATCAATTTGTAAGCGATGCCGATCGCGGTGCCACCGCCGCGATCGGCAATTTTGACGGCGTCCACCATGGGCACCAGTCCGTCATCAATCTGGCCCGCACAGCCCTGCCTGATGCCCCGCTGGGCATCGTCACCTTCGAGCCGCATCCGCGCGAATTTTTCGCCCCTGATTCACCACCTTTCCGCCTGATGAGCCCCGCTGCGCGCGCCCATAGATTGGAAAAGATCGGCGTGGAAAAGCTGTATGAACTGGGGTTTACACAAGCGCTTGCCTCTCTCACGCCCAAGGAATTCGCCCGCGATGTCCTGCGCGAAGGGCTGGGCCTGCGCCATGTGGTCGTGGGTGCCGATTTCTGTTTTGGCAAAGCCCGCGCAGGCACGGCAGAGGATCTGCAGCGCTATGGCGAGATGTTCGGCTTTGGCGTAACCATCGCGCCCTTGATGACCAAGAGCGATCAAACCGTATCCTCTACCGCGATCCGCACGGCACTGAGCGAGGGCGATCCGCGCAAGGCTGCTGAAATGCTGGGCCATTGGCACCGGATTGAAGGCCCGGTGATCACCGGCGAACAGCGCGGCCGCGAGTTGGGTTATCCCACGGCGAATATGTCGATCGACGGCCTGCACCAGCCCGCCTTTGGCGTCTATGCTGTTCTGGTCGACGTTCTGGAAGGGCCGCACAAGGGCAGCTATCACGGTGTGGCCAGTCTGGGCGTGCGGCCGATGTTCGGGGAAAACAAAGCCAACCTTGAGACCTTTGTCTTTGATTTCAAAGGCGATCTTTATGGCACCCCCCTGTCTGTCGCCTTGATCGAACATCTGCGCGGCGAAGAGAAATTCGACAGCCTTGAGGCGCTGATTACCCAAATGGATGCCGACAGTGTCCAGGCCCGCGCCATTCTGGCCGCGCTATGAGCGATCCGATTGTACGCGAGGGGTTGGCCCCCCGGTTCTGGGAAAAGAAGCCGCTGACCAAAATGTCCCCCGCCGAATGGGAAGCGCTGTGCGATGGCTGCGGCAAATGCTGCCTGAACAAGCTGGAGGACGAGGAGACCGAAGAGGTCGCCCTGACCCGTGTCGCCTGCCGCCTGCTGGACGATTCGACCTGCCGCTGCACCCATTACGAAAACCGCCATCAATTCGTTCCCGATTGCATCGTGCTGAAGCCCGACAACCTGGATACGCATGCCTATTGGATGCCGCAAACCTGCGCTTACCGCTTGTTATGGCAGGGAAAACCGCTGCCCGAGTGGCATCCGCTGATCACGGGCACACCCGAAAGCGTGCATGATGCTGGTATCTCTGTGCGCGATGGCACAGTCTCGGAATTCGATACCCCCTTCGAAGAATGGGAAGATTATATCATTGAGGAGCCGATCTGATGTTTTTTGCCTCTGACAACGCAGGGCCCGTTCACCCAGCCGTTATGGACCGCGTGATTGCGGCCAATACCGCGCACCAGATGCCCTATGGCAAAGACACGGTGATGGACGAGGTCCGGACCCGTATCCGTGAGGTTTTTGAGGCCCCCGATGCGGCGGTCTATCTGGTGGCGACGGGCACGGCGGCCAATGCGCTGGCGCTGGCCTGTTACACCCAGCCCTGGCAGACGATGTTCTGTTCAAAAGTCGCGCATATTCAACAAGATGAGTGTAACGCGCCAGAGTTTTATGCAGGGGCTGCCAAGCTGACCTTGATTGACACGGATGACAAGATGACGCCTGAGGCGCTGGACGCCGCGATTGCGGGCCAGACCGTGGGCAATGTGCATGGCGCACAGCCCGGTCCGGTGTCGATCACACAGGTGACCGAGCGCGGGTCGGTGCATTCGCTGGCCGAGATCAAGGCGCTGTGTGACGTGGCCAAGCGCCACAATCTGCCGGTGCATCTGGACGGGGCACGCTTTGCCAATGCCATGGTGGCTCTGGGTTGTACGGCGGCGGAAATGTCGTGGAAAGCGGGCGTTGACGTGGTCAGTTTTGGTGGGACCAAGAACGGCTGCATGGGCGTGGAAGCCGTTGTTTTCTTTGATCCTTCCAAGGCATGGGAATTTGAACTGCGCCGCAAGCGCGGGGCGCATTTGTTCTCAAAACACCGGTTCCTGTCTGCGCAGATGGCGGGCTATTTGCAGGACAATGCCTTTGTCGAGATCGCACAAGAGGCCAATGCCAATGCCGCCTATCTGGCGGCGGGGCTGCGCAAGGCGGGGGCCGTATTTTTGCATGAGCCACAGGCCAATATGATCTTTGCCCGCTGGCCGCGCGCCGTGCATCAAAAGATGCATGATGCCGGAGCGCGTTATTATCTGTGGGACGGCCCGTTGGAGGGGCCCGCGGATGAGCTGGTGGCGGCGCGGCTGGTTTGTGACTGGTCGATCGGGCGTGAGCAGATTGACGCCTTTCTCAGCCATTTTTGAGCGGACGCGCAACAGGTCCAAGACCTTGGCCGAACCAGGGCCCGGAACCCTAGGTTAACAAGGGTTTCGGGGAGATTTTGACCATGCACAGCGCGTACACCGAACGTACACCGCATGTGCATACGATGGGCGAAAACGGCGGGGTTAATGCAGCGTGCGTCCCGCTTTCCTAACAGGTGATTAACTGCGGGCGAAAAGGTCGCGCAGCACCTCGGCCACCTCTTTGGGGTGGCTGATCGGGGCCATGTGGCCTGCCCCCGGAATGACCGAAGACGTGGCGTTTGGCATCCGTGCAACAAGACCGGCATTGGTGGCTGTGATCGCGGGATGGGCCTGTTCACCGCGCATCACCACCGTGGGGATGGTGCAAGCGTCCAGCGTCCCCGGCGCGAGCAGTTGTTCGGTGTCTTTATACAGAAAATCATGCGACCCGGGGACCACATGGATCGCGCGGCACATAGCGGCACGGGTGCGCTCGGGCAACGTGTCCCAGGCGGGGGCATCTGCGCTCCACATGCGGTTAAAGGTGCGCGCCGCACCTTCGCGGTCGCCGCTTTGGATCGCCTTGAGATAGTTTTGCGCGTCCATGTCGTGTCTGTCGATGGTGTCGGGCGCATCAACAAGAGCCACGGCAAAGAACACCGGTTCAATCACCGTCAGGCTGCGGATGCGGTCAGGGTGGCGCACGGCCAGTTGCAGGGCTGTGCAGGCACCGAACGAATGGCCGATCAGATCGAACTGGCCATCCGGCATGGCGGCCACGGCACCGGCATAGACCGTGTTGTGAAATTCGCTGTCCTCATCCCAATCGGGGCTGCGGCCATGGCTGGGCATGTCGGGGGCGGTGATCGTCAGCTCTGGCAGGGCCTTGGACAGAGGCGTCCATGCCCCGCCAAAGGCCATGGTGCAATGCAGCGCCAGCGCGGGCCGCGGCCCTTTGCCCAGGGTCATGACATTGGGCGTGAACCCGGTTTGCGGCCTCATAGTTCACCCGACAGATAGGCATCGAGGTCTGCAATGCGGTCCTGGCCCCAGAACCGCTGATCATCGACGAAATAGAAGGGGGCACCAAAGACACCGCGTTCTACCGCCTCTTCGAGGTTGCGGGCATAGGTTTCTGCCCCGACCAACAGGCCGCTGTCAGCAAGCGAGGGGTCAAAGCCCGCCTCTGTCAGACAGGCGCGGATGACATCATCCTGGGCGATGTCCTTTTCCTCGGCCCAGACGGCGCGGGTGATGGCATGGGCCAAAAGCCCAAGGTCACCGCCGCCCGCGTTTTGCGCGGCGATAAAGGCATAGGCCGCAGGCGCGCCGTTTGTCGGCCAATGGGCGGGCTGCAGGTTGAACGGCATCCCCAGCTTTTTGGCCTGACGCGGCAGTTCCTGCGCGCGGTATTCAATGCGGCTGATGTGCCGGTCCTTGGGGGGTGTCCCGCCCGTCCGGCCAAAAGCGGCAATGATGTCGAAGGGTTTGTAATTGATCACGGCCCCGTGTTTTGCCGCGACCTCTTCCAGCCGCAGCCCGGCAAGGTAACAGTAGGGGGACAGTGTCGCGAAAAAGTAGTCGATCTGGGCCATTTGGACCTCCTTGGGTTTGCGGCACCCTAGCTGCGTGCTAAGCGGGGATCAACGCCACGAATCTGTCATATACCGCTGCCACGGAGCATCCCATGCCACAGACCCCTGAACCCAAGCTGATCTCTGGCAATGCCAATATGCCCCTGGCCAAGGCCATCGCCCGGCGGATGTCCCTGCACCGCGGGGTGAATGTGGGTCTGGTCGATGCGCGGGTTGAGCGGTTCAACGACGGTGAAATCTTTGTCGAAGTCTTTGAGAACGTGCGCGGCGAGGACATGTTTATCATCCAGTCCACGTCGAACCCGGCCAATGACAACCTGATGGAACTGCTGATCATGGCAGATGCGCTGCGCCGGTCCTCTGCGGCCCGTGTGACGGCCGTGCTGCCCTATTTCGGCTATGCCCGCCAGGATCGCCGGACCAAGGCGCGCACGCCAATCACCGCAAAGATGGTTGCGAACATGCTGGTCGGCACCGGGATTGAACGGGTTCTGACCATGGATCTGCATGCGGCACAGATCCAGGGTTTCTTTGATATTCCGGTCGACAACCTGTATGCGTCGCCGATTTTTGCGCTGGATATCAAGAGCCACTTCAAGGACCAGATGGATGATCTGATGGTTGTCTCACCCGATGTGGGCGGTGTCGCGCGGGCGCGGGAACTGGCCAAGCGGATCAATTCGCCGCTGGCGATCGTGGACAAACGCCGCGAGAAACCCGGTGAAGTGGCCGAGATGACGGTGATCGGGGATGTAACCGGCAAGACCTGCCTGATTGTGGATGACATCTGTGACACCGCAGGCACGCTGTGCAAGGCGGCCGAAGTATTGTTGGAGAATGGGGCCAAAGAGGTGCATTCCTACATCAGCCACGGGGTGATGTCCGGCCCGGCGGTGGAACGCGTGACAAATTCCGTCATGAAATCGCTGGTGATCACGGATTCGATTGCCCCGACCGACGAGATCAAGAAGGCCGCGAACATTCGGATTGTCCCGACTGCGCCGCTGTTTGCCCAGGCGATCCTGAACATCTGGAACGGGACATCCGTGTCATCGCTCTTTGAACAGGACACGCTGGGTCCGATCTATGACGGTATGTATAGCGTCTGATCGGAACCGGCGGTTGGGCGGCTGATGCCGCCTAGTGCACGTCCCAATCGTCAAGCTCTGACATTTCGCCGATGGCCATCCAGGCGATGCGCATCCGTGCGACCCGTGTGTCGCCCCATGTGCGGAACACCATGTCAAACCCTGACTTTGTGACCGATTCTGCCGTGATATCCGCGCGCATGATTGTCGTTGAATCCAGGTCCCACAGCGAAGGCGACAATTGCACCGTCGGGGGGGATTTGTATTTCTGCGAAAACTTGATGTGACGGCGGCGTTCCCTTTGGCCGCGCCCTGTCCACATGTCGCCGCCGTCCTCGTAGTCAGAGAAAAGTATTACATCGTCGCTATCAATTCCAATGGTATGGCTTCTGAGTTTCTTCATCGTTCTTTAAGTCCACGGTCCTTGGCAAAAAATCGCAGTGAGCATAAATATTCCATCTGCTTTGTACATTTCCACACTAACGGGAACTTAATCGGGCGCAATGGCGATATTGCGGCGTGATCGGGGCAAAACCTTTGCGCATGAAAAAAGGCCCCGCGAGAGCGGAGCCTTTTGAATTTCAGACCTGAAAATATCAGAAGTTTGGTTTTTCCGGGTCGAGGCCGATATGTGTGCCCATTGCCACCATGTCAGACAACAGCTTGGCTGCGTCATCAACGGGGCCCGGTTCATTGTGCCAGAACTCTTTGGCCTTGGCATAGGTTGTCTTGGCCTCTTCGATCATCTCGTTGAGATGCTCTTGGGTCATGTCGCCCTTTGCCATTGCGCGTTCGGCCAGAACGGAAACACCGGTGCTGGTGATTTCGGCGAAACCGCCGGTCACAACATAATCGGTTGCCCCGTCAGGGCCGTTTACGGTCAGCACACCGGGGCGCAGGGTGGTGATGGTGGGGGCATGCCCCTCCATCGCCGTCATATCGCCGTCGGCACCTGGGATCTGGACGGATGTGACCTGCAAGGAGGCCAGCCGCCGCTCGGGCGACACCAGATCGAATTGCATCGTGTCTGCCATTGCTTCAAGCTCCCTTAGGCGGCGTCTGCTGCCATTTTCTCGGCTTTCGCCTTCACGTCGTCGATGCCACCAACCATGTAGAAGGCGCCTTCTGGCAGGTGATCGTATTCACCCGCAACAACCGCCTTGAACGAGGAGATTGTGTCTTCCAGAGGCACCTGAACACCGTCGGAACCGGTAAAGACCTTCGCCACGTCGAACGGCTGGGACAAGAAACGCTCAATCTTGCGGGCACGGGCCACGGCCAGTTTGTCGTCTTCGGACAGTTCGTCCATGCCGAGGATCGCGATGATGTCCTGAAGCGACTTGTAGCGCTGCAGAACCTGCTGCACGTCTGTCGCGACCTTGTAGTGCTCTTCACCGATGATCAGCGGATCCAGCAGGCGGGATGTGGAACCCAGTGGGTCCACAGCAGGGTAGATGCCTTTTTCTGAGATCGAACGATCCAGAACCGTTGTCGCGTCAAGGTGCGCAAAGGATGTCGCCGGGGCCGGGTCAGTCAAGTCGTCCGCAGGGACGTAAACGGCCTGAACGGAGGTGATCGAACCGTTTTTGGTGGAGGAGATACGTTCCTGCATCGCACCCATGTCTGTGGCCAGCGTTGGCTGGTAGCCCACAGCGGAAGGAATACGACCCAGCAGAGCGGACACTTCGGAACCGGCCTGTGTGAAGCGGAAGATGTTGTCCACGAAGAACAAAACGTCAGAACCGGATTCGTCACGGAACTGTTCGGCCAATGTCAGGCCGGACAGAGCCACACGCATACGCGCACCTGGAGGCTCGTTCATCTGGCCGTAGACCAGTGCAATCTTGGACTCTGGCAGGTTATCGGGAACGATAACGCCGGATTCGATCATTTCGTGGTACAGGTCGTTGCCCTCACGGGTACGTTCACCAACACCCGCGAACACGGACACACCGGAGTGTACCTTTGCGATGTTGTTGATCAGTTCCATGATCAGAACTGTTTTGCCAACGCCGGCACCGCCGAACAGACCAATTTTACCACCCTTGGTGTAGGGGGCCAGCAGGTCGATGACCTTGATGCCTGTGGTCAGGATCTCTGTCTCTGTGGACTGAGATTCAAAACTAGGCGCTTCGCCGTGGATGCCGCGTGTTTCCTTGGTCTCAACAGGGCCCTTTTCGTCAACCGGGTCGCCGGTGACGTTCAGGATACGGCCCAGTGTTGCCGTGCCAACCGGAACCTGGATAGGTGCGCCGGTGTCTTCGACGCGGCCACCACGAACGAGACCTTCGGTCGCGTCCATCGCAATGGTGCGTACTGTGTTTTCGCCAAGGTGCTGCGCCACTTCCAACACCAGCTTCGAGCCGTTGTTGTCTGTGGTCAGAGCGTTAAGGATCTGTGGCAGGTTATCTTCGAACTGCACGTCAACGACGGCGCCGATGACCTGAGTGATTTTGCCGACTGCATTTGCCATGTCGTTTCTCCGATTTGCTTACAGCGCTTCCGCGCCGGAAATGATTTCGATCAGCTCGTTCGTGATCACGGCCTGACGCGAGCGGTTATACTCGATCGTGAGGCTGTCGATCATATCGCCCGCGTTGCGCGTGGCGTTGTCCATCGCTGACATTCGTGCACCCTGTTCGGACGCCGCATTCTCAAGCAAGCCTGAGAAAATCGCCGTGGCGACACCGCGCGGCAGAAGATCCGCGAGGATGGCCTCTTCGGAAGGCTCATAATCGAACAATGTCGATACGCCCTCGTCCGCGCCTTCGCCGTCAAACTTTGCAGGGATGATCTGCTGGGCCTGAGGGACCTGGCTGACCACGTTCACAAAGTTTGCATAGAACAGCGTTGCAACGTCGAATTCGCCGTCGTCAAAGCGGTTCAACACGTCCTTGGCGACGCCCTGCGCGTCTGCATACCCGAGGCGCTTGACCTCTGACATGTCGACATGCCCGACCAGATGCGCAGAGAAGTCACGCTTGAGCTGGTCACGGCCCTTTTTACCGACGGTCAGGATTTTGACTTCCTTACCGGCGGCAAGCAGTGCCTGTGCGTGGCTTTTGGCCTTTTTCACGATGTTGGTGTTGAAACCACCGCAAAGGCCCCGCTCTGACGTCATGACGACAAGCAGGTTCACCTTGTCCGACCCGGTGCCGGACAAGAGTTTTGGTGCTGAATCAGAACCGCCGACAGATGCCGCCAGCCCCGCCATCACGGCATTGAACCGTTCTGTGTAGGGGCGAGAAGCCTCGGCAGCTTCCTGCGCGCGGCGAAGTTTCGCCGCGGCAACCATTTGCATGGCTTTCGTGATCTTGCGGGTCGATTTGACCGACGCGATCCGGTTTTTAAGGACCTTGAGATTTGCCATTGGCTATCTCTCCTTAAGCGAAGTCAGCGGCGTAGGAATCGAGCGCAGCTTTGATTTTGTCTTCCAGCTCGTCTTTCACCTTGCGATCGTTATCGGTGATGTCCTTGAGCAGGTCGGCGTGTTTGCCGCGCAGATGTGCCAGCAGGCCCTGCTCCCAGCGACCCACTTCGGTCACGGGCAGCTTGTCCAGGTAACCTTTGGTGCCGGCGTAGATGACGCAGACGATTTCGGCGTTGGACAAAGGCGCGTACTGCGGCTGTTTCATCAGCTCTGTCAGGCGTGCGCCACGGTTAAGCATCTGCTGTGTCGCGGCATCCAAGTCGGAACCGAACTGAGCAAAAGCAGCCATTTCGCGGTACTGAGCCAGAGACAGTTTTACCGGACCGGCGACAGAAGACATCGCCTTGGTCTGAGCGGATGAACCCACGCGGGAAACTGACAGACCTGTGTTCACAGCAGGACGGATACCCTGGTAGAACAGTTCTGTTTCCAAGAAGATCTGACCGTCGGTGATGGAGATCACGTTTGTCGGAATAAATGCGGAAACGTCACCACCTTGGGTTTCGATGATCGGCAGCGCGGTCAAGGAACCATTGCCTGCGTCATCACCCAGCTTGGCGGAACGCTCAAGCAGGCGGGAGTGGAGATAGAAAACGTCACCAGGATAGGCTTCGCGGCCTGGTGGGCGGCGCAGCAGCAGGGACATCTGGCGGTAAGACACGGCCTGTTTGGACAGGTCATCATAGATGATCAGGGCGTGACGGCCATTGTCGCGGAAGAATTCTGCCATGGCTGTCGCGGCGTAGGGCGCGAGGAACTGCATTGGCGCAGGTTCGGACGCGGTCGCGGCCACAACGATGGAATATTCAATCGCGCCGGATTCTTCGAGCTTTTTGACCAGCTGTGCAACTGTGGAGCGTTTTTGACCGATGGCAACATACACGCAGTACATCTTCTTGCCTTCGTCATCGCCAGCAGCAGCATTAACCTGCGCCTGGTTCAGGATCGCGTCGAGGGCAACAGCGGTTTTACCGGTCTGACGGTCACCAATGATCAATTCACGCTGGCCACGGCCAATCGGGATCATCGCGTCAACGGATTTAAGGCCCGTGGACATTGGTTCGTGAACGGATTTACGCGGGATGATGCCCGGCGCTTTGACATCCGCGATGCCGCGCTGCGTGGCGTTGATCGGGCCTTTGCCGTCGATCGGGTTGCCCAGACCGTCCACAACGCGACCCAGCAGTTCGTTGCCCACGGGAACGTCCACGATGGAGTTCGTGCGCTTGACTGTGTCGCCTTCTTTGATGTCACGGTCGGAACCGAAGATAACAACACCGACGTTGTCTGCTTCGAGGTTCAGGGCCATGCCCTGAATACCGCCGGGGAATTCGACCATCTCACCGGCCTGAACATTGTCCAGACCATAGACGCGGGCGATACCGTCACCAACGGAAAGCACACGGCCTACTTCGGCGACTTCGGCTTCTTGACCGAAATTCTTGATCTGGTCCTTCAGGATCGCAGAAATTTCTGCAGCTTGGATACCCATTTATCCGACCTCTTTCATTACATTCTGGAGGGAATTGAGCTTTGAGCGGATCGACGTGTCGATCATCTTGGAGCCCACTTTGACGATTAGGCCACCAATGAGAGATTCATCAACGGCGGTTTGAAGCGTTACGGTCTTGCCGGTGGACGCCTTGAGCGTCTTGGCAAGCTTGTCTGATTGCGCCTTGGTCAGCGCCTTGGCGGATGTCACCTCTGCGGTCACTTCGCCTTTTTCGATCGCGATGGTTTCGCGCAGGGATTTGACCAGCGCCGGCAGGACGAACAGGCGGCGCTTGGAGGCCATCAGGGACAATGTGTTGCCCATGATTTCCGACAGCTTCATCTTTTTCGCGAGCGCGACGATGGCTGCCTGTTGTTCAGAGCGGGTGTAGATCGGCGAATGAATCAGGTTACGGAAATCTTCGCTGTCATTCAGGGCACCCTGCAGGGCATCCAGGTCGGTCTCGATGTCTTTGACCTTTTTGCCATCTTTGGCCAGGTCATAGACAGCAGACGCGTAGCGCTGTGCGATGCCGGTGGATATCGAAGCTGTTTCGGACACGTCCATCCTCTCGTTCAGTCAGGCCGGATACACGAATACAGTCGCGTCACCGGGGCGTTGGCGCGGCTTGAAGTTGGTTCAAGACGTCTAAATCAGGGGCCATGTAGCAGAGGGTTCCTCGCACCGCAACACAGTAACGTATGGTGAGGTGTCGTCTTGGCCCCTTTATTACAGTCGCTTTCTGGTGATCCGCCCGATTGCCGAAAAAAGTGACAGTACGGCAGGGTGATGGGTCACTTTGGGCTGATTCTTGGGAGACTATGGCAGGCTTTGCGCGCAAAACCGACAAATTATTCAGCCAGCACGCCAATGTTGTCCCGGTGCGCGGCGCGCATCTGCGAACCTTCCGGCCGCAGATGCGTTCTAATGTCGCGGACGCGCGGGCCCGATCAGCAGTCATGCCCCGGATTGGCCCGCTTGAGTTTGCGCAACAGACCCGGCCAGACCAGATTATCGCCCGAGCCCGGCTGGAAGGCAGCGGCAGATTGCGCCTGCACGGTGTCTGCCATGCTTTGGGGTTCTTCGTGCAGATTACCGGTCCCTGCGGATTGCGCGAAGATCTGGGTCTTGCAGGCGTTTTCAAGGAAATACATCCGCAAGAAAGCGATCGCGCAATTGGGCCCCACGGTAAGCGTGCCGTGATTGCGCAGCATCAGCAGGTTCTTGTCGCCCAGATCATGGACGATTCGACCCCGTTCATCGAGATCAAGCGCGATCCCTTCGTAGTCATGATAGGCCAGATCATTGTTCACGATCATCGAAAACTGCGTGTAGCGCCGCAGCCCTTCGTTTTGCACAGACACGGCCACGCCGTAGGGCGTATGCACATGGATCACGCAGCCTGCATCATGGCGGGCCGCATGGATCGCCGAATGGATCGTGAACCCTGCCGGGTTGATGAAATAGGGGGTCTGCTGACAAATGTTGCCCTGCAGGTCGATCTTGACCAGGCAGGAGGCCGTCATTTCGTCAAACATGATGCCGTAGGGATTGATCAGAAAACGCTCTTGGCCGTCTTCATCGGGCAGCCGGGCGGAGATGTGGGTAAAGACCAGATCGGTCCAGCCGTGCAGCGCGCACAGGCGGTAGGTTGCCGCCAGTTCGACCCGCAGCGCCCATTCCTCGGCTGAGACCTGACCCTTGAGGCTGGGCAGGTCCACGGGATCGGGGATGTCAAAACCCTTGCCCAAGGCGGTGTTGGATTGATCGTTCATGCTGTCTCCTCCCAGAGTTTGGAGACAGTTTAGAGCAAAGCGGCACTGTGGGTAAATTACGTCAGGTCAGCCCGCATGGGTGCGTGCGCGGCTCACGGCCGGTTCTTTTAGACCGTCCAGTACGCTGACCCGTTTGCGGATGCGCGATGGCGTGCCCTTGGGTGGATAGACCAGTTTGGTCGCCTCCACCATGAAGGCCCCACCTGCCATCATGGCAGGGACATGCCGGCCCACCCCCTCGAACAACCGTGCGGATTTCATCCAGATCCGGTGCTGCGACGGCATCTGGTACAAGGCACCCAGATGGCGTTCGGGCAGAAACTGGTGCTTGCGCAATTGCGCATCCAGCTGACCCGGCGAATAGGGCCTGCCAAAGCCAAAGGGTGTCGCGTCGCGCCGCGCCCACAGGCCCGCGCGGTTCGGCACGATAAACAGGACCTTGCCCCCCGGCCCCAGCACACGCCAGCATTCCTCAAGCAGGTCAGACGGCCGTTCAGATGTCTCAAGCCCGTGCAGCAGCACAAGTTTGTCCACATGGCCGGTTTCGATCGGCCACAGGGTTTCTTCGGTCAGCACGGAGGTGTTGGGCATGCCCGCAGGCCAGGGCATCACCCCCTGAGGGCCGGGCATCAGGGTGATCACCCGGCGCGCGTCCTTGAGATAGGGGCGCAGCAAGGGGGCGGCAAAGCCGAAACCGACCACGGTCTGGCCCTTGGCCTCTGGCCACAGTTCCAGCATCCGGCCACGCAGGGATTTCTGCGCCGCGCGGCCAAGCGCGCTGCGATAGTAAAAATTCCGCAGGTCTTGCACGTCAAGGTGCATTGCAGCTCAGCCTTCTCAGTGTCACTCTGAGTGCCAACATAGCAACTGATGAGGATTGCGCCATGGCCTTTGATCTGATCACCATTCCCTGCCTCAAGGATAATTATGCCTATGTGCTGCGCGACCATGCCAGCGGCGAGGTGGCCGTGATCGACGTGCCGGAGGCGGCCCCGATCAAGGCGGCCCTGGCCCAGCACGGCTGGACCCTGACGCAGGTCTGGCTGACGCATCACCACTGGGACCACGTGGACGGGCTGGCGGATCTGCTGGCAGAGCATCCCGCCAAGGTTGTTGGTGCATCCGCAGACGCCCACCGCCTGCCCGATCTGGATATCGCCGTGGCCGAAGGCGACCGGGTGGCGCTGGGGTCACTGGAGGCCGAAATCCTGGATGTATCGGGCCATACGGTGGGCCATATCGCCTTTTATGTGCCCGGTGCCGCGGCCTGTTTCACGGCCGACAGCCTGATGGCATTGGGCTGCGGTCGCCTGTTTGAAGGATCGCCCGCGCAGATGTGGGGGTCGATGCAAAAGCTGATGGCATTGCCCGCCGCGACAACGATCTGTTCGGGTCATGAATATACCGCATCCAACGCCAAGTTTGCATTGACGGTTGATCCCGAAAATGCTGCACTTATATCTAGGGCCAAGGACATTGAAACAGCCCGCGCCAAGGGCATACCGACGGTCCCGACGAAACTGTCAACCGAGCTTGCTACCAATCCCTTTCTGCGCCCTGCCGATCCGGGCATTCGCGCGACACTGGGGATGCCCACCGCCTCTGACGCTGACGTTTTTGCCGAAATTCGCAAACGCAAAGACACCTTTTGAAAGCAGCAAATAAGGGCAAAACAACTTGATCACGGCTTTTGTGAGCAGTTTTTGAAAGAAAGTGCTTGAAGACCGGCCACGATCAACCAAACTCTAACACTAAGAGGCCATGGTCGGCCCGGGGCCCTGTTATCCCGCAGCACCCTTCCGACCCCGAAGGATAAGGAGCACCAACGTGCCTTCATTCTCAACGACACTAGAGCAGGCAATCCACTCAGCCTTGGCCTTGGCCAATGCGCGCCGTCATGAATTCGCAACGCTGGAGCACCTGCTGCTGGCGCTGATTGACGAACCAGATGCAGTCCAGGTCATGAAGGCCTGTTCTGTCGATGTGGACGAATTACGCGACACTTTGGTCGAATTCGTGGACGAGGATCTGAGCAATCTGATCACCGACGTCGACGGATCAGAAGCCGTGCCCACGGCAGCATTCCAGCGCGTGATACAGCGCGCCGCGATCCATGTGCAGTCTTCGGGCCGGACAGAGGTGACGGGAGCCAATGTGCTGGTCGCCATCTTTGCAGAGCGTGAAAGCAACGCGGCCTATTTCCTGCAAGAGCAGGACATGACACGTTATGACGCGGTAAACTACATCGCCCATGGCGTCGCCAAGGACCCCGCCTATGGCGAGGCGCGCCCGATTGCAGGTGCCCCTGAGCACGAGGAAGAGCCCCAGGGTGTCACCGAGGGTGACAAGAAGGAATCCGCGCTGGCGAAATACTGCGTGGACCTGAACGAGAAATCACGCGATGGGGATGTGGACCCGCTGATCGGCCGCGCCGACGAGGTGGAGCGGTGCATCCAGGTGCTGTGCCGCAGGCGCAAGAACAACCCGCTGCTGGTGGGTGACCCCGGCGTCGGCAAAACCGCCATCGCCGAAGGTCTGGCGCGCCAGATCGTCGCCGGTGAAACACCTGAGATTCTGGCCAATACCACCATCTATTCGCTCGACATGGGCGCATTGCTGGCCGGCACACGCTATCGCGGTGATTTTGAGGAACGTCTCAAGGCCGTGGTGACAGAGCTGGAAGAGCATGAAGATGCGGTGCTGTTCATCGACGAAATCCACACCGTGATCGGTGCCGGTGCGACCTCTGGTGGGGCGATGGACGCCTCCAACCTGCTGAAACCTGCTTTGGCGGGCGGCAAGCTGCGCACCATGGGTTCCACCACCTACAAGGAGTTCCGCCAGCATTTTGAAAAGGACCGTGCGCTGGCGCGCCGGTTCCAGAAGATCGACGTGAACGAGCCTTCGGTTGAAGATGCGGTGAAGATCCTCAAGGGGTTGAAGCCCTATTTCGAAGATCACCATTCGGTCAAATATACTGCCGATGCGATCAAGACCTCTGTAGAGCTGGCCGCGCGTTACATCAACGACCGCAAACTGCCTGACAGCGCCATTGACGTGATCGATGAGGCCGGTGCCGCACAGCATCTGGTCATCGCATCAAAGCGTCGCAAGACGATCGGCACCAAAGAGGTAGAGGCCGTGGTGGCCAAGATTGCGCGCATCCCGGCCAAGACCGTGTCAAAGGACGATGTTATCGTGCTGAAGGACCTTGAGGCATCGCTCAAGCGGGTGGTCTTTGGTCAGGACAAGGCGATCGAGGCGCTGGCATCGGCGATCAAACTGGCCCGTGCTGGCCTGCGCGAACCGGAAAAGCCCATCGGCAACTACCTTTTCGCGGGCCCCACCGGCGTGGGCAAGACCGAAGTGGCCAAGCAGTTGGCCGATACTTTGGGCGTTGAGCTGCTGCGTTTTGACATGTCGGAATACATGGAGAAACACGCGGTGTCCCGCCTGATCGGTGCCCCTCCGGGCTATGTCGGCTTTGATCAGGGTGGCATGCTGACGGATGGTGTCGACCAGCATCCGCACTGCGTGCTGCTGCTGGACGAGATGGAAAAGGCGCATCCGGATGTCTACAACATCCTGCTGCAGGTCATGGACCACGGCAAGCTGACGGATCACAACGGGCGCACCGTTGATTTCCGCAATGTCGTTTTGATCATGACATCAAATGCAGGCGCATCCGAACAGGCGAAAGAAGCCATCGGTTTCGGCCGTGATCGCCGCACGGGTGAGGATACGGCAGCGATTGAGCGGACCTTTACGCCGGAATTCCGCAACCGTCTGGATGCCGTCATCAGCTTCTCTGCGCTGCCAAAAGAAGTGATTATGCAGGTGGTCGAAAAGTTCGTGCTGCAGCTTGAAGCACAGCTGATGGACCGCAACGTGACCTTTGAACTGAGCAAGAAGGCGGCAGCATGGCTGGCTGACAAGGGCTATGATGACAAGATGGGGGCGCGTCCATTGGGCCGTGTCATTCAGGAACACATCAAGAAGCCGCTGGCCGAAGAACTGTTGTTTGGCAAACTCGCCAAGGGCGGCGTGGTGAAGGTGGGCGTCAAGAAAGGTGAGCTTGAGCTGACCATTCTGGATGCGGAAACCCGTCAGCTGTCTGGCGACAAGCCACCATTGCTGACCGCAGAATGATGCGTCAGGGCCTTTTGGCCCTGGCCCTCCCCTTCGCCGGCAGCGCCCTGGCGGAGGGGCTTACCTTGCAGTTTCCGCTGGACTGCACATTGGGCGACACCTGTTACATTCAGCAATATATGGATCGCGATCCCGGCAAGGGCTTCCGCGACTACCATTGTCGCGGGCTGAGTTATGATGGGCACAAGGGCACTGATTTTGCCGTGCCCACCCGCGAGGACATGCTGGCGGGCGTCAATGTGATCGCGGCCGCAGATGGCCGCGTGCGCGGCTTTCGCGACGGCATGCCCGATAGCGGATACACCAAACAGACCGCCGCCAGCGTCGAGGGGCGCGAATGCGGCAATGGCGTTGTCCTGATGCATCCCGGCGGCTGGGAGACCCAATATTGCCACATGATGCAAGGTTCAATCACCATTCAGAATGGCCAAGAGGTCAAGGCGGGTGATGTTCTGGGCAAATTGGGCCAGTCGGGCCGCGCAGAATTTCCGCATCTGCATCTGTCCGTGCGCCAGGGTGGCAACCCGGTTGATCCGTTCGACCCCGATGGCCGCCTGCAATGCGACAGCCCCGGTGACAGCACGCTATGGGCGCAGACGCCCGCCTATGCACCCGGCGGCCTGCTTGATATCGGGATGACGGACCGGATCCCCGACTATGCCGAGGTAAAGGCAGGCACCGCAGGCGCAGACACCCTGCCCACGGATGCACCGGCGCTGGTCGTCTTTGGCTTTAGCTATGGGACCCTGAAGGATGATATCATCCGGCTGAGCCTGACAGGCCCGGAGGGAGAGGTGATCACGCAGGACAGCCAGCTTGAGCGCAATCGCGCACAGGCGTTTCGCGCCGTCGGCAAACGGCTGAGAAGCCGCGCGAAATGGCCTGCGGGCACCTATGTCGGCACGGCGACATTGATCCGGCAAGGTGTTTCAATCAGCACCATCAGCACCGAAATCACCATCCGTGACCCCGGCTGAGGCATCTTTGTGAAAAGGATCCATCTGAAATTCAGCAGAACGCTGTGACGCGCAGGGCCCGCTATTTTTCGGTAAACTTCAGCTCAATCCGCCGGTTCTGTGCCCGGTCTGCATCACTGTCGCCAAAGGCCACAGGCTGATATTGGCCAAAGCCGTTGGCGGCCAGGCGGTCCGGGGGAATGCCAAGGAAGTTGATCATATATTTGACCACGGACAGCGCCCGCCCCTGACTAAGTTCCCAGTTATCGGAAAATTCGCCCGTACCAGACAGCGGCACATTGTCCGTATGCCCGTCTACACGGATCACCCAGTCAATCTCGGGGGGGATGTCCCCCGCGACGGAGCGCAGGATATTTGCAACCTTGGCAATCTCGCCCCTGCCCTCATCGGACAGAACGGCACCGCCGGGCGGAAACAGCACTTCGGACGAAAAGACAAAGCGGTCCCCCTCGATGCGCACCCCTTCTTGAGTGCCCAGCACGTCGCGCAACCGGCCAAAGAACTCAGAGCGGTACTGCTCAAGGTTCTTGGTCTCTTCTTTCAGGACCTTGGCTTCGGCCTCAAGCGCCTTTGCCTCGGCCTCAAGGCGGGCGCGTTCTGCGGCCTCCATCTCGGCGCGGCGGCGTTCTTCGGCGGCGACACGGGCCAGGGCAGTGTTCAATTCCGATCCCAGCGATTGCAGTTCGACCGATTTGGCCGCGTCGCGCGCCACGGCATCATCCAGCAAGGCCTGCAAATTGCCCAATTGCGTGCGCAGGGCCGCGACCTGCTGGTTCAGCAACTCTGTCTGGCGCTGCGCCTCGGCGCTGATGGCGGTTTCCTGCGCCAGCGCGCTGCGGGCAGCGGCCAGCAAGGCCGCCTGCTGCTGGGCCAGCTGCTGGGCCTGTGTCCCTTGATCCTCGGCCGCGTTTTGGGCGGCGAGCCGTGCGGCGACTGCGGCGGCCAGCTGCGCGCGCAGGGTTTCACGATCCGCGCTCAGGGTTTCTGCGCTTTTTTCCTGCGTGGCCAATGCGGCCTGCAGGCGCAGGATTTCTGCCTGTTGGGTCGTCATCTGCTGTTGTGCTGCCGCCAGGTTTTCCTGGGCAAGGCGCAATTGCTGCTCTGTTCCGGTCAGATCTTCCTGTAGGGCATCGCCTGCTTCCGCCTTGGCTTGGGCGGTTTGCAACAGGATCAGGGCTTCGGCGAGTTTGGCATCCAGATCGCCCTCAACGGCGCGTGCGGCAGCCAAAAGGGTCAGCGTATCCTCCGCTTCCTTGCGCTGTGCCTCAAGCGCCAGGGTCATCGCGGTCAGTTCTGCATCCGCATCTTCAAGGCGCGCGCGCAGGGCCTCGGCGGCTGCCGCCTCGGCGAGCCTTGCGGTTTCCTCGGCACTCAAATCGGCGGCGGTGCTGTCGACCTGGCCCTGAAGATCGGCCACCTGTGTCTGCGCCTCGGCGTTGCGGGCGCGCAGATCAGCGATCAAGGCATCCAGCGCTTCGCGGCGTGCGGCGGCCAGACGGGCGGTTTCAGCCTGAACATCAATTTCACTGCGGGCAGAGGCCAGCGCGAGGTTCAATGCCTCCTGTTCGCTCAGCAGATCAACCTGTCGCGCCTCAAGCGCTGTGATCTGATCGCGTGCCGTATCCCTTTCGCCCAAGGCACGGTCGCGGTCAGCCAAAAGCCCCGCCACCTGCGCCTCAAAGCGGGTGATTTCAGCACCGGCGGTCTGCAATTGCGCGGCCTGCGCGTCCCGTTGTGATGTCAATGACGCGATCAGCGCCTCTTGTTGTGACAGTTGCGCGCGGGCGTCGGTCAATGCGTCCTGGGTGGTGTTCAACGATGCGTTCAAAGCGCCCAACCTGGCATCCAGGCGGGCGTTGGTTTGTTCCTCCAGCCCCAGCGCCTGCGCGAGGGCCGCGACCTCGCCCGCTAATGCGTCAAGTTCGGTTTCCTGTCCGGTGATGCGTTCGGTCAGTACGAATTGCACGATCATGAAGATGGTCAGTACGAACATCAGGACCAGCAGCAGACCGGTCATCGCATCGACAAAACCTGGCCAGATCGAGCTCTGGAACCGCGAGCCTGTCCTGCGCGAAAGCGCCATTTAGCTGTCCCCTCCGCCCGGTTTCTCAGGCGTGCGCACCCGGCGCGGCGCAGGCTGCTGACGGGCACCTGACACGGCTTTGGCCAACAAGGAGATGTCATGGCGCAGCTCGGCCATGGTTTCCTGACGCCCGGCGGAAATCTCTTCGAGGATGCGCAGCATCTGCACATCAATGGAGCGCAGGCGCATCCGGCTTTCGGCATCCATGCCATCGCCTGTCTCAAGGTTTTCAAGCGTTGAGATCAGCCGTTCCTGCCCGGATGCGATCCGGTCGAGCGCGGCCGTTGCGCTGTCGTCGTTCTGCATCTGGTAGGTCAGCCGTTCCATGGCGTCGGCCAATTTGCCCAGCTTTGCATCAACCCCCGCCCGACTTTGATCGGACTGGACGAACATTTGCTGAAGGCTTTCCATCTGCTCTGACATATGGTCGACCACGCCGGCCATCAGGTTCTGTTCAGCGCTCGCGTCCTCACCGGTGCTGAAACCCACCCGCGTGATAGAGCTGAGCCAATCTTCAAGTTCTTGGTAAAAGCGGTTCTGACCGTGCCCTGCAAACAGTTCCAAAAGACCCACAACCAGTGACCCGGCCAGACCCAACAGCGAAGAGCCAAAGGCCACGCCCATGCCGCCCAACTGCGCCTCAAGCCCCGTCATCAAACGGCTGAAGACATCAACGCCCCCCTCGCCTTCGGAGGGGGCAAGGCTGCGGATTGTGTCAACGACGGCGGGAACCGTCGTGGCCAGGCCATAGAATGTACCCAAAAGGCCGAGGAAAATCAGCATGTTGACGATGTAGCGCGTGATTTCCCGCGCTTCGTCTATGCGGGTGGAAACAGAATCGAGGATCGAACGGGTCGATGTCGCGCTGACCTGCATCCGGGCACCACGGGTGCGCAAAAGCGAGGCCAGTGGGGCCAGAAGCTGTGGTGCGACCGTATCGGGGTCGGGCGTATCAGAGGCAAAGTTTTCGATCCAGCGGACCGATCCGATCAGCTGAAACACCTGATAGAAACAGGCAACGACACCGATCACGAAGACCAGAATGATCACCCCGTTCAAATAGGGATTGGCCGCGAAAATCGGATAGACCGACGGCAGCGCCAGAAAGGCACCGAAGCCTGTCAATGCCAAGACGATAAGCATCAGAGATATCTGACGCACCGGCTGCGAAAACTGCGGTCGTTCTGTGCGCTCTGCTTGCGCCATTATTCAGGTGCTCCTGACCTGTAGTACTGCTCAACTTTTAGTTTACACCCAAAACCCCGACCTTTGCCAAGGTTTTATGAACAAAGGTCTTTGACCCGTTGCTGCAGCCATTCCAGATCGGCATCCCGCAGCCCTACCTCGCGCAGATGATCTGCGGTGTTGTGCAGGTATTCGGTGTTGGGGCCGCGCCCGCCGACGGCCTTGGCGATGATCTGGGCCTGTTCTTCCAAAGGCAGGCCACCGCAATATTGCCCATGGCTTTCGTCGATCACATAGACCACCGCGTCGACCACCCGGCCATCGGTCAGGCGGATGGCAAGGTTTCTTTCGATATAGGCCGAAGAGATCAATTCGCGTTCGCGCAGGTAGGCCAGTGTTTGTGTTTCGGTGCCCGGTGCCACCCGCAGGGCCATGCCGGTGCAGGCGGCCTGCGGCTGTTCGTCAAGCGCCAGCACGAGGCCCGGCTCTGCTTCTGTGCCGCGATGATGGATCGAACGCATGCAAAAGGATCGCGCATAGCCCGGCAGCGTCGCGATGACCGTTTCCGCCACCTCAAAGCCCGGGTTCCACAGAAGGGAGCCGTATCCAAATACCCACATCGCCATCGCACTGGTCCTTTGCTATTGGCTTGCGTAAACCGCATATAGGCGCTGAGTTAAAGGGGTATTCAAGGTGGGCAAACTGGTTCAGATCATTGTCGCGCTGGCCCTGCTGTGGTCGGGATGGTGGTGGTCTGCCGCCACTTTGCTGGATCGCGGGATCGGCACATGGCTGGATGACCGGCGTGCCGAAGGCTGGCAGGCAGAGATCGGCGCGGTCGACGTGGCCGGGTTTCCGCTGGCCCTTGGCACGTCGCTTGAGACATTGTTGCTGGCAGATCCGGTGGCAGGTCTAGCGGTCAATGCCGAAAGTCTGCACCTGAGCGTGCCTGCCTATTGGCCCGGCGATGTGACCCTGACCCTGCCTGACACGCCGCTGCGCATCGCCACCCCGGAGCACATCCTGTTTCTGAGCGCACCACAGGCCAAGGCAGAACTGAAACTGCATCCCGGCTTTGCCCTGCAACTCGAGCAGCTGAGTGCCCGCAGCGGGCCCTGGATGCTGAATACCTCTGCGGGCAACCTGCTGAGCGCCGAAGATCTTGACGCTGAGGTCACGCAGGACGCGCAGACCGCCGAAAGCTACCGATTTGCGATGACTGCGCGTGGCTTTGCCCCCGGTGATCTGATCCGCAGTGCCATGCTGCTGCCCGAAGACTGGCCGCTGGCCTTTGACACGCTTATCGCGGATGTGAACCTGCGTTTCGACCTGCCGCTGGACCGCAGCACCATCGAAGACCGCCGCCCGCAGCCGCGCCAGATCGCCATTGACCGGCTTGACCTCATTTGGGGCACGATGCGGCTGACGGCCGCCGGGGCCCTAGAGGTCAATCCCCAAGGGATACCGGACGGTGAGGTGAACCTGCGGCTTGAAAACTGGCGGCAATTGCTGGATCTGGTCGAAAAGGCTGGCACGCTGGACGCCCGCATGCGCGGACAGGCGGACCTGCTGCTGACGGCACTGGCAAATATGGGGGGCGACCCCGATACACTGGACCTGACCTTGACCATGCGCAATGGCCAGATGTTTCTGGGGCCCATTCAGCTGGGACCTGCCCCGTTGCTGATCCTGCGGTGATTATTTGCAATAGCTGCCGGACCGGTAGCGGGCGGTGTCAAAATGGAAATGATCCTGATGAAACCGATCCGCATTCGGGCCCAGAACAGTGCCGAAAGGGCCGCATGCCCCCTTGTGCATCTGGCGCATGGCTGAAGAAAAACGTTGGGCATTCCAGTGCTTTAGCACGCTGACCTCGGTCCCGTCGGCAAGTTTGAAGGCCGAAATGTCAATCGCGCGCCCCTTGCCATGTTCCGAAATCCTGGCACCCTTTTGGTTGTTACGGGTCCGGCAGGCGTAATGGGCCGCAACGCGCAATGTCTTGAGCCCGCCGCCTTTCTTGGCCAATGCCGGTTTGGCAGCATCCTCCAGCCAGGTCTTGAGCGCCTTGGCCGTTCCGCAGTCCATGACCGCCTTCTGGCTCAGCGCAATGCCCGAGACCGCGCGCACACGGACGGCATTTTCAACGCCGCAGCCGTTGATCTTGCCGGGAACGCGGCCCACCACCTCGCCTTGAATGTCGATGTCACCGCAAATGGCACCCTTTTTGCGCAGCTGTTCGCGCGCACGCCCCTCGCGGGCAATCTTGTTGGTGCGAAACAGGGGCCGCAGGGATGAAAACAGGCCGCTGCGTTCCTTGGCCTGTTGCTGTGCGCTGTCTTGGGCCGGTTGCGCAATGGCCCCCGAAGGCTGAAGCGTCACGGGTTGCTGTACCGCATTTCCGCCGCGTGGCACGGGCCGCAGAGAGCTGGCAGGATCAGCAGCAAGGGCGATTTGCGCGGTACAGATCACCGCACCGAAGACAGCCGCACGTATCACTTCGCACGGCCCCCGCCACGGCCAAAGTCCGGGGCGTCAGTATCTTGTCCGGCCTGGATAATGCCCCGGCGAATGGCGCGGGTTCGGGTGAAATAGGCGTGCAGATGCTCTCCGTCGCCCTGGCGGATGGCCCGTTGCAGGGCAAAGAGTTCTTCGGTGAAACGGCCCAGGATTTCCAGTGTGGCATCCTTGTTGGTCAAAAAGACATCGCGCCACATGGTGGGATCAGAGGCCGCAATGCGGGTAAAGTCGCGGAAACCTGCGGCGGAATATTTGATCACCTCGCTGTCAGTCACGCGGCGCAGATCATCGGCCACGCCGACCATCGTATAGGCAATCAGGTGCGGTGCATGCGATGTGACCGCAAGCACCAGATCGTGGTGTTCGGCGTCCATCTCTTCGACATTGGCCCCCAACCCTTCCCATAGCTCACGCAGGCGCGCGGTGGCGGAAGGGTCTGTGCCATCGGCCGGAACCAGCAGGCACCAGCGGTTGTCAAACAGTTCAGCAAAGCCTGAACGCGGGCCGGAATGTTCGGTGCCCGCCAGCGGGTGTGCGGGAATAAAGTGCACGTTTTCAGGGATATGAGGCCCAACCTGTGCGATCACATCCGCCTTGACCGACCCTACGTCAGTCACCGTGGCACCGGGTTTGAGCAGCGGGCCCAATTCGGCAGCCACAGCACCCATGACACCGACCGGCACACATAGCACCACCAGATCAGCCCCTTCGACCGCCTGGGCCATCGTATCACAGACCCGGTCACACAGGCCGATTTCGCGGGCAGTCGCGCGGGTTTCGGCAGAGCGGGCAAAGCCCGTGACCTCACCAGCAAGCCCTGCGCGTTTCATCGCCCAGAACATGGAGGATGCGATCAATCCCAGCCCGATCAGGGCAACGCGGTCATAGAGTTGCGTCATTGCCAGCCCCTTCCTTGAACTGGCGCACCGCATGCACGACCCTACGGCAGCTGGATTCGTCACCAACCGTGATCCGCAGACAGTTTGGCAATTTGTAATTGGCGACCGGACGCACCAACAGGCCCTGGGTGTTCAGATAGGCATTGCATGCCAGCGCTTCGTCAGCAGAAGCAAAACGGGCCAGCACGAAATTGGCGCAAGAGACGTCAGAGGGCACGCCCATTTCGGCCAGGGCATCCGCCATCCAGCCGCGCCAACGGGCGTTTTCCGCCCGGCAGTGTTCTACGTAGGCCGTATCGCGTACCGCCGCTTCGGCAGCATTCAGCGCGGCCTGGGATACGTTGAAAGGGCCCCGCACCCGGTTCAGCACGTCAATGACATGCTGCGGGCCATAGCCCCAGCCGATGCGCAGGCCACCCAAGCCGTAGATCTTGGAAAAGGTTCGGGTCATGACGACATTCTGGCGGGCATCCACCAATGCCGCCCCCCCGTCATAACCTTCGACATATTCGGCATAGGCCCCGTCCAGCACCAAGAGCGCCTGTTCGGGAAGGCCCGCCGCCAGACGCGCCACTTCGGCGGCACCGATCATCGTGCCCGTGGGGTTATTGGGGTTCGCCATGAAGACAAGCCGCGTCTTGTCGGTGCAGGCCGCAAGGATGGCGTCCACATCGGTGACGCGTTCGCGTTCCTTGACCTCAACCGGGGTGGCCCCGGCCGCCAGCGCGCTGATGCGGTACATGCCGAAACCATGTTCTGTGTGCACCACCTCATTGCCCGGTCCGGCATAGGCCTGACACAGAAAGGCGATAACCTCGTCCGATCCGGCACCACAAATGATGCGGGCAGCGTCAATACCGTGCACTTCTGCGATGGCGGCGCGCAGCGGGCCATGGTCAGAAGAAGGATAGCGGTGCAGATCATAAGCCGCCCGGCGAAACGCCTCGCGGGCGGCGTCTGACGGGCCCAGCGGGTTTTCGTTGGACGACAGTTTGATCACATTCTCGACGCCCGCCACATGTGCGGCGCCACCTTGATACAAGGTGATATCCATAATGCCCGGTTGGGGTGCAATCTGTGTCATGTCCACATCCTGTGAATGGTTTGGGTTGTTCTAGCGGCGTGATCGAAAAGCTGCCAGCGCCAAAAGCAAAAGGCTGCGGCGGTTTCCCGTCGCAGCCTGTTGTAATGGGCTTTGGAATGGTGGCGAAGATTAGTTCTTCGCGTAGAATTCCACGACGAGGTTTGGTTCCATCATGACTGGATATGGCACATCGCCCAAAGCGGGGGTGCGCACGAATTTCGCAGTCATCTTGGAGTGGTCCGCCTCGATGTAGTCAGGCACGTCACGCTCTGCCAGCTGTGTGGCTTCGAGCAGGGCAACCATCTGCTTGGAACGGTCACGTACTTCGATCACGTCACCCTCTTTCACGCGGTAGGAGGGGATGTTCACCTTCTTGCCGTTCACACGGACGTGGCCGTGGTTCACGAACTGGCGCGCGGCAAAGACTGTTGCAACGAATTTGGCGCGGTAGACAACCGCGTCCAAACGACGCTCCAGCAGACCAATCAGGTTTTCACCTGTATCGCCTTTTACACGCTCGGCTTCGCCGTAGATGCGGCGGAACTGCTTTTCGGTCAGGTCGCCGTAGTAGCCCTTGAGCTTCTGCTTGGCGCGCAACTGGATACCAAAATCGGAAATCTTGCCCTTACGGCGCTGACCGTGCTGGCCGGGGCCATATTCGCGGCGGTTTACTGGTGACTTTGGACGGCCCCAGATGTTTTCGCCCATGCGGCGGTCAATTTTGTGCTTGGCAGACGTGCGTTTTGTCACGGCTGTTCTCCTTCTTTGTTTGCGAAGGGCGTTGTCCTTTGGTCTACGACCCGACAGGCATCCCCTTGCAGGGGCCACCAACACCAATGAAGCCGCGCTTATACGGGGGTTGGAGGGGGAGTCAATGGGGCCATGCGATTGCGCGGGTGGATGTCTGTCCGGCACCCGGCTGGACACAGGACAGACACGGCACAGGTCAGTCGGGCCCGGCATCCTGTTTATGCGCCATCGCGGCGCAATCCACGTGGCGCGGGCAGCCTGTCAGGTGATCATTGATCAATCCGCAGGCCTGCATCCACGCATAAACGATCGTCGGACCGCAGAATTTGAAGCCCTCTTTCTTGAGGTCCTTTGCGATCTGTTCGGTCAATGCCGTCTTGGCCGGCACATCACCCAGTGTAGGCCAGCGGTTCTGGATCGGGGTGCCGTCGACATAGCGCCACATGAAGCGGTCAAAGCCTTCGCGCTGCTCCAGCTTTTGCCAAGCGCGGGCGTTGGTGATCGCGGCCTCGATCTTGCCCCTGTGTCGAATGATGCCTTGGTTGCTCAGCAGGCGCTGGACCTCGGCCTCGCCCCATCCGGCAATGACATCTGGATCGAACCCTTCGAAAGCCACACGGAAGTTGTCGCGTTTTTTCAGGATTGTGATCCAGCTGAGCCCGGCCTGAAAGCCGTCCAGGATCAATTTCTCCCACAGTGCGCGGCTGTCATATTCCGGCACCCCCCATTCCGTATCGTGATAATCCTTGTAAATCTGCTCGGGCCCCGCCCAGCCGCATCTTTCCATCCGATTTCCCCCCAAGCCACAGGCTGACATCCGGTATTTATATGAAATGCTACTTTTAACCCGGAATTATCACATTTGCGGCGATGCTCTGCGAAAGACAGCAGAAAGTAAATTGCCGTGGTCAGACACTCCAAAAATGGCTTTGCCGATATTCCACCTCATAGCGAGAACCCGCTGAACTATGCCGTGGCGCAACGCGACAAACATACCATGCGCATGGTCCGGGAGGCATTGACCCACCAACAGGCGATCCTTGCCTATCAGCCCGTGATGCGGGCCAGCAACCCCGACAAGATCGCCTTTTACGAAGGATTGATTCGCGTGCTGGACGAGACAGGCCGCGTCATACCGGCCGGCGATTTCATGGGACTGGCCGAAGAAGCAAACCTGGGCAGGGAAATTGATGTCGCCGCATTGCACCTGGGATTGGAAGCGCTGCGTGACAATCCGGGCCTGCGGCTGTCGATCAACATGTCGGCCCGGTCCATCGGCTATAGCAAATGGAGCAATCTGCTGCGCCGATATCTTGCACTAGACCGCAGCATCGGTGAGCGGCTTATCCTCGAGATCACGGAAAACTCTGCCATGATGATGCCTGAAGTCGTGGCAAATTTCATGGAGGACCAGCAGAACCAGGGCGTCTGTTTTGCCCTCGATAATTTCGGCTCGGGTCAGACGGCCATCCGCCATTTCAAGGATTTCTATTTTGATATCTTAAAAATCGACGGCCAATTCGTGCGCGATATCGCCAATGATCCCGAAAACCGCACGATCACTGCCGCACTTTTGTCTGTCGCGGGTCATTTCGACATGCTGACCGTGGCGGAATGTGTTGAAACCGCCGCCGATGCACAACTGCTGATCGACATGGGCATTGATTGCCTGCAGGGCTATTATTTCAGCGCGCCGACGGTGCATCCGGCATGGATGGCAAAAGAACCGAAAAAATCAGCATATGGCCGCTGATCCGGCTACCCCGCGCCGCGCTTAGTTGCCGCATCCGCCCCCGTGATGTATGACGCGTCCAGAAGGTTCGGGGGAGTCGCTTTGGGCAAGGTCGCACAAAGGGCAGTTCATCCTCGACCATGAAAAAGAGGAAGCCATCTTTATGACCAACGTCGTCATTGCATCCGCCGCGCGCACAGCTGTAGGCAGCTTTGGAGGATCTTTTGCAAATACGCCCGCCCATGATCTGGGAGCGGCCGTTCTGAGGGAAATCATCGCGCGTGCAGGCGTGGACGCTTCCGACGTGTCAGAGACAATTCTGGGTCAGGTTCTGACAGCCGCACAGGGCCAGAACCCCGCCCGTCAGGCACATATCAATGCCGGTCTGCCGATGGAGGCTGCGGCCTGGTCCATCAACCAGGTTTGCGGATCCGGCTTGCGGGCCGTGGCATTGGCAGCACAGCATATCCAGCTGGGCGACGCATCCATCGTTGCCGCCGGTGGTCAGGAAAACATGACAATGTCCCCCCACGCACAGGCCATGCGCGCCGGGCAGAAAATGGGCGACATGAAACTGATCGACACAATGATCAAAGACGGTCTGTGGGACGCCTTCCACGGCTACCACATGGGCCAGACAGCAGAAAACGTCGCCGAAAAGTGGCAGATCAGCCGCGAACAGCAGGACGAATTTGCCGTGGCATCACAGAACAAGGCGGAAGCGGCCCAAAAGGCTGGCAAATTCGCTGATGAAATCGTCGCCTACACGGTGCCGGGCCGCAAGGGCGACACCATCGTCGATCAAGACGAATACATCCGCCATGGGGCCACCATGGAAGCGATGCAGAAACTGCGCCCCGCTTTCACCAAGGACGGTTCTGTCACGGCCGCAAACGCCTCTGGCCTGAACGACGGCGCTGCCGCCGCTTTGCTGATGTCAGCGGATGAGGCCGAAAAGCGCGGGATCGAGCCGCTGGCGCGGATCGTATCCTATGCAACCGCCGGTCTGGACCCCCAGATCATGGGCGTCGGCCCAATCTATGCATCGCGCAAGGCGCTGGAGAAAGCCGGTTGGAAGCCAGAAGACCTGGATCTGGTCGAAGCCAACGAAGCCTTCGCCGCACAGGCCTGTGCCGTGAACAAGGATATGGGCTGGGACCCGTCCATCGTGAACGTCAACGGCGGGGCCATCGCGATCGGCCATCCGATCGGCGCGTCCGGTGCACGCATCCTGAACACCCTGTTGTTCGAAATGCAGCGTCGCGGTGCCAAGAAAGGTCTCGCAACTTTGTGCATTGGTGGCGGCATGGGTGTTGCCATGTGCCTCGAACGGCCCTAAGTATCTTTGGGCGCGCAAGATAATTGCGCGCCCAAAACAAAAACCGCAATAACATTACCTACCGGAGGAATTCTATGTCCCGTGTTGCACTTGTTACCGGAGGCAGCCGAGGCATCGGCGCCGCCATCTCCAAAGAATTGAAAGAAGCCGGCTATACCGTTGCCGCGACCTATGCTGGCAATGACGAAGCTGCGGCGGCGTTCACGGCAGAAACCGGCATCAAGACGTACAAATGGAACGTAGCGGATTACGAATCCTCCCAGGCCGGGATTGCCCAGGTCGAAGCGGACCTTGGCCCGATTGAGATCGTCGTGGCGAATGCCGGCATCACCCGCGACGCGCCATTCCACAAGATGACGCCGCAGCAGTGGCACGAGGTGATTGATACGAACCTGACGGGCGTGTTCAACACCATCCACCCGATCTGGCCCGGCATGCGCGAGCGCAAGTTCGGCCGCATTGTCGTGATCTCTTCGATCAACGGTCAAAAGGGTCAGTTCGCACAGGTCAACTATGCCGCGACCAAAGCGGGCGATCTGGGGATCATCAAATCCCTGGCGCAAGAAGGCGCGCGCGCCAACATCACGGCCAACGCCATTTGCCCCGGCTATATCGCCACGGATATGGTCATGGCCGTCCCGGAAAAGGTACGCGAAAGCATTATCGCACAGATCCCCGCAGGGCGTCTGGGCGAGCCAGAGGAAATTGCACGCGCGGTCAAATTCCTTGTTGCGGATGATGCGGGCTTTATCAACGGCTCGACCATCTCTGCCAACGGGGCGCAGTTTGTCGTCTAAGGGCGGCACAGGTCCAGAACGACCCGAAACAACAAAGGGCGGCTCATCAGAGCCGCCCTTTTTCATTCCGTAAGAAGTCTGCAGGCCTTCAGCGGAAAGTTTGGGGAAAGAGCCACTTGAGGAATGACACCATCGCCTCGCCGCGTGCGGCATGGGCGTCTTGCATGGCGTTGCGGGCAGCGGGGTTAACGGTTGCTTCGAACATTTTGAATTTCCTTGTGCCGGGGTACATTAGTGTTTCTGAACTGATCCTAATATGCGCCTAGCATCACATGCTGACAAACGAGACTTTCCAATGCATCAGTTAAGCTGTACTTAAGTGAAATGACTGCAAGCCTGCCTCCGCTTACCGCCCTACGCGCCTTTGACGCCGCCGCAAGGCATATGTCCTTTGCGAAGGCTGCCGCAGAATTGCACGTCACGCCAGCCGCGCTCAGCTTTCAGATCAAATCGCTTGAGGAACATCTGGGTGCGCCGCTGTTCAAACGGATGAACCGGGCGGTTGAGCTGACCGATGCGGGCCGCGCACTGGCCGTAGATGCGAAATCTGCCTTTGAGACATTGACTGCGGGCTGGCGGGCAGCGCAGCGTGCGCTGGATCATCAGACCCTCACGGTGACGGCGGGCCCTGCCTTTACCGCCAAATGGCTGGCCCCGCGCCTGTTTGAATTTGCCCAGGAACATCCCGAGATAGAGCTGCGGTTTTCAGCCTCTTTGCGGGCCATGGATTTTGGACGGGACAATATTGATGTGGCCATCCGATTTGGCTATGGCCCTGATCCGGGTCTGTATTCCCTGCCTCTGGCAGAGGAATGGGTGACGCCTGTGATGGTGCCGGACATGGCCGCCCGTTTTCCAACCCCGCAAAGCCTGCATGAGGCGGTGCTGATCACGGATGAATCAGTTGATTTCCTGGACCCGCCCGCTGATTGGGTCGCCTGGTCAAAGGGGATGGGCATCGCGCCCCTTACCCCGAATGGACCACGGTTTTCCCAGGCAGATCACGCTGTTGACGCGGCACTTGCGGGCATTGGCGTGGCCTTGGGCCGCCGTGCCGTGGTGATCAAGGATCTGGCCGACGGCCGCCTTGTGGCCCCCTATGGCAAGGCCCTGAACACCGGTGCAAAGTTCCGCTTTCTCTGTGCCAGCGGAACAGAAACGCGGCCCCAGATTGACGCGTTCAAACGGTGGATGCTGCGTGAGATTGACAAGACAGCGCAGATCGCGAAACGATTTGAGATGATAGAACGGATATCCAGCTGATGACCCGCATGCGCGCCACATCCATAGGTTTTGTCGCGGTTTTGCTGTGGGCGCTGCTGGCTCTGTTCACGGTGGGCTCTGCGCCGACCCCGCCGCTGCTGCTGAACACCTTGTGTTTTGCGTTGGGTGGCACGCTGGGCCTGATCTGGGCCGCGAAGACCGGTGCCTTGGCCAGTCTGCGCAAGGTTCCGTTAAAGGTCTATGTACTGGGCACCCTGGGCCTGTTTGGATATCACGCGCTTTATTTCTCGGCGCTCAGGCTGGCCCCTGCGGCAGAGGCGGGATTGATCGCCTATCTGTGGCCGCTGTTGATCGTGGTCTTTTCCGGCCTGCTGCCCGGAGAGCGTTTTCGCATGGGCCACCTGATCGGCGCGGCAATCGGGTTTGGCGGCGCGGCGCTGCTTATTCTGGGCGGCAGCAATGGTTTTTCGGCGCAATATGCGCTGGGTTACGGGTTGGCTTTTCTTTGTGCGCTGACCTGGTCCAGCTATTCGGTATTGTCGCGCCTTGTCGGCGATGCACCCACGGCCACCGTCGGCGTATTTTGCCTGGCCACGGCGGCATTGTCGCTGCCCCTGCATCTGGTTTTCGAGGAAACAGTATTTCCCGTTACGGCGCTGGGATGGGCATCCGTTGCGGGCCTGGGCCTCGGGCCGGTTGGCCTTGCGTTTTTTGTTTGGGATATTGGGGTCAAACAGGGCGATATTCAGCTGTTGGGCACCAGTTCCTATGCCGCCCCTTTGCTGTCCACGCTTGTTTTGGTCTTGGCCGGAGTTGCCGCCCCAAGCTATAGCCTGCTTTGGGCGGCGCTTTTGATCACAGGCGGTGCTGTGGCTGCAGCACGTGCCAGTCTTCGTCCCTAGAGCATTTCGAAATTGCGCTGAAACTCTTAACGCGGTTTAAAGTCAAAAGTTTCAACCTGTTATGCGGCAGATAAACTGTCAGCTATTCCAAGAATGCTATGACAGCTGAGGCTAGCTTGAAAGTCGCGTTATTTCCTCTTTTAGACGCAGCTTTTCTTTCTTCATGGTTGCAACGTGCAGATCATCAATACCCGGTGCGCGTTGGGCCGCCTCGACAGCCTCGCTCATCTCACGATGTTTACGCTTCAGGGTCTCCAGATGTGCAGTAAGAGCCATAAAATCCTCCTTAGGGTAAGTGTGGAATTCAAGTGGAACACAGTTTGACGCATGTGTCACGCCGCCCTGCAGCATAAGCAGGATGTTGGTAAAAAATTGCTTAATGCTGCTCAGAAAACCAGCGGGGCCCCGTCGCGCAGAACAGCGCGGATTTCGGGGGCATAGCTGTCGCCGTCCTGTTCGTGCCGGTCGCCCTGGTGCAGGATCAGGGGCGCATGCAGCCGGAACGCCCCGCGCCCGTTCTTGCGCGCCCGCAGGATCATGCGATCTGCGGCACGGCCCTGCCTTGCGGCAAGGGGCAGCACCTCGATACTGCCCATTTCATGCGGCAAGGCGGCCAGAATATCAGGAAGCCGTTCCGTCAGATGAATGAAATGCGCCTGGCCCTTCGGTGCAAGCCGCTTGGCTGCTGTCTTGACCCATGTCGCCAATGGCGTTTCTGCCCCATGGGCCGCTTCGCGCGCAGGATCATCCGAAGGCACAGAGGCACCACGGTCATAATAGGGGGGGTTGGCCAAGACATGGTCAAATTGTCGCTGGCGCACATCCAAGGGCAGATCAGCAAGGTCGGCCTCAACCACCTCAAGCCCCGCGCGGCCGTTCCGCCGTGCCAACGCCGCAAAGGCCGGGTCCCGTTCAACCCCGGTCAGGGTCAGCCCCGGCACCCGTGTTCCCAAACACAGGATCGCCGCCCCCACCCCACAGCCAAGCTCAAGCACCTGCTGCCCTTTTTCTGCACAAACAGAGGCGCTTAGCAGCACCGCATCCAGACCGGCACGGTATCCGTGACGGGGTTGATACAACCGCAGCCGCCCGCCCAGATAGGCATCATGGGTCAGATCATTTTGGCCCGGATCCGTCACAGGCCCAGCGGGATCTCATTGTCCAGCAACACGCGTTTTGCATCCTCATGATCATCGGGATGCACCATCAGGCGTCTGGGAAAAATACCGATGCCCCCTTCGAGGACGCTCATGTTTACGTCCATCACGAAGCAGTCTATATCCTCACCGCGAAGAAGGGCCTCAGCAAAGGCGATCACGGTCAGGTCGTTTGTGCGTAAAAGTTCCTTCATATCAAAGATGTGGGCCAGTTTGGCCGAATTGTCGAGCCTCCGTGAGGGGTGAATAATGGGGTATTCTGAATGAATAGCGAAACAATCGCCAAACCGCATGACCGCCTGGCTGCCTATCTGGCATCGGACATGGACAAGGTCGGGGCATTGATCCGCGAACGGATGGCGTCAAAACATGCCCCCCGCATCCCGGAAGTGACGGCGCATCTGGTAGAGGCAGGCGGCAAGCGCCTGCGTCCGATGCTGACCCTCGCGGCCGCGCGGATGTGCGGCTATGACGGGCCTTACCACATTCATCTGGCCGCGACGGTTGAGTTCATTCACACGGCAACATTGCTGCATGACGATGTGGTGGACGAAAGCGAGCAGCGCCGGGGGCGGCCTACGGCCAACCTGCTATGGGACAACCAGTCATCAGTTCTGGTCGGGGATTACCTGTTTGCGCGGTCCTTTCAGTTGATGACCGAACCGGAATCGATGCCGGTGATGCGCATTCTGTCAAACGCCTCTGCCACCATCGCCGAGGGCGAGGTGCTGCAGCTGACGGCGGCGCGCAATCTGGCGACCGACGAAAGCATCTATCTGCAGGTTGTGCGCGGCAAGACGGCGGCATTGTTTTCTGCCGCCACCGAAGTTGGCGGTGTCATCGCGGATGCAGATCCTGCACAAATACAGGCGCTCTTTGACTATGGCGACGCCTTGGGCATTGCCTTTCAGATCGTCGATGACCTGTTGGATTATCAAGGACAGACCGATGCAACCGGCAAGAACGTCGGCGATGATTTCCGCGAACGCAAGCTGACCTTGCCGGTGATCAAGGCCGTCGCCAAGGCCGATGCCCAAGAGCGCGAGTTTTGGGTGCGCACCATCGAAAAGGGCCGCCAGCAAGAGGGTGATCTGGATCACGCGCTAAGCTTGCTTCACAAGCACGGAACGCTTGAGGAAACCCGGCAAGACGCGCTGGCGTGGGCGGAAAAGGCCAAGACGGCGCTGGGTGCGCTTCCTGCGCATCCCGTCAAGGACATGCTGCTGGATCTGGCCGATTACGTGGTCGCGCGGATCAACTAAGGCTGCAAGCGCGGACCCACCAGTCGGGCCTATGTGCAGACAGTCTGCGCATCGCGGCCTGTGCTGCGAGCGCTGTCTCGAACAGCCCGAAACAGGTGGAGCCTGAACCAGACATCCTGGTCAGCCCTACGCCGTCGCTGGCCGCGATGGCCGACAAAACCGTTGCGATTTCAGGCGCAGACATGATCGCGGGCGGCTCAAGATCATTGCGCATATCCGCCAGCCAGTCGATCAGCCCGCGCGTTGTGCCAAACCGGGGCAACACCGCCGGCATTGGCGTATTATCCTTGTTTGTCAGGGCGTTGAACACCTGCGGTGTCGGCACATGCACATCGGGGTTCACCAGTACCGCCCAGAGCGGTGGCAGGTCTGCAATCACATCCAGCCGATCGCCAATACCGCGCATCCGTTGGGCACGAGGCATCAGACAAACAGGCACATCCGCACCCAAGGCCGACGCCCCCTGTCCCGCCCCCGCATGGCGCAGAACCGCCGCGGCATCAGAAGAGCCACCCCCGATCCCCGCCCCATGGGGCAGGTTTTTCTCAAGCGTTATGGCGGCCTCAAGCCCGGCCTGCACGGCCGCTTTCCAGACAAGATTGCGGTTATCGCTGGGCACGCCAGCTGCAAAAGGGCCCGTAACCGAGAGCGACAGATGGTCCTGCGGGGCAAAGGACAACCTGTCGCCCAGATCGGCGAAAACGACCACAGAATCAAGCAGATGATAGCCATCGCCACGTTGTCCCGTGACATGTAGCGTCAGGTTTATCTTGGCGGGCGCAAAGACGTCAGATGTCATTGCCGGTCTTTAACGGGGGTGCGCCTTCTTCTTCCAACACCTTGTCGAGCCCCACTTCCAGCTTGCGACGGATGCGCAACGGGTCTGCTTCGCCGTCGGTGTCTTCCTCGTCGATGAACGACAGGGCACGGCTCCATTGAAACTCGGCCTCGCGGTGGCGACCGACGGCCCAATAGACATCGCCCAAATGGTCATTCACGACCGGATCAACCGCCAGAAGTTCAACCGCGCGCTCCATCTGGACGACGGCCTCTTCGTAGCGGCCAAGACGGTACAGCACCCAACCCAGCGAATCGACGATATAGCCGCTGTTGGGGCTGGCGGCGACGGCACGTTCGATCATATCCAGCGCCTCATCCAGATTGCGCTTTTGTTCGACCATGGAATAGCCAAGATAGTTCAGCACCTGCGGCTGTTCGGGGTTCAGCGCCAAAGCCGCGCGAAAATCAGTCTCAGAGGCGGCCTCGTTGCCGGACCGCTCATAGGCAATGCCGCGCGAATAATAGAGCACCCAGCGCACAGGAGCCGTTTCAGCGGCCCGTTCAATTGCCCGGTCATAGGCAGAGATTGCGCCCTCAAAATCATCCTCGGCCCGCAGCAGATCACCCAATGTGGAATGCACGACAGCCAGGTCCCCATGGCTGCGCGCCAGTTGTTCCAGCACCTCAACGGCCTGATCCTGCTTGCCCATCTGGCGCAGCGCATCGACCCGGCCCAGTTCGGCCACATGGAACGCCGGATCATCGGCCGGCACGTCCTTGTATTCTTCTATCGCCAATTCGTTCTGGCCCAACTCCTCAAGCAAGGAGGCCGTCAGCAGCAGAGCATCCACATGGTCAGGGCGCAGATACCGGGCGATACGCGCGTAAAGCAGGACATAATAATCCCCCGCCGCTTCGGATTTCAGCACAGCTGCGAAGGTGAAAAACACCTCTGCGATCCCGGCTGTCGCGTCGCGCACATGGGTAAAGGGAATGGCCTCTTTCGCCTCAAGCGCCGCAACCAGCCGGTCCAGTTCCGGGTCCGTGGCATTGCCAAAGCTGTTTCTGAGCACCGCCAAAGCATCTTCATGGCGGTCAAGCTGCATCAAGACCTCGACATGGGCCAGAACGCCGCGACGGGTCTGCCCTGCAGATCCAGCGCCATCATCTGCAAAAATGGCTGCCGCCCCTTCAAAGTCCCCCACGCTCGCCAGTGCCAACGCCTTGTGATAAAGGACAAAACCCCGCATCCCGGCCTCTTCGCTCAGCCCGTCGAACATGGCCATCGCAGAGGTGACATCGCCCGCACCCATATGCGACCACGCTTTGACCAACCCATCGACCCAAGGGCCGATGCCGCTGTTGTCAGGTTCGCGTTCCAGCAATGCGGCATAGTCTTCGGTCTTGGCCAACTCGGCGGTCATGACCATGCGCGCCACTTGCGAGCTCTGGCCCTTGGCCTCAAGAAAGCGGGCCAATGTCACGGCCTTGCCAATCTGCCCCAGGGACAATTGGGACAATATCGTGCTTTCCATCAGTTCGATGTTGCTGGGATCACGTGCCAGCGCATCGCCGTAATAACGCGCAGCTTCGAGGTAGTCACTGTTAACGGCGGCATGACGCCCGGCCAGATAAGCCCCCGCAATGGATTGTGCCGATACCTGTGACATCGGTCCCACGGTCAGCAGCAGTGCTGCTACGCCGGTAAAAACGTTTCTGAACATTCTGACTGCCTCTTTTGCTTATGCCGGAAGCTAGCAGGTCTGATCCCAAGCGCAATGGGAGCCCGTGTCGCATCACAGTACCGCGAGCGGCTGCACAAGAAAAAGGCGGGGATGCCCCCGCCTGTTTCCGCGCATGATGCCGCCCACATGTAAGGGTGGGGTTACATATTGGGGTAATTGGGGCCGTCACCGCCCTGCGGCGTGGTCCAGGTAATGTTCTGACTCGGATCCTTGATGTCGCAGGTCTTGCAATGCACGCAGTTCTGGAAGTTGATCTGAAAGCGCGGCTCCTTGCCGTCTTCCTCGACAAATTCATAAACCCCTGCAGGACAATAGCGCGCCGATGGCCCGGCATATTTGGCAAGGTTCACCTTCACCGGTACATCCGCATCCGTCAGCTTGAGGTGCGCAGGCTGGCTTTCTTCGTGGTTGGTAAAGGAAAACGCCACATTCGTCAGGCGGTCAAAGCTGAGTTTGCCGTCTGGCTTGGGATAGTCGATGACCTTGTGCTTTGACGCAGGCTCTGTGGCCTCGGCATCGGATTTTCCGTGGTGCATGGTGCCCAAAATCGATGCGCCAAACAATGTGTTGCACCACATGTCAAAGCCACCGATCGCCAAGGAAGCCGTCAATCCGAATTTGGACCACAAGGGTTTGACATTGCGCACCTTCTTCAGGTCGCTGCCAATGGCACCCTCACGCACTTCTTTTTCGTAGTCAGGCAATTCATCGCCCGAACGGCCCGCCTGGATGGCAGCATGCGCCGCCTCTGCCGCGGCCATGCCGGACAACATGGCGTTGTGGTTGCCCTTGATGCGGGGCACGTTGACCATACCAACCGAACAGCCCAGCAGCGCCACACCCGGTGCAACCATCTTGGGCATCGATTGATACCCGCCTTCGGTGATGGCACGCGCACCATACGCGATGCGTTTGCCCCCCTTGAGCAGCTCTGCCACCATCGGGTGATGTTTGAACTGCTGGAATTCCATGTAAGGGAAGACATGGGGGTTCTTGTAACCCAGATGAACCACGAAACCGACGTAAACCTGATTGTTTTCAAGGTGGTAGATAAATGAACCACCGCCTGCCTTGGCCTCAAGCGGCCAGCCCATTGTGTGGGTAACAGAACCTTCTTTGTGCTTGGCTGGGTCGATTTCCCAGATTTCTTTCATGCCAAGGCCGTATTTTTGCGGCTCTTTGCCCTTTGCCAGATCGTATTTGGCGATCACCTGCTTGGACAGGCTGCCGCGCACGCCTTCGGAGAGGAACACATATTTGCCATGCAGCTCCATTCCGGGCTCATAGCCGTCCCCCTTGGTGCCATCGCTCTGGATGCCGAATTCGCCGGCAACCACGCCTTTGACTTCGCCATTCTCGCCGTAGACCAGCTCTGAACAGGACATGCCGGGGAAAATCTCGACGCCCAGCTCTTCGGCCTGTTCGGCCATCCAGCGGCAGACATTGCCCATGGATACGATGTAGTTGCCATGGTTGTTCATCAGCGGCGGCATGGGGAAATTGGGGATGCGCAGCTGGCCTGCCTCTCCCAACATGTAAAAATTATCATCCTTTACCGGCACCGTGATCGGCGCGCCCTTGGCTTTCCAATCGGGGATCAGCGCGTCGATGCCGCAAGGATCCAGAACCGCGCCAGACAGGATATGCGCGCCCACTTCGGAGCCTTTTTCGAGCACGACGACAGAGCAATCGGCATCAAGTTGTTTCAGACGGATCGCGGCGGACAGGCCAGCAGGGCCTGCCCCCACGATGACCACGTCATATTCCATTGCTTCGCGTTCGATTTCGGCCATGGCTAGGGTTTCCTCCGGGGCTAAAAAGGTTTGGATTTGGCTAAACCACGCGGACCCGCAATGCAATCGGGACCCTAGGTAAAATCACCGTAATCCGGACGGGTCGGACAATTTGTCCGGCGTTTGACGCATCATGATGCAAATTGCAGGCATTGTGTGTTTTGCCACGGTCCGCACGCCCGGTGGCAAAGCGCTCTTGCATTTGCACCCCACTTTGGGTCAGGTAAACGTCAGCCTGATATGCAAACGGCTGCGCAGCAAATAATCCGCTGCGTGGCCCACATGACGTGGACAAACGCCCATGGAAAAGATCCCTATGACCCGCGCAGGGCATACCGCCCTTGAGACGGAACTCAAGCAGCTCAAGACCGAAGAGCGCCCCGCCATCATCAAGGCGATCGCAGAGGCGCGCGAACATGGCGACCTGTCGGAAAATGCCGAATATCATTCCGCCAAGGAAAAGCAGTCCTTTATCGAGGGCCGCATCAAGGAGCTGGAAGGTGCCATTTCGCTTGCCGAGGTGATTGATCCGTCCAAATTGTCCGGCGCAATCAAATTCGGCGCGCGCGTGACCCTGGTGGACGAAGACACCGACGAGGAAAAAACCTATCAGATCGTGGGCGAATATGAGGCCAAGATCGAAGAAGGTCTGCTGAACATCAAATCCCCCATTGCCCGCGCCCTGATTGGCAAGGAAGAAGGCGATTCCGTTGAGGTCAAAACACCCGGTGGCGGCAAATCCTACGAGGTTCTCAAGATCGTCTATGCCTGAGCGTGAGCACACCCATGGCTGAGACCCCCGATCCAGCGGAGCCCCCCAAGCAGGCGCGACCGACCGCGGGTGGCATTTCTGCGCGCCCAACCCCCCTTGGTATCTATGACAAACCAAAGGTGGAGACGATCACGGGGATCGAAATCATCGCATTGGTTCTCAGCGCCATATGGCTGCTGGGCGCTGTGTTCTTCTTTCTGATCATGAAAGATGACAGTCCTGCCGGGGACGGGGCAGACAGTCTGCGTTTCCTGATGACCATGCTGGCCGTGTTCATGCCAGTGGCGATGATCTGGGTCGCGGCGACGGCGGCCAAGGCAAGCCGCGTCATGCGCGAAGAAAGCCAGCGTTTGCAGGCGGCCATTGATGCCATCCGGCAGGCCTATCTGACCCAACAACAAAGCAACAATCTGCGCAGTGAGCCGTCGGTCTCTCGCAAGCTCGATGAAATTGCAGCGGCCGCGCGGAAAACCGAAACGGCGCTGGCTACCTTTCAAAGCAGACGCGAGGAAAGCAGCCGTCCCTTGGCCAAACCCGTGGTCGAGCTGAACGATGATCAACCAACATTGGCCCTGGGCACCCAGGCCAGCGACATGGCGGTTTCGCTGTCGAACGAAGATTTCATCCGCGCCCTGAATTTCCCTGAGACGGCAGAGGACGAAACCGGCTTTGCCGCTCTGCGGCGCGCCCTGAAGGACAGGCTGACCTCGCAATTGGTTCAGGCGGCACAGGACGTGCTGACACTGCTGAGCCAGGATGGCATCTATATGGACGATCTGCGTCCTGACCGTGCGCGCACCGAAATCTGGCGGCACTTTGGTCAAGGGGTGCGGGGACGTCCAATTGCCGCCCTGGGTGGGATCCGGGACCGGTCATCGCTGGCGCTGACAAATGCCCGGATGAAGCAGGATCCGATTTTCCGCGATGCCGCGCACCATTTCCTGCGCCGTTTTGACAAGACATTCTCCGAGTTCGAAAAGAGCGCCACGGACAGCGAGATATCCGCGCTTGCCGATACCCGCACAGCCCGCGCCTTTATGCTGCTGGGGCGATGTGCGGGCACGTTTGACTGACACGTCGACATCTTTCACGTACCGCAGCGTGAATGGGTTCAGGGTCTTTCGAACACCCTGAAAGCCCTAAATTCCAAAGCTGCTGTAGGGAATGAACCGCACCATGTCACCCGGCGTGATCTCTGCGGCAGGTTCGGGCAATTCAACCAGACCTTCGGCCCAGCTCAACCCGCTGATGCGCCCCGATCCTTCGGAGGCGAAAACCTCTGCCTGACCGCTGCGCATCCGGGCGCGCAGGTATTCCCGCCGCCCGGCCTTCTTGCGCTTGCCAAAGGCGGCAGGCACCTTAAAACCTTGCGGCTCTGACCAATCGGCACCCGCCAACAGCCCCATCGCAGGGCGCGCAAAGACCAACGTACAGACCATCGCCGCAACCGGGTTGCCCGGCAGGCCAAAGACCGGCACGCCGTCCCACATGCCCAGCGCCAAGGGCCGGCCCGGTTTGATTGCAATGCGCCAAAGCGCCATGGCCCCTGCCTCTTGCAGCAGCGCCGATACATGGTCCTCGTCGCCGGCTGACGCACCGCCACTGGTCAGGATCACATCCACATCCCGGCTTGCCGTGTCCAGCCGTGAACGCAATGTTTCGCGCTGATCCGGCACCCGGCCAAGATCGACGGGAACATGCCCGAACTGCCCCAACAGCCCCAACAGCATAGGACGGTTGGCGTCGTAAATCTGACCATCCTGCGCCGCGGCACCCGCCTCGACCAGTTCATCCCCGGTGGACAGGACCCCAACCCGAAGCGGCTGGCGCAGCGCCACCTCAGCGACGCCTGTCGCCGCCAGCAATGCCAGATCAGCAGCGGTCAGCCTGCGCCCCTGGGCGATAATGGTCTGGCCCTTGGTGACATCCTCACCGGCTTTTCGGGTATTTGCCCCCGCTTTGACCGGGCCGGAAAACCGCACTGCACCGTCCAGGCGCACAACATCCTCTTGCAGAACAACCGTATCAACGCCCTGTGGCAATGCCGCACCGGTCAGGACGCGGATGGCATGGCCTGCGGGCACCACAGCTGGCGCATCGCCCGCCGCCGCGCGCCCCGCAACCAAGGGCAATTCGTATACGCCCGCATCGCGCGCCCCCGCAAAACCGTAGCCATCCACAGCCGTGTTGGGCAGCGGCGGATTGTCCCGGCCCGCCACGACTGACCTTGCCGCGATGCGACCCAAGGCAGCACCAAGCGGGGCGGTCTGAATGCCCGTGATCGGCGCAAGCCTGTGGCGCAGCAGGTCCAGCGCGTCTTCGACCGGGGTCCAATGCACCCCCGGCGGCAAGGCAAAGCAATCATTGCGCAAGGGGGGGGCGGTCAATTCCTGCTCAAAGCCCAAGCCGAATATCCAGCCTTCCTCGGGCTGGGTCACGTCCAATACAGCCGCCAATCTGTCAGGGGGCAATGCGCTGATCTGGCGGGCAACTTCGGTCACCTGCCACGCGTCCTTGATCATTCCTTCGGGCGGCGCACCAACGGTCAGAGAGGGCCAGATTTCAACAAATGCCACAGGCCTGTCCAAAGGCTCAAACGGCCAGACCGCTGCGTCAAACTGGCGGCGCAAACGTGCCAGCACCGGCAACCCGGCAAAGACCTGCCCGCCCACGGCACCGGCACCGCCCATCTGCCAGCAGCTGAACGCCCCCTTGGCGCGCGTTTCGCTGGCGCGTTTTTCGGCAAATGGGTTGGCATAATCGGTCTTGTTGGCAGGCAGTCCTTCAATCTGAACGGAAGGCGGGGCAAACCAGAATGGTCCCTTACCCTGCCCCAAGCTGCGGTTGATCGCGCCCGCCAGTTCAAAGCGGTTATTGCCCTTGGGACTGTCGTGCATTCGCGCCTCGAACCATGCCCAGACAGCCATCGGATCATCCGACCCGGTCAGGGCACGGGCAAAGCCCGCAGGATAGCCGAAAGGAAAGTCAAACCCTGCCAGCACCCGGCGATTGGCCGCGCGTTCCTGGGTGAACAATTCTGCCAGCCAATCCTCTGCCACCTGACGGTTGCGCAGATAGACGGGTTCCTCGGCCAATCCGGCGCGGTTCACTGCCGCCCAAATTGCGTCTTTCTTTGGGGTGGGGCCACGGTCACTGCCGCCCGACCAATCCACCATCACGATCGTATCAAACGAGGTCAAAGGCCAACCTCTGACAGGATAAAATCGGCAATCGCCTTGGTATCGTTCAAATCAAAGACCGGGCGGTCCAGATCGACCGCTGTATCGCTTGCAACGGCGCGGATGGTAGGATCTTCCGGTGCGATCAGCGGGTTTCCGGTTTCGGCGCGATGCGCCTCCACCTTGGGATGGCTGTCGCGCTTGTACCCTTCGATCAGAACCAGATCGACCGGGCTGAGCCGCGCCAGCAGATCATCCAGACGGGGCTCTTGCGCATCGCGCAGCTCGTGCATCAGGGCAAATCGGTTGCGCGAGGCCAATAGCACCTCCGTGGCACCCGCCGCGCGGTGGCGAAAACTGTCCTTGCCCGGATGATCCACGTCAAAGCTGTGGTGGGCATGTTTGACGGTCGAAACCGTGATGCCCCTGCCGGTAATTTCAGTCACCAGCCGTTCCATCAGGCCTGTCTTGCCCGCGTTCTTCCAGCCAACCACGCCGTAAAGCCTCATAGCATCGCCTCCGCCTGTGCCAGATCATCTGGGGTATTCACGTTAAAGAACGCCTCTTCCTGCGGGAACACAGCCTCGCGCCCGCCATGTTTTTCGGTCCATAGGACAACCTTGCGCAATCCCCCGGCAAGGGCCGCACGCAGATCATCGCGCAGCGCAACGGGCCAAAGCCCAAAGGTGGGGTGACGGGCCGTGCCGCGTTTGGCATCCGGTGTGGCAGCCAGAACCAGCGGATGGGTCATCCCTTCGGCGCGCAGCAGCAGCTGGGGCACCAGATCACAGGGAAAAAAGGGCGTATCTGCCGCCGCTGTCACGATGGTTTCGCCCCCTTGGGCCGCAGCCCAATCAAGCCCGGCCAGCACGCCCGCCAGCGGGCCTGCAAAACCGTCGATACTGTCGGGCAGGACCGGCAGGCCAAAATCCGCAAACCGTGCCGGATCACCATTGGCGTTCAATGCCAGATCCGCCACTTGCGGCTCCAGCCGCTCAATCACCCGGGTCAAAAGCGGCGTGCCGCCAAGGTGCAGCAATCCCTTGTCACCGCCGCCCATTCGCGTCGCCTGTCCCCCGGCAAGGATGACGCCCAAAGGTTGTTTCATTGTCCATCCCCCTTGCGGCCAGAGCGTTTCGGCTCTTCGGCGATCTGGTCAGGATCGGCATCGCGGATCAGCCGCCCCTCACCACTGAGACAGACGAAACGCTTGCCCTTCATCCGGCCAATCAGGGTCAGCCCCACCTCTTGGGCAATTTCCACCCCCCAAGCGGTAAAGCCAGAGCGGGAGGCCAGCACAGGGATCCCCATCATCGCGGTCTTGATCACCATCTCCGAGGTCAGCCGACCCGTGGTATACAGGATCTTGTCCGCGGCGGGTACGCGTTCGGACAGCATCCATCCCGCAATCTTGTCGACGGCATTATGGCGGCCCACATCCTCCATATAGACCAGCGGTCTGTCGCCCTGACACAGCACGGTGCCATGAATGGCCCCCGCTTCCAGATAGAGCGATGGCGTGCGGTTGATCTTGGCCGACAGCGCATAAAGCCACGAGGTACGCACCGGCGTATCGGCCAGTTTCACATCACTCAGCCCTTCCATCATATCGCCAAACACCGTGCCGACAGCGCAACCGCTGGTCCGGGTCTTGCGCTGCAATTTATCCTCGTAATCGGTCGCGCGGGTGGTGCGCACGACGACGACTTCCAGTTCTTCGTCATAATCGACGCCGGTGATCTCTTCGTCCGGGCGCAGCATGTGCTGATTGCGCAGGAACCCAAGGGCCAGGTATTCGGGATAGTCACCGATGGTCATCGCGGTGACAATTTCCTGCGCATTGAGATAGATCGTCAAGGGGCGCTCTTCGACCACGCGGATGGTTGTTGCCGCGCCGGTATGGTCGCGCCCCTGCACCGCGCGTGTCAGGCGCACCGCCTGTGGGTCAGGTGCAATCAGGTAATCGTCTACATCAGGGTTCTGGGCCAATTGTATCCCCTTGGCGTTGGCGCTACGAGTACCCCGTAACCTAAGGGCATCCCATGACCTCCACCACCTCAAAATCCGCCTACCTGAGGGGACTTGGCGACGCGGCCCCCTTCATTCTGGTGGTGATCCCGTTTTCCATGCTCTTTGGCATTGTCTCTGTCGAGGCGGGGCTGAGCGTGGTTGAAACCTTTGCCTTTTCCTTTCTGGTGATCGCCGGTGCCGCGCAGTTCACAGCCCTGCAGCTTTTGCAAGAAGAGGCCCCGACATTCATCGTTCTGGCCTCCGCTTTGGCGGTGAACCTGCGGATGGCAATGTATTCCGCCTCGCTTACGCCTTATATCGGTGCGGCCCCCATTTGGCAGCGTGCCCTGGCGGCCTATCTGACGGTGGATCAATCCTATATCTTGGCCATTGCGAAATTCGAAAAAGAGCCACAGATGACCGTGCCGCAAAGGATGGGTTATTTCTTTGGCGCGGTCACGCCGGTGGCAGTGCTGTGGTATGCGGGCACGCTGACGGGCGCGGTGATTGGGGCACAGGTACCCGACAGCTGGGCGCTGGATTTCGCCATCCCGATCACCTTTCTGGCCATGATCGCACCGATGTTTCGCACGCTGGCCCATGTGGTTGCGGCATTCGTGGCGGTGGTTGTCAGCCTGCTGGCGGTGGATGTGCCGTATTCGCTGGGAATCATTATCGCCGGTGCGATCGGCATGGTCGCAGGTGCCCAATGTGAATGGTGGATGGAACGGCGCAAGGGGGGTGCATCATGATCGACAAGACAACCCTCTGGATCGTGATCATCGGTCTTGGATTGGGCAGCTTTTTCCTGCGCTTTGTCTTTACAGGTCTGGTGGGGCACCGTGCGATGCCAGCCTGGCTGCTGCGCCATCTGAGGTACACGGCCGTCGCGGTGCTGCCTGCGCTTGTCGCACCGCAAGTCCTGTGGCCTTCGGCAACATCAGGAGAGACCGATCCAGCCCGCCTTGCTGCTGCGGCCACCACATTTGCGGTAGGATTGATCACCAAGAGCGTTCTTGCCGCGATGCTGTCCGGTGCGACGGTGCTCTACTCCGTGCTTTATCTGCTAGGGTAGTTTTCTGACTTCGGCGAAGGGGCCGGCCTGCCCCGGTTGCTGGGGCTGAGGCAGCGCGGCCAACTGACCGGCACGCACCGCATCAATCACATCGCCGTCATCGTTTTCAAAAAGCTTGGTCGTCGAGACATTGGGAAAGGTTTCAAGCTGCGCCATCAGCTTGGCGGGGAAGAACGTGCTGTCGACCCCCTGAAACGAATCCAATTGGCGCAAGATGCCCGTCGTTGCATTCGCACAGAACGCCCCCGGCACAGGCCCGTTGGCCTGAACCAGACGCAAAGCCTGTTCAGCAAGCGCGGCTGTCACGGGAATTTCCTGGGCGACCACGTGGAATGTTGACCGGGCATGGGCCGATTTATAGGCCTGAAGCCAGGCCGGCGTGACGCCATACAGCACATCACCCCGTTCCGGCAGGCGGTCATCGCGGAACGAACCCGCCGGGTCAAAGATCACCCGCTGCGACCCGTTGACCATCAAGGCGGAATGTCCACCGTCACCGGTGCGGTTGTTGACCATCGTAAAGACGGTCAAAGACGGTGGCTCTGCGCTGCGATAGGCAGCTGCGGCCACCTCTTGCAGCGAACTGTCGGGGTTATTATCCACCGAACATCCGGCCAAAAAGGCCACCGCAAGGCAGCCCCCGACTATAGGCAACCTGAAGTTCATCTGATCAGCGGATGAAAATCGCCATCAGCACCAGCAGCACGACAATCGCGATTACTGTCTTGGTGACAAAAGACATGAAACCGTCAAATGTCTTTTCCTGTGCTGTGAAGTCCATGCTGCCATGCTCATGATCGGCCATGTCGAAGTCCCTTTTGCAAATCGTTTGCGGCTGATTATCCTATTTCCAATGCCCTGTCACGCGGTCAAAGCGCCTCAGGCACAGATGCATCAGCTGGTCTTGTCCGGCACCTGGTCAAGATGTTCAAAAAGCCGAAATCCAATGCGGTTTGGGGCCTTGCTGTCGTCTGCCTTGGGCAAAGTGCGGAACATCACGTTCAACTGGCTGACATGCTGCACCAACTGGGTGCGCCCACCGTCGCCATCGGTCCCGTAAAAGGTCACGATATCAGGGTCGAAATACCCCATCCCCTCAATCCGCAGCACGCCCGCATCGCCACCGGTAAAACCCATTGCGACCTCATGTTCATTATCGAGCTGTTCTTCAAAGTTCTTGAGATAGAGCACCGTGCGCTCATAGGCCCATTGCGCAGGGCTTTTCTGCGTCACCGGCTTTTCGCTGATGGCCTTTGGTATTTCCGCGATTTCAATCTTGCGCTGCGCAGGATTCGTATGGCTTTCGTAACACTTGGGCAGTGCGTCAGCTTCAACTGCCTCGGCTGCCGTTTTGATCATGTGATCCATCCAAGTCTACCTTTTGCTTTGGTATACCCATGCACCGTCTGCTTCTCTGAGGGTTCGGGTGGCATGGCCCATTTGGTAAAGGTGGCTTAAATGGGCGACCGATTCAACCAATGCGAGACCGTATTCGGCCTCTCCTATCTTTCTTTTGAACAGCACCCCAAAACATTCAGATGCAGCTTTTGGTTCAGCGATGTAGTCTGCCAGACGTTTCAGCGCGCCATGATGGTTGTCAATCAACTGCTCCATCCGTTTGGGCAAACCGGTAAAGGGCAATTTATGCCCGCCCAACACCAGATGATCCGCGCGGGCCAGCGGGGCCAGCCTTTCGCAGGCCTCAAGCCATTCGCCAATGGGATCGGCCATGGGTTCTGTAGGGTAGACGCCCACATTCGGGCTGATCGACGGCAGGATCTGGTCGCCCGCAATCACCAGGTTGTCATCTCTGCTCCAAAAGGTGGCATGTTCCGGGGCATGGCCATTGCCCATATGCACATCCCAGACCCGTCCGCCCATCTGGATCGTGTCGCCCTGCTGCACCCGGGTAAAGCCCAAAGGCAACGGCGATACGATATCGGCAAAATTAAACGGGCGGTCCTTGGTCCGTTTCTCAAGCAGCGTGCTTTCCATCCCGGCCTGACGGTAAAAACTGAGCGCCTCTGCAGGGGATACCTCTTGTTCATCCAGCGTCAGCATCCGTGCCGTGAGCCATGCGGTGCGCGTGGTCACCAGCTCTGCGCCATGTTCGGTCTGAAACCACCCGGCAAGGCCGATATGATCGGGGTGATGATGGGTGACCACGACCCGGCCGATGGGCTTGCCGCCCAAGGGGCCTGCGATCACCTCGGCCCAAAGCGCCTTGGATTTCTTGGAGGCAAAACCGGTGTCGATGATGGTCCAATGGTCCCCTTCATCCAGCGCATAGACGTTCACATGGTCCAGCTTCATCGGCAATGGCATCCGGATCCACAAGACACCCGGTGCAACCTCGATCGCCTCCGAACCATGTGCAGGCGGGGTATCCCAAGGATAGCGTAGCCCTACGGGCGCAGTATCGGCCATTATGCTACCAACTCTTCTGTTGTGACGGCAAAAAGATCGGCATCGCCCGCCTGTGCATGCACCAGCAGCCCCATATGTTCGGGCAAAAGACGCAAAATGTAATAGCGTGCCAATCTTTCACGCGGACCGCCCTTGTCAGCCATTGCAGCCTTTAGGTGCAGATGGCCGCCGATCACACGGGCAAAGGCCCGCAAAAAGGGCACAGCACCGGCAAAACGCGCGTTCATCTGATCTTGCTCGACCATCCATTCGGTGGCCTCGCGCATGCTTTCGCAGGCTTGCCAGACCCCATCGGCCATGTTCGGGAAATGCTCTCTTGCCAGCTCGATATCTACTTCCATTTCGTCCAGCAGCCGCGACGCGGCCTCGCCTCCGTCCATCATCTTGCGGGCCACAAGGTCCATCGCCTGAATGCCGTTGGTGCCTTCGTAAATCGCGGTCACGCGGACATCGCGGCTGAATTGGGCGGCACCCGTTTCTTCGACAAAACCCATGCCGCCATGCACCTGCAACCCCATCTCAGCCACGGCAATGCCGGTGTCCGTGCCAAAGGCCTTTGAGATCGGCGTCAGCAATGCAGCGCGTGCTTTCCACGCAGGATCACCCGTCGCCCGTGCCATGTCGATCGCGTAGGCACAGCTCAACCCGATCGCGCGGGCCGCGAAAATATCCGCCTTCATGCTTGTCAGCATGCGATGCACATCGGCGTGATCAATGATGCTGCCCTTGCCGTCGCCCCCCGCACGGCCCTGTTTGCGGCCCTCTGCGTATGACAGCGCATGCTGAAAGGCGGCTTCGGCCACGCCGATCCCCTGCCCCCCAACGCCAAGGCGGGCATTGTTCATCATCGTGAACATGGCTGCCATTCCGCCCTGTTCCGGCCCGATCAGCCAGCCCTTGGCCTGATCATATTGCAAAACCGCTGTGGGCGAGCCGTGAATGCCCATCTTATGTTCAAGACTGACCGTGGTCACACCATTGCGCGCACCCAATGAACCATCGGCATTTGGCAAGAACTTAGGCACCAGAAACAGGCTGATGCCCTTGGTCCCTTCGGGCGCACCTGGAATCCGCGCCAGCACCAGATGGCAGATGTTTTCGGCGACGTCATGGTCGCCCCAGCTGATATAGATTTTCTGGCCAGAGATGGCATAGGTGCCGTCGCCATTGGCCTCGGCCTTGGATTTCAGCGCGCCGACGTCCGATCCCGCTTGCGGCTCTGTCAGGTTCATCGTCCCGGTCCATTCACCCGAAACCAGTTTCGGCAGATAAAGCGCCTTGATCTCGTCACTTGCGTGATGCTCTAGCGCTTCGATCTCGCCCTGGCTCATCAGCGGGGCAAGCTGCAGCGCAAGACAGGCACCGCTCATCATTTCATTGACCGCCGAAGTCAGGATCATCGGCAAGCCCATGCCACCAAATGCCGGGTCGGCGGACATGCCCAGCCAACCGCCCTCAGCTATTGCCTTGAACCCATCGGCAAACCCCGGTGAGGTGCGCACCACACCATTTTCCAACCGCGCCGGATGCAGGTCGCCCGCGCGCTGCAAGGGGGCAAGAACCTCATCGCACAGCTTGCCTGCCTCTGACAGGATCGCATCTGTCACGTCTTGCGTGGCTTCTGCAAAAAGGTTTGTCTGACGCAGAGCATCCGCATCCAAAAGATGATTGATCAAGAAACTAAATTCATCGACGGCGGCACGATAAGGCATGCAGGCTCTCCGGTGTGGGGGCCGTGTGACTTGGCAAGCCGGACACAGCCCTGCTATGGGCATCGCAGGTGGATTACCATGAAACGCACGAAGTGCCACCCGCAACCAAAACGCCGCGTCACGGGAATTGCATGAGCTTTAAGACAAAACACCTTTTTCCGCAGTCAGGCGGCATTGAAACGGCAGCACAGTTGCTGGCGCGGGGCCTGCTTGTGTCTTTCCCCACAGAGACCGTTTACGGCCTTGGGGCAGACGCGCGCGACGGTCGCGCGGTGGCCGCAATATTCGCGGCCAAGGGAAGGCCCAGCTTCAACCCCTTGATCGTGCATCTGGCCGACGCCGGCAGTGCCCGGCGCTATGTCCACTGGTCTGATACCGCCGAGATACTGGCATCCGCCTTCTGGCCCGGACCGCTGACCCTGGTCCTGCCATTGAAGGACGGGCATGGCCTGTCCTCACTGGTGACGGCAGGTCTGGATACCGTCGCACTGCGGGTGCCTGCACATGCGACGGCGCAGGCCTTGTTGCAGGCCTTTGGCGGGCCGGTTGCAGCCCCCTCTGCCAACCCATCGGGCAAGATCAGCGCCACATTGGTCAGTCATGTGCTGGCCGGGCTGGACGGTCGGATTGCCGCCGTCCTGGACGATGGTCCCTGCCCCGTTGGACTGGAAAGCACCATCGTCGGGCTGAATGGCCCTGATGCCGTGCTTCTGCGCGCAGGCGGCTTGCCGAAAGAGGCCATCGAAGCGGCACTGGGCCATCCCGTGACCGAGGCAAGCGGGGCCGAGATCATCGCGCCCGGCCAATTGAGCTCGCATTATGCGCCGGGGGCGTCGGTGCGGTTGAATGCCCTCACCGCGCAAAACGATGAGGTGATGCTGGGCTTTGGCACCATTGAGGGTGATCTGAACCTGTCCCCCAGCGGTGATCTGGCAGAGGCTGCGGCAAATCTGTTTGACCATCTGCACCGCCTGGACGCCACGGGCCGTCCCATTGCGGTGGCCCCTGTGCCCAACACGGGACTGGGCCGCGCGATCAATGACCGTTTGCAGCGTGCAGCAGCACCCAGATAGGCGTCAGGCCCGCCCGGCAGTCGCCGACAGCATCAGCGGATCAATCCCCAGTGAATGCAATGCCGCCTGCCATTTTTCGGCATCTGGGGTTTCAAAAACCAATTCAGGCGTCGCATCCGCAATCAACCAGCCATTGCGGGCGATCTCGCCCTCCAACTGGCCAGCCCCCCAGCCGGAATAGCCCAGCATCAGCAAGGCCTGCTGCGGCCCCTTGTCCTGCGCGATGTCTTCCAGCACATCCAAGGTCGCCGTCAGGGCAAATCCGCCCGGAATGACCAGTGTTTGCAGCGCCGAGCGATATTCATCTGAATGCAGGACAAATCCACGCTCCTTTTCAACCGGACCGCCGTAATGCAGCTTGAAGGACCGCTTGGACAGGGCCGCATCGCGGGATAATTGATGCAAGACATCTGACAGACTGACATTCTTGGTGGGTTTATTGACCACCAGCCCCATCGCCCCTTCGGCGGTATGCGAGGACACAAAGATAACGCTATGGGCAAATCGCGTATCGCCCATGCCCGGCATCGCAATCAGCAATTTTCCTGTGAGGTGGAACGTGACATCACCCATCTTGTACAGGCCCCAAATAGCAGCATTGACGACAGCATGCCCGCGCTCGGGGTGCCATGCAACCTGTTTGGATGCCAGCGGGCGGTGCGACGCCGAAACATGCATGAAACAAACGTGACTTGGCAGCGCGCGATGAATGGCGCATCAAAGGGCATGATCATTCGCATCCTCACTGCGCTGGCCCTGGGCTGCGCGACCGCTTTGCCGCTGTCCGCCGGGGACAGTTTTGAAACCCCGGTCAAGGGGGAAATCCTGTCGGGCTGGCAACAGGCCGATGGCACGCGCATGGCGGCCCTGAGGCTGACACTGGCACCAGGCTGGAAAACCTATTGGCGCGCGCCCGGCGATGCGGGCATTCCACCGCATTTCGACTGGTCAGGCTCAAAAAACCTGCGCGGCGTGGGAATCACCTGGCCCACGCCTGAGGTATTTCTGACCGCAGGCATGCAGACCATCGGCTACTCTGGCGTGCTGGTGCTGCCGATTGCGCTGGCCCCGCGCCAAGATGGCGAACCCATCACGCTGAGGGCCGATCTGGACATTGGCGTGTGCAGCGACATTTGCGTCCCCCACCAGATGCGCCTGAGCGCAATCATCTCGGGTGACAACACCAAGCCGACCCCCAGCATTGTCGCCGCATTGGCAGACCGTCCCCTGACCGCCCGAGAGGCAGGGGTGCGCACGGCCAGCTGCGCGCTTTCCCCGACAGCGGATGGGTTTGAGATCAAGGCAACCATGGTCCTGCCGTCAACCGGTGCCACAGAGGTTGTGGTGATCGAGCCCGGTCAGCCCAATCTATGGATTGGCGAGACCAAAAGCAGCCGCAGCGGCAAGACCCTGGTCGCCGTGGGTGAGATGATTTCAGACAGCGGTGCCGCCATCGCCCTGGACCGCTCCGACATCAGAATTACCGTTCTGGGCAAGAAACACGCGGTAGATATTCAGGGCTGCACACCGGGCTAAGGCGCGACATGCGGCCCGCGTGACCGCCAAGGCCCGTCAGTGACTCCCAATCGGCCAAGACCTATCCGCCACGACCCGTCAACCAGTGCTGCGAGGCTTGCGCAACCCCATGACCAGCGCCGCCAGAATATACCCCGACAGCGCCACTGCGGCCGTCCCAAGGATGAACACCAACAAGGCCGCCGTCATCGGTGACAGCTGGTCCAGCATCGGCAAAAGCGCCCCCACCGCAGGATGCAGGCTGCCGTACCAGGCAGCCCAGCCCAGTGTTGCCGCACCCCATCCGATGATCGCCGCCCAAAGACCTGCAATCCCCAGCCGCATCGCGGTGACAGGCGCACGCATGCCGCGCCGCATCGCGGTGATCTGACGCGCCACGTCATGCTGCGCCGCCACCAGCGCCGGGACCACCAAAAGCACCAACAGCATCCCAAAGCCCAACCCGTAAACCAAAGTGATCACCGTGGGTTTCAAGAACTGTGCCTGCTGGCTTTGCTCGTAGAGCAGCGGTGCCATGCCCAGCACCGTGGTCAGCGTGGTCAACATGACAGGCCGCAAGCGGTCAGTAGCCCCGTCAATAATCGACGGGATCAGGCCGCGCGTCTCTGAGTATTCGTCAATCGTTGTCACCAGCACGATGGAATCATTGATGATAATTCCCGTCATCCCCAACAGGCCGACGACCGTGAACATGCTCAGCGGGACATCCCACAAATTATGGCCATAGATCGTCCCCACCAGACCAAAGGGTATGATCGCCATCACGACCAGCGGCCGGGTCCAGCTGCCAAACACCCAGGCAAGAACCAGGAATATGCCGGTCAGGCACAGGATCAGCCCCGTCATCGCGTCGTTGAGAAAGTCATTCTCCTGTTCGCTAAGCCCGGAAATGCGGAATTCGACCTGACGCTCTGATGCAATGCGCGGCAGTATATCGTCTTGCAACGCTTGCGTGATTTCCGTGGCGCGGGCGGCATCATCCTCTGAGATGTCGCCCGTGACAGAGATCAGCCTGATGCCGTTCTCGCGTCGCACCGTGCTGAAACCTGTCCGGCGCTCAACGCTGACAATATCCGCCAGGGGCACATATTGCCCTGCGGGCGTCCGCATCTGGGTTCGATCCAGGAAATCGGCCGTCAACTCGCCTTTGGGCAGTTCCACCCGTATCGTCGCAGAGCGGGGACCATCGGGATAGGTCGCCGCTTCGATCCCGCCCAGACGGTTGCGCAGCGCACGCCCCAGCGTGTCGATGGTAAAGCCCAGCGCCTGACCCTGCGGCGTCAGATCAAGGATCAGCTCTTCCTTGTCATAGGCCAGGTTATCCTGCACCGCGCTGACTTCGGGGAATTGGCGCAAAGCGTCTTGCAGATCTTCGGAGGCACCCTTGAGCGTGTCCGTGGTGGCACCATAAAACTGGACATCCAAGGCATCACCGCCGGGACCGGAACGCCAGCCTCTGAAGCTGACAGTCTCTGCAAGCGGGTGTTGAACCACCTTGTCTTGCAATTCACCCACAAAGGCAAAGCTGGAATAGGGACGCAGGTCGGCGTCGATCAGTTCAATCGAAATGCCGCCCAGCAGATCGGGGTCCTTGTTATCAGACCCTGCCAGCCCACGGCCCGCATTGCCACCAATCTGCGCGATCACATAGTCGATCGGGTTGGTGCCATAGCGCGCTTCATACTCGGCTCCCAGTTCCTCTGTGGCACGTTGGAATTCGCGCATCATCTCAAGCGTATCGCTACGGGTCGCCCCTTCGGTCATCATGAAGTTGCCGGTGACGGACCCCCGTTCCGGCGCATTGAAAAAGCGCCATTGAACATCCCCCTGAATAAAGAGTGCGACCTGCGAGGCCAGAACCGCGACGACCCCGGCCAGCACCACATAACGCGCAGCAATCACGCCGCCCATAAGTGGCCTGAACAGCCTTTCGCGCATCCAGACAAAGCCCTTGTTCACGATACGGCTTGGCATGTCGTACCAATGTTCCTTGTCCGCCGCCTTGATCGCATGGGCCATGTGGTTTGGCAGGATAAGGAAACATTCGACAAGCGATGCGGCCAGCACTGCGATCACGGTAAAGGGGATATCGCGGATCAGATCGCCAAAACGCCCGCCCACGGCGATCAAACCAAAGAAAGCGATGATCGTGGTCAATGTGGCGGCAAAGACAGGCATCGCCATGCGGGAGGCAGCATTTTCGGCCGCCTGCATCGGCCCTTCGCCCAAGGTGCGATAGCGATAATCCGTATGTTCCCCGACAACAATCGCATCATCCACCACAATGCCCAAGGTGATGATCAGGCCGAACAAAGAGATCATGTTGATCGTCAGACCGCCCAGGTACATCAGGGCAATCGCGGCCCCCATGGCCACCGGAATGCCCGCCGCCACCCAAAAGGCCGTGCGCGCGTTAAGAAACAGAAACAGCAAACAGATGACCAGCCCAAGGCCCATCAGCCCATTGTCAATCAACAGATCAAGTCGGCCGGTAATGGCTTCGGCGCGGGTGCGGATCAACTCAATGCTGACATTTGCAGGCAAGGTGGCCTGCAGTTCCGCCGCCACTTGTTCGACCTGTTCCTGAATGCCGATTGCATCCCCGCGATCAGATCGGTCGATCCTGACAGAGATGGCCGGGTCAGACCCCACAAAGTAGCTTTGGTTGCGGTCAACGCCCTCTTCGCGGACCACGGCGATATCGCCGATGGTCAGCACTGATCCATCGGGATTGGACCGCAGCACAATGCCTGCGATCTGGGTCGCGCTGCGTTTGGCCGTGCCCGTGCGCACACGGGCATTGGCCCCCTCGACGTCTCCCGCAGGGTCCGCATCCACCTCTGAAGCGATGGCAGCCGCGATTTCAGCCATGCTCACGTCATAGGCGATCAACTTGGAAGACGGCACTTCGACCATGGTTTGAGGAGAAGCGACGCCCTGGATGATCGTTCTGGTCACACCCACGGCAAACAGGCGGGTCACGAATTCATCCGCAAAACGGCCCAGCTGTTCGGGGGCGATGGGCCCGGTGATCACCACATCGGTCACCCGGTCGCGCCATGCGCCGCGCCTGACATTGGGGTCCTCGGCCTCTTCTGGCAGGGTCGTGATCGCATCTACGGCCGATTGCACATCATTGGCTGCGCGCGCCATGTCCCAGCCGGGGTCAAATTCCAGCATGATCGTGCCGGACCCTTCGCGCGAGGTGCTCGAAGAGCTTTCCACCCCCTCGACCGCCAGAAGGGCAGGCTCCAGCACCTGGATGATCGCGGTATCGACATCCTCGGCACCTGCGCCGCGCCAAACGGTGTTTACGGTCACATTGTCTATGATCACATCGGGAAAGAATTGCGCGCGCATATTGGGTGCGGCGGCCATCCCCGCGACCAGCAAAACCACGAGCAAAAGGTTCGCAGCTGTCCTGTGCCTCACGAAATAGGACAATAGCCCGCCGGCTGCACTGGGCATCTTGCGCACCATCCCCTAGCCCCCCATCCGGCTTTCGATCCGCGCGACCATGTTCGCAGGCACCATCGGTTCCGCCAATTGGGCCAGAACACGTGCCTTGGCCTCTTCGGGCATTCGGTTGTTGCCCTGCACAAATGCGACCAGGCGGGCACGGCGTTCTTCTGTCAGTTCAAGCATTTCCGGCTCTGAAGGCGGCACCGCGTCTTTCTGCAAGGGTTTCACCGCAATGCCAGCGCCCAACAAAGGGGAGCGCGTCTGCACGACCTGCCGACCAGTGATCGGGCCGCGCACCAGAACATCATCCCCCTGCCTGCGCAAAAGCTCTACCGCGATGGCCTCAAGACGGTTTTCACCATCCAGCACCAGCACCTCGCCCCTCGCGTCAACCGCAGAGGCAGGCAGGCGCACCACATTTTCCAATACCGGTTCCTCGACCCGGACAGTGACAAAATCACCCGGTTTGAACCCCTTTGCATCGTTCAATCCGCCAAAAAGCAACCGTCCAGTGGCACCTTCTCCCGCCGCAGCACTGGCCCGGCTAATTCTGCCCCGGGCCTCAAGATCCACACCGGCCACGTCAAGCGTGGCGCTTAGATCCGCGCGGACCAGCGCGCCTTCTGCATCCAGAAGCCGGGCGTATTGCGCGGTCGACAGCCGGAAAGAAACCTCCAGATCCGTGGGATCAATCAATTCGGCCAATCGTTCATTGGGCGACACCAACCGGCCCACGATCACATTTGTCGCTGACAACACCCCGTCAAAGGGTGCCGTCAGGACCGTATCCTCCAGACGGCGGTTCGCTTCGGCCAGGGCGATTTTGGCCCGCGCCAGACGGGTCGCCGCCTGATCCACGCGCGCTTCTGCCTGCGCCAGCGCCTGACGGCGCGACACGACCGATTGGCGCGCTGCCGATGCGGCCAGTTCAGCGGTTTCTCTCAGGCTGGCAGTGCCCACGCCGCGCTCCGCCAGATCGCGCTGCCGCTCAAAGGCGCTTTGACGCAAGGCCGCCTGTTCTTGTGATGCCGCAAGTTCGTCCCCGGCCAGCAGCAGGCTGCGCTGCGCATCACGGCCTTCGGCCTGTGCATCGGCCAGATCACTGGCGGCACGTTCCACAGCAGATTGCGTATCCGCAGGATCAAGGCGCACCAGAACCTGTCCCGCCTGAACCGCGCCGCCATCCTCAAAATTATCGGCAAGCGCGATAACGCGCCCCCCGTCTGCGGCACGCAGTTCAAGCTGTCGGCGGCTTTGCACCTCGCCAAAGGATTCCAGGAAGGGGGCGACATCAGATGGTGCCGCCGTTACGACATTAACCGCAAACACACGTTCACGCGCAGGCGGCCCTTTGGGGTCATCCGCCAGCCGTTCGCGCAGGGCACCCCCCACAAGCGATACGGCAAAGACCAAAAGTCCAAGCGTTGCTGCCGCCAAGAACAGCCCAATCATGCTTTGTCGCAAAAACCGCATCGTCGTCCATTCCAAACAAAAATGTCCTGACATCAAAATAATGCCCGGTAGCAAAATACCAAGTCACAACTCTTGAACTCAGTTGGCAGACTTTTCCGTCGCTTGCATCCAAAATTTATTTGCGACGCTGATGTTCATCCAGACGGGGCATTATTTCCACGAAATTGCAGGGCCGATGCCGATAATCGAGCTGTTTTTCCAAAATCTCGTCCCAGGCATCCTTGCACGCCCCCGGAGAGCCGGGCAGCGCGAAGAGGTAGGTGCCATTTGCAACCCCGCCGGTGGCGCGGCTCTGGACCGCCGAAGTGCCGATCTTTTGCATGGAAACGATGGTGAAAATCGTGCCGAAAGCATCAATTTCCTTTTCATAGACATCCCGGTGCGCTTCTACGGTCACGTCGCGGCCGGTCAGACCTGTGCCGCCAGTCGACACGATCACGTCAATGCCCGGATCCGCGCACCAGTCACGCAACTGGTCTGCAATCAGATCGCGCTCATCGGGCAGAATATGCCGCTGGGCCAATTGGTGGCCGGCCGCCGTGATCCGCGCCACCAAGGTGTCGCCCGATTTGTCCTGCGACAGATCCCGCGTATCGGACACGGTCAAGACCGCGATCCGCACCGGGATAAAGTCTTTTGTCTCGTCGATACGGCTCATGCGGCCCCCTTGGTTTTGCGCAATCTGGCTTGAAGGCTCTGCAAATCGGCCCAGGCCTCGCGTTTGAATTCAGCTGATCGCAGCAGATAGGCCGGATGGAACATCGGCAAGGCCGGCAATCCTGCGGCTTCTGTCCATGTGCCCCGCAGCCGGGTGATGCCGCGTTTGCCCAAAAGGGCCTGGCAGGACCAATTGCCGACAATCACCAGCACCTCGGGCGCGGCCAATGCGATATGGCGCAAGAGGAACGGCTTCATCATCGCGATCTCTTCGGGTTTTGGGTCGCGGTTCTGCGGCGGGCGCCAAGGCATCACGTTCGTAATGTAGACAGGCGCATCCTGCCGGTCGCGTCCCAGATCAATTGCCCCCAGCATCTTGTCGAGCAGCTGACCCGCCCGGCCAACAAAGGGCCTGCCCTCGAGGTCTTCATCACGGCCCGGCGCTTCGCCGACCAGCATCACCCTGGCCCCGGGGATACCATCACTGAACACCAGATTGCGCGCGCCCTTTTTCAGATCACAATGTTCATAGCCGGTCATTGCAGCGCGCAATTCATCCAGCGTTCCTGCAGCTTTTGCCGCACGCTCTGCTTCGGCTACGGCATCGACCTTGGCGGGGGCCATGTTCATCACAGCAGCCGGTGCCTGCGCCACGGCCTTGGGTTTTTCCAACGCAGCCGGCACGTCATAGCGGTTGACCGGGGCGTCACAGATCGCCTCGGTCACGCCAAGTTCAATCTGCCAGTCCAGCAGCGCCAGATCATGATGAAAATGCGTTGATTCCATTCTGCCAAGGTAGCGCCCAAACGGTCCAAGCTAAATGGCTCATTGCAACAGGTCACATTCTGCCGCAGTCCCTTGCCGCCATGCGGCCCTGCCCTCTATAAGACAGCAACAGTTTCAAAGGTCGCCTCATATGTCTTTTGCCCATCGCCACCTGCTTGGCATCGAACATCTGTCCCAAAGCGACATCATCACCATTCTGGATCTGGCCGAAAGCTATGTCGATCTGAACCGCCGCGCTGATAAGCACGTCGATGTGCTGGCAGGGCTGACCCAGATCAACATGTTCTTTGAAAACTCGACCCGCACGCAAGCCAGTTTTGAGATTGCGGGCAAACGGCTGGGTGCTGACGTGATGAACATGGCGATGCAGGCCAGTTCGATCAAAAAAGGCGAGACCCTGATTGACACGGCAATGACCCTGAATGCGATGCATCCTGATTTGCTGGTGGTGCGCCACCCGCAGTCCGGTGCGGTTGATCTGCTGGCCCAAAAGGTCAATTGCGCCGTGTTGAATGCAGGCGACGGACGCCACGAACACCCCACGCAGGCCTTGCTGGACGCGCTGACAATCCGGCGGGCCAAGGGGCGGCTGCACCGGCTGAGCATCGCCATTTGCGGCGATATCGCCCATAGTCGCGTGGCCCGGTCCAACATCATGCTGCTGGGCAAGATGGAAAACCGCATCCGCCTGATCGGGCCCCCGACCTTGATGCCGTCGGGCATTGGTGAATTCGGGGTAGAGGTCTTTGACAACATGCAACAAGGGCTGCAGGGCGTTGACGTTGTGATGATGCTGCGCTTGCAGCGCGAGCGGATGGATGGCGGTTTCATCCCGTCGGAGCGCGAATATTATCATCGCTTTGGGCTGGATGCAGAGAAGCTGGCCCATGCGGCGGACGATGCCATCGTGATGCACCCCGGCCCGATGAACAGGGGCGTTGAGATTGACGGCACCTTGGCCGATGACATCAACCGCAGCGTTATCCAGGATCAGGTCGAAATGGGCGTGGCCGTCCGCATGGCCGCGATGGACCTGCTTGCGCGCAATCTACGCAGCCGCGCATCCGCAGCGGTGTAAGACGCTGATGTCCCGTATCGACATTCCCGCAGGTGAATTGGGCACAACACGGGTATTTTCCCTGTCCATGCCCGCAGATACCGCCCGTCTGCTGCGCGACGACGCACAGCGGCAGATGGCCCTGCTGGGCGTGGAAACCCTGAACACCACTGGCGTCGAAGTCTTTGCCCTGTCCGATCTGGGCGATCTGGGCCTTGCGGGATACCTTCGCGAAGGTGCCGATGCGCAGGAGGATGACCTCAAACGCGACCGCGTCAAACTGGCCGCCCTGGAAGGATGGGTGATGTTGGTGCATTCGCTGGCCTTTGGCGGCATGCCCGTGACCCTGGCCCCCGCCGCCGAACTGACCCTGATCGGCACCTACGCACAAACCCCGCCCCCCAATACCCAGATCGGCCTGGAGGCCGAGGCAGCACAGCCATACAGCGGTACCGCGGGCGGCACATCTGCACAGGCTGGCCGAAATCAGGCCAGTGCGGCGCGGGTCACGGCCCTTTTGGCGATTGTGGTGATCGCTGTTCTTTGGTGGGCCCTGGGCTGACACCGCAACTGACCGAACAAGGAAAAGGATAGAGCCATGCAAGAACCAAAACCTGATCCAAAAATGTCTGGCCGCATTGCGATGATCGCCCTGCTTGTGGCCTTTGGGATCGTGGGCATCATGCTGTGGATCGGGTGACGGGCGATGCCGTCAGCTGGGCCCCCTCCCGCGAGGTGTTCCTGCGCCGGGTGTTCATCAGCGCCGCCGTGACCTTTGCGGGCCTGGGCCTCGTTGGGACGGCCTTTGGCCTTTATACGGGGCTGTCCTTTGGCTGGGCCTTGCTGGTGGCCTTTGCCCTGACCATGGGTTTCTTGGTTGAGGACGTGCTGCGCTGGCGCGGGGCCCGCACCGATTTGTGGCAAATCTCTGATGGGCAATTGCTGCATGACGGTCCAGAGGGGCGCGCACAGGTGCCGCTGTCCGAAATCATCGGTGTCCAGACACAATTCGGCGGTCGGGTCATCCTCAAGCTGAGCAGCGGGCAACGTATCGCGATAAGGTATCTGGCGGACCCACAGAATGTCGCACAACAGATCAGGTCCGCCTGCGGCCCAAGGGTGGCCTGAGTGACAAACCCCTTGGTTCACCCCGTGAATTCGGGCAATAGGACGCAACCTGCAACCATGACCAAAGGTGCCCCATGACGCTGCATTTCATCAATGCCACGCTGATCGACCCCGAAGCCGGCACAAGTTTTCAAGGCAGCCTGAGCGTGTCGGATGGCAAGATCGCGCAGATCAGCAAAGACATGGCCCCCCTGCCCAAAGATGCCCAGGTCATCGATTGTGCGGGCCGCTATCTGGCACCGGGCATTGTCGATCTGGGTGTGAAAGTCTGCGAACCGGGCGAGCGGCACAAGGAAAGCTATCGGTCTGCCGGTCTGGCAGCAGCGGCAGGCGGTGTGACCACGATGGTCACCCGCCCCGATACCGCACCGGCCATCGACAGCCCCGAGGTTCTGGAATTTGTCACCCGCCGCGCCAATGAGGCGGCTCCGGTCAATGTCGTGCCCATGGCCGCCCTGACCAAGGGCCGCGAAGGCCGCGAGATGACAGAGATCGGGTTCCTGATGGACGCAGGTGCCGCAGCCTTTACCGATTGTGACCGCGTGATCACCGACACCAAGGTATTTTCCCGCGCGCTGACCTATGCCCGCAGTCTGGGCGCTTTGGTCATCGCCCACCCCCAGGAACCGGTTCTGAGCGCTGGTGCTGCGGCGACATCGGGCAAATTTGCATCCCTGCGCGGCTTGCCTGCGGTGTCGCCGATGGCGGAACGTATGGGTCTGGACCGTGACATCGCACTGATAGAGATGACCGGTGCTAAATATCACGCAGATCAGATTACCACCGCACGCGCCTTGCCAGCCCTGGAGCGTGCAAAAAACAACGGGCTGGATATCTCTGCGGGCGTGGGCATTCACCATCTGACGCTGAATGCGCTGGATGTGGCCAACTACAGGACATTCTTCAAACTCAAACCACCGCTGCGCGATGAGGAAGACCGGATTGCCGTGGCACAGGCCGTCGCCTCAGGTCTGATTGACATCATCTGCTCCATGCACACCCCCCAGGATGAAGAAAGCAAACGCCTGCCCTTTGAAGAAGCGGCCTCCGGTGCGGTCGGGCTGGAAACATTGCTGCCTGCGGCATTGCGTCTGGTTCATGCAGAGCTGATGGATCTGCCGACATTGTGGCGTGCGCTGTCGCTCAATCCCGCAAAACGGCTGGGCCTGCCCGGCGGACGGCTGAGTGCAGGCGCGCCTGCGGATCTGGTGCTTTTTGATGCCAATGCACCTTTTGTGATGGACCGGGCCAAACTGCGGTCGAAATCGCGCAACACACCGTTTGACGGCATGCGGATGCAAGGTAAGGTGCTGCAGACTTTTGTCGCAGGAACCTGCGTTTACAAGGAAAGCTGATGCCCCCAATTGAATCCGCACTCCCCGTTCTGACCCTATGGGCTTTGCTTGGTTATCTGATGGGGTCCATTCCCTATGGTATGGTGCTGACCCGCCTGATGGGACTGGGCAATCTGCGCGACATCGGATCAGGCAATATCGGTGCGACCAATGTCTTGCGGACCGGCAACAAGACGGCTGCCGCACTGACCTTGATCCTTGATGCCGCCAAGGGGGCGGTGGCCCTGCTGCTGGCACGTCACTTTGCCGGGGAAGACGCCGCACAGATTGCAGCACTGGCCGCAATGCTTGGGCATTGCTACCCGGTCTGGCTGCGGTTCAGGGGGGGCAAGGGTGTTGCAACCTTTCTGGGGATCATGCTGGCCTTTGCCTGGCCGGTCGGTGTTGGGTGCTGCCTTGTCTGGTTGATCGCGGCTGCGGTGACGCGCATATCCTCCATGGGCGGGCTTGCCTCTGCATCTGCCTCGACAATCTTGCTTGTTGTTCTGGGCTACGGCTACGGCCTTGTGCTGGGTGTCTTGCTGACGGTTCTGATGTTTGTGCGCCACCGCGCCAACATTCAGCGCATCAAGGCAGGCACGGAGCCGAAGATCGGCCAGAAGGGGTGACACCCCCCGCCGATCTGCGTGATCTGGTCCAAGACCTGCCTTTGGGCACGACCACGGGGACCGCCCATGGCAAACGCTATGTGGCGACCAAAAGCCAGTTCAGCAATGGCCGGGCAACCAAGCTGGTGGCCGAAGAAATGGGTGGCAATGATTATATCAGCATGAACCTCTATGATCTTGCCGCAGGCCCGCAGCTTTATCCCTGCGAAATGCCCAGTGACAAGGTAATCGCCTTTGTCCGCGCTTACAGACCTGACGGCGACGCAAAACCATGACCGATATCAACCTGCCCATGATCCTGTTCGCGGCCTTCCTTGCCGCAGCCAGCCCCGGACCTGCAACTTTGGCAATCGCGGGCACATCGATGTCTTCGGGCAGGCGTGCGGGCCTGGCGCTGGCCTCTGGTGTTACCACCGGGTCATTCATCTGGTCTGTCTCTGCCGCCTTTGGACTGGGGGCATTGATGGCTGCGAATGCATGGGTTTTTGAGGTCATTCGCTATCTTGGTGCAGGCTATCTGCTGTGGCTTGCGCTCAAGGCTGGGCGGTCCGCATGGGCCGGACACAAGCTTGCCACAAAGCCTTTGCCGCCCACCACCGCAGGTCGTGCCTATGTCAAGGGCGTGGCCCTGCACCTGACAAACCCCAAAGCGGTCCTGTTTTTTGGCGCACTCTATGCGATCGGTGTGCCGGTTGGCACGCCGCCGGGGGATCTGATCATGGTGATCCTCGCCGTGGGGGTCCAAAGCATGATCATGTTCCACCTTTACGCGGTCATCTTTTCATCCCGGCCAATGACCGCGGCCTATACCAGTGCAAAAAGGTGGTTTGAGACCTTCTTTGCCCTGGCCTTTGGCGCGATTGCGGTCAAGGTCCTGACAACACGGCTGGGGTAGCGCCCCAACCGCGTACCACTCAATAGCTGTAATCAGCGTAGATGCGGCTCAGGTCACCCTGCCATTTGCCATAATAGTCTTCCAGCAGCTCATCGGCAGGCACTTTGCCGCTTTCGATGCTTTCCTTGAGCGCGTTCAGGAAATGCGTTTCATCGGGAACCATGCCGCCCGCACCGGGTTTGGCGCGCGCCTTCAGGCCAGCGTCTGACAGCGCCACGGCTTCGCGGGCGATGTCATGCATGTTGATGCCCGTCACCTGAGCCTGCAATCCGTCAATCGAGGCCGCAACCCGCAGCGCGTCATGCTGCGCCGCTGTCCAATCCTTGACCAGATCCCATGCGCCATCAAGCGCGGACTGGTCATACATCAAGCCAACCCAGAACGCGGGCAACGCGCAGAGCCTGCGCCATGGGCCGCCATCAGCACCGCGCATTTCGATGAATTTCTTCATCCGCGCCTCTGGAAAGGCCGTGGTCAGGTGATCGGCCCAATCACTGAGTGTTGGCATCTCACCCGGCAGTGCCGGCAATTTGCCTTTCATGAAGTCGCGGAACGACATGCCCAGCGCATCAATATACTTGCCATCGCGGTAGACAAAATACATCGGCACATCGAGCGCGTATTCGACCCAGCGTTCAAAGCCAAAGCCCTCTTCAAAAACGAATGGCAAAGTACCGGTCCGCGACGCATCCAGATCGCGCCAGACGCGGCTGCGCAGGGATTTATAGCCGTTTGGCTTGCCCTCAAAGAAAGGCGAATTTGCAAAAAGCGCAGTTGCGACGGGCTGTAGGGCAAGGGCCACGCGCATCTTCTTGACCATGTCCGCTTCTGACCCGAAATCAAGGTTCACCTGAACGGTACAGGTCCGCCGCATCATGATCCGGCCCATGGTGCCGACACGGCCCATGTATTCGTTCATCAGCTTGTATCGGCCCTTTGGCATCAGATCCATCTGCTCGTGGGTCCACTCGGGTGCGGCACCCAAGCCGATGAAACCAACGCCAATCTCGTCGGCAACATCCTTGACCTCGCGCAGGTGGGTGTTCACCTCGTCGCAGGTTTCATGAATCGTCTCAACAGGAGCACCTGACAATTCCAGCTGGCCGCCCGGTTCAAGCGACACATTGGCACCGTCCTTTTCAAGACCAATCAACTTGCCCGCCTCTTCGACGGGGGCCCAGTTATGGCGGTCGCGCAGCCCCTCAAGCATCACCCGAATAGAGCGTTCTCCCTCGTAAGGCAGAGGTTTCAGGCTGTCTTTGCAATATCCGAATTTTTCATGTTCGGTGCCGATGCGCCACTCTGACTTGGGCTTGCACCCGTCTGACAGGTATTCCGCAAGCTGTTCGTGGCGCTCGATCGGGCCACCTCCGGACTGAGGGATAGACATCTGTTTGGGCTCCGGCTTGGTTGCGGTTAAAGGTCAGGGATGGGGGCATTTTCCAAGGGTGTCAATGCAGCAACGCCCCCCGAGGATGTAACGGACCGCGCTGCCAGATCAGAACCGCTTGATGTGGGTTCGTCTTGAGCATTGTCAACATGCGTTCCGTCTTGAGGCCCGGCAGTGTCGCGAAAGCGTCAAAAAGCGCATCGGCCCCTTCGGCATTGACGGGGATCAGCAGCGGCGGCTGGCCTTCTTGGGCCAAGCGCCAATGGGGCGGAAACATCGCCCCCTCAAGGACCAGACTGTCCATCTCGCGCAAGGCGACCATACCGCCGGTCAGCGGACCAAAGTAGGTCACTTGCCCTTCATCGATCTGCACCGCACCGGCCCCACCGCCTGCGCCGCGAAACCGGCCACGCTGAATGCCCATCCAGATCAGGACCAAACCGCCCAGCAAAAAAGCATAGCCCGGCACAGCCAGTAAGAAACCGGGGCCGGAAACCAGCCAGATCCCCAGCAAGGCCACACCCAGGCCAACGATCCCTTCGCGCCAACGCCAAAGTGCCGCCTGTGCCTCTGGTCTGAAAAAGGTCACGCCCAATCTCCAAGCTTTTGCTGCCAGACGGTCATCGCCGCGACGGCCGCAGTATCTGCACGCAGGATGCGCGGGCCAAGGGTCACCGCATGGGCAAAATCCAACCGCTGCAACCGCGCACGCTCTGCCTGGGAAAATCCACCCTCCGGACCGATCAGGATCGCCCAAGGGCCCCTTTCAGCGACATGCGGATCAAGGCCAGCAGCGGCACCTGCCAATGCTTCGTCACAGAACATGATTCGCCGCGCCGGATCCCATGTGTTCAAAAGCTGGCTCAGCTTGGCTGCCTGTGCAACCTCGGGCACAAAGGTGCCACCGCATTGTTCAGCCGCCTCTACCGCATGGGCCTGCAGGCGGTCCCGCTGCACCCGGCCTGCATTGGTAAATTCCGTCATTACCGGCACGATACGGGATGCGCCCATCTCTGCCGCTTTTTCCACGATAAAGTCGGTTCGGGCCTTTTTTATAGGGGCGAACATCAGCCACAGATCGGGCGGCATCTGCAAAACCCGCGTTTGTTCCACGCAAGACAGCATGCCGCCGCGCTTGCCAGCCTCGGCCACCTCGGCCAGCCATTCGCCGTCACGCCCGTTAAAAAGCAATACCGCCGCACCCGCCGACTGCCGCATCACCGCAAAAAGGTAATGCGCCTGCGCCTTGTCCAAAGGAACCGATTGCCCCGCACCCAAAGGGTGCTCTACATAAAGTCTGATTTTAGCCGTCATGAGCCCGATATATGCAACACTTGCCTCCTTCACCAGATGCGCCGGTTGCGGACGCCCCGTCAGACAATTGGGTGGACCGCTATGCACCCGCATTCTCGCGGCCCTATCTGCGGCTGAGCAGGGCGGACAGGCCGATTGGAACCTGGCTGTTGTTGTTGCCATGCTGGTGGGGGCTGGCACTGGCGATCCTCTATGACCAAAGTCCGCGTTGGGAGGATTTGTGGATATTCATCGGCTGCGGCATCGGCGCATTCCTGATGCGCGGGGCCGGTTGCACATGGAATGACATCACGGACCGCGACTTTGACGCACAGGTCGCCCGGACCCGGTCGAGGCCCATTCCCTCTGGTCAGGTCTCTGTGAAGGCTGCGGTGCTCTGGATGATCATTCAGGCGCTTTTGGCCGCCCTGATCCTGTTTACCTTCAACTGGGCGGCAATCTCTTTGGGGGTTTTGTCCTTGCTGTTGGTGACCGTATACCCTTTTGCCAAAAGATTTACCTGGTGGCCCCAGGTATTTCTGGGTCTCGCGTTCAACTGGGGTGCCCTTCTGGTCTGGACGGCACATACCGGCAGCCTCAATTCGCCGGCAGTTCTGCTTTACGCGGCAGGCATCGCCTGGACGCTGTTTTACGACACCATCTATGCCCATCAGGATACCGAAGATGACGCGCTGATTGGCGTCAAGTCCACGGCGCGGCTTTTTGGTGCGCAATCGCCCGAATGGCTGCGGCGGTTCTTGATGGTGACGGTGGGCCTGATGGGGCTTGCGGTGATTTTCAGCGCCATGCCCAATGCTTCGGTGCTCGCGCTGGTGATAGCCTTGGGAGGGCCATGGGCCATGGGGTGGCATATGGCATGGCAATTGCGCGGCATGGACGTCACTGATTCTGCCAAGATGCTGCAGTTGTTCCGGGTAAACCGCGATACCGGCATGATCCCGCTGGTGTTTTTTGCCGCCGCTCTCTTGGCATGATTGCGCCCTGACGCTACGGGGCGTATCAAGTGGCGAATAATAATATGGTGAAACCGGACACATGCGCCTTTCTTCTCTCTTGATCGTTGCCGTTACGTTTTTTGCGGCGGCTGTGGTGGCCCTGTTGGCCGCCAATTTCAGCGTAAAACTGATCGAGGAAAGTTCAGAAATCGGCGTGCGCGATGCCCTTGATGATGCCGGCATGACCTGGGCCGAAGTTCAGGCCGATGGTTTGCAGGTCACTCTTGCAGGGGTCGCCCCCACGGAGGCAGTACGGTTCCGCGCCCTGACCACGGCAGGCTCCATCGTCGATGCCGCCCGCGTCATCGACGAAATGGAGGTCGAGGCACAAGCCGCCATCGCACCTCCGCGCTTTTCTGCAGAGGTGCTGCGCAATGACAGCGGCATGTCGATCATCGGCCTGATCCCCGCCTCCTCTGACCGCGACACCACCATCGCACGTTTCAAGGAGCGCACCGGCGAGACCAATATCGCAGACCTTTTGGAACAGGCCGACTATCCCGCCCCCGATGGCTGGGAAGACGCGCTGTCCCTTGCCATCATCGCCATGGCGGACCTGCCCCGCGCCAAGGCCTCGGTTGAGGCGGGCCGCGTTGTGATCACCGCCATCGCCGATAGTGTCGCGGAAAAAGTCGCGATGGAGAAAAAGCTGCGCCGCCGCGTTCCCCCGAACATTGAGCTTTTGTTGGACATTGCCGCACCCCGCCCCGTGATCACGCCCTTTACCCTGCGGTTTGAAATCGACGCAGAGGGCCCGAGGTTTGATTCCTGTTCAGCAGATACCGAAGAGGCCCGCATCGAGATTCTGGCCGCGGCAACCCGCGCTGGCCTGACGGATACGCCCCGCTGCACCATCGGCCTTGGCGTGCCCAGCCCGAATTGGTCCGCAGCGGTTTCCCAAAGCATTGATGCGCTGCATCGTATGGGCGGCGGTTCCGTCACCCTTGCCGATGCCGACATTACCCTGGTGGCGCTGCCAGGCACCGATCAGGACAATTTTGACCGCATCGTCGGAGAGTTGGAAACCAGCCTGCCCGACGTCTTTGCCCTGCGTGCCAAACTGCCAAAAGTGAGTGACCCCAATGAAGGGCCACCGGAATTCACCGCCACCCTAAGCCCCGAGGGACAGGTGCAATTGCGCGGCCGGGTAAACGATTCAACGCTGCGCGAATTGGCCGACAGTTTTGCCAAGGCTCGGTTTGGATCAGACAACGTCTATACCGCCGTACGCATTGCCGAAGATCTGCCCGCCGACTGGGCCCCTCGCGTTCTGACAGCACTCGAGGCGCTGTCAGAACTCAGCAATGGGTCTGCGGTTCTGACCCCTGACACACTTTCGATCACGGGCAACACCGGCAATCCCGACGCCAGCAACATCATCGCATCACTTTTGTCGGATAAACTGGGCGAAGCGGCCGAATACGACATTGACGCAACCTACCAGGAAAAGCTGGACCCCGTGCTGGGCTTGCCCACGCCTGACGAATGCGAGGCCCAAATTGGCGATGTCCTGAAGGCCGGAAAGATCAACTTTGAACCTGGCTCTGCCACCATCGATGCCTCCGCCTTGGCGATCATGGATGATATTGCCGAAATTCTGAAACTCTGCGGGGATCTGCAACTTGAGATCCAAGGCTATACCGACAGCCAGGGCCGCGAGACGATGAACCTCGCCCTGAGCCAAAGCCGCGCCGAATCTGTTCTGAACGAGCTGCGCGCCCGTCGCGTCCTGACCAGTTCATTCACCGCCAAAGGCTATGGTGAGGAAAGCCCGATTGCCGACAATAGCACCGAAGAAGGCCGCGAAGCCAACCGTCGGATCGAATTTCGCCTGATCCGTCCCGATACAGTGACCACCCCGGCGCAAACAACACTGGAAACTACGGCCCAATCCGGCGATACAACAGGCGATCCGACCCAAGAAAGCACCACCGATGAGCAGAACTGAATTTGTCCTCGCCACAGCCATTATCCTGTTTGTGGCGTTTTGCCTTGGATGGTTTGCGAATTGGCTGTTGCACCGCTTTACCCGCGTCGCCGCAGATGACGTCGCACAGCTGGACAGGATGAGCCAGGAATTGCACGAGGCCGAGGAAACCCGCGATCAGGCCATCACCTATCTGCAACAGCGCGAGGCGGAACTGACGAATCAGTTGGCGCAAACAGAGGCGGAATTGGGCGCGGCCATGGAAGGCCTGCGCGATGCCCGCCACGAAGCCGAAGAAATGCGCGCCTATATCGAAAGCCAGTCACAGCCCCAGGGCGAAGTCTTTTCCAGCAAGAGATAAGCCGCTGACCTACCAGCGGTTCAAGGCTGCCTCGTCCTCACTGCGCGCGGCCACCCATTGTTCCCCATTGGCAGATATCTCGCGCTTCCAGAAAGGCGCGCGTGACTTCAGGTAGTCCATCAAGAATTCGGCAGCCTCAAAAGCATCTTTGCGGTGCCGCGCCGCCGTCGCAACCATCATGATCATCTCACCCGGAACCAGCCGGCCATACCGGTGAATGACCAAAGCGTCGCCCAGCGAAAACCGTGCCATCGCCTGCTGGGCAATTTCGGTCAGGGCCGCCTGCGTCATGCCGGGATAATGCTCGATCTCCATCGCTTCCATCGGATCACCCGGCAAATCCCGCACAACCCCGGTAAAGGTGACGATGGCCCCCATGTCGGACCGCCCCGCAGCAAAGGCCGCAGCTTCCTGTCCCAGATCAAAGGGGGGCTGCTGCACCACAACACGCATCCCCCTATCCCCCTGTCATGGGAGGAAAGAACGCAACCTCCCGCGCGCCGTCAAGCGATGCATCAAAATCAGTCAGCTTCTGATCCACCGCCACCCGCAGGGCCGATAAATCAGAAAATGCCACGGCATAGCGTTCTTCCCGCGCCTTCAGTTCTTCAACCAGATCCGCAACCGTACGCGCCGAGGTCGTGACCTCCTCGCGCGGCAGACCAACTCTTTCGCGCACCCAGGCGAAATACAAGACATCCATCAGCGCTCCTCCTTCAAATGGGGCATGGCCTTTACCAGATAGTCCACCCCCGTGATCGCAGTCAGCGCCGCGGCCAGCCACAACAGCCATAACCCGGCTCGTCCGGCCCAATCCATCCCCGCCAGCTTCCAGCGCAACCCCAAAAGGTCTTCCTCTTGACCAGACAGAATGGCCGATATCATCGCCTCGTCCATGCCAAAGACCGACATCCCAAGATAATGTTCAAACACACCCTGGCTGAACAACACAGCAATCGCTGTCATCTGAAAAGTGGTTTTCCATTTCGCCAGCCGTGTCACCTGCAAGGTACCGGCCACATCGCCCAGATATTCCCGCAACCCCGAAACAAAAACCTCGCGGAACAAGATCACCGTTGCGGGCAAGACCAACCAGGGCGACCAGCTGGAAAAGCCGATAATCACCATCAGGGCAATCACCACCATCGCCTTGTCGGCGATAGGATCCAGCATTGCCCCCAGCTTGGTTTCTTGGCCCCAGGCACGCGCCAGATAGCCATCAAACCAATCTGTCACAGCCGCAGATACAAACAGCAGCAAGGCAAACCAATCCGCATAGGGACGGGTAAAATACAAAAACATCACTGCAACACCCGGTGCAGCGATCAGACGCAAAAGCGTCAGGATATTGGGCAGATTCCACTTCATGACCGCACCCTACAATGCACAACGACGGTGTTAAAGCGGCATCCTCTCCCCTCTTTTTGGCAATAAATACCTTCCGCACTCACCGCCGGGCAAATCGGCCCAAATCCGGGCAACCCCTCAGCCACGTTCATGAAAATAGGCATAGATCGTTTCGGCCAATGCGTCCGAAACGCCGTCCACGGCCTTGAGATCACTCAGATTGGCGCGCGCCACAGCCTTGGCCGATCCAAAATGCGCCAACAGGGCGCGTTTGCGGCCCGCCCCGACGCCCGGCACATCATCCAAGGGCGTCGCACCGACCGCCTTGGCGCGTTTGGCACGGTGCGTTCCGATCGCAAAACGGTGCGCCTCGTCGCGCATGCGCTGAACGAAATACAGCACCGGATCATTGTGCCGCAACGCCATGGGCCTTTTGCCCACCCGGTAAAACTCTTCTTTGCCCGCGTCCCGGTCCACCCCTTTGGCCACGCCGACCATGGGAATGTCCTCGACACCGAATTCCCGCATGATCGACGCCACGGCCGATACCTGGCCCGCACCGCCATCAATCAGCAACAAATCCGGCCAATGGCCCTCCTGCCGGTCCGGGTCTTCCTTGATCAGCCGTTTGAACCGCCGGGTCAGAACCTCTTTCATCATGCCAAAGTCATCACCCGGGGTCAGATCATCGCCCTTGATGTTGAACTTTCGGTACTGGCTTTTGATCATCCCGTCCGGGCCTGCCACAACCATGGCACCGACAGCATTCGTGCCTTGGATATGCGAGTTGTCATAGACTTCGATGCGCTGCGGCGGTTTCGGCAGATCAAAAGCATCCGCCAGTCCTTGCAGCAAACGGGACTGCGTTGCCGTTTCTGCCATCTTGCGCGCAAGGCTTTCGCGGGCATTGCGCAACGCGCCATCGACCAGTTCGGCCTTTTCACCCCGCTGCGGCACCAGCAATTCGACCTTGCGGCCCAATTTTCCTGACAATGCCTCGGTCATCAAATCGGGGTTTTCGATCTCATTGCTCAGGATCAATTGGCGCGGCGGCTCCCTGGTATCGTAGAACTGACCGATAAAGGCCTCCAGCACTTCAGCTGCGTCAACATCCGGGCCGACCCGCGGATAATAATCCCTGTTCCCCCAGTTTTGGTTCGCCCGGATAAAAAACACCTGAACACAGGCCTGGCCGCTGTCCATATGCAGCGCGATGATATCCGCCTCTGCCACGCCTTTGGGGTTGATCCCCTGCGCTGTCTGCACCTGGGTCAGCGCCTTGATCCGGTCCCGCAATGCCGCGGCGCGTTCAAATTCCATCGCTTCGGACGCGGCAGACATTTCCGAGGCAAGACGGGCCTGAATATCGGTCGTCTTGCCACATAGGAACCGCTCCGCGTCGCGCACGGTCTGGCGATACTCTTCGGGACTTATCTTGCCCACGCAGGGGGCCGAACACCGTTTGATCTGGTATTGAAGGCAGGGGCGCGTTCTGCTTTCAAACATCGCGTTCGAACAATCGCGCAAAAGAAAGACCCGCTGCAACTGGTTCAGCGTGCGGTTCACGGCACCTGCACTGGCGAAAGGCCCATAATAGGCCCCCTTTTCCTTCTTGGCACCCCTGTGCTTTTTGATCTGGGGATAGCCGTGGTCCGCCGTGACCAGAATATTGGGAAAGCTCTTGTCGTCCCGCAGCAGCACGTTGAATTTTGGCTTGAGCTGTTTGATCAGGTTCTGTTCAAGCAGCAGCGCTTCCGTTTCTGTTTTGGTGGTCAGAAACATCATCGAAGCCGTGTTGGAGATCATCCGTGCAATCCGCGCGGAATGGCCGGATGGCCGCGCATAATTGCTGACCCGCGCCCGCAGATTTCGGGCCTTTCCCACATATAACACACGGCTTTCCGCATCCAGCATCCGGTAGACGCCGGGCGATGCGTCCAGGGTCTTGAGATAGGCCTGGATCACCTCGTGCCCAACAGGCTGGATCTGTGTTTTTTCCGTCATGGGTCGGTCTGATTCTCCGTTTGGCTGCACTATGCAGCCTTGCGTAACAAGTGTTAAGCTATCCACGAATTCTGTGGATAACTCTGCGGGTAACTTTGGACCTTCCAGAATTTCTCTTTGCTTTTAGCACACTTCCACAGGGTGCCCAAAAAATAGGCAAGTCCGAAAGTGCTTGTTTTCTAAGGAAAATAAAATTCATGGGTACAAACCAATGGAATTACTTGGTTTTTTGTAACAGATTTGTGACCGATCAGCCCAGCAGTGCAGAACTTTGCTGAGCTGCTGTCACTCTACCCCAAGAACGTCCGGGGTCTGCCAGCCAAGGTGCTGCCCCCCATCCACGCATAACAATTGCCCGGTGACTGCTGGTGCATCCAGAAAATACCCCAACGCCGCCGTGATATCTTGGGGGTTTGCCCCGCGCTTCATCACTGTATTTGCACGTTGGTCGGCGAAATGCTGATCGGACTGGCGGCTGCCTTGCAGTGTCGGGCCCGGTCCGATTGCATTCACCCGGATAGCGGGGGCCAATGCCTGTGCAGTGGTCTGCGTCATTGCCCACAGACCCATTTTGGCCATCGTATAGGTCATGAACTCTGGCGTCAGCTTGCGCACGCGCTGATCAATCATGTTCACGATCAATGCAGCCGCCAGTGGCTCTCCGGCCTCATCCGTCTGTGCTGGAAGGTTTTGCGCGGCCATGGCTTGGGTCAATACAAAAGGGGCCCGCAGATTGCTGCCCATGTGCCGGTCCCAGCTTTCGCGCGTGGCGCTGAGAACCGTGTCATACTCAAAGATTGAGGCATTGTTGACGAGACAGGTGATTGGACCGCCCAGCGCATCGACCGCCCCCGAAAACAGGGCCTGGCACTGCGCATCATCCAAAAGGTCCGCTTTCAGGGCTATGCCCAATTGCCCCTTCGCGGTGATCTGTCCTGCTACAGCCTCTGCCGCCTTGGCAGAGCTGGCATAATGCACCGCCACGTCATAGCCACGATCCGCCAAATACAAAGCCATGGCCGCACCAAGGCGCTGGCCCGCTCCTGTCACAAGTGCCCGGCGCATGCCCGCCTCCTTAGATCAGTACGATTAAGATATAGAAGGCATATAGCGCAGTCAGGGCGATGCCCCAGATGCGGGTGATGTCTTTTTTCATATAGACAAAAGGAATGAGCAGCAAAGATGCGCCCAGCATGACCCAAAGGTCAAAGCGCAGGAATTCAGGGTCAACTTCTATCGGACCAACAAGGCTGGCAATGCCGATAATGGCCAACAGGTTGAACATGTTTGACCCGATGACGTTCCCCAAAGCCACGTCTGCCTGACGGCGCAGCGCCGCCATAACGGTTGTTGCAAGCTCTGGCAGGGAGGTACCGATTGCCACCAATGTCAGCCCAATGACCGTGTCACTGACGCCATAGGTCTTGGCGATGATCGTCGCATTATCCACCAGAATGCTCGCGCCCAAGGGCAGACCGACAAGGCCGAGGATCAGGAAGACCGCGATCTGCCAGGTGGGCATATTGGGATCAGCCCCTTCGGGCTCTTCCAAATCCGCCTCCAATGCGTCTGCGGCACGATGGTTTCGGGCATCGCGCAGCGCATCAAAAAGAACATAGCCCAAGGCACCCAAAAGAACCAAACCGGCCCACCAATCGAACACACCGCGAAAGGCCAATGCGATGAACAGGAACGTCGCCACAATCATAAAGCCAAAGGTCTTGCGGCTGTCACATTCCGACGTGTGCATCGTGGCCAGCAGGGCCGGTATGCCCAGAACCATCAGAATATTGGCGGTATTCGATCCCACCACATTGCCCAATGCTATGCCCGGTGCATTGTCTAATACCGCCTTGATAGAAATCAGCAGTTCAGGCGCGGAGGTGCCAAAGGCCACGATCGTCAAACTGACGATCAGCGCAGGCACGCCCAGACGCAGTGACAGGTTCACAGCACCTTTGACCAGCGCATCCCCCGCAAAAAGCAAGATCACAAGGCCAAGCCCCGACATCAACCATGGCATCACCATCAGGCCTTACCTCCACAGGCACAGGGCCCTTTGCCAATACGGTAGCGCCCGCAAGCACCGCATTTGGTTTGCTTCAACCGATTGGACCCCAGCCAGTGCATTTTGCCAAACCAGGCAAGCACCCCCATAAAGACCAGAAATAGGATGACAATTTTAGTAACCATCTGTCACAGACCGAAACGTGCAAAAGCCGCACGCTCTTCGATGCCCTGCACCGCGTCCTGCACAACCCGCGCGCCCAGACGCGAAAATACGCCACGCTTGGTGCTGTACTCGCGAAAGCGGACCTTGTCGCCAAACCGGGCCTTCATCATCGGTTTCAGATGGCCGATCCCGTCGATCAGCCCCAGTTCCATGGCCCGCTGGCCCAGCCAGACTTCACCGGTGAACAGATCGACATCACTTGTCAGCTTGTCCGCGCGACGCGCTGTGATGTGGTCTTTGAAATTGACATGGATATCTTCAAGCAGTGTCTTGAGACGGGCAACGTCGTCTGGGTTTTCGGGCCGGAACGGGTCCAGCATGCTTTTGGATTTACCAGCTGTATAGACACGCCGTTCAACGCCGTAACTCTCTATGAACCGGTCCAAGCCGAAAGAGGCAGAGATCACGCCGATTGATCCCACCACGGATGACGGGTCTGCATAGATCTCATCTGCGGCAGCCGCCAGCCAGTAGCCACCAGAGGCCGCGACATCCTCGACGAACGCGATGACGGGTATTTTCTTTTCCTCAGCCAGCCGCCGGATCCGGGCACCAATCAGCGACGACTGCACCGGGCTGCCACCCGGAGAGTTCACCACAAGAGCCACAGCTGCGGGTTCGCCTTTTTCGAAAGCTTTTTCGATCGCCGGGGCCAGCTTTGCATCGTTCAGCGATGCAAAACCTTGACCGCCAATCATTCCGGTCAGGCGGATGACAGCAATCGTTGGGTCAGATTTTAGGAAAGGGAGCCAATTCTTCATGTTGTCCCATGTAGAGTGCACCGTGCCTGCAAACAAGGCGGCATCCTATCATTATTCCCGGATGCGCCATCCGGTACGGAATATCCACCATATCACCGCCAGACACAGCATCATGAAAAACACGATCGCCAGCAGGCTGGTCAGGATCGGCACATCCGCCGTCCCAAAGAATGCCCAGCGGAACCCGGAAATCAGATAGACCACCGGGTTGAACATCGAAATGGTTTGCCAGACAGGCGGCAACATCGAAATCGAATAGAAAGAACCGCCCAGGAACACCAAAGGGGTGACGATCAGCAAGGGCACGATCTGTAACTGTTCAAAATTACCGGCCCAAATGCCAAGGATGAACCCCAACAGCGCAAAGCTGATCGTTGTCATCAGCAAGAACCCGACCATGGCCAGCGGATGCTGAATCGTGAAATCGACAAAGAAATTCGCGGTCAGCAGGATAATGGTTCCGATGATCAGCGCCTTGGTCGCGGCAGCACCGACATAGCCAAGAACGATCTCCAAGAAGCTGATGGGGGCTGCCAGCAGTTCAAAAAAGGTCCCGATAAACTTGGGGAAATAGATCCCGAAAGAGGCGTTGGAAATGGATTGGGTGATCACCGTCAGCATCACCAGCCCCGGCACGATAAACGCCCCATAGCTGACGCCTTCGACCTCCTGGATGCGGCTGCCAATGGCGGCCCCGAACACGACAAAATACAATGATGTTGAAATCACCGGTGCCAGAAAGCTCTGGGCAATGGTGCGGAAGAAACGAAACATCTCGAACACAAAGATGGAGCGGACTGCGGTCCAGTTCATGCTGCATCCTCCGATTGAGAAGTTTTTTCATCGGCTTTGTGAACAAGGTTGACGAAAACCTCTTCGAGGCTGGATTGCCGTGTCACCACATCGCGCAGCACCAGCCCCGCCTCAGACACTTTGGCCAACAGCGATGTGATCCCCGTGCGTTCCTTTCGCGTGTCGTAGGTATAGATCAGGGCTGTGCCATCTGCGGACAATCGCAGGGCATCTGACGCAATTGCATCGGGCACTGCGCTGATCGGTTCAGACAGCTGCACCTCCAGCTCTTTTTGACCCATTCGGGCCATCAGGGTGTCCTTTTCTTCCACCAGCATCAATTCGCCTTTGGTAATGACGCCCACACGGTCCGCAATCGCCTCTGCCTCTTCAATGTAATGCGTGGTCAGGATGATCGTCACGCCATCTGCTTTCAGGCCTGCCACGATCTGCCACATGTCCTTGCGCAGCTCCACGTCCACACCTGCTGTGGGTTCGTCGAGAAACAGGACACGGGGGTTATGGGCCAGCGCCTTGGCAATCAGCACACGACGTTTCATGCCGCCAGACAAGGCTCTGATCTGGCTGTCTTTCTTATCCCACAACGACAATTGCCTAAGTATCTTTTCAATCACCGCATCATCTGACCCGGCCCCAAACAAGCCCCGAGAGAACCGAACCGTATTGATCACCTTTTCAAAGGGTTCGAGATGGATCTCTTGGGGCACCAGCCCGATCAGCTTGCGCGCGGCGCGGTAGTCTTTGACCGTGTCATGCCCGCCAACGCTGACGGTACCGGATGTTGCCGTGGTAATGCCGCAGATCGTAGAAATCAGCGTGGTTTTGCCAGCACCATTCGGGCCCAGCAAAGCCAGAATCTCGCCCTGTCGAATGGTCAGATTGATGCCTTTCAGGGCCTCAAACCCACCTTTGTAGGATTTCTTGAGATTGTTGATTTCAACGATATTGTGCATAATCCGTGTCCCTGATGTCAGGGACAACCTAGCCGTTTGGTCGAAAAGTAAACAGACCTGTTCAGCTTTTTGATCGTCCGAACCAGCCTTTTTTCGCAGGAGCCTGCTCCGCTTCTGCGGCATCGGGTGCTGCGGGGCCTTCCAGCATATCTTGCAGGTTCTGAAAGAATTGATCGGCCATTTTCTTGGCAAATCCATCGATGATCCGGCTGCCCAGCTGCGCAAGCTTGCCGCCGACTTTCGCCTCTACATCATAGCTCAATTCGGTCCCGCCGTCTTTTTCGACCAGACGCACCTCTGCACCGCCTTTGGCAAAACCAGCGGCACCACCCTTGCCCGACCCGTCAATCTTGAGCGATGTATTGGGCACCAGATCAGAGATGGTCACTTCGCCCTTAAAGGTAGCTTTGACGGGGCCTACCTTCTGGACCACTGTCGCCTCAAAACCATCCTCTACCGACCCTGTAACTTCCTGTGCGCCCGGCACACAGTTTTTCAGCATCTCCGGATCAAGCAGCGCCGCATAGACCTCGGCCGGTGGAACGGAAATCTGGCGGGTATCGGACATTTGCATCGGAGCACTCCTTGGTTGCTGTTGGCCTAGTGTTACCGCGCAACGCACGGATACGGCAAGAGCGCTCTCAAGACACTTGCACCACGACTTTGCCAGTGGCCTTGCGGCTGCGCAACAGCTCCAGCGCCTCATTGGCCTGTTCCAGCGGCAGCACATTACTCACATGTGGTTTCAACTTTCCTGCCACATACCAGTCAATCAATGTTCTGAAACTATCGGTCAACACCGCAGGTTTCAGCCGTGCATAGCCGCCCCAGTACAGGCCCATCACAGTCAGGTTCTTGACCAGCAAGATGTTTGCCGGGATTTGCGGCACCTCGCCACTGGCAAAGCCCAACGGCAAGATCCGCGCCTCGGGGTTGCAGGCCCGCAGGGCTGCCTTGAACTGCTCGCCCCCAATCGGGTCATAGACCACATCGGCCCCGCCCAGCCCTTTGACGATCTCGCGGATATCATCGGTGTCTGAGTCTATCAGATGATCCGCCCCCATTGCCCGGCAGATCTCCAGCTTTTCGCGACCGCGCGCGCAGGCAATTACCTCAGCCCCCATGATCTTGCCCAGTTCCACCGCCGTCAGACCAACACCACCCGACGCACCAAGTACCAGCAGCCTTTCGCCGGGCAGCAGGCGCGCCTTGTAATCCAACGCCACATGGCTGGTGCCATAGGCAATCAAGAAGGCCGCGGCATCAACCGCTGACATTTCATCCGGGATGGGCACGCAAACCTCGGCAGGCAATGTGGCATATTCCGCCAGCCCGCCTTTTCCGGCATAGGCCGCAACCCGCTGACCTTTGGCCAGCGTGCTCACGCCCGCGCCCAGTTCGATCACCGTGCCTGCCAGCTCCATCCCGATGGTGAAGGGCAAGGCCGGCTTTTCCTGGTAGGTGCCCTTGATCATCAGGGTGTCGCCAAAGTTCATGCCGCAGGTGTCAACCTGAACCAGCACCTGACCCGCAGCGGGCACAGGCATTTCCAGCTCTTGCAGGCTGAGCGGCGTATCATAGGCGGTGACTTGCATGGCGCGCATGGCATATCCTTTCGGCTGATCGGCAACCAAATGGCCCGATGTTGTCGCCAAAGACAACCCCGAAGTGTGACGAAACCCAGCGTAACCCGCCCCCGAAAGTCAGGCGAGCCGCGTCAGCCAAAGGCGACTTCGACGCACAGGCCCGGCGCATTGTCTGAAAGGGTCAACGCAGCGTCATGCACGCCCGCCACAGCATCGACCAGGCTCAGCCCCAAACCGTGGCCCTGCGTCTGTCTGCTGCGATCCAGACGGTACAGACGCTCCAGCACCTTGTCCCTTTCATCGGGTGGAATACCGGGGCCATGGTCGGCCACTGACAGGATCACCTTGCCCTGCTCCGATCGCAAACACACCTCAACATCCGTCCCCTCGGGCGTATGGCGCAACGCATTCTCAATCAGGTTCGACAGCATCTGCCCCAGCAAGGCGCGATCGCCCTGCACCACGGCGCTGTCTTGGGCCAGATCAAGGCGCAGCGCGTGGCCAGCGGCTGTGGCGCTGGGTTCAAAGACCTCGACCACCGTACGACAGACCGCCGCCAGATCGACCTTTTCAAAACGCGCCCTTGGTGACCCCGCTTCGACCTGCGCCAGTTGCAGCAAGGATTGGAACACACGGGTCATATCGGCCACCTCTGCCTGGGTCCGGGCAATCAGGTCGGCGGTCTGTGTATCATGGGGCAGATGGGACTGCAGCTCATCAAGGTGCACAGCGACCCGCTGCAGTGGTGTCTTGAGGTCATGGGCAATATCAGATGACACGCCCTTGAGCGCTTTCATCTGGGCGTCTTGCGCGCCCGCCATCTGGTTCAATTTGTTGCCGATCCGCACAAGGTCATCGGACCATCGCGGCCCGATCTGCACCCGCGCCGCAAGGTCACCGCTTGTCATCCGGTCAAGCGCGGAACTGACCACCTCGACATGTCGCTTTGAACGGCGCGCAAGGATCAGACCGCCCGATAGCGCGATGAAAACTGTCGGCAGCAGGCTGATCAGCAAGATGTTCACAAAGACATCCCTCAGCGCCATGATCTCTGCCCGGCTGCGGGCGATGGTGATCAACCCACCATAAAGCGGATCGGTCAGCGACAGGTAATCACCGTCATATTCGGTCCGCGTTTTATCAAGCGACATGATGTGAAAACCCTCATCATCGCGGGCAATCGCGCCGTTGCCGTAGATGCGCCCATCTGGACCGATATAGCTGATGATCAACCGGTTTGGATCTGCCTCGCGGGATTCGGCATCCACCAGGATGGCGACGGCCCGCGCATTGGGGGCCGCCCGAAAACCGGCAAGATCCTGACGCAGGTCAGCGCGCACGCTTTGTTCAAAACTGGATTGCGTGACCGCATAGCTGGCCGCAAGGCTGAGCAGTGAGATCAAGGCGAACAGCGCAACCAGCAAGATCGCCAGCCGCAGAGGCATGGACCGCCAGATCTGGCTCAGCCGCGCGATCATGCGGCAATCCTGTATCCTGCACCGCGCACGGTTTCGATCAACTCGCGGTCAAACGGCTTGTCGACCTTGGCCCGCAGTCGGCTGATATGGGTTTCAACGACATTGGTGCCGGGATCAAAGCTGATGTCCCAAACATGTTCCAACAGCATCGTGCGCGTCTGCACCCGCCCCTTGCGCCGCAACAGATGCTCCAGCAGGGCAAATTCGCGGGGCAGCAGGTCTATTTCCGCAGCACCGCGCGTCACCTTGCGGGTGAGCAGGTTCATCTCCAGGTCACCGCTGCGCAATATGGCCTCGGCATCAATGGTTTGCGGCCTGCGGGCCAAGGCGCTGACCCTTGCGGACAATTCCCCGAACACGAACGGCTTGGCCAGATAATCATCGGCACCCGCATGCAGCCCTTCGATGCGGTCTTCCACATCTCCCAGCGCGGTCAGCAGCAAAACCGGCGTGGTCTTGCCGGCCCCCCTCATGGTCTTGAGCACCGTCAACCCATCCACCTGGGGCAACATCCGGTCAAGGATGATCACGTCATATGCCGAAGTGGTCGCAGCAATGAGCCCCGCCTGACCGTCGGTGACAAGATCCACCACATGGCCCTCTTCGCGCAGGCCGCGTGCAATATAGCCACCCGTGGTGGCATCATCTTCGACGATCAGCAGTCTCATTCTTGGTCCGATCCGGTATCTGGTTCTGGTCTTCATATATGATGAAAATGGGGATCAGAACGCAGCTTACAAATTTGTATAGCCCGGATCAGGCCAGTGTAACACAGCCGCCCCATCTGTTGGTCATTCCCAATGACCCCAATGAGGCAGATCACATGCGATCCTTACTTAATCTTTCATCACTCACTGTCACCGGTGCCCTGACCGCAGCGATGCTGTCGACCTCGGCGTTGACCATGGCCCCCTCAGCAGCCCTTGCCGTGCCCGCAGGCGGCTATGCCGATCTGGTCGAAGCCGTCTCTCCGGCGGTGGTCTTTATCGAGGTCACCGGCAAAGCGCAGATGGCACAGAGTGGCATGCCCGATACCATGCCGCCGCAATTGCGCCGTTTCTTTGAAGACAGGCAGCCTGGACAGAATGGTCCGACACAGGGCCTTGGGTCTGGGTTTATCATCTCGGATGATGGTCAGATCGTCACCAACCACCACGTGGTCGACGGTGCGGACTCCGTCACTGTCAAACTGGCCGACGGTCGCAGCTATGCGGCCGAGGTGCTGGGCAGCGACCCGCTGACCGATATTGCCCTGCTTAAGGTGACAGCAGACGACGCTTTGCCGACAGTCGCCTTTGGCAGCTCGGCCGCGCTGCGGGTTGGGGACGAAGTCGTGGCTGTCGGCAACCCTTTTGGTCTGGGGGGCACCGTCACCTCCGGCATCGTTTCTGCCCTGTCGCGTGACATCAAATCGGGCCCTTTCGATGATTTCATCCAGACCGACGCTGCAATCAACCGGGGCAATTCCGGTGGTCCATTGTTTGACAATGCCGGTCAGGTGATCGGTGTGAATACGGCGATCATTTCACCGGCTGGCGGTTCTGTCGGGATCGGTTTTGCGGTGCCATCCGACCTGGTTCAGACGGTCGTTGCCGATTTGGCCGATGACGGGCAGCTGACGCGCGGTTGGCTGGGGGTGAACATTCGCCCGATGTCAGATGAAGTGGCAAATGTGCTGGGCTACGACAGCCCCAAAGGGGCCGTGATCGAGGCGGTGAGCGTTGACAGCCCTGCTCAAAAGGCAGGACTGAAAGCTGGCGATATCATCCTGTCCTTCGGCGACAGTGCCGTGGACGAATTGCGGGATCTGACCCGGGCTGTGGCAACCGCCAGCCCGGACCAGCAGACCCAGGTCACAGTTCTGCGCAAGGGCCAGGAAATCACGCTGGAGGTCACTGTCGGAACGCTCAAGCCCAAAGAGGCTTGATTGCACCAGCCTTGATCCGCCCCCCCGGATGAGGCTCACCTGCCCCGTGCGCATGGTCGCACGGGGTTTTTCATTCGGTGCGGGCCAATCCACCTGCATTGGCAACTCAAACCGCTGGCAGCGGGGCAACTGCGGGCTCAAGAGTCGATTTTTGAAATAAATGTAACGGTTTCCCTTGAGAAATCACGCCAGATACCACAGATAGGTCCGAACCTTTTCCGGCCCTTGATCAGGAGTTCGCGTGTCCCTCTTCCTTGTCGTCGCCCTGCCCTTTATGGGCGCTTTGCTGCCCGGATTGATGAACAACGCAGGCCGACAGGCCTGTGCTGGAGTCACTTTTACAGTCACTCTTGCGGCCTTCATCGGCCTGCTGACCAACTTACCTGCCGTTCTGGCGGGTGAAGTTGTTACCACGGGCGTCAATTGGCTGCCCTCGCTGGGCCTGAACGTAAACCTGATGCTTGATGGGCTGGGCTTCTTCTTTGCCCTTTTGATCCTCGGGATTGGCCTTCTGATCATCACCTATGCGCGCTTTTATCTCGCGCGTGAGGACAACATGGGTGAATTTTTCACCTATTTGCTGCTGTTTCAGGGTGCGATGGTTGGGATCGTCTTGTCAGACAACATCCTGCTTTTGTTGATTTTCTGGGAACTCACCTCGTTGTCGTCTTTCCTTTTGATCGGCTATTGGAAGCACCTGCCAGAGGGCCGTCAGGGTGCCAGGATGGCGCTGACCGTGACCGGCATGGGCGGCCTGGCCCTGATCGGTGGCATGCTGATCCTTGGCGATATTGCCGGAAGCTATGACCTGAGTGTGATTTTGCAAAACCGTGAAGTGATCCAGGACAGCCCCCTGTATTTGCCTGCATTGCTGCTGATCCTGCTGGGATGTTTCACGAAATCCGCGCAATTCCCGTTTCATTTCTGGTTGCCCCACGCAATGGCGGCCCCCACGCCGGTTTCGGCCTATCTGCATTCGGCAACCATGGTCAAAGCGGGTATTTTCCTGATGGCGCGCCTGTGGCCGGTGCTGTCCGGCACGCCGGAATGGTTTATCTTGGTGACCGGTGCGGGACTGATCACTATGGTCCTGGGCGCGGTGATCGCGATGTTCAAACACGATCTGAAGGCGCTTTTGGCGTTCTCGACCGTCAGCCACCTTGGTCTGATCACCATGTTGCTGGGAACCGGCACCGCCTTTGGGGCGATGGCGGCTGTGTTTCACATTCTGAACCATGCGACCTTCAAGGCCGCCTTGTTCATGTCCGCAGGCATCATTGATCACGAAACCCACACCCGCGACATCCGCCGTCTGGGCGGGCTGCGTCATCTGATGCCGATCACCTTTGTCATTGCCACATTGGCCGCCCTGTCGATGGCTGGGATCCCCTTCCTGAACGGCTTCCTGTCCAAGGAAATGATGCTGGAAGAAGCCTATGATACGGTGCTCTTTGGTCCGCATTGGCTGGTGCCTGCGCTGGCGGTCTTTGGGTCGCTCTTTTCGGCCGCTTATTGCTTCCGGTTGATCGGTCACACCTTCCTTGGGCCAAAGCGGGATGATTATCCGGCTACGCCTCATGATCCGGGCATCGGCCTTTGGGGGCCACCGGCGCTGTTGGTTGTTCTGGTCGTCATGATCGGCTGCGCGCCATTCCTGGCGGAACCTTTTGTCAAACTCGTCACGGCCTCCGTTCTGGGTGAGGCGGCAGCGGTTCCCACGGCCTATTTCAAGATCTGGCATGGTCTGGTGCCCGCGCTGTATATGTCGATCGCCGCCGTCGTGGGGGGGCTGATCGTGCTGGCGCTGTTCAACCGCTTGCTCAAGATCTGGGACGCTGCACCGCGCCCCGAGGCAAAGACAATCTTTGAGGCCATCATCGCCGCTGCGGTTGGTGCTGCACGCGGCCTGATCCACGGGCTGCACAACGGCGCGTTCTCTCGCTATGCGGCAATTGCGGCGGTCACCATCACAGCGGCTGGATTTTATGCCTGGAACAGTGGCACCGTTGGCATGGCGACGCGGGCACCGCAGCCAGTGGGCGCGGTCCATGTGGCAGGCTGGGCCATGCTGGTTGCCGCGACCATCGGCATGGTGTTCTTGCACCGCAACCGATTGCTGTCATTGATCCTGATCGGCATCGTGGGCCTGATGGTTTCTGTGGGCTTTGTCTTTTTCAGCGCGCCTGATCTGGCAATGACGCAGATCACCGTTGAGGTGGTAACCATCATCCTGTTGCTGCTGGCGCTCAACTTCCTGCCCAACCAGACCCCAGTCCAAAGCACAACGCTGCGCCGTTTCCGCGATGGTGCCGTGGCGCTTGCGGCGGGCTTGGCAACTTTTGCCATGGCCTATTACTTCTTGCTGCGCGACGCGATCACGACACCCATATCGGAATTCCATCTGGCCAATTCCTACAAAGGCGGCGGTGGCACGAATGTGGTCAACGTGATCCTTGTTGACTTCCGTGGCTTTGATACCTTTGGCGAGATCATCGTCTTGGGCATCGCGGCATTGTTGATTTATGCCCTGACCGAAGCCTTGCTGGACGGCCCGGTGCGTGCGCGCCTGCTGAACCGCAAGCCCGATCAACCCCGTGCCGGCGACATGCACCCGATGATGATGGTGGTGCTGACCCGCGTGACCATGCCTGTTGTGCTGCTGGTGGGCTTCTACATCTTTCTGCGCGGCCACAATGAGCCCGGCGGCGGGTTCATTGCAGGCCTCGTCGTCTCTATCGCGGTTGTCATGCAATATATGGCCAGCGGTTTCAGCTGGACATCGGCACGGCTGCGCTATCCGTATCACGGGGTGATTGGTGCCGGTGTGCTGATCGCGGGCTTTACCGGGATCGGGTCGTGGTTTGTGGACAAACCATTCCTCACATCCGACTTCACCTATGTGCGCATTCCACCCTTTGAAAAGTTTGAACTGGCGACCGCCGCCCTCTTTGACCTTGGTGTCTTTCTGGCCGTGGTTGGCGCGGTGATGTTGTCACTAGAGAGCTTCTCGAGGCTGGCGCGCCGTGCCCATGTGAAAGACAGCGAACACCCCATGGATATTGATCCCTCAAGAGATCCGATCGACCCAGACTCACCAAAGAAGGAGGGCGCATAAGATGGGACTTGAACTGCTTGTCGCCTCTGCCATCGGCATTCTGACCGCTGCGGGAACCTACCTGACCCTGCGCTTGCGGACTTTCCCGGTGATCCTGGGCATCTCGCTGCTGACCTATGCCGTGAACGTATTCCTGTTTGCCTCTGGCAGACTGACGGTCGGCGCGCCGCCGATCCTGTCTGATGCCGCAGCCTATACCGATCCGCTGCCACAGGCGCTGGTGTTGACGGCAATCGTCATCTCCTTCGGGATGACGGCCGTTGTCGTAATGATCGCGCTGGGTGCCTATCTGGGGTCAAATGACGATTCAGTCGATGACCCAGCCGCTGCCTCGGACACCCGCGGGGAGGAGACGACATGATGCATTGGATCATTGCACCCATCGTTCTGCCCGCGATCCTGGCACCTTTCATCGTGCTGGCAGCCCGCCACCACTTTGGCATTCAGCGGGTCTTTTCTGTGGCTGGTGTCCTGGCGCAGATCGCGATTGCCCTTGGCCTTGTCTGGCAGACGTCAGACGGCAGTGTGATCCTGTACCAGCTTGGTGACTGGGCTGCCCCGTTTGGTATTGTGGTCGTGGGCGACCGACTGAGCACGATGATGGTGCTGCTGACCGCAGTACTGGCGCTCTTCGTGCTGCTTTATGCTATCGGGTCGCGCTGGGATGAACGGGGCTGGCATTTCCATGCCCTGTTCCAGTTCCAGTTGATGGGCATCTTGGGGGCCTTCCTGACTGGTGACCTGTTCAACCTGTTCGTTTTCTTTGAGGTGCTGCTGATCGCCTCCTATGGTTTGATGATCCATTCCGGCGGCGATGTGCGCCTGCGTGCAGGCGTGCAATATGTCCTGTTCAACCTGATCGGATCGACCCTGTTCCTGTTCGCACTCGGGGCGATCTATGCGCAGACAGGCACGCTGAACATGGCCGATCTGGCGCAGCGCGTGACGCTGATTGATCCCGCCGATACCGTTGGCATCCGGTTGGCAGCGGTGCTGCTGCTGCTGGTATTTGCGATCAAGGCTGCCGTGGTTCCGCTGCACTTTTGGCTGCCGTCAAGCTATGCCGAAGCGCCCGCACCGGTCGCCGCGCTGTTTGCGATCATGACCAAGGTGGGGGCCTATGCCATCATCCGGGTCTACACGATGATCTTTCCCCCCGAACTGGAGGTCACCGCAGATCTGCACACGACCTGGCTGATGCCTGCCGCACTTGCCTCCCTTGCCATCGGGATGATCGGTGTGCTGGCCGCGCGCAAGCTGGACCGGCTGGTGGCGTTTTCCGTCATTGGTTCGATGGGCATGGTGATGGTCGCGATTTCGATGTTCACGCCAGAAGGCACATCTGCTGCGCTGTATTACATCGTCCATTCGACACTGGCCGCCGGTGCATTGTTTCTGATTGCCGATCTGGTGCGCGCTGGCAGGGCAAACCTTGAACTGGTGGCAATGCCCGCCGTTTCAGGGGCGGCGCTGACCTCGGCGTTGTTCTTTGTCGCAGCGATTGCCATGGCAGGCCTGCCCCCGCTGTCAGGCTTTACCGGCAAACTGATGATCCTCGATGCAGGATTTGACACGCCACAGGCGACGTGGATCTGGGCTGTTGTGCTCTGTTCCAGCCTGATCAGCGTTGTGGGCTTTGCCCGCGCCGGATCGGTCCTGTTCTGGAAAGCCAAAAGCGTGACACCGCCAGATGGCAGCCAGCCAATGCCCGCCCCTGCCGCGCTTTCCTATGTGGCGATTGGTGGCCTGATCGCTTTGCTGATCGCGCATACTGTCTTTGCAGGTCCGGCTTATCGCTACATGGCCAACACATCTGCACAGCTGTTCGCGCCACAGCCCTATATCGGAACGGTCCTGGAAACTCCGGGCAAGCTGAGCACACCCACCAAGGAGGAGCACTGACATGACCCGCGCTCTCAACTGGATCTTCCCGCACCCGCTGCTGACTGTGATGCTGGCCGTGGTCTGGATCATGCTGCAGAATGAATTTTCGGCTGGAATGGCGGTATTTGGCGTCATCCTTGGCATCATCATCACAAAGATCACGGCAATCTGGTGGCCCGAACGCCCCGGCGGCATGCGCGTTGGCAAGATGCTGGCATATATGCTGATCGTGATCTGGGACATCCTGGTGGCCAATATTCAGGTGGCCTGGATCGTTCTGACAAAACCCAACAGCAAATTGCGCCCCGCCTGGATCGTGGTTCCGCTGGACCTGCGCCAGCCCGAGGCGATCACATTGCTGGCAGGCACGATCACACTGACACCCGGCACCGTATCGGCAGACCTGTCTGACGAGGGGCATAGCCTGCTTGTGCATGTCCTGCACACCGAAGACCCCGACGCCGACCGCGACGGGATCAAGGAACGCTATGAAAGCCGCCTGAAGGAGATTTTCGCATGAGCGCCGCGTCAGATTTTCTGTCCATCGCCATCATCTTTGCCTTTGTTGCGATCGCGCTGGCACAGGTCATGTCCATGATCCGTCTGGTGATCGGCCCCACGGTGGGTGACCGCATTCTGGCCCTTGATACCATGGTGGTGAATGCAATCGGGCTGATCGTGCTGTTGGGTCTGGCCCAGGGCACACAGATCTATTTTGAGGTGACATTGATCATCGCCATGCTGGGTTTCGTTTCAACTGTGGCCTATGCTCGGTTCATTCTGCGGGGGGACATCATCGAATGACCTTTGAAGTGATTGGAACATATGCGGTGGGACTTTGCCTGTTGATCGGGGGGGCATTTGCCCTAATCGGCACCATCGGCTTGCTGAAATTCAACGATTCAATGACCCGTCTTCATGCGCCGACCAAAGTGGGGACGATCGGTGTTGGCGCGATCTTGCTTGCTTCTGTCATCAATTCTTTCGTGTCGGGCGAGGGATCAATGCATGAATTGCTGATCATGGCCTTCCTCTTTGTGACCGCACCGATTTCCGCGAATTTCATCGCAAAGGTGAACATTCACAAACGGGCCTGCGACACACCGCCAAGCCCGCCGCGCGACGACACATGGTCGACGCTGGCCGTGCCCGAGGCGGATAGATCGCTTGCGGATCAAAACGCCAAGGTCTGAGCAAACGGTTACTGGCGATGATGCGGGGGCCGCCAACCGACCCCCGATCTATGGATTACCTCTGCAATCAGCGCGGTGCCATGCGAATGGCACCATCCAAACGGATCACTTCGCCATTGAGCATCGGGTTATCCACGATATGGCAGACCAATTTGCCATATTCCGAAGGATCACCCAGACGCGATGGAAAGGGGACCTGCGCGCCAAGAGAGGCCTGCACATCCTGCGGCAACCCTTCGAGCAGCGGCGTCAGGAACAGCCCCGGCGCAATCGTGCAAACCCGCACCCCCTTGTCCGCCAGATCGCGGGCCATCGGCAATGTCATGCCCACAATACCACCCTTGGAGGCTGCATAGGCCACCTGCCCGACCTGACCCTCATAGGCCGCGACAGAGGCCGTGTTGATGATTACGCCGCGTGCGCCATCAGGGGCCATCGGATCGGCGGCAACCATACGGGCAGCCGCTTCTGAGGCGCAGATGAAAGAGCCCACAAGGTTGATCCCAACCACCTTGGCGAACATCGCAGGATCATGGGGTTCGCCGCGCGACACGGTTTTGGATGCAGGCCCGATGCCCGCGCAATTGACCAGCACACGTGGATTTGCGCCCAGCGCGTCCACGACAGCGTCCATGCCCGCTTTGACACTGGCCGGGTCAGACACGTCGACCTTGTGAAAACTGCCGCCCAGTTCTGCGGCCTTGGCCTGGCCTGCCTCTTCGTTCAAATCGAATAGCGCTACTTTCAGCCCTGCATCTGCCAGCGCCTTGGCCGTGGCCGCCCCCAGACCAGAGGCCCCACCTGTCACCACAGCCACACTGCCTGCCCAGATTTCCATCACGTATCTCCCTTTCAATTCAACAGCTGGCTTGGGTTAGACAATGATCGCTACGGTCATGCAAGCATCGCAGTGATGTCAGTAGAGGCCAAAATACTCCTGCTGTTCCCAGGCAGAGACGGTCAGATGGTACCGGTTCCATTCGGCACGGCGAATATCACACAGGTAGTCGACGAAAGCACCGCCCAGTTCAGCACGGTACAAATCCGACGCCGAAAAGGCGTCTATTGCCGCCAGCAGGCTGTCTGGCAATGGGTCTGCGCCCGCATCATAGGGGTCTTCGACTGGGGCCGGTGCCGACATCTGTCGGGCGATCCCGGCCTGTCCCGCGATGATCTGGCTGGCAAAGAACAGATAGGGGTTTGCCGTGGGCTCTGCCACGCGGTTCTCTATTCGGCTGGCGCGATCACCAGCTGCCCCTAGATAGCGCACCATCGCGCCACGGTTGTCGCGGCCCCAGACGATCTTGTTTGGGGCCAACTGATGCGGCCGGTAGCGTTTGTATCCATTCACCGTCGGGGTCGTCAGCAAACAGCTTTCTGCGGCATGGGTCAAAAGGCCCGCGATCCAGGCGCTGCAGGTTTCGGAAATCTTATTGCCCTGCGGCTCAAACAAATTTTGCCCGGTTACCGCATCAACAACGGATTGATGCAGATGCCATCCACTGGCTGCGGTGTTTTCAATATTCGGTTTGCACATAAAGGTCGCGTGCAGGCCGCGCCGTTGGCACACCTCTTTTACGGCGGTGCGCAGCATCATCATATTGTCCGCATGGGTCATCGGATCTGCCGGGTCAAAGGTAAACTCGATCTGACTTGGCCCCATCTCCACTTCCATGGTGCGAATGGGCAGGCCCAGCGCCTGACAGCTGCGGCGCAGCTCATCCATCACCGGTTCCATGGCATCGTAATGGCGCTCTGTCAGGAACTGATAGCCTTGGGCGATGTTTTCGGTCTGTACCGGCTGGCCGGGCATCGTGGCACCGCCATGCCCCAGCACCGGATCGGTGATCCGAAAGACATGGAACTCCACCTCAAGGCCAACCACCAGCGCCATGCCTTGATCTGCCAACCGGTCCACGGCAGAGCGCAAAATGCCCCTTGTGCACAGGGGCATTGGCGCACCCGATTTATAGACCAGATCACACAGCACCCATGCAGAATGTGGTGACCAAGGCAGGACCCGGAATGTGTTTGGGTCCGGCACCATCAGGATGTCCCCCGCCCCCCGCATATCGCCCGCGACGGCCCCGTCAGCAGACCACACAGGAAAGACTGTCCGGTGCGACGTATCCTTGAGCAACAGGGTCGAAGGGGCCGCCAGACCATCGGCAAAAAGCGCGGGCAAAGCTGCCGCAACGATGGTCTTGCCGCGCAAGACGCCGTGCTGATCGGTGAAAAGAACACGGATGGTTTCGAGTTTGGCGGCCTCTGCCTTGGCCACCACCTGTGCCGCGCGGTCGATGGTCAGCCCATCCAGCAGCCCGGCGCGCGCCAGTGCCCCGGCTGCAATCTGTTCTTTGACCTGTTTCATGCAATCCTGCCTGTTGTTGTCAAAACAGTCTCACACAGTTGCGTCCCAATCGGAACAGGCAGCCCGGCGCGCCGCATCGCTTTTGGCCGAAACCTCGCGCCACTGTTCCTTGTCGCCGATCGTATCATTGGAAATCGGACCGTATAGCGTGGCCGGATCAGTGCCATTGCGCATCGGCAGCGCATCTTCCTTGCCGTCCTTCAATGCTGCAATCGCCGCGCGCAACATGCGCCGGTACTTGATGATCGCCACATCCGTCTTGCCCAGATGTTCGCGGGTCCGGTCAAAGATAGGTCCAGGGCTTTCGACCGCCCATTGATCATGGACGTTAATGTCCATCCCCATCCCGGTGTAAGTCTCTGTCTGCTGCTCTTCGGGGTCAAAACCGTAATTGTTGCGCTTGTTTTTCAGGGGCGCATAATCGGGCAGACGATGTTCCTTGAGCCGCTGCGCGCGCATCAGTTCCTTGTCCACGGGGCCTGTAAAACTGGTGAACATGGAATACCAATAGCAATGCTCATCATCAATCGGCACATGCCATTGGGTGATGATCATGTCACGGCTCATCGGGATGCTAATCGCTTCGGGGAATATCTGGTTGGTGATGCGGATGTGGGTCTGTCCGTCGTCCAGGTGGCGCAGGGCAATCAGGCGCAGGCCATAGTCCGTCTCCTCCACCGTGATCTCGGGCTGGGTATATTCGCGCAAAAGCCGCGTCATCGGGATATTGGTATCGGCGGCCTTGTCGCGAAACTGTTTGCCATAGCTTTCCTTGGGGTCTTCATCCTTTAGAAACCTGTGCAGGAAGGACGCATGCGCGGGATCAATACCCACCTCCATGGCTTGCAGCCAGTTGCATTCCCACAGCCCCTTGAAGGCGAACACATGGGTATCGGGCGCACGAAAACAGTCGAAATTCGGAAATTTTGGCGGATCACCCGGCCCCATATAGGCAAAGATAATGCCGTTCTTTTCGACCACCGGATAGGAGGTGTTGCGAATGCTTTCGTGCATCCGGCTGCCCGCCGGTTCGCCGGGCTGTTCCACGCATTGTCCGCTGCGATCGAAATGCCAGCCATGAAACGGGCAACGCAATCCGTTGTCCTCCAGCCTGCCCAGACACAGGTCCGCGCCACGATGCGGGCAATGACGGTCGATCAGACCAAGGTTGCCGTCATTGTCCCGAAACAGCACCAGCTTTTCGCCCAGCAATGTGACCGGCACCACGGGACGGTTTGTTTCCAGTTCATCGGACAGGGCGGCAGGCTGCCAATAGCGCCGCATCACAGCGCCAGCATCCGTCCCCGGACCTGTGCGCGTGATGGTATCGTTCAATTCCTGACTGATCATGGGAAACCTCTGGTCCGCTGTGCTGGGGCATCCAAAACTTGGCCAGCTTGCCAGATCGGCAATTTGGTCATATATTGAACACTTAGGTTGTTATATAACCATTCTGCGTCGCTCATCCGATTCCGTCAACCATTCTGCATGGGATTGTCATGACCCCGAATATTTCATCGACTTTCGTCAAGGGCCTGAGCCTTTTCAAAGCCTTTGACCATGCCAACAGCCGTCTGACATTGGCCGATATTGCCCGGCGCACCGGCATGGACCGCGCATCCGTCCGCAGGCTTACCCTGACCCTTGTGCACCTTGGCTATGTCGCCAAGGAGGACCGCTTTTATGCGCTGACGCCCAAAGTACTGGTACTGGCGGGCAGCTTTCTGCGCGGCAATCACTTTGGCAGTCAAATCCAGCCGATCCTGGATCGTTTTGCCGCCGAATTGGGATCAGAACTTTCCATGGCGATGATAGATGAGACGGACGCTGTCTATGTGGCCAAATCCACGCTCAGCACCTCGGCGGTCTCTTTCGGCTTTACCATCGGCAGCCGCCTGCCCCTACTGCAGACAGCCATCGGGCGGATGCTGCTGGCCGTAGAAGGTGAAGAGCTGCGCGAAGCGATCATCACCCAGACACAGCTACAGGCCCATACGCCCCATTCCCTGCTGGACCGCGATGCACTGCGGCGCGCAATAGGCCAGATACGTGTCAACGGGTTTGCCAAGGTCGAAGGCGCTTTTGAGGTTGGGATCACGGGGCTGGCTGTCCCGGTGTTACCTGTGCGCGGGGCGCAGGCCGTTCTGGGTGCCTCTGCCCCGCAGATACAGCTTGGCCGTCCTGACACGGAAGAACGGTTTCTGGACGTGCTTTTCCGCTGTGCCGCAGAAATTAACCGCTCTTATGCGCCGGCAACTGGCGACGCGCCTTGAAACCAGCGCTACGGGCGGCATGGGTTTCTTGCGAGAACCTTTTAGCCCCAGGATAATACCCTTTGAACCGTTTCAGAGGTCGGGTCATTCAGTTCATCCAAGATGTCAAAATGATCGCGACCTGGCGCGACATGCTGCGTAAGGCTTTTTACATGGGGGGTCCACAGGTCACCCAATACCGCAGATTGTACCTGAAAGGCTGTGGGTTCGTCCGCACCGACCAGGACATGCACCGGCGCTTGGGTCTGTGGCAGCAAGCGCAGGGGCGACAGGCGGCCTATCTCTTCCTCGGTGATCCTAGCCAGATCGTTCACATAGGATTTCGCAATCGGCCCAAGTTCAAAAACACCGCTGATCAGGACCGCGCCACGGATATAGGCATTTGTCCCGCATCCAAGGCTATCGGCGACCACCGTTGCAGCCAGATGCCCCCCCGCCGAATGCCCAGCCAGCACGATGCGCTGTGGATCAATGCCAAGGGCTTTGGCGTTTTCATGGACATAGGCCACAGCACTGTGCACTTCCTGCGTCAATTCCGTCAGGCTCACCTCAGGTGTCAGCGAATATCCAACCGAAACATAGGCCCATCCCGCAGCGCAAAATGTCTGCGCCGCAAAGCCCGAAACGCTTTTGTCGCCCTCTTGCCAGAATCCCCCATGGATAAAAACCAAACAGGGCAAGGCAGAGGTACCCGCAGCCTTGGGCCGAAAGACATCCAGCTTTTGCCGGGCCCTGTTGCCATAGGAAATGTCCTGCCGGACATCGAGCCCGGGATCGCAAAGCGCCTCTTTGGTCTGACGAACCATACGGCCAAGCGCCCCGCCGGCATCCTTGGCCGAACGGCTGGGAGACAGCTCAAGATCCAGCTGCTCAACCGACAGCGCCATGCAGCGTTCAAATCTTTTGTCCATCTCGTGCTCCTCAATGTTGGGAGCGTCGCGCTTGCGGCTTTGCCGCCCCCTGATCCGCTTGGACCCTGCCAATTGGGGCCATAAGGACACCACAAAGAACAGATTGCCAGCAGAACCAGAGGCAGATGTTAATAAACTGTTCATTCAATGCACCTAGGATTTCGGAGTTAGCCCAAGGAATAAAATGTCAAATTCGCAGTCAATTTTGGACGGAATCGCTGCCGCAGGTTTGTCCCATTGGGATGCTGCACCTTTTTTGCAAAAGGTGACCGACATTGCGCCCAGCATTATCTACGTCTTCAATCAATTGACCCAGTCGAACGAATATTCAAACCATTCGCTTGGTGCATCGCTGGGGTATTCGACCCGCGACGTTCAGGAAATGGGCGATGCATTAATTCCGACGATTTGCCATCCTGATGACCTTGCCGGTGTTGTCACCCATTTCGAAAGGATCAGATCCCTGCAAGATGGCGAGGTGATCACCGTTGAATACCGGGTACGCCACCAGCAGGGCCGTTGGGTTTGGCTGCTGTCCTACGATACGGTCTTTGACCGTGACCCGGACGGTAAGGTGATCCGCCATATCGGCGCGGCCTCAGACATCACTGCGCAGAAAGAGGCAGAAGAACAGGCGAAATCAGAGGCCATCAGGGCGCAGATGACCAAGGATGAACTCTGCGCATTCTCCTATGCCCTGTCTCATGACATGAAATCGCCCTCCAACACGCTTTGTCTTGTGCTGACCGAACTGCTTGAGGCGCATGGCCCAACCCTTGACCCGGACGCCACCCAGCTGATCGAAATGGCGCTGTCCACGGCAGATGGCATGGGGCAGATGCTGGACAATGTCCAAAACTACACCCGCGTCGTCAATCAAGATACAAATATTGAGGCGGTCGCGCTGACCCCGCTGGTGAACAAGGTGATATCCGACATTCAGTGCAAGCCACCGCAGCAGGAGGCGATATTTTATGTGCATGATCTGCCCAAGGTGCGCGCGGACCCTGTGCAAATGGTCATCCTCTTTCAAAATCTGATAGCAAATGCCATCGCCTTTGCCCGCCCTGGACAGAGCCCAGAGATCACGATCAGTGCTCTTCACGATCCAAATGACAAACAGGTCACGATCTGTGTGGCGGATAATGGAATTGGCATCCCGGCCGATCAGCACGAAAAAATCTTTACAATTTTTAAACGCCTTAACCCTAGATCCCAAAGCAACGGAAGCGGACTCGGCTTGCCGATCTGTCGCAGGATTGCCACCAACCACGGCAGCAACATTTCGCTGGTATCCTTGCCCGGACAAGGATCAGCATTCAGCATGGGGTTAACCAAAGCATGACGACCACAGACGGCTTCCAAATCGAAAACCTGATGATGATTGATGACAGTGACATTGATCAGATGATTTATCACAGGATCGTCACCAGGTCCGGCATGGTGCGCAACCTGATCCAGTTCATGGATGCCGTCGAGGCGCTAGAATACCTTTCCGATGCAGCGAACCCGAAACCGGATTTGATCCTGCTTGATATCAACATGCCACGGATGGATGGGTTTGAATTTCTTGAGGCAGCAACAGACCGTTTTGCGCAGGATCTATGCCCCATTGTTGTCATGCTCACCACGTCCCTGAACCCCAAAGACGAAGAGCGGGCAAAAAGCTTTTCGATCGTGCATGATTTCCTCAACAAGCCGCTGACAAAACAACAACTGCAAAAGCTGGGCCAGATGCTGAGCGCGGCACAGGCTAAAACCGCCTAACCGTCTCTTCGCGCATCAAATGATATTCCTCACGGAGATGGGCCGTGCTAGCCTTGTTGCATGGATATTATGAAAAACAACACCGCTCTGCGCACCGCTCTTCTGGCGGAATTATCCGACGTTCCCTGGCCAAGTGACAATGCCGAGGCACCCCGCGCATTATTGACGCGATGCCCGGCTGCGGGCGAAACGCCATTGGTCGCTTGCCCCTCTCTGGCCGCACAGGTCGGATGCGAGAGTTTGCACATCAAGGACGAACGCCAGCGTATGGGCCTTGGCAGTTTCAAGGCCCTGGGTGCCGCCTATGTCATCGCCCATGATGCACAGTCAGGCCAGGCCAGCGGACAAACCTATGTCACCGCAAGTGCAGGAAATCATGGGCTGTCTGTTGCCGCTGGTGCCGCTGCCTTTGGGGCAAGGGCGGTTATTTTCCTTGCTGATACAGTCCCCGAAAGCTTTGCCGACCGACTGCGGTCGCATGGCGCTGAGGTCCGTCGGCACGGCGCAATTTACGAAGACAGCATGAAGGGTGCCGCCCAAGCCGCCCAAGAGAATGGCTGGACCTTGTTGTCTGACAGTTCCTGGCCGGGCTATTTCGAACGCCCTCACCGCCTGATGGAAGGGTATCTGGTCTTGATGGAAGAAGCATCACGGCAGATGCCGCAGCCCCCGACCCATATTTTCCTGCAAGCAGGCGTCGGCGGGCTTGCCGCTGCCTGTGCGGTCTATGCCCGCAAGATATGGGGGAAAGACCCGAAAATCATCGTGGTAGAGCCTGAGGTCGCACCAGCCCTTTTTGCATCGATTGCGGCTGGTGCGCCGCAAGCCACCACCGGCCCAGAGTCAAAAATGGGACGGCTGGATTGCAAGGAACCCTCTTTGATCGCGCTAAAGGGGTTGGCCCGCGATGCCGATATCTTCATGACCATCACAGAGGCAGAAGGCGATGCCGGCAATGACGCCAGTGCTCATGCGGGCCTGCCGTCCTCCCCCTCTGGCGCGGCAGGGATTGCCGGTCTGTTGGCCGCCTCCGCCCGCGCACCCGACTTCGGCCTGAGCCCCTCGTCGCGGGTGATGGTCGTGCTGAGCGAAGAGCCCGCCGGATGAACCCGGCCACCAGAGGGTTTGACCCGGCAGAATTCAAGGACCGTGTGCGGCGTGCCCAAGCCATGATGCAGGATGCCGGTCTGAACGCGCTGCTTATGACGACCGAACCCGAGGTGCGGTATTACACGGGTTTTCTGACCCGTTTTTGGGAAAGCCCCACGCGGCCCTGGTTTGTCGTGGTGCCTGCATCGGGTGACCCCATCGCCGTGATCCCGTCCATCGGGGCCTATCTGATGGGGCAGACCTGGATCACCGATATTCGGACCTGGCAGGCCCCTGATTACGATGATGATGGCATTGGCCTCTTGGCACGGACCTTGGCCGATGTGGCGCCCGGAAACGGGCGGATCGGCGTTGCGGACCAGATGGAAAGCCATCTGCGGATGCCCCTGTCGGATCTGAAACGGTTGGAGTCCTTGTTGCCACAAGGGCAGCTCTGTTCCGATGCACAGATCACGCGCAGGCTGCGCTTGGTCAAGTCCGAGGCGGAAATTGCCAAGATCCGCATGGCCACAGCCATAGCTGACCGCGCCTTTGACCGCGTTCACGAGATTGCCTCAACGGGGACCGCTCTTTCAGCCGTTTTCCGCGACTTCCAAAGGCTTTGTCTGGAGGAAGGTGCCGATTGGGTCCCCTATCTGGCCGGGGGTGCGGGAACGGGCGGTTACGGCGACGTCATCTCGCCCGCCTCCGACGCGCCGCTTTGCCGGGGCGATGTCTTGATGCTGGACACCGGGCTGGTCTGGGACGGCTATTTTTGCGATTTTGATCGCAACTATAGCATCGGCCCCCCAAGTCCGCAGGTGGCCGCGGCCCATGCCCGCCTGATAGAGGCCACGCAATCTGCCTTTGATTTGGCACGTCCTGGTGCCCTGATCCGTGATCTGTTCCACGCGATGAACGACATCGCCAACCCTGGGCAGACCGGATCAGATGCCGGGCGTTTGGGGCATGGGTTGGGGATGCAGCTGACAGAATGGCCCTCGATCATCCCGCAGGATGACACTGTGCTGGAACCCGGTATGGTTTTGACCCTTGAACCGGGTGTGGCCCTACCAGACGGGAAAATCATGGTGCATGAGGAGGACATCCTCATCACTGAAACCGGCGCGGAATATCTGTCGTCTGCGCAATCCAAAGAGATACGGACATTGTAATGGACCTGAATTATACCCTCTCCAGTGATCGCCCCACACAATTGGGGCTGGTCGTCCTTCAATCGGATGAAACCCTTGAACGCGACATGCGCTGGCTGCTGCCCAAAGATGTGGAACTGCTTGTCAGCCGCGTCCCGTCAGGCATTGAGTTGAGCGTCGAATTCATCGCCGCAATGGAAGGCAAATTGACCGATGCCGCGACCTTGCTGCCGCGCGGCCCACAGTTGGCGTCGGTCGGATATGGCTGCACCTCTGCCTCTGCGCAGATCGGCACGGACCGGGTGGCAGAACTGATCAAGGCAGGCGTTCCGACCGACCATGTCACGAATCCGGTTTCCGCCTTGATCGCCGCCTGCCGCGCCCTGAACCTGCGCAAAATTGGCCTGATCAGCCCCTATATCGCCAGCATTTCTGACCGCCTGCGCGATGTTCTGGCTGGTGCGGGAATCACAGCTGTTCGCTTTGGCAGTTTCAACGAACCTATTGAGGCAAATGTCGTGCGGATCTCGCCTCAGTCGCTCAAGGATGCCGCCTTGGGCATGGCGCAAGATCACGAATGCGAGGGGATATTTTTATCCTGTACCAATCTGCGCACGCTTGACGTGATAGACGAGATCGAAGCAGAGATCGGAAGACCGGTCTTGTCCAGCAATCAGGTGCTGGCCTGGCATATGCTGGGTCTGGCGGGGATCACACAACACGGTGCAACCCCCGGAAAACTTTGGACTGTCAGCCCGGTTGCGGGCTGACAGGCTTAACTTGGCGACATGCCGCGAAGCCGTTCGGACCTGCGGCGCAGCAACTCAACAACAAAGAGCAGCACAATCGAGATGGCGATCAAAAGGGTCGCCACAGCGAGGATCGTCGGGCTGATCTGTTCGCGCAGGCCCGTGAACATCTGCCACGGCAGTGTTTTTTGCCCAGCGGAGCCAACAAAGAGCACGACAACCACTTCGTCGAATGAGGTGATAAAGGCAAAGAGCCCCCCCGACACCACACCCGGCAAGATCAAAGGCATCTGGACACGGAAAAACGTCGTAACCGGATTGGCCCCCATATTCGCCGCTGCACGGGTCAAGGACTGGTCAAAGCCCACCAATGTGGCGGTCACGGTGATGATCACAAAAGGAATGCCCAACGCCGCATGGGCCAACACGACGCCCCAATAGGTACCCGTCAGCGTGAATGGCAGTTCAATCTTGCCAAAGGGCGTCGGGATATAGGGGTTGGAGTAAAAGAAATACATTCCCGTCGCCGAAATGATCAGCGGCACGATCATCGGAGAGATCAGCACAGCCATGATCGCCCGTCGAAACGGCACATGGCTCTGGCTCAGCCCAATGGCGGCCAGCGTTCCCAGGGACACCGAAAGCAAAGTGGCCACCGGCGCAATCTTCAGCGAGTTGCTCAGCGCCAATTGCCAGTCGGAATTCGTAAAGAAGTCCTGATAATGTTTGGTCGAGTAACCCGCAGGATCAAAGGAAAGCATTTCCGGCGTGAAGGTAAAGAAGTCTTGCGCGTTGAACGACAAGGGCACGATGACCATGATCGGTGCAATAAGGAAGAAGAAGATCAACCCGCAAATCACGCGAAAACTATAGTACCAGACACGTTGGCCGGTAGATGCATATGGTGGCAATCCAGACATGTCTCAGCCTCCCAATTTTACGTTATCGATGCCGACGATCTTGTCGTAGACCCAGTACAGCAGCATGACGATGACCAACAAGATCGTACCCAATGCTGCGGCCAGACCCCAGTTCAAAGAGCTGGAAATGTGATAGGCGATCCGGTTCGAGATAAAGACACCCTTGGTGCCGCCCACCAATTCGGGGGTGATGTAATACCCGATTGACAGAATAAACACGAGGATACATCCCGCGCCGATCCCCGGCACAGACTGCGGGAAATACACCCTCCAGAAGGCCGTCCAATCCGTAGCGCCAAGCGATTTGGCGGCTCTCAGATAGCTTGGCGGAATGGTCTTCATCACCGAATAGAGCGGCAAGATCATGAAGGGCAGCAAGATATGCGTCATCGCAATGATCGTACCGGTCTGGTTGTTGATCATCTGCAATCGATTATCATCAGCCACCAGCCCGATCCAAACCAGGATGTCATTTATGACGCCTTCTTGCTGCAGCAACACCTTCCATGCAGATGTCCGTACCAACAGCGACGTCCAGAATGGCAGCAACACCAAAATCATCAGCAAATTCGCGGTCCGGCTTGGAAGGTTGGCCAAAATCCAGGCAATCGGATAGCCCAGCAGCACGCACATGCCCATGATAGACAGCGACATGATCATCGTGCGCACAAAAAGGGTGATATAGATCTGTTCGTTCTCGGGGCGTTCCTCTATCCCGTCTGCACCTTTCATAAGGTCGACTGAATTCAGGAAATAGCCATTTGTATAACGGGGCGAATAGATCTTGATCGTGCGCCAGACCTCTGGGTCGGCCCAATCCTCATCGATTTTTTCAAATTGCGCCATCAGCGAAACCGGCTCAACCGAAGAAACATCAACATCGACAGGCAGTGTCGCCCCCGCCGACGCCTCAAGATAGAGGGCGGTAAAGACGAAATCCCATGGTGTTTCCTCTGCTGGCACATCGCCTTCTTCGCTGATCAGCATGGCCGCCCAGGCGTCATAGGCGTCTGCGGTCATGGGCAGTTGCCCGCGCACAGTTTCATCGGCCATCCAGCTGGCCCATTGTGCAGGATCGGCATAGGCCGCGTTGCTGTCCTGAAATGCTTTGGTGTAGACGTCGGTGTCAAACTTTCCGACACCTCGGCCGGATTTTCGAAATAGCGACGAAATGCCGGTCATCTCATAATTCAGGCGGCTGCCCAAACGGGTATGTGTCTTGTATTCAGTTGCCAGCGCCATATCGGTGTAAAGGGCTGCAAACACAGGTTCACCGGGCGGTGTTGCGCTACTTTCGTCCCACTCTTGCAATGCAATGGTGGTGCGCGGCAGTGTCTCGCTTACAATTTCGTTTTCTACAGAGCGGAAAAGCATATCCGCAATGGGCATCACAAAGGTGATGACGATAAACAAAAGAAGCGGTGCGATAAGAGCCAAAGCTCTGAGCTTTTGCCGCCGCAGGGCCCGGTTCAGGGATGCCTTCAGTGGTCGGCCATCGGCGGCCATCATCTTGTCAGACATGAAATTTCCCTCGATCTGTGTCTTTAGCCCGCCGTTATGATCAGCCGGTCATTTGAGGTCGAATAGTTTAAATGGGGCACCACCTGATGCGGTGCCCCAAAAGTCTGGCTTACTTGGACAGCCACGCCTGGAATTTTGCGTCCAGATCGTCGCGGTAGTCAGCCCACCATGTGTAGTTGTTGTAGAAAGTATTCTCTGCGTTTGCAGGGTCAGTCGGCATATGCGGTGCCATTGGGATACCCAATGTCGCATGATCCCCGACCAGCGGTGCAGAAGATGCACGTGCCGGACCATAAGAGATATACTTGGCCTGATCCGCCAGACGCTGTGTGTCTGTCGCAAAGTTCACATAGTCCAGAACGCGGGCCATGCGATCATCGGACAGGCCCGATGGAATGACCCAACCGTCCAGGTCAAACATCTGCCAGTCCCACGCCATGCCAACGGGCTGACCTTGTTCTGCGATCACGCTGAACAGACGGCCGTTATAGGTTGAACCCATAAAGATTTCGCCGTCAGCCAGAAGCTGTGGTGTTTCTGCACCGGCTGTCCACCAGATTGTCTGGTCCTTGATGGTATCGAGCTTGGCAAAAGCGCGCGCTTGGCCTTCTTCGGTTTCCAGCAGGTCATAGACGTCTGCATATGCAACGCCGTCACACAGAAGCGCCCACTCCATGTTCGCAATCGGGTTGCGGTTCAGCGAACGCTTGCCTGGATATTTCGCCAGATCGAATACGTCACATGCGCCCTTTGGCGGCTCTGTGCCGGCAGGGACCATGTCTGTGCGATAGCCGAATGTCGTCGAAAAGACGATCTGCGGGATAAAGCAATCTGAGATCAGCGAAGCGCCGAAATCGTCTGTGGCAGATGTGCCATCTGGTGCGGCTGCCAGCACTTCGTCTGCGTCGATTTCTACGGCAAGACCTTCGTCGCAAAGACGGATGGCGTCTGCGGCTTCAACATCGACCAGATCCCAGGTGACGTTGCCCGCTTCGTTCATGGCGCGCAGTTTGGCCACGGCCTCGGAAGAGGATTCATCATTGATGATGTTGATGCCGGTCTTTTCCATGTAAGGCGCGTGATAGGCGTTCTGCTGCGATGCGGAATAGGCACCGCCCCAGCTTACGATTGTCATTTCGTTGGCCATGTGACCATCCGCGAACGCCATGGAGGCGGTCAGCGTCAAGCACGATGTTGCCATCAGTTTCATTGTGGTTTTCATAGGTAACTCCTGAATTATTACCCGGTTTGTTCGTCCAAGGGTTCGGCCCGGGCCACCTGCCCCTTGGTCTTTATCGTGCGCTCTGCGCCTTATGCGTCAAGCGCGCGACAATCTTCAGCCAGCCAGCCGATTTCAATCATCTCGCCTGGTTTCAGGCGCTGCTGGTCGGGCGCGTTGCGTGTCTTGATCACGAACTGATCTGTCCCGGCAACCCGCAGACGGGTCCGAAAGATATCGCCCATATAGATAAACTCAAGCACTTCTGCCTTGAGCGTATGCGCGTCTTTCTGCAAACGCTCGCTCTTGAATTCGACCCGCTCTGGGCGGATCGACACTTTGGTCCGCTCCCCCACGGCAGAGACATTGACAGGCACCGCATCGATGATGTCGCCGCTGTCCAGTTTGACGATACATGTATCGCCCTTGATCTCCTGCACGACACCGTCGAGGGTATTATTTTCCCCGATGAACTGAGCCACAAAACTATTGAGCGGTTTTTCATACAGCTCGTCTGGCGGTGCCAATTGCTGGATGCGACCGTCGTCAAATACCGCGACACGGTCTGACATCGTCAGCGCCTCTGTCTGGTCATGCGTCACGTAAACCGTGGTGATCCCCAGCTGATGCGCCAGATTGGTGATCTCAAACTGCAACGTCTCGCGCAGCTGCTTGTCCAAGGCACCCAGCGGTTCGTCCATCAGAACCAGTTCAGGTTCAAACACCAAGGCGCGGGCCAAGGCGATCCGCTGTTGCTGACCACCCGACAATTGCGCAGGGCGACGCCCTGCAAAGCTGCCCATCTGGACCATATCAAGCGCCCGCTTGATTTTCTCTTCACGCTCGGACTTGCCAAATTTGCGTACTTCAAGGGGGAACGAAAGGTTCTCTGCCACGGTCATATGCGGAAACAGCGCATAGTTTTGGAAAACCATGCCGATCCCACGTTTATGCGGCGGAATATTGTTGATCGAAACGCCGTCCAGCAGGATGTCACCATGCGTGGCTGTCTCAAACCCCGCCAACATCATCAGGCAGGTCGTCTTGCCAGAGCCGGAGGGCCCAAGCATTGTCAGAAATTCGCCTTTCGGCAAGGACAGGTTCAGGTCTTTGACGACCAATGTTTCCCCATCGTAACTCTTTTGCACACGATCAAATGCGACGAAGGCACCGTCGGCTGTTGTCATTGCGATACATCCCTTTTTTCCGCCAGCGTTCTATGCAACCGGTCAGTTTTCTTTCAGCTTCCTCAACTGTGCAATCTTGTGCCAAAATTTACAACGAGAAACTCCCAACTGCTTTTCATGCAGTTAACTACATGAAAACAATCCACAAAGCAAAAGATCGCAGGCGGTTGAGGCAGATTTACCGCGTTTCCCAGAACAAAAGCAAAGCCGAAAAGCCTAATCCAGATCAAACCAGAAGCCAGCAACCTTCAGATGTGCCTGCCAGTTCATCGGTTATGCCTGCCGATCCATCAGATACCGCAAACCTGCTGAAAGGATCATAGCTAAGAAAATGCACGTCCAGACAGAATCAGCGGCAGCACAGCGTTAACCCCGCTGTGCTGCTGCTTTTTTGCAAATGCTGCTGCTAACCACGCAGATAAGCCTATCGCGGCCAGCATATTAACCTTTAGACTTCCAGTATCGTACTGCCCGTGGTTTGGCGTGCTTCCAGCGCTTCATGCGCTTTTGCCACATCCTTGAGCGCAAAGCGCTGGCCGATGTTGATCTTTACATCCCCTGCAAGAATCTTGTCGCTCAGATGCTTTGCCATGGCCTGACAGGTTTCATGATCACCAATATGTGTGAACAGCGTCGGTCGCGTGATTTTCAACGAACCCTTTGGCCCCAGTATCCCCAGATTGAAGGGCGGAACCGGACCTGAGGCATTGCCGAATGAAATCATCATCCCCAAGGGTTTCAGCGAATCGAGTGATCCTTCGAAAGTGTCCTTGCCCACGGCGTCCATCACCGCATCGACCCCTTTTCCATCCGTTAGCTCCCTGACCTTCTTTGCCCAGTCCTGGGTGCGGTAGTTGATGCAATGGCTGGCCCCATGATCCAATGCCAATTGGCACTTCTCATCCGTGCCGGCCGTACCGATCAAGGTGATCCCCTCGGAACGCGCCCATTGGCAGGCGATCAATCCAACGCCGCCTGCGGCTGCATGAAACAAGACCGTATCGCCACGTTTCAGCGGCGTTGTCCGGTGGAACAGATATTCCACGGTCATCCCCTTGAGCATCATCGCGGCACCTTCCTCAAAGGAGATGCCATCCGGCAAAGGACAGACCTGTGCTGCAGGCATCACGCGAGCCTCGGTATAGGCCCCCGGAGGGTTGGCAGCATAAGCCGCACGATCACCCACCTTGAGATGGGTCACACCTTCGCCAACCGCTTCGATGATGCCTGCCGCCTCCATCCCCATCGCATGAGGAAGCTGCATGGGGTAAAGGCCCGTCCGCTGATAGACGTCGATGAAATTCAACCCGACCGCCTTGTGCGCAATGCGGACTTCACCTTTTCCCGGTTCGCCCACATCCAGATCGACCAGTTTGAACTGATCCGCGCCGCCATGCGCTTCGATGATTGCCGTAAGTGCCATTCTTCGTCCTCCCATTGGATTCATGTCTTCTGCTGCATCTAAGCGCCTGTGTGAAACATTCCAGCGCATATTCTGCCTTGAGTGCGATGCGCAACTGGCCAGGTATCAGCCAGCCTTTGGATGATAGGCCATCATCGCGACCGGTTTCGGGCCTGTGTCTTCTTCTTGCCCCGCGCCCCCGTGACGACGGGCGTGTTGCTCAGGTTTTCCTGGGTCAGCTTGCGCCAGCGTTCCACGCGTGCGGGGTCAAGCGCGCCTGAGCCAACAGCAGCCTGAATGGCGCAGCCCGGTTCATGCGCATGTGTGCAATCTCTAAAGCGGCACTGCGGTGCCAGTTCCGTGATCTCGGCAAAGAGCTGTTCCAGCCCCGCTGATACATCGCTGACGTGCAATGTGCGCATGCCGGGCGTATCTATCACCCAGCCCCCCACCTGGGTCGTATGCAACGACCGCGAGGTGGTCGTGTGCCGCCCCTTGGCGTCATCCTCACGGATGCCGCCGGTCAGCTGGGCCTCCTCCAGTGATTTGTTGGACAAGGTGTTGAGCAACGTCGATTTCCCGACACCCGATGATCCAACAAGGGCTACAGTCTGCCCATCAGCGCACCATCTGGCCAAGGCTGCCACCGCATCTTGGGTCTTCGCATTCAGGGTGACGACCTCCAGGTCGCGTTGCAAGGCTGCCGCCTGCTGTTGATACGCGTTGGCATCGGGCACCTGATCAGCTTTGGTCAGGACGATCACGGGGTTTGTCCCTGCCTCATTGGCAAGGGCCAGATATCGCTCCAGCCGCGCGGGGTTAAAGTCATCATTGCATGAGGTCACGATAAACAGCGTATCCACATTTGCGGCAATCAATTGCGGGGTCCGACCACCCACCGTTTGGCGCTGCAACACGGATCGCCGTTCCAGCCTGCGGATCAGCAGATTTGTATCCGGTTCTGCAAGCAGCCAATCCCCAACAGCAAAATCTGTCGTATTCACATGGGCAGGCAAGCGCAGCTTTATCGGCCCGTGTTCAGATATCGCCGTCATGCGGGATCGATGGACCGTGGCAATGCGCAGGGGCGCACAGCCAGATTCGTCTGGCCCAAGCTGTTGTGCAAAGAAATCCTGCCAGCCAAGAGCCAGCAAGGAAGGTGCCAAGTGATGATCTGTACTATTCACAGTTTTCTGCATGATCGCGCGATCCAAAGGATGCAAGCTTTTCCGTTTGGGTCACAGTGGAGAATTGCCACAAGGTTGCGGCACATGATCAAACAGCTGCCATGAACCCGTCAAAGAATGCAGCAGTCTCATCATAGGCATTCAGCGGCAACACCTGGGCTACAAATTGATCCGGTCGCACGATCAACAGCGCCCCTTGGGCCCGATCAATGCCGCGATGATCAAAAATATCAGGCCCGTGTTTCAGGTCAGGACAGAATGCCTTTTCATAATCAATCAAACCGTATTTCCCTTTGCGCGGCAGCAACAGATCAGGCAGCGCATCAAGCTGCATGTCCTGATGCGCACATTGAAAAACCGCGCGCAGATCAATCACGCTGTCGATGTCCCGCCCTTTGGGCGTAAACCGCCCGATCAAACCGGCAGTCAGGAAATCACACAGCCGGGCAATACCACCATCTGTCCGGCCCTCATCGCCCCTCGCGGCAAAGGCAATCAACCGCCAGCGGCCATCGGCCTTCAGCGCATGCCCCAGATGCATTGGCCTTGCATCGCCCAAACGGATCACCGGGGCCGAATGGAACCGCATGCCAGTCCTGTATCCAGCGGCCAGGGCCTGATGCCTGTCCGATCCCGTCAGCAAGGACGGGTCATAGCGTGTCTCGACACCTGCGGTATAGCGGCCATGTTTCTTGAAATAGCGCTGGAACTGCGCCGCCTCGGTGGCGTCCTTTGGCTTGGCGCTGAACAGACGCGCCATGTCCTTGTCAAAATCGATCAGCTCCTTGGCCTTGGCCTGCCGCTCTTGGGAATAGGTGTCCAGCAAGACAGGATGCCCCTGCCCCCGCAGCACCGCGGCCAGCTTCCAACCCAGATTAAAGGTATCGGCCATTGACACATTCATCCCCTGCCCCGCCTTTGGGCTATGGGTGTGACACGCATCACCCGCGATAAAGATGCGTGGCATCCGGCTGCCACGTTCACCTTGGGGCACATCGTCAAAGGCATCGCAGACCCGCTGGCCGATCTCATAGGCAGACCACCACGCCACTTCTTTGACGTCCAATGTATAAGGCCCAAGGATCGCACGGGCCTTGTCGATCAGCATGGCAGAGGTCACGTTGCGGTCCGCGGCACGTTCATCCCCGTGCAGCGCGTCCAGCTCGATATACATCCGCACCATATATCCGCCCTCGCGCGGAATGATCAGAATGCTGCCATGATCCGCAGACTGGATCGCGGCCTTTAGCCGGATGTCAGGGAAATCGGTCACGGCCAGCACATCCATCACCCCCCACAGCTGGCGTGCCGCCTCTCCCTTCAACTCATAACCCATGGAGCGGCGCACGGTACTGCGCGCCCCGTCGCATCCGACGACATATTTCGCACGCACGATCTGCGTGGCACCGGCATCATCCAGACAGGCAAAGGTGGCGATGACAGGGTGGTCTGAATCTGCGTCAGTGGTCAGTGACAAAAGCTCGCGATTATAGTCAGGTTGCAGCCGGCGCGGCGCGTTGCGCATGACCTCAAGATAGAAATCATGCACCCTTGCCTGGTTCAGGATCACATGGGGCATCTCGGACAGATCATCCTCGACATCCTGTATGCGATCAGCACGGGCCAGACCGGTCCCACCGGGGCCGGGCCGCCAAAAGCCGACCTCGTTGACCCAATAGCTTTCCTTCAACACCTTCTCGGCAAAGCCGAACGCCTCGAACATCTCAACCGAGCGGCAGGCAAGACCATCGGCCTGCCCCACTTCCAACGGTCCCGGTTTGCGATCGGTGATCATCGTGGAAATCTCGGCAAAAGCTGCCAGTTGCGCCGCCAGCGTCAGCCCCGCAGGGCCGCACCCGATGATCAGGACATCAACCCTAGCAGGTGTCCCGGCCGCAACCGGGGCTTCATCGGCGACCGAAGGGTCGCCCGTGCGAAAACCGTTCAGATGATATTGCATGGCGGTCAGCCCCTATTGATATGCATACATACCAAATAACAAACCTACACCTCGTCTGTCAAGGTAGTATGTATGCTTACAATATTGACGGCAGCATAGTCCCCCTGGGGCTTTCGCGGCGATGACGGGTCAGGGCGCATACGCCATGGCGCAGCTTTGATCAGCCTCCAAGCCTGTTGTTGTTACTTCCTAACCGGCAGAGTAGCGTCATGCCTACGCCACATCAGGAGCCCCCATGACCCCCGTGCCTTATCTTTTCCAGCCACTAAAACTGCGCAGCCTGGAAGCGCGCAACCGCGTCGTCATTTCACCCATGTGCCAATATTCGGCCCATGAAGGGCATATGGACGCCTGGCATCTGGTGCACCTGGGCCGCTTTGCAACCGGCGGGGCCGCCATTGTCTTTACCGAAGCGACTGCGGTGCAGAAAGGCGGGCGGATTACCCATGGATGTCCCGGCCTATGGGCTGACAGTCAGATACCGGGCCATGCCCGCGTTGCCGAATTTGCCCTGCGCAATGGGGCCATTCCTGCGATCCAGCTGGCCCACGCAGGCCGCAAAAGCGGGATGCAAAGGCCGTGGTTTGGCAACGGCCCCCTGAATGACGCCGATTTCGCGCGGGGTGACATGCCATGGCAGCCAGTTGGCCCTTCCGCGCTGCCGGTGGCAGAGGGCTGGCCCATGCCCCATGCCCTGACCCAAAGCGACATTGACACATTGATCGAGGATTTCGTCTTGGCGGCCAAACGCGCGCTTGCAGCAGGCTACAAGATCGCAGAGATCCACGGCGCACATGGATACCTGCTGCATAGTTTCCTGTCGCCCCTGTCCAACAAGCGGGATGATAAATACGGTGGTGATCTGGCCGGACGCATGCGCCTGGCGCTTGAGATCACGCAAAGGGTGCGCGCGGTCTGGCCCAGTGATCTGCCGCTGTTTTTCCGCACCTCCGCCGTCGATGGAACCCCAGAGGGCTGGAGCCTTGAGGACACTGTCGTGCTGGCGACAGAATTGAAACGCCTTGGCGTCGACGTGATGGATTGTTCCTCCAGCGGGATCGCAGGATCTGCAACAGCGGGTGCCAACCAGAAACGCCAGCCCGGCTTTCAGGTGCCCTATGCCGAACGGGTCCGCAAGGATGTCGACATGACCGCCATGGCAGTCGGTCTGATCACCCATCCCCAACAGGCCGAGGATATACTGGCCCAGGGTCAGGCCGATCTGATCGCCATCGGTCGCGAAGCATTGGTCAATCCGATGTGGGCGCTGCATGCCGCAAAGACGCTGGGCCATGATCTGGATTTTGCCACCTGGCCAGAGCAATCGGGCTGGTGGCTGGCATCACGCCAGAAAACCTGCGATTTCTACACGCCCGATGCCTGAAGCCGCGCGGCCGACCACCCGAAAGGTAATTCCATGACACCATTCACATTCAACACCACCCCAAGCATCCGCATGGGGGCGGGCCTGCTGAACGATCTGGGCAGCATCACCCAAGCGATCTGCGGCGAGCGAGTGTTGCTGGTCACCGACCCCGGCATGATGGCCACAGGCATCGTGGATCGCGCCTTGGCCGCGCTGCAGGCGTCCGGCATCAGCGTCACGGTTTTTTCGCAGGTAGAGGCCGATCCACCGGAATCCGTAATCCTTGCCGCGACCAGCGCCGCCGCAGAGGCCAGCGGTGTAATCGGGCTGGGCGGCGGGTCATCCATCGACGTGGCCAAGCTTGCCGCCTTGCTGGCGAAGGGCGGGGAAACGCTGGCCGATGTCTACGGCGTCGGGATGGCGCAAGGTCCGCGCCTGCCACTGATCGCGGTTCCCACCACCGCAGGCACCGGCAGCGAAGTCACCCCGATCTCGATCGTCACCACCGGTACCAGCGAGAAGATGGGCGTGGTCAGCCCCTTGATCATTCCCGATCTGGCCCTGCTCGACCCTGAATTGACCCGCGACCTGCCTGCCCATGTCACAGCCGCAACCGGCGTGGATGCCATGGTCCATGCGATCGAAGCCTATGCCTCTGCCAGCCCCAACAACAATCCAGTCAGCCGCACGCTGGCCTGCGAAGCCCTGCGGCTGATGGGCGCTGCCCTGGAACGCGCCGTGACCACGCCCCACGACATGGACGCCCGCGCCGACATGCTGCTAGGCTCGCTGCTGGCAGGGCAGGCATTTGCCAATTCTCCCGTGGCTGCGGTTCACGCCCTGGCCTATCCGGTGGGCGGACATTTCAAAGTGCCCCATGGATTGTCCAACGCGTTGGTCCTGCCCCATGTTCTGCGCTTTAACGCCATCACCGCACCAGAGCCCTATGCAACCCTGGCAGCGATTACATTTCCTGAACTGGCCGGATTGGACGTTGCGGATGCCGCAGCAGGCTTTGCCGACGCCCTTGCGGCCCTTTCAGCACGCTGCGGCCTGCCTGACGGGCTGCGCGCGGTCGGCATCACCGCACAGGATCTGCCCCTTTTGGCACGCGACGCGATGAACCAGACCCGCCTGCTGGTAAACAACCCCCGCGAAGTGACCCATGCGGATGCGCTGGCGATCTACCACGCCGCCCTCTAGGTGCAGCGGCACGCTATAGTGGCCCTAACGTTCAGCAATTCAGGCCCGAACCGTACCTCCTTCACCATCGGTTATGGTTGTTTTTTTGCGCGAGGCCCGGCTAGGCTCGCTGAAATAATGAAATCCGAAAGAAGCAAACAATGACCGATAGCGAAGAAAGAATGATGGCTGTCGTGACAGCTGGAAACGGCGGATATGAAAAGCTTGTCTACAGCTCAGTTCCCAAGCCGGTTCCCGGCCCAGACGAGGTTTTATTACGTGTCCTGGCGGCAGGTGTTAACAATACAGACATCAACACCCGGCTTGGCTGGTATTCATCAAGCGTGACCACAGACACACAAACGGCAGCAAACAGACAAGAAACCCAAGCCGCGCAAACACCGGATGGCGGATGGAACGGAGCAACGCCATTCCCGCTTATTCAAGGGACAGATTGCTGCGGACTGGTTGTGAAAACCGGCGACAACGTGACCCCGGGTTTGATGGATCAACGTGTTCTCGTTCGCGCCTGCATGCGGCCCAATGGGTATGATGTGATGGATACGGTCTGGATGGCGTCGGATTTTGACGGGGCTTTCGCAGAATATGTGAAAGTTCCCGCAACCGAGGTTTTTCCAGTTTCGTGCGATTGGTCTGACGCAGAACTTGCCACGATTCCCTGCGCTTATGGCACGGCTGAAAATATGCTGCACCGCGCCGGAGTGGGCAGAGGCGACCGGGTATTGGTGGTGGGCGCATCAGGTGGTGTCGGTTCTGCAGCCGTACAATTGGCAAAGCGGCGCGGTGCCAAAGTATTGGCAATAACCAGCCGGGGAAAAATGGACCAGTTGCGCGAATTGGGTGCCGACGATGTGATCGATCGCGACGAAGACCTTGTGATGCGCCTAGGAGAGGGCAGCATTGACGTTGTTGTCGACAACGTCGCTGGTCCGAAATTTCCGCAAATGCTCAAGGTGTTACGCCCCGGTGGGCGGTATGTTTCGTCAGGTGCAATCGCTGGTCCCTTCGTAAGCCTCGACATGCGCGATATGTATCTCAAAGACATTTCCTTGATTGGGTGCACCGCATGGGACGCCCCTGTGTTTCCAAACTTAGTCTCCTACATCGAAAACAATGAAATCCGCCCGCTTGTCGCAAAGGTTTTTCCGCTAAATCAGATTGCGCAAGCTCAGCAAGAATTCATGGAGAAAACGCATTTTGGCAACTTTGTCTTGATCCCAGAGCAATACAGGTAGCTGTAACCGTCCGGGATTTCGCCAAGATCCACGCCAACAGCAGCACCCGTCGAAATGAGCAGCCAGCAGACGTTCTGTTCGACCTTCGCGAAGGATCGTTCCGCTGCTATGCTCAAACAGGGCTCAGGTATTGCGACCAAAATCACAAAGTCAGCTAACGTTTTACGA